>JANLOO010000012.1:0-37150 GCA_031366605.1 Actinomycetota bacterium | reverse complement strand
TCACCCACACACCTCGCCACCCCATCAGCCCGGTCACTTTGGAATCAACCATCTAGTCTGTACGGCAACGTGGAGGGTCCCCGTCTGGGGCCCTCCACGTTGGATCTCTCGACACGTCATGCCCGCGTAACGACCACCGATGCCGCGGCCCCGGTGACTACCTTGCCTTGATCTGCTCCGCGATGCTCTGGGGCACCTGCTCGTAGCGTTGGAACTGCATGGTGAACGTCGCGCGGCCTTGGGTGGCGCTGCGGATTGACGTGGCGTACCCGAACATCTCTGACAGCGGCACGGTGGCGGTCACGATCTCGGTCCCGCCGCGGGGTTCGATGCCGACGATCTGACCGCGGCGGCGGCTGATGTCGCCTGCGACGGCGCCGGTGAAGTCCGCTGGGACGACCACCTCGACGGCCATGACCGGCTCGAGCAGCGTCGGGGATGCCTTGAGCGCTGCGGCCTTCGCCGCCATCGAGCCGGCGATCTTGAACGCCATCTCCGACGAGTCCACGTCGTGGTAGGAGCCGTCGATCAGCTCGACCTTGATGTCGACCATCGGGTAGCCGGCGAGCACGCCCGACTCGAGCGCCTCGCGGATGCCGTTGTCAGTCGGCCCGACGTACTCCTTGGGGATGTTGCCGCCGACGACTTTGCTGGTGAACTCGTAGCCTTTGCCCGGCTCGTTCGGCTCCATCGAGATGTAGACGTGACCGAACTGACCGCGACCACCGCTCTGGCGGACGAATCGGCCTTCGACCTTCTCGACCCGCTTGCGGATCGTCTCGCGGTAGGCCACCTGCGGGGCGCCGACACCGGCGTCCACGTTGAACTCCCGCTTCAGGCGGTCCACGATGATCTCGAGGTGCAGTTCGCCCATACCCGCGATCAGCGTCTGGCCGGTCTCCTCATCCGAGCGCACCCTGAACGTGGGGTCTTCCTCGGAGAGGCGCTGCAGCCCTTGCGCGAGTCGATCCTGGTCGGCCTTGGTCTTGGGCTCGATCGCCACCGAGATGACCGGATCCGGGAACGTCATGCGCTCGAGGATGATCGGCTTGGCGATGTCGCTGAGCGTGTCGCCGGTCGTAACGGTCTTGAGGCCGACCGCCGCGACGATGTCGCCGGCTCCTGCCTTGTCGATGTCCTCACGGTGGTTGGCGTGCATCATGAGCAGACGCCCGATGCGCTCCTTCTTGTCCTTGGTCGCGTTGACGATGTTGGCGCCCGCGGTGACGGTGCCCGAGTACACGCGCAGGAACGTGAGCCGGCCGACGAACGGGTCGCTCATCACCTTGAACGCGAGCGCCGCGAACGGCGCACTGACATCGGGCAACCGCACCGCAGGCTCGTCACTGCCGGGCTCCAGGCCCTCTGCCGGCTTGACCTCGAGCGGCGACGGCAGGTAGTCGACGACGGCGTCGAGCAGGTGCTGCACGCCTTTGTTCTTGAACGACGAGCCGCACAGCACCGGGGTGATCACGGTCTCGAGGACGCCCTTGCGGATGGCGTTGCGCAGCATCTCGGGGGTGATGTCCCCCCCTTCGAGGTATGCCTCGGCCAGCGTGTCGTCCACGTCGGCGAGCGCCTCGATCAGCGTCTCACGGCCCTGATCGGCGGCATCCTTGAGATTGTCGGGAACGGGACCCTCGGTGACCTTGGTGCCAAGGTCGTCCTCGTAGGTGACCGCGATCATCGTGACCAGGTCGATCAGACCGACGAAGTCCGACTCGACTCCGATCGGCAGGTGGACCGGAATCGCGTTGGCGCCCAGGCGGTCGCGCATGGTCTCAACCGAGCGGTCGAAGTCGGCGCCCATGCGGTCCATCTTGTTGACGTACGCGATGCGCGGCACGCCGTAGCGGTCGGCCTGGCGCCACACGGTCTCGCTCTGCGGCTCCACACCGGCAACCGAGTCGAACACGGCGACGGCCCCGTCGAGCACCCGCAGGCTGCGCTCCACCTCGACGGTGAAGTCCACGTGGCCCGGCGTGTCGATGATGTTGATGCGGTGATCGCGCCAGATGCAGGTGGTCGCAGCGCTCGTGATCGTGATGCCGCGCTCCTGCTCTTGCGCCATCCAGTCCATGGTCGCGGCGCCCTCGTGCACCTCACCGATGCGGTGGGTGCGCCCCGTGTAGTAGAGGATGCGCTCCGTCGTCGTCGTCTTGCCCGCGTCGATGTGCGCCATGATCCCGATGTTGCGGGTGCGCGTGAGCGGGATGCTCTTGAGTGGTTCAGACGTGGACACGGGGCTCCCTTATGAGCTGGGGCAGGTGGAACCTTCCACGCGCATGTCTGCGCGGGGGCGAAACCTCTGACGCGACCTACCAGCGGTAGTGCGCGAAGGCCTTGTTGGCCTGGGCCATGCGGTAGATGTCGTCCTTGCGCTTGAACGCCCCACCCTGCGAGCCGAGTGCGTCCAGCAACTCGTTGGCGAGCCGCTCGCTCATCTGCTTCTCACGCCGTTCGCGCGAGAAACGGACGATCCAGCGGATGGCGAGGGTGCGTCCCCGACGGGGCTGCACCTCGATCGGCACCTGGTAGGTGGCGCCACCGACACGACGCGACCGCACCTCGAGCGCGGGCGTGACGTTGCGGATGGCCTCTTCCATGACCTGGACCGGGTCCCGGCCGGTGCGATCCTTGATCCGCTCGAGCGCGTCGTAGACGATCGCCTCGGCGGTCGACTTCTTGCCGTCGCGGAGCACGCGGTTGACGAGCTGGCTGACGATCGTGTTTCCGTGGATGGGATCCGGCTCTGGCTCACGGATGTCTGCTGCGTTTCTGCGCGGCATTACTTGGGCGCCTTCGCGCCGTACTTGGAGCGGCCCTGCTTGCGGTCACTGACACCCGCGGCGTCGAGCGCTGCGCGGATGATCTTGTACCGCACGCCCGGCAGGTCCTTGACCCGCCCACCACGGACGAGCACGACGGAGTGCTCCTGAAGGTTGTGGCCCTCGCCCGGGATGTAGCTGGTCACTTCCATCCCATTGGTCAACCGCACACGCGCCACCTTGCGGAGCGCAGAGTTCGGTTTTTTGGGCGTGGTGGTGTAGACCCTGGTGCAGACGCCACGCTTCTGCGGCGCGCCCTTGAGCGCCGGTGTGGTCGTCTTGCTGGCCTTCGGCTTGCGGCCCTTACGGACTAATTGATTGATCGTCGGCACGCTTGTGCTTCGCCTCTTCTTCGCTGGCAGGTCGGAACGGCCGCCTATCGGCGACCGGCGGCGAACGGTAGCACGATCCGCCTGCATCGGCCACCGCCGGCCAGCGGCATATCGGCGGGGACTTGTGTACAACAGCGCGGATTTCGCGGCACGCTCCGGTCACGATCGCGACGAAGGGACGTCGTCCGTCCACGGGACCTCTCCGCGGGAGTACCCGAGACGCAGGTCGCAGCCCTCACCGACGTGGGACGGCCGACTGCAACACCAGACGTGTCGTGGAGTGGAAGGCGAACACACCGCCGACATCGGTGTCCACGTCCCAGCGTATGGGCAGCCCGAGGGACGGGGCCCACCAGTCGGTCTCGATGCGCGTTCCCGGATGGGCGCCGCTCGTCGTCGACCGACGCTCGAGCACCAGGGCGTCGACCCGCCTGCCATCCAGCTCGACGCCCTCTGCGCGAAGCACGCGATTGTCGCTTCGGACGAAGATGTCACCGGTCCGATAGGCGTCGGACCACTTCGTACCGACGGCGGCGTGGGCGGGCAGGAACACCGACGGAGGCTGAGCGGAGCGGCGATCGTCGCGACCGAACCCGGCGAACGTCACCTTGGTGCGCCGCCACGTCACCTGGATCGCACCGTCATGCAACGTGTAGCGCGCACCCTCGATGTGCTGACGGCTGTATGACAACTCCGCCTCCCACCCGACGCCATTCGGCGTGACGACCAATCGGGCCTCAGCGGGAACGTCGCGGCTGATCGCAAGCAGCCCCGTGCCGCCGCGCTCGGTCCCCGTCGCGCGATAGCGGTAGACCCCGGGCTCGGGACCACCATTCGGGACGGTTCCCCCTGCTGCAGCGGCGAACGTCGCGAGTGCGTCGCGATCGCTGACCGGGTCGCTCGAGCCGGCCACCAATCGCAGCACGGCCCACCCGATCGTGAGCAACCCGACGACCACGATCAGGACGCGGACCCACCTCGAGCGTCGCAGCCACTTCATGCGATCCATCGTAACCCCACCTCGCAACAGGGATTTCTCGGCGCACGGACGGTTCGGCGCTACCCTCGGCATTGTGAGTGCACGACGACACGCCATGGCCTGTTGTCCCGCGTGCCGCGCATCCGTGCGACGCAGGCGCCGGTCGTCGACGCCCCGCGCCTGGATCGTGCTGTTCGCGCTCGTCGCGGCAACGCTTCCGATCGCGGCACTCAGCGACGGTGGTGCGACGACCGCCTCCGCCGCATCGGCGCCGGTCCCCGCGCCCACGCCACAGGAACCTCCGGCGCCTCCTCCGCCTGCGCCGCCGATCGAAGCCCGCATCCAGTGGCGCCAGAGCATTGCGCACGGAACCGCCAACGTCGGGTGGCTCGAGCGCGGCGTGATCCTGCCCGAGAGCGGACCCGGCTTCTACACCTACGATCCCTACACCCAGACGCCGCCCAACCGTGCCGGCCGGCGCAATGGAACCGCCACACTCGTGCGGCAGCTCATCGACCTGGGCGAATGGTGGGAGCAAGCGCATCCCAACGGCCCGCGCCTGGGTATCGGCGACCTCTCGAATGAAGGTGGCGGCAACTTCGATCTGCACGCCTCGCACGAGAACGGCCTGGACGTCGATATTCGGCTGCCCCGCGCCGATGACAAAGAGGGGCAGTCAAACCCGGCCAACTACAACCGGGCGCTGACCCAGGCCCTCGCCGATCGACTCGTCGCCCGTGGCGCGGAGTTTGTGTTCTACGGACCGAACCTCGATGTCCGCGGGCCGCGTGGCATCGTGATGGTCTGGCCCAACCACGACGACCACCTGCACGTGCGCTTCCCCGACCCGGACGGTCGGGGCAACTGACACGTCAGACCGGGCTCAGCTCGTCTGCCGGCACTGCCGGGGCGGGCGGCACGTTCGCAATTGGTGGGCCCGCGAGTGTCTGGCGCTTACGGGCGACGAAGAAGAACGTGCAGATCACGACGGCCGCGGCGAATGTGATGCCGGATCCGCCTGGCACGCGGGTCAGTGTCTCCATCAAGGCGCCCATCAATGCGGCGCACGGGATCGTCAGAAGCCACGCGATCGCGATGTTTCCGGCGACGCCCCATCGCACCGCCGAGAAGCGCTGCGTCGCCCCGGCGCCCAGGACCGAACCCGAGATCGAGTGCGTGGTCGACACCGGGTACCCGTAGTGCGCGGTCATGAACAGGATCACCGCGCACGACGTCTGTGCGCTGAACCCCTGCAGGGGCGTCAGCTTGGTCACGTTCTGACCCAGCGTCTTGATGATGCGCCAGCCCCCGAACCAGGTTCCGGTGGCCATCGCCGTGGCGGCGCTCAGGATGACCCACAACGGCGGGTCGGAGCCCTTGTCCAAAACGCCCGCCGAAATCAGAGCGAGCGTCATGATTCCCATGGTCTTCTGCGCGTCGTTGGTGCCATGTGCATAGGCGACAAAACTCCCTGACAGGACCTGCAGTCGCCGGAAGATCCGGTTGACGAAGCCCGGCCGTCTGCGTGCGAAAAGCCACGTGCAGAGGACGACCAAGAGCCCTGCCCCGATCATCCCGAGCACCGGCGCGAACAACGACGGAATCAACACCTTGTCCCTGATGCCGACCCATTTGACGCCGCCGGTTCCCGCCGCAGCCAGCACCGATCCCGCCACTCCGCCGATCAATGCATGGCTCGAGCTGCTGGGGAGCCCGAAGAACCACGTCAGGAGGTTCCAGGTGATCGCGCCGATCAGACCGGCCATGATCACCTTGAGCGTGACCTCGTCCTGCACCACGATGCCCTTGGCGATCGTCGCCGCGACCTTGATGGACACCAACGCCCCGACGAAGTTGAGGGCGGCCGCCGACAGCACCGCGAACTGGGGAGACATGGCCCTGGTCGAGATGCTCGTCGCGACAGCGTTGGCCGTGTCGTGAAAACCGTTGGTGAAGTCGAACGCAAGCGCGATCGCGATCACCAGGACGAGGGTCGTGCTCCACATCGGAGGGGTGCCGCTTAACTGTTCTTGACGACGATGTTGCCAATGTGGTGCGCCGCAGTCTCACACGCGTCGATCGCGTCTTCGAGCGCGTCGTAGACGTCCTTCCAGCGGATCACGTAGAGCGGATCGGGGTTGGGGTCGGCGAACAGGCTCCCGATCGCCTCCTTGACCAGCCGGTCGCCCTCGTCCTCAGACGTCTTGACCTCCAGAAGGTGGCTCTCAGCCTGCGCGAGCCCCCGCAGGCTGCCGAGCGCCGCTGCCAGGTGCCCCGCCGCGTTGACCATCACCGCGCACTGCTGGCGCGCGAAGTCGGTTGTCTCAGCGAGCCGGTAGACGTCCAGCAGCTCGGACGCATAGTCCATGTGGTCCAGCACGTCGTCGGTGGCGCTCGCGAGCCCGTAGATGTCCTCCCGGTCGAACGGCGTGACGTACTGGGTGTTGAGCAGCGTGATGATCTCGCCGGTCATGTTGTCGCCGACATGCTCCAGGGCCTTGACCTGGGAGTGCTTGACCACGGACGGGTCGACAAAGCGCTGCTCGACCAGGCGCGCGGCCTCGACCGCATTCGCTCCGGCGCGCGCGAACATGTCGAAGAACTGCGTGGCCTTGGGCAGGACCGAGAATCCCATGTACGACGTCCCTTGACGATCGACGAGAAATGCGGGCGGGCGGAGCCTACGCCCCGGCCATGCGGTTGACATGGACCATATGCGGCGCCGGCCCCTATCGTTCCCGGAATGAGCGGCCTTCCCACAGCAGCGGCGACGGTCGGCCTGCGCGAGGTGACCAAGCACTACGATGCAGGTACGCACCCCGCCGTGGATGCGTTGACGCTCGAGATCCCAGCGGGTGAGGTCTGTGTGCTCGTGGGTCCCTCTGGTTGCGGCAAGACGACGGCGCTCAAGATGATCAACCGCCTGATCGAACCGACATCGGGCGCGATCACGATCAACGGGCGCGACGCGCGAGCGCTTGCACCGGCTCAGCTACGCCGGCGCATCGGCTACGTGATCCAGCAGGTCGGTTTGCTGCCGCACTTGACCATCGCGGCCAACGTCGCGACCGTTCCGAAGCTGCTCGGGTGGGAGCGTCACCGGATCACGACGCGGGTCACGGAGATGTTGGACCTGGTCGGGCTGCCGGCCGATGAGTACGGTAGCCGCTATCCGAGCGAGCTCTCCGGCGGCCAGCAGCAACGGATCGGCCTGGCGCGCGCCCTCGCAGCCGATCCTCCGGTGATGTTGATGGACGAACCGTTCTCGGCCGTCGACCCCATCACCCGGGATCGTCTGCAGAACGATTTTTTGCGTCTGCAACGAACCGTCGCCAAGACCGTCGTCTTCGTGACCCACGACATCGACGAGGCCGTCAAGATGGCGGACCGCATCGCCGTGATGCGCGACGGCCGGTTGGTGCAGTACGCAACCCCTGCGGAACTCCTCGCCAACCCCGTCGACGCCTTCGTCGCGGACTTCGTCGGTGCGGACCGCGCCCTCAAGCGACTCTCACTCATGCGGGTGGCCGATTTGGCGCTCACCGCCGCCCCAAGCGTGACGGCAGCCGACCATGTGGAGATCGTGCATTCGCGTATCGGTGGAGGAGATCTGGAGCCGATCGACGGGTACTTGCTGCTGACCGACGCCTCCGGGCGTCCGCAGGGCTGGGTCACCGTGTCCCGATTGAACTCCGGCGGGCGTATCGGCGACACCGCCGCGATCGCCGCACAGCCCCTGCTGCAGCCTCAGACGACGGCCCGGGACGCGCTCTCCCAGATGTTCGACGCAGGCGCCCGCTGCGCCGCCGTCGTGGACGCCGATGGCGTCGTCACCGGCGTCGTCGAGATCGCGACCATCGCGCGCGTGGCCCATCCCGACCCGATGGAGGCCTCCCTTGGCTGAGTCAATCGACTGGGATTGGATCGGGCGCCACGGCGATGACATCGCCTCGGCGACGCTCGCCCATCTGGAACTGGTCGGAGCGGGAGTGGGTCTGGCGGTCGCCGTTGCAGTGCCCGTTGCGCTCGCAGTCCGCAACCGTCCCATCGGGGCAACGGTGGCCGCGGGTACGGCGACCGTGCTGTACACCATTCCCAGCCTGGCCCTCTTCGCGTTCCTGATTCCGGTGTTCGGGATCGGCAAGACCCCCGCCATCCTCGGCCTCGCCATCTACGCCCTGGGCGTCTTGATCCGAAACACCGTCGCAGGGCTGCGTGGCGTGCCGTCGCCGGTGCTCGAGGCCGCACGTGGAATGGGGTTGAGCCGCCGCCAGGTGCTGTATCGCGTGGAGCTGCCACTGGCCGTTCCCGCGATCCTGACAGGCATCCGCCTCGCGACCATCGAGACGGTCGCGATCGCGACGATCGCCGTGTTCGTCGCCGGCGGTGGGCTCGGCGAGCTGATCCTCAACAACGGCATCGAGCGAAACCTGTTTGTGACACCCATCGTCGCCGGCACCGTCATCGCGGTGTGCATGGCACTCACGCTCGACCTGCTGCTCGTCGGCCTGCAGCGCGTCGTGACGCCCTGGAGCCGGCGAATCGCCACGCGACCGGACGAGGCACGCCGGTGAGCCTGCTCGCAGACACGTGGACGGCGTTCACCGACAACGAGGGATGGGAACGCCTGACCCAACACGTGCGACTCTCGGTCGTCGCGTTGCTGCTGGCCGGCACGATCGGTCTGTTGTTGGGCATCGCCTGCTCCAAGGGCGGGCCGCTCGGGTCGTTCGCCATCGCCGCGACAGGACTGATCGGACGGACGGTGCCGACGTTCGCCGCGATGGCCCTGGTCATCGCGTTCACATCGATTGGGTTTTGGCCTGCGGTCATCGGCCTGACGGCGCTCGGCATTCCGTCGGTGCTGTTGAACGTCGCGACCGGAATCCGGGGCGCCGACGTCGCCGCCGTCGATGCGGCACGCGGGATGGGACTGACGCCGACGCAGGTACTCGCTCACGTTGAGCTGCCGCTCGCCCTGCCGCTGGCGTTCGCCGGTCTACGGAGCGCCGCGGTGATGATCGTGTCGACCACCGCCCTCGCGGGTGCGGTCGGCGCCGGCGGCCTCGGGGTCACAATCATCGCGGGCCTCAGCAACAATCAAACGGACGTCCTTCTTGCCGGCGCGATTCCTGTCACACTGCTCGCCGTTATCGCCGAAGGCATCGTGCTTGCGGCGCAGACGCTTGTGACACCAAAACGCCTGCGGCGCGCACGTCGTCAGGCCCTACTTCTGGGGAGAAGTCAATGATCCGACGTGGTCGCACGCTCGTCGCCGGTTCAATCACCGTCACGCTCATCGCCGCGCTGGTCGCAGGCTGCGGCGGGGACAGCGCCGGCAGCGGTTCGGGGGATCGCCCGGCCCTGACCATCGCCAACAAGGGATTCACTGAGAGCAACATCGTCACCGAGGCGTACAAGCAAGCACTCGTGGCCAAGGGTTTTCCGGTGACCCTCAAATCGCTCACGAGCACGGAAGTCGCTGATGCCGCGATCCGCAAGGGCGACATCGACATGTACTCGGAGTACACCGGCACGATCGTCGGTGCGGTGCTCAAGGCGGACCCGGCGCCCGGCGCCGTCGCCGAACAGGTGACGCTGATCAAAGCGAAGTACGAGCCCGCCGGTTTGACGGTGCTCGACCCCGCCCCTTTCAACAACGACAACGAAGTCGCGTGCACCCAGGCCGCAGTTGACCAGTATTCGCTGACCGATCTCTCCTCGCTGGCCAAGGCCGCGCCGAACCTCGTGTACTCGGCGAACCCAGAGCACACCACACGCCCCGACGGGCTCCCGCTCCTGAAGAAGACGTATGGGATCAACTTCAAGAGCGTCACGAAGGTGGCGATCGGGCTGCGCTACAAGCCGATCGAGGACGGTCAGGCGCAATGCGTGTACGCGTTCGGCACCGACCCGCAGATCGCCCAGAACAAGCTCGTCGTCATCACCGACGACAAGGGCCAGTTCCAGGGCTCGGCGTTCCAGGGCATTCCGGTCGTGACGAAGAAGTACCTGGATGCGGCACCTGCGGACTTCGCGACGACCGTCAACGCAGTCAGCGCCGCGCTGACCAGCGACGAGGTGCGCAAGATGAACGCGGCGGTGGACCTCGACAAGCAGGACCCGGAAGTCGTGGCCAAGGCGTTCTTGGATGCGAAGGGCCTGGCTTCGAAGTAGCTCCAACGATGACCGGTGGGCGGAGCCGACGTTCTCTCCGCCCACCGGGTTGCCCCGTCCGATGCCAGGGAACGGCATACAGCAAGGGCGCGACCGCCGTCCTCCGCACCCCGGCGGGATGCAGCCCGCGCGGCCAGGCGCCATCAATGTGTGTCCAAAACGTCACGAAATGCAGTCGTGCGACGACACAAGTGGCCGCCGTGCAGGTGGCCAAGTGACCGCAAGATCGTCGCCGCGCTGCCGCTGCCAACTCGGAAGGATGCGGCAAACATTGGGCTGATGTGGCCTGGGATGCCTCAGAGCCCGTGATCGCCACCTCGAACGTGTGTCAGAACGTCACAAAATGCACTCGTACGACGACACAAGTGGCCACGGCGGAGCAGGCCAAATGGCAGTAGCGTGACGACGTGCCTGAGGTCCGCATCATTCGAAGCACGCGGCGACGGCGTACGGCGGCGGCCCGCGATGTCGGTGACGCGATTGAGGTACGCGTCCCGGCGGGGCTTGGCACGGACGAGGAGGCACGCATCGTGGCCCGCCTTGTCCGTCGGGTCACCAACAAGCGCGCCGGAAACGAGATCGATCTGTCCACTCGCGCGGCCACACTCGCGGATCGCTACCGGCTCCCCGCACCGCAATCGATCAAGTGGGTCGACAACCAGACGACCCGGTGGGGCTCGTGTAGCCCGGCGACCGGAACCATCCGTCTGTCACGCGTGCTCAGTACGTTTCCGGGCTGGGTCCTGGACTACGTCATCGTGCACGAGTTGGCGCACCTCGAAGTCCACGGCCACGGCCCCGCCTTCTGGCAGATCGTCAGCCGCTACCCCCTGACGGAACGCGCCCGAGGCTTCCTGATCGCCAAGGGGTTGGAGCAGGCCGAGACCGACTGAGCCGATCGCGATCGCTCGCCCCGATCCGAGAAACGCCTGGCCCGGGCAGAGGCGCCCGGGCCACGAACCCAGCGACTACTGCTGCTCGTCGGCCTCTTCCGGCTCGGGGCCGAAATCGGGTTCGAAGGTGTACGTGCCACCGTCGCCGTCGCCGATCAGGAAGTCGTCGTCCCCGTCATCGATCATCGAGAACGGTGCGTCCAGGTCGAACTCGAGGAGTGCAGGCGCGCGACGCACCGGCTCGATCTCCAGCTGACGGTACCGGCGCAAACCGGTCGCAGCGGGGATGAGCTTGCCGATGATCACGTTCTCCTTGAGCCCGCGCAGATAGTCGACCTTGCCTTCGAGCGCCGCGTCCGTCAGGACCTTCGTGGTCTCCTGGAACGACGCTGCCGACAAGAACGACTCGACCGCCAGCGATGCCTTGGTGATACCGAGGATGAGCGGGTCGAACTGCGCCTGCGCCTGCTCGATCAACACCTCCATCTCGCGCTCAGAGCCCGAGAATTTCTCGGCGATCAGACGCTCACGGACCTCGAGCCCGATACGCGCGTTCTCGCGGTAGAGCACGGGCTTGTCAACGAGCTGACCGGGCAGGAACTGCGTTCCACCGGAGTCCATGACCTTGACCTTGCGCAGCATCTGGCGAACGATCAGCTCGATGTGCTTGTCGTTGATGTCCACACCCTGCGAGCGGTACACGTGCTGCACCTCCGAGACCAGGTACAGCTCGGTCTTGGTGGAGCGCTCCCGCTTGATGCCGGCGGGCAACACCGCGTGGTCCTCGTGGACTTCCATACCGGCCTCGGGCAACCACGGCGCCCGGCTCGACGGAATGTGCGCCCAGCGGGTCTCTTTGCCGTCCGCCGTGTCGACGTCGATCTTGAACCAACCGTCCGAACCCCGTTCAGACGTCACCTTCTTGACCCGGCCGGTCACGCGTGGGAACACACCAGAGGTCGCCTCGAGGATGTCAGGCGGGAACGCCGATCCGATCGTGATCAGGTCACCGGCATCGACCCACTGGCCGTTGGCAACGGTGATCTGGGTCCGCTTGATGTAGTCGTAGACGTGCTCACCGACAGACGAACGCTGCTTACCGGTGCCGGCGTCATCGGTCTCCATGAACACCGGTTCGACGATGACGATCCGCGCGTTCCCCGGACGGGTCTCGTCGTCCTCCAGCCGCACCCAACCATCGACCTTCGCGACCTGCGCGAGGGCCTTGGGACGGCGGGCCTCGAAGAGTTCGACAACACGGGGAAGCCCCTGCGTGATGTCGGCGCCGGCCACACCACCGGTGTGGAACGTACGCATCGTCAGCTGGGTTCCCGGCTCACCGATGGACTGCGCGGCGATGATGCCGAGCGCGTCGCCCGGCTCGCACAGCTGACCCGAACCGAGGTTGCGCCCGTAGCAATGCGCGCAGATACCGACGGCGCTGCGGCACTTCATGGGCGAACGGACGTTGATGAGCGCCTTGGGGTGCGCCTTGCCCAGCGCGGCGAGTTCGATGACCTCGTCGAGCCCGATCATCTTGCTTGCCCACTCGGCAACCGCGTCGGGATCGTCGTCCGACGGACGCTTGCCCCGCACGTCGCCCAGAACCTCGCCGGTCACCGAGTCGACGACCGGCCCGGCGACAAGGCGTCCGGACAGGTTGGGGTTGACCGAATCGTCACGCAACAGGCTCAGCTCGATGCCCTCTTCGGTACCGCAGTCGCGCTCGCGGACGATGACGTCCTGCGAGACGTCAACGAGACGCCGGGTCAGGTACCCGGAGTCTGCGGTCTTGAGGGCGGTGTCGGCCAAACCCTTACGCGCACCGTGGGTCGAGATGAAGTACTCGAGGACCGAGAGCCCCTCCATGAAGTTGCTCTTGATCGGGCGTTCGATCGTCTCACCCTTGGGGTTTGTCATGCAGCCACGCATACCGGCCAGCTGGCGGATCTGCTTGAACGATCCACGCGCGCCGGAGTTGGCCATCATGTAGATCGGGTTGAGGCGGAACAAGTGGTCGCGCATCGCGTCGGCCACCTCGTCGGTCGCCTTCTCCCACAGGTCCACAACGGCCTGCTTGCGCTCTTCCTCACTCATCTCGCCGCGGTCGAAGTAGCCCTGGATCTCGTCGACCTGACCCTCGTACTTGTTGATGATCGCCTCCTTGGTGGGAGGGATCACGACATCGTTCTTGGAAATCGTGATGCCGGAGCGGCTGGCGTAGCGGAAGCCCAGCGCCTTGAACGCGTCGAGGGTTGCGGAGACGGCGGTCGGCCCGTACAGGTTGACCAGGTGCTCGATGAACTCACCCAGGTTGCGCTTGACGAACACCACGTTCTGGAACTCGAACGGAAGGCGCTCGATCTCCTCCTGGCCGACCGCCTCGACGAGCGCGCGACGGATCTCCTGGTTGAACACGATCCGCCCTGCGGTCGTCACCAAGCTGGTGCCGTCCTCACGGAAGTCGATGACGTCCTGAAGTTCGATGACCTTGGTGTCGAGCGCGTAGACAACCTGGGAGAGGTTGCGGAACGCCCGCGGCGCACGCGTGATGCCGAGCACCTTGAACGGATCCGTCGTCCAACCTTCGGCGCCTTCGATGAGCGCCTCGTAGCCCTTGGGCAGACCCCACTGGCCCGCCGCGACGTCGACCAGTTCGGTCAACTCCTTGGGCACCGACACCGCGTCCTTCTTGCCCTTCTCACGGACGTCGAGGGTACGGCAGTAGGTCAGGTAGTAGAGCCCGAGCACCATGTCCTGGCTGGGCACCGTGATCGGGCGCCCGTGGGCCGGCGACAGGATGTTGTTCGACGAGAGCATCAAGATGCGTGCCTCGGCCTGCGCCTCGACCGACAGCGGCAGGTGGACGGCCATCTGGTCACCGTCGAAGTCGGCGTTGAAGGCCGTACACACGAGCGGGTGGATCATGATCGCCTTGCCCTCGACCAGCACCGGCTCGAACGCCTGGATGCCCAGACGGTGAAGCGTCGGCGCGCGGTTGAGCAGCACGGGGTGCTCTGCGATGACCTCCTCCAAGACGTCCCAGACCTCGGGGATCATGGAGTCGACGAGCTTCTTCGCGGCCTTGATGTTCTGCACCTGGCTGCGCTCGACCAGCCGGCTCATGATGAACGGCTTGAAGAGCTCCAGGGCCATCAGCTTGGGCAGCCCACACTGGTGCAGGCGAAGTTCGGGGCCGGCCACGATGACCGAGCGCCCCGAGTAGTCGACGCGCTTGCCGAGCAGGTTCTGGCGGAAGCGCCCCTGCTTGCCTTTGAGCATGTCCGACAGCGACTTGAGCGGGCGGTTGCCCGGACCGGTCACCGCGCGACCGCGACGGCCGTTGTCGAGCAACGCGTCGACGGCCTCCTGCAGCATGCGCTTCTCGTTGTTGACGATGATCTCCGGTGCGCCCAGGTCCAACAGCCGCTTGAGGCGGTTGTTGCGGTTGATGACGCGGCGGTACAGGTCGTTGAGGTCGCTGGTCGCGAACCGGCCACCGTCGAGCTGCACCATGGGGCGCAGTTCCGGTGGGATGACCGGGACCGCTTCGAGGATCATCCAGTTCGGCTTGTTGTCGCTGCGGATGAACGCCGTGACGACACGCAACCGCTTGAGGGCCTTGGCATGGCGCTGGCCCTTTGACGTGTTGATCGTCTCGCGGAGGTTGAGTGACTCCTGCTCCAGGTCGAACTCCTCGAGCAAGTCGCGGACCGCGCTGGCACCCATGCCACCCTTGAAGTACTCGCCGAACCCGTACTGCGAGCCAAACCGCTCCCGCATCTCACGGAAGAGCTGCTCGTCACCGATGATCTGCCGGACCTTGATCGTGCGGAACGTGTCCCACGCGGCGCGGATGCGCTCGGTGGCCTCCTCGGCGTAGCGCTCGACGTCCTTGATGGACATGTCGGTCTCTTTGCGCAGATCCGTCTCGGCCTGACGCTTGTCGGCGTCGGTCAGCACGCGCTTGCGCGCGCCACCCTCGGCGGCACGGTCGCGCTCCAACTCCTCGACCCAGAAGATGTCCTCGTCGTCAAACTTTTCCATCGTGCCTTCGCGCAGCCAGATGACCCTGCGCTCAAGGCGCTCGGCCAGATCCGCCAGGCGTTCCTCGCGGTCCTGCTGGTACTGCTCGACAGCCTCGTCGACCTGCGTCTGCAGCACGTCCAGATCGGCTTCGCGCTTCTCGGCGTCGACCGACGTGATGATCGAGGCCGCGAAGTACAAAACCTTCTCGAGCTCTTTCGGCGCCAGGTCGAGGATGTAGCCGATGCGGCTGGGAACGCCCTTGAAGAACCAGATGTGGCTGACCGGCGCGGCCAGGTCGATGTGGCCCATGCGCTCGCGGCGCACCTTGGCGCGCGTCACCTCGACGCCACAGCGCTCACAGATGATGCCCTTGTAGCGGACACGTTTGTACTTGCCGCAGTAGCACTCCCAGTCCTTGGTCGGACCGAAGATCTTCTCGCAGAACAAGCCGTCCTTCTCGGGCTTGAGTGTGCGGTAGTTGATCGTCTCCGGCTTCGTGACCTCGCCCGACGACCACTGACGGATCTGGCGGGGACTCGCCAGACCGATGCGGATGGACTCAAAGTTGTTGATATCGATCACGCTTGGATCTGCCTTTCGAATTGAAGCTCGTACGGGGGGATGGGGATGGGGCTCCGCGCCGTGGCGCGGAGCACGCCGTTACGCCTCTGCCCCGCTTGCCTCGTCTGCGTCACCCGGCACCGACACTGGATCTGCGGCGGCTTCGTCCGCGACCGCCACCGCTGCCTCACCGTCCTCGCTCACTGCCACGGCTTCGCCGTCCTCCAACTCGGCGCGACCGACGCCCAGCCCACCGGAGAGGTCGATTCCGAGCTCCTCCGCCGCGCGGATCAGGTCATCGTCGTCATCGCGACGCATGTCCTCACCGCTGTCGCCCTCGATCTTGACGTCCAGGCCGAGGCTCTGCATTTCCTTGACGAGCACCTTGAAGCTCTCGGGAATCGAGGGCTCCTGGATGTTCTCGCCCTTGACGATCGCTTCGTACGCCTTGACGCGCCCGACGGTGTCGTCGCTCTTGATGGTCAGCATTTCCTGAAGCGTGTATGCGGCGCCGTACGCCTCGAGCGCCCACACCTCCATCTCACCGAACCGCTGTCCACCGAACTGTGCCTTACCACCCAACGGCTGCTGGGTGACGAGCGAGTACGGACCGGTCGACCGTGCGTGGATCTTGTCGTCGACCAGGTGGAGCAGCTTGAGCATGTACATGTAGCCGACGGTGATCTTGCCGTCGTACGGCTCGCCGGTACGCCCGTTGAAGAGCTGCAGCTTGCCCGAGCAGCGGCGTCCATCACGGTCGCCATCGTCGATGCTGAACTTGATCGGGGTGTCGGGGTGGCTCGCCTGCCAGTCGATCAGCGCCTGGTCCACGTCACCCGGGGTCGCGCCGTCGAACACCGGTGTCGCGATGAACGTGCGCTCCGGCTTCTCATCACTGGTGGCCTTGCCGCCCTCGTGCCAACCGGCGTTGGCGACCCACCCGAGGTGGGTCTCGAGGATCTGACCGATGTTCATCCGGCTCGGCACGCCGAGCGGGTTGAGGATCATGTCGATGGGCGTGCCGTCCTCGAGGAACGGCATGTCGGCCTCGGGCACGATCTTGGAGATGACGCCCTTGTTGCCGTGACGGCCAGCCAGCTTGTCGCCCTCGGCGATCTTGCGGCGCTTGGCCACGAACACGCGCACCAGCTCGTTGACACCCGGTGGCAAGTCGTCACCGTTGTCGCGGCTGAACGTCTTGACGTCGATGACCTTGCCACCCTCGCCGTGCGGAACCTTGAGCGACGTGTCGCGAACCTCACCCGCCTTCTCCTTGAAGATCGCCCGGATGAGCTTCTCTTCGGCCGTCAGCTCGGTCTCACCCTTTGGTGTGACCTTGCCGACGAGCAGATCGCCCGACGTGACCTCGGCCCCGATCCGTACAACGCCCCGCTCGTCGAGGTCGCGCAGCGACTCCTCGGAGCGGTTGGGGATGTCGCGGGTGATCTCCTCGGCGCCGAGCTTGGTGGCCCGCGCATCGATCTCGTACTCCTCGATGTGAATCGAGGAGAGCACATCGTCCTTGACGAGGCGCTCCGAGACGATGATCGCGTCCTCGAAGTTGTAGCCCTCCCAGCTCATGAACGCCACCAGCATGTTCTTGCCGAGCGCGAGCTCGCCGTTGCTGGTGGAGCTGCCGTCGGCGAGCACGTCGCCCGCGGCCACCTTCTGTCCCATCCGCACGATCGGCTTCTGGTGGATCATCGTGCCTTGGTTGGAGCGCGTGAACTTCTCGAAGTCCGCCCGGAACAGCTCGCCCTTGCGGTCCTCGACGATGATGTGCGTGGCGTCGACCGATGCCACCGTGCCGTCGATCTTGCTGACCACGACGTCACCCGTGTCGATCGCTGCGCGGCGCTCCATGCCGGTGCCGATCAGCGGGGCGTCCGTGATCATCAGCGGCACTGCCTGGCGCTGCATGTTGGCGCCCATCAGCGCGCGGTTGGCGTCGTTGTGCTCCAAGAACGGGATCAACGCCGTCGCGACCGAGACGATCTGCTCGGGCGAGACGTCCATGAAGTCCACGTCGGTCGGGTTCGCCATGACCGGCTCGCCGCCCTTACGACACAGCACCGGGCCGACCAGCTTGCCCTTGGCGTCGATGTCGGCATTGGCCTGCGCGATGATCTGGTTCTCTTCCTGCGTCGCGTCCAGGCGGTGGACGTCGCTGGTGACGACCCCCTTGACCACCTTGCGGTACGGCGTTTGGATGAACCCGTATTCGTTGATCGTGGCGTAGCTCGAGAGCGACCCGATCAGGCCGATGTTGGGCCCTTCCGGCGTCTCGATCGGACACATGCGCCCGTAGTGGGTGGTGTGCACGTCGCGGACCTCGATGGGAGCGCGCTCACGCGTCAAGCCACCGGCACCGAGTGCCGACAGGCGGCGACGGTGCGTCAGCCCGGCGAGCGAGTTGGTCTGGTCCATGAACTGCGACAGCTGCGACGAGCCGAAGAACTCCTTGAGCGCGGCCACGACCGGACGGATGTTGATGATCGTCTGCGGTGTGATCGCATCGGGGTCCTCGGTGCTCATCCGCTCGCGCACGACACGCTCCATGCGGTAGAGCCCGACTCGGAAGGCCTCCTGAATCAGCTCACCCACGGTCCGCAGGCGGCGGTTGCCGAAGTGCTCGTACTCGTCGAGTTCGCGTGACAGCTCGTTGCGCGGCAACATCGCGGCGTCGGCGGCGAAGTCCTTGGACTCCTCGGGAATGCCGTGACGGACCGGCATGTCCACCAGCTCCTTGATGAGCCGCACCAGGTCGTCGCTCATTCCGCCGACCCCACCCGTGAACCGCGGGCTCACAAGCGTGCGGACCGACGTGGGGAGGTCCGACTTGAGGCGCGCGTTGAGCTTGTAGCGGCCGACCTTGGTCAGGTCGTAGCGCTTGGCGTCGAAGAACAAGGACCGCACCAGTGAGCGCGACGTGTCCACCGTCGGCGGCTCGCCCGGACGCTGCTTCTTGAAGACCTCGATCAGGGCGTGCTGCATGGTCTCGCCCGCGCGCTGCTCGATCTTCTTCTCGAGCTTCTCGATCTCGGTCTGCAGGCGCGCCTTCTCGTCGGCGTGCGATGCCTGCATCTGGACGTACAGGCTCTGCATCTCGGTCGCGTGGACCTCGATCTCTTTGAGGCTCTTCTTGTTGCCCGTGACCGGCTCGCCCTCGATCGGATCCTTCTCGAGCGTCCATTCGATGAACGGGTTGACGCGCGCCTTGTCCAAGGGGTGCGGAAAGAGGTTGAGGATGTCGTCCCGCGTGTAGCCCAACGCGAACAACAGCGTCGTCACCGGCAGCTTGCGCTTGCGGTCGATCCGGACGTTGACGAGGCCCTTCTTGTCGACCTCGAGCTCGAGCCACGAACCACGTGCCGGCATGAGGTTGGCGATGAAGACCTGCTTCTCGCGGTCCTTGGGCTCCATGACGTAGGCACCCGGCGAGCGCACGAGCTGCGTCACGATCACGCGCTCGGTGCCGTTGATGATGAACGTGCCCCAGTCGGTCATGAGGGGGAGGTCACCCATGAAGACCTTCTGGCGGCGGATCTCGCCGGTCTCCTGGTTGACGAAGCTCACCTCGATCGTCAGCGGCGCCGCGTAGGTCAGATCCTTCTCGCGGCACTCTTTGATCGGGTTGTTCGCTTGGATGTACTCAAACGGCTCTCCCGGCTGCCACCCACCAAGGGTGTACGGACCGAAGTCGACGGCGAGTGTTCCGGTGAAATCCATGATCGGCGAGATGTCGTCGATCGTTTCGCGGAGTCCCTCATTGAGGAACCATTCGTAGGACTTCCGCTGGATGTTGATGAGATGCGGAACTTCGAGAACCTTGTCGAGGCGCGAAAACGAGCGTCGACCACGGGCAGGCTTAAGGGTGCTCAAGTCCTGAGACCTCCTGACGTGAGCTTTTCGGTGGGAGCGAAGGGAAGGCGGCGGCGGTACAAAGCGCAACCGGGAAGGGTAGCACACTCTCCCGTCAACGACGAGACCTTTGTGCGATCGTTTTTCGCTGCCGATCTGACCGGCACGGGACGGCAGGCCTGTGGGCGTGCATACTTGGTGGGTGCCTGACGGACTGCCTTCCCCGACTGGGCCAGAACCGGCGGGCGGCTGGAGCAACGAGCTTGTCCCCATCGTCCGCATGGCGTACTCGCTGTGGCTGCAACCGGCTGAGCGGCGGCGGATGCGGGCGTACGGTTTTCGCCCTGCGGTCGAGGACGGCGTGCTCAAACGCGAATGGCATCAGCTGAAGGTCCGCGTGGGCGCGGACGGGATTCGCGCCCGCCACCCGGTGCATGGCGAGTTGGCGTACCGCCCGGACGACGAGGCGCTGCTGTTCAACGGGGCCCCGTTCGACGGCGGCGACCCATCGCTGCACACTGCCGAGCTGATGGTCTCGCTCATCAACGACTACGAACGCTGGATCGAGGTTCGTGAGGGCCGCGCCAGCCGGTTGCGCCGGACCGAGTCCCTCGGAAGCGATCGACGGCCACTCAACGCGATCGCCGAGACCCGCCGCCTGCAGCGGATATTGGGCAGCGCCTGGGGTCGCCCCCCAACCCGCCGCCGGTAACACGGCGCTTAGAACGCGCGCAGCCCCGCGGCCACAGCACCGGCCAGGATCACCACCACGACGAACGGGGCTTTGCGCAAAAGGGCGATGCCGGCGACGCTGACGCCGGCGACCAAAGGGACGTCAAACGTCAACCGGGCGCCATCCGCCAGCGTCGAGAGTGCGATGAGGGCGGACAGGAGCGCGACCGCGAGCAACAGAAACAGGCGCTGCAGCCGTATCGGAACCACGCGGCGACCAAGCACCACCGGTCCGAGTGCCTTCATGGCATAGGTTCCCACCGCCAGAATCAAGATCGCCGCCCAGCTCATGCAGACTCTGCAGGCGTGTCGACCGCAAACGCGATGAGGCCTCCGACCGCCGCGACCAAGATCGGCACACCTCGTGGCAGGAGCGGTGTTGAGGCCACGGCGATCGCCGCGCCGAGTACCGCCGCGAGCCGCGCACTCCGTGAGTTGAGCTGTGGGCCCAGCATCGCGAGGAGACCGGCCGGGAATGCCGCGTCGATCCCGAAGGCCTTGTAGTCAATGGCCTCACCGGCAAGCGCGCCGATCGCGGTGCCCACCTGCCAGGAGACGAACAAGAACACGCCGACGGCGTAGAACCCTTGGCGTGCGAGCCGAAGCTCGGGCTGGGCGAGCGCATAGACGGTCGATTCGTCGATGACGATCTGACTCGACAACGCGCGACGCCACAACGGACCGTCCAGGACGGGCGCGAGCGACAGGCCGAACGCGATGTGCCGCGCATTGAGCACCAAGCCCGCGACGACCGCGGCGGCAACGCCGCTCCCAACACCGCCGACGAGCACGAACTGGGAGCCCCCCGCGAACACGGTCAGCGACATGAACTGGATCTTCTCGAATGGGATCCCCTTTCCGGCCGCGACGACCCCAAACGATACGCCGACCATCGCTGCGGCCAGCGCGATCGTGGCCGAGTCCCTGACGATAGTTCGTTCAAACGTACGCATCGTTCGTTATAATGGACACGACGTGGCTGGTTCGCAACCTCATGACCCGCACACGATCGGCGCACTGGTCGCCGCCAACCTCCGCAGGCTCCGTGCGGGGGCTGAACTGTCGATCGGTCAACTCGCGCAACGCGCAGGTCTCTCCAAGTCGACGGTGTCAGCCCTCGAATCCGGCACCGCCAACCCCAACATCGAGACCCTCTGGGCACTGGCCGTCGCCCTCGGCACGCCGTTCGGCCAACTCATCACGCAATCCGAGACATCGGTTCGCCTGATCAAGGCGGGCGAAGGTGCGCGTGTCGACTTCGGACGCGATGGCAGGCACGCCGTGCGATTGCTGGCGTCGACATCGCAACGCAGCGCACGGGACCTCTACATACTCGAAGCCGAGCCGGCGCGCGCGCGCACCGTTGACGCGCACGCCCCAGGGACGATCGAACACGTGGTTTGCGCGGCCGGTCAGATGCGTTTAGGCCCGCTCGGACAAGAAGTCGTCATCGAACCGGGGGACTACGCCGTGTTCGCCGGCGACGTCCCCCACGTCTACGAAGCCCTCGCGCCGGGCACTCGGGCGCTTCTCGTCATGGAGTACCAGTGAGGACCCCAATCCAGTGGACGGCGTCCTAGAACTTGCCGGGGACGCCGCCGCCCTGAATGATCGCGAGGTCCTCGAGCCAGCCGCCCAAACGAGCGTGGTCCTTGTCATCCGCGGCGAGCCCGGCGCGCGCAGCCTCGACCTCGGCGACGACGTCGCTCACGTTCGCCTTGTTCGCGGTCGAAACCCGGTCTCGAAGCTTGCTCTTGACATCAGCGTCCAGCGGCATACGTGATCCTCCTCGTGCGTTTCCATCTACCGCCGGGAATTCTGCGCTATCGGGCGGGTGGATGTCCAGCCCCGAGGAGTTCCGATTGCGCCGCCTCCGACACGGCACTCAGTCGGCCTATGACCCGGCCTGCGGGCGGCCCAAACAACCTCGGCGGCTGAGGATTCGGGCTATGCGCGTATGCGAAACGTCCGGGTTACTGATGTTCGGTTGCCGGCTTCGTCGGTTGCGGTGACCCGCAATCGATATGTACCGGGTGCGAACGTGCCGAGTCCCAGGGCCTGCGGGACGTCGACGGGGATCGCCACCTCCCGGCCCGATTGCGGCCCGCGAGGCAGCTTCGTGACCGACATCGCGACCCGGACGGTGCGGCTGATGCCGTCTCCCACCGAGAACGTCACGCGGACGGGATGCCGCGGTTCGGGGCGTCCGGCGACGCTCACGGTCTGTGCCGCCAGCACATCGACCGCGTCGATGAGCAGCGTCGGCGCGGTGTTGTCGATCACGACACGCCACGTGCGGCGGCTGAGGTTGCCAACCGCATCGCCGACCTCGAGGGCCAGCGCGTGCGGGCCGTCGACCAGCTCGCGTGTGCCGACCCGGATGTCGAGCAGTTCCCTGCCGGCGTGACCTGAACGGCGCCGGGCTCCATCGACGATCAACGCCCAGGTCGAAACCTGCCCGGCATCCGTCGCCACGACGGCGAGTGTCGCAGTGCCACGCATCGGTCGACGCGAGAGCCCGAGGACCGTGCGCAACTCGGGAGGTTCCAGATCGACGCGGAGCCTGCCGGCGCCAAACGTGGGATCCGGGCCGGGATCGCCCAGGTCGAGCGCATCGCGTGTCAGGAGCGCCCGCATCTCGGCGACGGTTGGATGGAGCCCGGAGCGACGCATCGCGCCCAGGGCGATGGCTGCGGCACCTGCGGCATTGGGCGCTGCGATCGAGGTTCCCCCGACATCCCGGGGATCGCCCGCTGCATTCGCAAGGCTGGTCCCGGTGGGTGCGGCGAGGTCGGGTTTC
The DNA here is from genome assembly GCA_031366605.1 of Actinomycetota bacterium. Lineage (GTDB taxonomy): Bacteria > Actinomycetota > Thermoleophilia > Miltoncostaeales > Miltoncostaeaceae > CALMEC01. The sequence goes on along the minus strand of JANLOO010000012.1, from coordinate 13,958 downwards.
AGACGCCCGTCCGCGGTTGGTCCCCGCGATGAATAGCGGGCAAGGGTGTTGCCGCGAAAATCGATCGCCGCGATGCTGATGCTGCCTGCGGCGTCAGCCGGGGTCGGAACGCTGCCGAGCGCCGAACCACTCCAGGACAGAATGTCGTCCTCGCGTGAGTACAGGGCGAGGGTTCCCGCAGGCGGTGGTCCCGAGACCAGGACGGCACGAAGGCGGAACTCCCCGGCGACCGAGGGGCGTAGGCCGTTGATGCGCTCGGACGGCGGAGCGCCCTCCAGCTGCTTGTCGGTCGAGGAGGCGATCGCCTTCCAGCTTCCATCCAGCTGCCGCTGTTCGAGGACGAGGTCGACATCGCTCTTGGGGGCCCCGACCGGATTGGTCCACGAGAGGTGGAACGTCAACGCCTGGCTGGCCTCGTGTGTGAGGGTCCACGGCTGCGATCCCGGCCAATCGAGCACCCGATCGCCGTCATTGTCCACCCACGCACCACCCCAGTGCTTCTCGCCGTAGTTACCGGCGGAGTTGAACCACAGGATGCCGGCGGCGGCGGCGCGGTCCACGGCCCGCGCGGGTGCGCTCGTCCCGTCAAACGGCCCGTCCAGGAAGTTGTTGGAATGCACAACGACGTCCACGTGCTGTGTCGCGAGCCAATCCACCGCCGCAACGAAGTCGTCCGGCGTGTGGTAATTGACGAACAGGTACGTCGCGCGGGGGGCGTAGTCGTAGATGGTCTGGGCGACCAGCTGGCCGTGGTCGGTCAGGTTGCCGTAGGCGTTGGTGCCGTAGATGCCGGCAGCCGGATCGAACGATTGCTGGACGAGACGGGACGCCGGCGGCAACTCTCCGGTCGCCTGCAACGTGGCCAGCGACGTGCCGAACCCAAGGTCGACCACCGCGATCCGAAGACCCGCCCCGTCGGCTGCGACATCGCTGAGCGCGGATGCCCCTGTGCGATCAACGCCTTGGCTGATCACAGCGTCCCCGTACGCGGAGGATGGCACTGCCACCGTGGCGACTCCGGGCAGCGCCGCAATCGCGCGACGCTCCGCAGTGCGCCGCACGACGACCTGCAGTCGCCGGCCCGCACGCCGATCGACGTGAATGCCACGAGCACGGAGCGTCGCCTGCACCGCACGGGTCTGCCCCGGCGCCGTCAACACGCTGACCGACACGCCAGGCGGCCTCGGTTGCGTCCGCGCGGCCGACGCCATCGGCGCAACGCACGCACCGACGGCCACAACGATCATCGCGTTGCGACGCCATCCCATCGGCAGCAGGAAAGCAGACGCAGCGGCGGCGGTCCAGCGCCACTGGCCTCAGATCCCTCAGGTTGTGGCCTCCGCAGGCCGATACGAGCATCGATGGCTTCACGGCAACGCCTCTTCCACCAACTCGCAGCCCGGGCCGGATGTATGACCGCAGCGCCGGCCGGTGTCGCATGGTGGGCATTCGGCCCAGTCGCTGCAGTGAGCGCGGGAGCAGCGGTGACCGGCCTCGAACTGTTGCGTGTCCGAGCCGCCGTCCGCTCCGGGATTCCCGAGGCACTCACGTTTTCGCCGTCACGACCCGTCGATCATCCCTGGCTCGACGCGGACGCGTTCCATCACGATTTGAGCGCGCTCGAGACACTCGGCTTTCTGCCGGTGGCCGACTACACGATCGTCTACCCGAAGGCGCCGACGGGACTGGCTCGCGTGTTGGTCCACACCGACCAGTGCGTCTACGCCGAGGTCAACCAGGTCCGGCGCAAGGGGCGGGCCACGCCGGTGACGACGACCCTGACGAGTTTGTTGGACGACGGCTGGTCGCTCCAGACCACGTCGCAGGAGCCCCTGCCGGTGGCCGTTGCGTTCATGCAGACCAAGCGGCTTCTGTGGCGCAGCCTGCCGGGCGCAGTCGTCGCAGAGCTCCTTGACGACCACACCGAGCTCCGGACCCAAATGTGCACCGACCTGGGCGTGGGCATCGGAGGCGACGGCACACTCGAGCGCTACTTCGAGCTGCAGACGCACAGCCATGAGGCACGTCGCGATGCGCTCCATCACACGAACGTCGTGACCGGGATCGCCCGAGGCATCGCCGCGGAGCGTCACCCACGACGCGAGTGGTTCGGCGAGTACCGACCGATCCCAGCCGGCCTGACGCACGTCGCACCCCCCGCCTGACCGACGGCCCCGGATGTCAGCCGGCGCGGCGCCTGAGGTCCACAGCACCTGCGCCCCGGGCTGCGGCTGTCACGTTGGGGAGTGCCGGTCCAGGGCCACGGACCGGACGCCACGCATGCCGCGCAGCGCGGCGATCGCCGTGCCCGGCAGGCGTGCCGAGAACCCGTGGATCAGCAGGATCTGACGGACCACACGACCGCCGAGCCGCGTCACGGCCTGCTCGGGGCCGTCACCTGCCGCGGGACGCTCCTGAACGATGACCGAGACCAACTGGGCCGATCGAGCGGATGTGGTCGCGCCTGCAGACAACGGGAGTACCACCGCCGACGCCGCAACCGCAGCGCTGACGCACCGTTGCCATCCTCGCTGAACGCGACGTCGTGTCGGTCTCATCACTCGTTCCTCGTCCGTGAGGTGAAGCCGTCGCGTCCATGCAACCGCCATCGCCTGGCCGATACTCCGACACCTCGAACTTCCGAACACACCGCCTGGACAGACGGATCTGCTCCTCCAGAGTGAACATCGGCAGCAAACGCTCAATTCCTGAGGTGTCCCGCTCCCTTTGGGGCGTGGCACACAGGGTCGGGGCCGCCGCCGCGCGTTCAACACGGCGACGGCGCCGACACCCTCAGGGCCCGCGCAGAAGCTACTTGACGCTGACCGACGCGCCGGCTTCTTCGAGGTCGCCCTTGACCTTGTCGGCCTCGTCCTTCTGGACACCCTCCTTGACATTGCTCTGGGCGCTGTCGACCAGGTCCTTGGCCTCCTTGAGACCCAAACCGGTGATCTGCCGCACGACCTTGATCACCTGGATCTTCTTGTCCCCGGCTGCCTCGAGCACGACCGTGAAGGCGGTCTGCTCCTCTTCGGCAGCGCCTCCCCCATCGCCCGCAGCCGGTGCAGCCGCAGCTGCGACCGGAGCCGCAGCCGTCACACCGAATACCTCTTCGAGCGCCTTGATCCGCTCGGAGAGCTCGAGAACCGAAATCCCCTTGAGCTCCTCAATCCATTCGTCAGTCGTCATCGCCATCGTGTTGTACTCCTCGTGATTTCGGGTTGATCAGCTTTCGGGGGTCTCGGGCTCGCCCTCCGCGGGCGCGTCCGGTGCGGGCGTGTCGCCCGCTGCGTCATCTGTCTCGGCCACATCGGCCTCCGTCACGTCGCCCGGAGCGGCCTCAACGGAGGAGTCCTCCGCGGTCACTGCCGCTGCCTCAGGCGCGACAACTGCCTCGGCGACGTCCTCCTGTGCGTCTGCCACCTCGGCCGGAGCCTCGGTTTCCTCCGGTGCGACCTCGACCTCGGCCGCTGCCTGTGTCGCTTCGACCGGAGCCTCGCCAGGGGCGAGCGAACCAGAGTCACGGACGGCTGCGAGTGTGCGTGCCATCTTTTCGATCAGGCCGTTGAGGCGTCCTGCCAGCCCTGAGATCGGTGAAGCAAGCGCACCGGCAAGCTGCGCAAGCATCTGCTCACGCGACGGCAGGCTCGCAAGACGGACGATGCTCTCGGCCGGAAGATCTTCGGATCCGAGCACGCCGCCACGAATCGTGAAGACGTCCTTGTGGACTTTCGCGAAGTCCGACAGTGCTTTGGCCGCCTGGGCGGGGTCGCCGTTGACCCACACCAAGCCGGTTGGTCCTTGCAGATATGGCAGCAGCGCCGAGCGACCGGTCTGGTCGGCAGCGCGCCGCGACAGGGTGTTCTTGACCACCGTCATCTCTGCCTCGGCATCGCGCAGCCTGCCGCGGAGATCCGCGAGCTGTGCCACCGTGAGGCCCCGGAAGTCGGTGGTCATGATGGTCTCGGTGCGCTCAAGGCGCTCGACGACCTCAGCCACTACCTGGCCCTTCTCATCGCGGTTCAGCTTTGTCACCTCCCTCGTATACATTCGCCCCGCATGGCGACGACACGAGGTCCGACGCGGACGCCGGAACCTTGTTTCGCCAACCTCGCACGGGGGGCCTTTCGGCCGGTTTCAGGTGGCATTCGCCACCCCCGTGGGTCTCTGGTCGGACCCCTCTCGAGTGGTCGCGCGCGCTACGCCGCGACCTCCTCGAGCAGGTTGATGGTCCGCGTCGTGTCGACCGGGATGCCGGGGCCCATCGTCTGGGTCAGCGTGATCGACTTGATGTATCGGCCTTTGGTGGCAGCGGGCTTGGACCGCAGGATCTCGTCGAGCACCATCTGGTAGTTCTCGATCAACTGCTCGGTGCTGAACGAGCGCTTACCGATGCCCAGGTGCACGATGCCGGTGCGGTCCGTGCGGTACTCCACCTTGCCGCCCTTGACGTCTTCGACGGCCTTCGCGATGTCGAACGTGACTGTGCCGGTCTTGGGGTTGGGCATCTTGCCTGCCGGGCCGAGGACGCGACCGAGCTTGCCGACCTCGCCCATCATGTCCGGCGTGGCGATCGCGACGTCGAAGTCGGTGAACCCCTCCGCGACCCGCTTGGCGAGGTCCGCTCCACCGACGACGTCGGCGCCTGCGGCCTCGGCCTCACGGGCCTTGTCGCCCTCTGCGAACACCGCGACGGTCACCGAGCGACCGGTGCCGTGCGGGAGCGCAATGGTCCCGCGCAACTGCTGGTCGGCGTGGCGGACGTTGACGCCGAGACGAAAGTGCACCTCGACGGTCGCGTCGAAGCGGGTCAGCTCCTGATCTTTGATCAACTTCATTGCGTCCAGTGGGCTGTAGAGCGAACCTGCGACGATGGCCGCGTCGGCGGTCCGGTATTTCTTTCCATGCTTGGGCATCTGTGTCCTCGGTCTCCTACTCGGCGTCCACTGTGACGCCCATGCTGCGGGCGGTACCGGCGATGACCCGCATCGCCGCGTCGATGTCGTTCGCGTTGAGGTCGGGCATCTTCTGCTCGGCGATCGAACGGAGCTGATCACGCGTCAGGTGGCCGACTTTGGTCTTGTGTGATTCGGGCGAACCCTTGTCCAGGCTGATGGCCTGCTTGATCAGGATTGCGGCCGGCGGTGTCTTGGTGACGAACGTGAACGATCGGTCCTCGAACACCGAGATCTCGACGGGGATGATCGTTCCCGCGTCACCCTGTGTGCGCTCGTTGAACGCCTTGCAGAACTCCGGGATGTTGATGCCGGCGCCACCCAGGGCAGGGCCGACCGGCGGGGCCGGGGTTGCCCCGGCACCGGGAATCTGCAGCTTGACGATCTGAAGGACCTTCTTTGCCATGCACGTCCTCGAATTCGGCGCCCCCGTATGGGGACGCTTGGGTTACGACAGCTTCTTGACCTGGTCGAACGACAGCTCGGCCGGTGTCTCACGACCAAAGATACTGACCAGGACCTTCAAACGACCCTGCTCATGATTGATTTCTGCGATCTCGCCGGTGAAGTCCGACAACGGACCCGCGATGATCTTGACCGTCTCGCCCTCTTCGAAGTCCGCGCGTGCGCGGGGCTTCTGTTCGGTGGGCGTGCGCAACAGGTGGTCGATCTCCTCACGGCTGAGCGGTGCGGGCTTGTTGCCGGCACCGACGAACCCGGTCACGCCAGGTGTGTTCTTGACGAGCGACCACGAATCGTCGGTCATGTCCATCTGCACCAGCACGTACCCGGGAAGCACCCGCTTCTCGGTCGTCACCTTTTGGCCGTCCTTCGTCTCGACGACCTGCTCGGTCGGGATGACGATCTGACGCACGACGTGGTCCTGTGCCGCGGATGTGATCCGGTGCTGCAGGTTGGCTTTGACCTTGGCCTCGTGGCCGGAATAGGTGTTGATGACGTACCAGTGGAGCAAAGATTGCCTCTCGCTTAGACGACGCGCTCTAGAAGACTCTTCTGACGATCCAGGCGGACGCCTGGTCGGCCAGTCCGAGGAACGCGGCGATGATGGCAACAGCGACGATCACGACCGCCGTCGCCTGTATCAATTGGTTTCGGGTCGGCCAGCTCACTTTTCTGAGTTCTGCCACGACCTCCTGGAAGAACCGTGTGAATCGTCCTTGCTGAACGGCCTTGGTGACCGAGCCGGCTTTGGGCGTTTTGGCCTGCGGCCCTGGACGCGCCCGGGCTGCTGCGCCCGCGCCTCCAGAGGCCGACCGCTTGGCGGGACGCGCGTCGGCCTCCGCGGGCTTCTTGCCCTGGCCGTCGTCCTCGTTGTCTGTGCGTCGTTTGCGTGCCATATGAAGTCAGTGAAGGAGGCAGGGCCGGAGGGACTCGAACCCCCAACCCCCGGTTTTGGAGACCGGTGCTCTACCAGTTGAGCTACGACCCTCTACATGGAGGGAGGGGCTCCTACCTCGTCTCTTTGTGCTGGGTGTGCTTGCCACACCACCGGCAGAACTTACTCAGCTCGACACGGTCTGGCGTGTTTCGCCTGCTCTTGTTGCTCTGGTAGTTACGACGCTTGCAGTCCTGACATGCAAACGTCACGGCGATACGTTGGCCGGTCTTGCCCACGCGTACATCCTCCGGTCGTGTGACGGGCCGAGGGACTGTACCAGAGGAGGCGCCACATCTGCGAGGATCCCGCCATGGCGACCAAAGACACCAAAACGCTCATCGAAAGCTCCGTCTCACGCCTCGTGGACGAGGTCCCCGCACTACGAAAGTTGGCGATGGTCTTTCGCTTGGAGTTACGCGAACGCGGTGGCCCGGCCATGTGGCGGGTCGAAACCCCGGGCCCCAAGGTGACGCGCGATCCCGCAGCCGACGGAAGGGTCGCCGTCGCCATCGATCGGCCCGCGTTCAACCTGCTCGCCGAAAAAGGGCATCTGACCGACTGGGTGACGGCCTTCGACAAGGGCGTCGTCCGAGTGACCGGCGACCAGAACGTCATCAAACTGATCGGCCGGGTCATCGAGCTGCAGCGCTCCCGCGGGGAGTGAGCCAATGCGAGTCGTCGTCATCGGAACGGGCTCCATGGGGCCGGAGCTTGCCGCCGCGTTCGCGATGGCGGGCTACGACACGACGATCGCGGGACGCGCGCCCGCCCAGCGCGACGGCGCCGCGGGACGCGCCACCGACTTGGCGGGCGGGCGGCCGGTGACACCGGCACCCATCGACACGCCCACATTCGACGGGGTCGACCTGATCGTCGAGACCGTCGTCGAGGACCTGGACACCAAACACGCGCTGCTGCGGCGGATCGAACCGTGGTGTCACCCGGCGGCGGTCATCGCGACCAACACATCGAGTCTGACAATCGCTGAGATCGCAACGTCGCTCGCTCGACCACAACGGTTCGCCGGCTTCCATTTCCTCAAACCCGGTCACCTGACGGGCGTCGTGGAGATCATCCCGGGACCGGCGACCGCAGCGGGAACGACGGCGCTCCTTCGCGACGTCGCGACCCGGATGGGAAAGACGCCGCTGGTGGCCCGGCGCGACGTGCCGGGGTTCATCTGGAACCGCATCCAGTTCGCGGTCCTGCGCGAGTGCCTGCATATGTTGGAGACGGGGGTCGCGAGCGCCGCCGACATCGACGCAGCGGTGTCTGACGGCCTCGCCCCGCGCTGGACCGCGGCGGGCCCATTGGCCACCGCCGACCTGGGCGGTCTTGCAACGTTCGCGAAGATCTGCGACCTGCTGTTCCCGCACCTGGCGAACGACACCACCGCGCCCGCCGCGATTACCGCCCCCGCCGAACACGGCGAGGCCCTGCAGGAGTGGACACGCGCCGACCCCGAGGCCGTCGCCCGTCTGCGCGCCGAAGCCTTGACCAACGGACGCGAGATTGCCGCCAAGCGCAAGGCGCTGGTGGACCCGGGGTAGCGCTGCGCCGTCCGTCGGCGCCGGGCAGGCGGCTCCGCGGCCACTTGGCCGTGTGCACGATCGTGATTGACCGTCGCGCGTGGTTGAGCACGTCGCCGAATGACGCCCTACGATTGCCGCGATGATCCGCTGGTCTGCGCATGTCTCGATGTTGTTCACCGAGCATCCCCCACTCGACCGGCCCGCGGCGGCTGCCGCCGCCGGGTTCGCGTTGGTCGAATCGTGGTGGCCACCGGCCGAGGACCTGGACGCCTGGGTCGAGGCGGTCCGCGCGGCCGGCGTCGGAGTCAGCTGCATCAATGCAGATTGCGGCGACATCGTGGCCGGCGAGCGTGGCTTCTGCAACCTGGTCGAACGCGACGACGACACGTTGACAGCGGTGCGCGCCGCCCTGGCGCTTGCCGAGCGGGTCGACTGCCCGAACATCAACGTGTTGCCGGGGCTCCTCGTCGATGACCGTCCGGCGGCGATGCAGCTCGACCATGTCGTTGCGATCTCCCGAGAATGCGGCAACGTGGCCGCCGCCTCGGGCCGACGGATCGTCATCGAACCCATCAACGCCCTCGACGTCCCCCGGTACGTGCTCCCAACCCCCGCCGCAGTCGCAGCGTTGCTGGCCCGAGTCGATCACCCGAACGTGTGGATGCTCTTTGACGCCTACCACTGCGCACGCGGTGGCGGCGATCCCGTCGACGATGTCGGCACGTTCGCTGACGCGATCGGCCACGTGCAGTACGCCGACAACCCCGGCCGCGGAGCTCCCGGCACCGGCGAGGTTGCAATCGACGCGTTCGTGAGTGCGCTGTCACGGACCGGCTATGACGGTGCCGTCGGACTCGAGTACAACCCGGACGGCCCGACGGTGCCGACTCTGGGCTTCCTCACGAGCTGAGGGTCAGCCTCCAGGCACCAGATGAGGCGAGATGTACACCTCGACGAACGCTGAGCCCACGAGGATCGGCACGGCGATCGCGACCGTGACCAGCGTCACCGCGAGCAGATCCTGCCACTGGCCACGCCGACTCACGACGAGCCAGGCGGCGAGCGGAAGGAACAGCGCCACGAGCTCCGGGAGGGCATGCGCCAATCGTGACACCAAGAACAACGCAGGCGAGACATCCAACTCGGCCGAGTAGGTCGCAGTCGCCCGACCGAGCGCGACGGCCTGCGTGGCAAGCGACACGAACGTTGCAGCGAACACGAACGTCAGCGCGGCCGTTCCCACCCGGTCGTGCATTCGTCGCCACGTCCCGGTGTATCGATCCGCCTCGAGCGGCAGAGAACTCCGTGCGATGAACCCCGCCACACATGCCAGCGCGTGCAGCGCCAGGACCAACCCGTTGCGACCCAACAGAAACCGCACGTCCGCAAACGTCCCCGACTCGGTCACCCCTGACGCGTCGAACTGAGTCCGATCGACGGATGCGAACTGCGCGACGAGCCACGTCGCAACCAGGAGCGAGAGCGCGACCGCCAGGCTGCCCGCGAACCAACCGCCAAGCGTCGGCCACGGCGCGCGTCGCCATCGCCCCAACGCCGCTCGGGTCTGGCGCATTCCCTCGACCATGACCAGATTGGATTCACGCATCGCCCCATGGCATCGACCGCGCCGACCGATACTTGAGCAGGCGTCGTCGCCCATGACTGATCCGCGACAGACCCCGCCCTGTCTCGAAACCAGCGCCCGAGCCGGCGATCGAGGCGCCGAATCCGCCGCGGTGTGGTTCACTTCCGGACCGTGAGTGAATGGAGCGACTGGTATCGGCAGGAGGACCCCACCGGGTGGGTGCTGCCGCGCATCCTGCGTGAGCGCGCGGACGAACATCCCGACCGCGACTACCTGCGATTCGGTGACGGCGCATGGTTGAGCTACGGCGAGGTCAACGCTCGGACCAACCGCATCGCAAACGCACTGATCGCCAGGGGGCTCCGCACAGGCGAGGCCGTCTCGATGTTGATGCCCAACTGCGAGGACAACCTGCCGGCGTGGTTCGGGATCCAGAAGGCCGGCGGTGTGCAGTGCCCTGTCAACACGGCCTACCGCGGGGATTTCCTGACCTGGGTCGTCAACCTGCCGCAGTCGCGGTTCTTGATCATCAGCGACGAGTTCCTGGATCGACTTGACCGGATCGCCGGAGAACTGCCCCACTTGGAGCACGTATTGGTGTGGCGGTCGATCGAGGCGACCGGTCCTGAGCCGGGGGTGCGATGGGAGCCGTTCGACGCGCTGTGGGACGCATCGGACGCCGAGCCGGATGTCGAGGTGCGCTGGACCGACGACGCCCGCATCATGTTCACGTCGGGGACGACCGGGCGGAGCAAAGGCGCGGTCAAGCAGCAAGCATCCGACTACTTCTCGGGCCGCACGTACAACAACGTGTGCGAGGTCTCCGAGGCCGACACGCTGTTCTCGTGCCTGCCGCTGTTTCACTCGAACGCCCAGGTGCTGGCGGCCTACCCGGCGATGATCGCCGGCGCGCGCGTCGCCTTCTCGGCCCGCTATTCCGGCCAGAACTTCTGGCGGCAGGTCATCGACGCCGATGCGACAGTGCTCAACACGGTCAGCGCGATCAACTACTTCATCTGGAACACGCCACCGGGCGGCCTGGATCGCGCGCACCGCGTCCGCCAGATCATGGCGATGCCGGCGCCCAAGGACATCTTCGAGGAGTTCCAGGAGCGCTTCGGCATCCGGTTCACCGAGGGGTACGGGCTGACCGAGACCGGCATGGTCACCTACCACCCGCCGGGTCGACCGGTACGGGCCGGCTCATGCGGCTTGGCGACTCCCGGCTTCCGCATCTCGATCGTCAATCCCGAGGACGACATGCCGCTGCCACCCGAAACCGCGGGCGAGATCGTCGTCGACATGGAGATCCCCAACATCGTCATGCGCACCTACGCGGGGATGCCCGAGAAGACCGCCGAGGATTTCCGCAACCTCAAACTCCACACCGGCGACCTGGGCCGGATGGATGTCGACGGCTACGTCTACTTCATGGACCGGGTCAAGGACTACATTCGCCGCCGGGGCGAGAACGTGTCGTCCATGGAGGTCGAGACGGTCGTCGCGGGGCACCCGCAAGTGCTCGAGGCTGCGGCGATCGGTGTCAAGGCCGGCGAAGGCGCGGGTGCCGAGGACGAGATCTTGGTGTGTGTGGTGCCACGCGACGGCGAGGTGGACCACCACGCTTTGCTGACGCATTGCGCGGACCGGATGCCGTACTTCGCGGTGCCGCGCTACGTGCGCGTCGTGTCCGAGTTGCCCAAGACCCCGACCGCGCGAGTGCGCAAGGTCGAGCTCCGCGACATCGGCATCACATCCGATACGTACGACCGCGAAGTCTCGGGGCCGGAGCTACGGCGGTGAGCGACGAGGCAGACCTCGGCGAGGCCGTCGACTACATCCTGTCGGAGCGCCCGAAGCTGCATGAGGACCACATCTGGGGCGTATTGGTCGAGCTGCAGGATCCACCCCGACCAGATGGCGATGCGCTCGCGGTGGAACTCCTCAAGCAGACTCGCCCGGACATCCACCGGCGGGACGTCAAGGTGATCCTGCGCGAGTGGCGCGCGTACGTCTCCCTGACCGCCGAGCCCGACTGGGAGGACGACGAATGACCGTGACGGCACCCGTCAGCGACGCGCACTGGGAGCAGTTCACGGCCATCGAAGGGCAGGCATTCGCGACGACGCCTGAGGAGACGGCTGAGTACATCGCCTCCGTGCGGCACTCCGCCATCGCCAGGTGCGCGTTTGAGGACGATCGGGTCGTCGCAGGCGCGCTGGCGTTTGCGTGCGAGCAACACATCGGAGGCCGTCTCGTGCCGTCGGGAGCAGTCGCGTCCGTCTGCGTTGCACCCGAATACCGCGGAAAGGGGTTGGGTCGCTCGGTCATGCGGTCACTCGTCGGTGCGATGGGCGACGAGGGCTTGGCCCTGTCGCCGCTCTGGCCGTCCAGCATGGCGTTCTACCGGAGTATGGGCTGGGAGCTTGCCGGACACGTCGCCCAGTTCACGGTGCCGTCCGCACTGCTGCGTGGGTTGCGGGCGGCGGGCGAAGCGGTGCGCGACCCGCCGTTGGACGAGGTTCGCGCGCTGTGCTCCTCGCTCGCCAGACAGTGGTGCGGGCCACTGGAGCGGCCCGAGTGGTGGTGGCATTGGCGGCTTCCAACTACGCCCAAGGAGAAGACCTACCGCTACGGCTGGCGTCAGGACGGCGCTCTGACGGGCTTTGTCGTCTGGCGCCAACGGCCTGCGACGGACCGTGTCTGGGGGTTTGACGTGTGGGTCTCGGACTTTTGGGCAGCGACCTCTGACGCGCTCAACGGGTTGGCGGGCCTGGTTGGCTCAGACGCCCCGCTCAGCCCCAAAGTCCGGTTCAACTACGGCGTGCTGCCGGACACCCCCGATCTGGTGTGGCGCCTGCCGGAACTCGATCTCGAGACGAGTGGGACCAACGGCTGGATGCTTCGGGTGCTTGACCCGGCGGCCGCGGTCGAACAGGCCGGATGGCAGTCGCACGTCCAGGGACGCCTCGAGATCGAGATCGCCGGCGTGGGACGAGGATCGACGCAACTCGTCGCGGACTTCGCGCAGGGTCGCGCCACTGTCAGGCCCGGCAACGCATCGCGCGTGCGGATGGCCGCAGGCGCCTTCGCGGCTTGGTACTCGGGCGCGTTGCCGGCAAGCCGCGCTGCGATGCTGGGACTCGTGGGTGGTGCCCCCGCCGACCTGGCCCTGATGGACGCCCTGACGACAGATCGACGGCCCTGGCTCCCCGACATGTTCTAGGCGGCGCGGCCGCCGCACTGTGGGGCGCCGCGCTGGGGGTGGCGACCATCGAACGGCGCCGGGCCCACAACCCGATGCGCGAGGAGCCCATCACCGTCGGGCCGCTCGTGTCAATCGTGTTGCCCGCGCGCGACGAAGCGCGGGGAGTGGGCGCGGCAGTGCGATCGCATCTGGAGCAGACCTACCGTCGCATCGAAGTGTTCGTCGTCGACGATCAATCAACGGACGACACCGCATCCGTGGCCGCGGATGCGGCCGCGGGGGACGATCGCTTTCGCGTGGTTGCCGGCGAACCGTTGCCGGACGGGTGGGTCGGAAAGAGTTGGGCGTGCTGGCAGGGTGCCCGCCAGGCACGCGGTGAATGGCTGCTGTTCAGCGACGCCGACGTGGTTCATTCGCCAGAGGCATTGTCACATTGTCTGGCCCTTGCAGTACGCCTGGGCCGCGGCGGGCTGACCTTGACACCACGTGTCGATGCCACGACGGTCGCAGAGCGCCTCGTCATGCCGGCCGCTGCGACCCTGATCGAGAATGTCTTGGCCCCGGGGTTCCTGGTGCGCTCGCCGCGGTCCCGGATCGTGATGGCGGCGGGCGCGTACCTGCTGATCCGCCACGACGTGTACGACCGCTTCGGCGGGCACGAGAGCATCGCCGGGCGCATGGTGGACGATGTCGCCCTGGCCCAGGCCGTCAAGCGGGGCGGCGGACTCCTGGTTCCGGCGATCGGCACCGACCTGATCCGGCTGCGCATGTACCACGACGCCGCCGAGATGTGGCGCGGGTGGCGTAAGAACGCGGCCTTCGCATCGGCCGGTGATCCAAGCAAAGGCCTGGCCCCTGCGACCGGGCTCGCCGTGCTCGGAGTCGCACCTGTCATCTGTGCGCTGTCCGGAGCGCGCCGACGCGACGGCCGTCTGACCGCGCTCGGTGTCGTCGGCTTCGCCGCACAGTGCGCGCTGCAGCGCCTGGCGAGCCCAATCGTGGACACCCCCGCCCGCTACGCGCCGACCCTCCCGGTGGGCACGACGTTCATGGCCGCAGCTGCGCTCCGCGGCGCGATCGACCGCATCACGGGCCGTGGGCCACTGTGGCGAGGTCGCCGCTACCCGGACGCCCGCTAGTGATGCTCCTATGGGTTGTCAAGGGCGGGGCTGGTCGTTTTGAGGATGGTGTAGGCGCGTCGTGTGACGTGTCGTTTGAGGGCGCGGAGTGCTTCGCGCCTGGTTTTGCCTTCGCTGATGCGCCTGTTGATGTAGGCCTT
>JANLOO010000070.1:0-23351 GCA_031366605.1 Actinomycetota bacterium | reverse complement strand
TGCCGCCCTCGCCGGTGGCCAGGCCGGCCCCGCGTTCGATTACACGTACATCGAGCCGCCCAACCCGGTCATCACCGGTGTTGCCCCGGCACGATCCACGGTCAACGGCGGAACCATCGTCACGATCACGGGGGCCAAGCTGACGGCTGCGGGTGGCCCCACGGCCGTGTCCTTCGGCGGGGCACCTGCAACCATCGTGGGCGGGGTCTGCACGCCGACCCAATGTGTCGTCGCCTCGCCCCTGCACGCTGCGGGACCGGTCGACATCAGCATCACAACCCTCGGCGGCTTGAGCGCCAACACCGTGAGTGACGACTTCACGTACTTCCCGGTCATCAACCAGCCCCCGTTCGCGGGGCACACGATCTTCTCGTTCACGCAGCGTGACTTCGTGAGCGTCGATGGCTTCAGCGCGTCGGACGCGCCGTACACGATCGCGGTTATTCGCAACGGTGCCATCGTCTCGGCGGTCCCCGGCATGACGCCCGACGCCGCAGGCCTGATGGAGATCAACCACCCCGGTGGCTCCTGCTGGGTCGGCCAGACTCCAGACATCGTCCCTGGCGACGTCATCCGCGTGACCGGTCAGTCCGGTATCTCGGAGCAGACGACGACCGCCGGCGTCAAGGTCAGCAAGGCCCTGGTGGCCACGGGCGTCCTTCCGGCGATCACGCTCACCGTTCATGGCACGGCGCGGGATGCGCTGGGCAACCAAATTCCCGTTGGCGAGATCGAGCACCGATTCGTCGTGCTCGACCCCAAGGCACGGTTCAACCAGTCCGGCAAGCGCACGATGCGCGCGTTCGCGGGCGGCGTGGCCCCAGTGGATGGCTCGCTGGCCTACGATGCTCCGGGTAGTACGAGCTGGACCGCGACGTACGTGTTTGACAACCAGGCCGACCTCGATCTCGCCCGGACGGGATCGGAGTCACGGATCTTGTGGCTCGGGGGCGGCGGGGCAGCCAGCACTGAGGGAACGATCTATGAGGTCGGCGAAGGCATCTTCGGCGGCCCACAGGCCCCGTGCACCGCGCCGTGGGAGCCAGACACCGCCGCTCCCACGACGCCCGACAACTTCACCGCGAACCGCGATGCCGACCCCAACGGGGACAACGTCACGCTCACCTGGACGGAGTCGACCGACAACCGTGAGGTGACCGGCTACCGGGTCTACCGCGATGGGAACCCCATCGCGACGGTCGCCGGCGACAAGGTCGCCTACCACGACCTGCACCGCACGGTCGGCACCTACTCGTACGAGGTGGCTGCGATGGACCTCGCAACCAACGTGTCTGCACACACCGCCCCGGCATCGGCAACCACCGTTGCCTCGCTCGCGCCGGACCTCGACATCACCAAGACCCACGTCGGTGGTGCATTCCAGATCGGACAGCCTGGGCAGTACCAGATCGCGGTGACCAACGCCGGCACGTTCGACGCCGACGGGACCTTCACCGTGACGGACACGCTGCCGGCCGGCCTGACGCTGCAGACACCGGTGTCCAGCGCATCCGGCACCGGCCCTGCGCTGGACTGCAGCGCCTCCACAGCATCGCAGCTCTCATGCTCAGCGACGGGAACCGTCACGTGGAATCAGGGTGCTGCGAAGCAGATCAACCTGACCGTCGACGTCGCAGCGGAAGCTGCCGGCGAGACGGTGAACACCGCGACGATTGCGTTCACCCCGACCGCCGGGACGCCGGGCGACTCGGTCGACTCCAACAACACGTCCACCGATGCGGCAATCGTCGATGTCGGGACCCCGGGTTCCATTGGGATCCCACCTGCGGGATCACGCGGGATCATCGCGTTCCCTGGCCGTGACTTCGTTTCCGGCACAGGGTACGACCCGACGGACCGCGTCACCGTGCAGGTGCTCCGCGACAGCGGCGGTGGCTACCAGATCATCGCCCAGTCGCGTGTGCAGCAGCCCGGTGCGGATGGGATCCTCGAGATCAACCACCCGGGTGGTGGATGTTGGAGTGGGGACCCGCAGCACCTGACCGGCAACCCCGCGGCAGCGTTTCCATACACCCCCGACATGCGACCCGGTGACAAGATCCGCTACATCAGCGGCAAGCACGGCTACGCCGACGAGACCATCGTCGCCGGAGTCAACAACGGTCGGCCGTACAGCCCGGCACCCGGCGTGATCCGCTACCACGGAACCGCGCAGGACGCCACCGGCGACCCGCTGCCGATCGACCGACTCAAGGCCCGCCTCGTCGCGGGAGCCGGGGTCGGGCTCTTCGACTTCGGTACCGGTGCACGGCGTTCGATTGAAGCAACGAACCCCGGGGGCGAGGGTTTCTTGTCCTACGACGCAACGGGTTCGATCAACTGGACCGCCGAGTTCACCGGTCTCAGCCAGCACGACCTCGATCTGGCGCTCGCCTCGGAGGCCCGCACGTTGTTCCTCGGCGGTGATCCGCTCGCGGGCAACGACATCACGATCTACGAGCGTGGCCTCACCCCGGCTGACGTCGCGAAGGGCACGAGTGCCCCATGCACCGCGGTGGCTGACCCAGGCACGGGTCCCGCGCCGAGCTTCCCGACCAACGCGCGCCCGGAGCTGACGATCGACTCCACCCACGCCGACCCGTTCGTGGTCGGTACGCCCAACACGTACACCCTCAACGTCGCGAACGTCGGGAACGCCCCTGCCAATGCGAACCCGTTCACCCCGATCAAGGTCATGGACTACCTGCCCGCCGGGATCGGCTTCGTCGCCACAACGAGCACCGACTGGACCTGCTCCGCGACCGGCCAGGTCGTGACCTGTGACCGCACCGCATCGATCGCCGCAGGCACCGCCGTCTCACTCGTCCTGCAGGTGACCGTCGGCAACGCCGCGGTTCCGTCGGCCACGAACACGGCGACCGTCTCGGGTCCGCTGGACCCAGAGGCACCCAACAACCGCGACAGCGACGACACCATCGTCAACCCGTTCGTCGCGCCATCCCCGGACCTGACGATCCAGATGAGCCACGATCGTCGGTTCACCGTCGGGATCACCGACAACAGCTATCTGGTCAAGGTTGTGAACGGCCTCGGCCCCGCGACTCCCGGTCCCACCACGTCGGCCATCCAGGTCGTCGACACCCTACCGACAGGCTTGACCTACAACCCGGTCGGCTCAGGAGGCGTCAACTGGACCTGCGCGACCGTCGGTCAAGTCGTGACGTGTGACTACGCCGGTGCCCCGTTGGCCGACGACGACGCCACCAGCGACCTGCGGCTCTTCGTCAACGTTGCCGCTGCCGCCCTCGCCGGTGACCCGGTCACGACCACGGTCAACAACAGCGTCACGGTCTCGACCGCAGGTGGCGAGGAGCTCGTGAGTACCCGGCCCGACAACACCGCAACCGACACGACAGAGGTTCGCAACAACCCGTCGCCGCCCGACACCATCTCCATGCTGGCGTTCCCGTCGCGCGACTTCGTGTCGATCAGCGGGTTCGACATGGGTCCGGACCTCAACGACCCGACGGACGGCGACGGCCGGGTCCGCGTTGAGTTGTGGCGCAACGGCGTCCTGATCTCGCAGTCCGGGCTGATGGCCCCGACAGACGATCCCACGACTCCGGAGGCCGACGGCATCGTGGACATAAACCACGTCGGTGGCGCCGACTGCTGGACCGGCGTCACCCCGGATGTCCGTCCCGGTGACGTGGTCCGCTCGGTGGACGGTCGCGGCGTCAGCTACCAGATCACTGTGCTGAACGCGCGGACCGACGCTGCGCAGGCCATCGACACGAACAACGACGGCAACAACGACACGGTCGTTGCCCACGGTATCGCCACCGATCTTGCAGGCAACCGTCTGAGTGACGCGGCCTTCTCCAACCTGGAGGGGCGCATCATCTCGAGCGGACCGCTCTTCGCGATCAACGGAAAGCGGGATGTCCGCACCGGAGGCGCGGGTGTCCTGTCACGTGAAGCGGGTTCCATCGGCTTTACCGCGACGTACACCTTCGGAGAGGCCGCCGCCGCAGATATCGCAACCGCGCTGGCAGGTGAGACCCGCATCCATTCGAGTCCCAACCTGCTCGCGCTCAAGGACGTGACGATATTTGAGACGAGTCCGGCAACGTTCGGTGGTCCGGCGGTGGCAGGGTGTGCACCGGCGGAGGCGCCGACTGCCGACCTTGGCGTCACAATCAACGCGCCTGGTGGGGCAGCCAACGCCGCGCAGACCGCGACGGTGACGGTGACCAACGTCGGTCCGTCCAACTCGGTCAACACCGTCGTTACGCTGGACCTGCCCGAAGGCGTGACGAGCGTGACCAGCGCTGACCCGCTGAGCGTCGTTTCTGTCAGTGGGCGTATCGCAATCGTGAGCATCCCGTCTGTCACGAACGTGCCGGTCACCATCACGGTCAGCTACACGCCGACAACTGCGGGTACCCACGTGCTCGCTGCGTCGACCCAGTCGGACTCGGCCGATGCGAACCCCATCACTCCTGGGGCGGACATGGCCGCAGCGAGACTCACCGTGACCTAGTGTCCCGCGTCGTCAACCAATTGCACCCTGTGGCTCCGCTTCGTCGGGGCCACAGGTTATTTGCGATCGATGATCGGGGAGCGAACATCGCACGGTGTTGGCGTACCGCTCGTCCTGCAAGGGCTTTGCGTCAGGGGCTTGCGTCCAACGGCCCGCCATGCGCCGACGGCGACGATTGCCCCGATCACGGGTCCGGCGAACGAGACCTACAGCGATAGGGTCCGTCAAGGAACTGCTGCGACGTTTGACGGCTGCAAACCGTCGCCGGAGAAGAGGATGCGCGTCCTCATCGGCCGGCGACGTTGAACGGGGCCGGTGCGTGCGATTTCTGGCATCCACAAAGAGCCGCCGATTCCGCGTCACCGTGAGTTGCCGGCGCTACCTGCGGGCGCGGTAGCGAGCGAGCAGGAACCCGTCCTGTTCGAGGAGTGAACACAGCTCGAGCTCGATTGGGGCCGGCAGGTCGGGTCCCGCGAGGATGCGCTTGGCGTCGCCGCCCGCCAGCCGCGGCGAGATCGTCAGGCACAGCTCGTCGATCAGGTTGGCATCGGCCATCGCCCCGTTGAGGCTGGGGCCACCCTCGGCCAGCACGTGGTCGGCGCCCAGCTCACCCAGAGCCACCAGCGCGGCGGGCAGGTTGACCGATCCGTCGCCGACCGCGATGACCTCGCACACCGCACGTGCTGCGGCCAGCGATTGTGCAGGCGCATCGGCGGTCGTGATCACGATCGTGCGCTCCGTGGCCTCGCGGAATAGTGGCAGGTCCCAGTCCAGTTCCAGGCTGCGGCTGACCACGGCGACTCTCGGGGCGTCGCTCTGGCCGCGCGCGCGCCGTGCCTGGACGTAGTCCTCGTACACCAGTGCGGGCTTGTAGTGCTCGATGCGGGCGGTGCCGGCCGCGACCAGAACGACGTCTGTGAGCGACCGCAGCAAGCGATAGACGACTCGGTCGGGTGGACCACCCAGGGGGGCGGAGACCCCGCCGATGGCCGTCGCCCCGTCGACGCTCGCGATCATGTTGAGCCGTACCCCCGGCCGCCCGGCCGCGGTGGGCATGTCCGCGTATGCGGTGGCGGGGTCGATTTCGTCGACCGCGATGGGGAAGAGCCGGCGCACCTATTTCTGAATCAGGGCGGCGCGCCGTTCGCGAAACCACGCCAGTGCGAACTCACGCTGGTCTGGTGCATCGAGCAACGAGCTCAGTGGGAGCAGCGCACCGTTGAACGCGGTCGCGTTCCACTGGTCGCTCTGGGGGACCTGATCGAAGTTCCACGGCACGACGTACAAGTACGGCTCGGGATGTGCGGCGTCGCCCGGTGACACGCCATATCCGGCGCGCCGGCCTGACGCGGGCGGCAGGCACTCAAATGCAGCGTCGAAATGCTCGACCCACAGCTGGACCCGGCCGGCATCGACCGACGCGTCATCCGCGCGAAGCTGTTCGAGCACCGAATAGGCGAAGCCGTACCAATCGCCGAGCCAGATGGCGGCGGCCGAATCGACGTCGAGCTGGGCGTCCACGTCGCCGGCATCCGGCACCTCGAACTCGGCGGCCCACTCCAGGTCGGGTGGTGTGCCCAACACCAGGGCCGCCATTTCACTGAGGCTCGTGATCGGCACCGCCGTGGCGGCTGCGCCGATCTGCCGCACGAGCCAGGTTCCCGCAACCCGCACCTGCTCGTCGGCCCCGAAGAACGGTGTGCCGATGCCGCCCAGTGTCCAGCGCAGCGCGATCTTGCCGTTGGCGCGCCGTCGTGCGGGAGACAACACGTAGACGCCCAACCGGTGGAGGGCCTCTCGCGTGTCGGTCAGCGTCGTCGGCGGCACCCCGAGGCGCCGATACGCGCCAAGCCAGCGTTCGGCGGCCCACTCAGCTTGTTCCGGGAAGTCTCCGAGCCAACGATCCCACGTCAACGCGGTCGCCGAGGTCGGGCCCACGACGGGATGTTCGGCGCCGGTTGGATCGGTGGGGTCGTCGGCGAACCAGGGCTCATCGTCGATCGTCGGAGGCGAGGGTTCCAGTACGCGAGCATCGAATCGTCCGGCCAGCAGGCGCTGGGCCTCCTTCTGGGGAGCGCGGGCACCAAGGGCTGCGGGCGTCGGGTGGGCGGGGGGAGTCGTGGTGTTCACATCCTTTCTGTGGCGTCACGGGCGGCCGGCGTTACGGAGAGACGGGTGAACGCATGGAGTGACTGTAGTGCACACCGACGCGCGTGAGGAGAGCCATGAGTACAGCCGAGACAGTCCGAACCGTGCGGTGGTGGCCGTCCCGCTGCGGACAGGACGACGAGATCGGGTCGCTCAATGAGGTGAATGCCCGGCGACGCTTCGCGGGTTGCGACCGTGCGCCGTGGAGTCACGTTTGATCTGAGCCACGTCGTGGATGAACACATCCCGGCATTCCCCGGACGGTCATTCCGGCAGTTCCTGACAACACCGGCGCACCAGGTCAATGCACGTCGCGAGGGCGCGGGATCCAGTGGCGGCTGGGGTGCCAACGACGTCAACTGGACTGTCGAGCAGGTGGCGGCCATGTCGCAGATGGGCACGCATATGTCGCCGATTCAAGCTTCTTCGGGTCATCGACGGCCGTCAACCCGACGCTCACGATGATTGCGAACGCACTGCGCGTGGCAGAACGAGTAGCCGAACGCTTGGGCGCGCGAACGTCGGTCGCGTCGAGCGTGTCACAAAGTCGCTGACAGGAAGGGTCGTTTCCGTTGGTGAGAACTGTTTGACGATAACGGTTCGCGGTACATTCGTGTCTGACACCAAATCTGTCACAAACCTAGTTGACCCCGGCGCAGAGTCGGTTAGGCAGTCGCCGAGCGTGACGCCGTCAGTGGCGACCTTCCTGCGGTCCAGTTCGAAGGCCACACTTGGCGACTCATCGAGTGGAACGACTCTCCGGGCTCGTCGCACGCCGCCCGGGCCGGGGCGAGGTCCGCGGCCGGGTTTGCTCGCTACCCGAGATCGGCGATTCGGTTTGCGGCTTCGGTGGGCGACTCGGTCAGCACGAGCGCGCGCGTCGTGCCGGCCAAATCTGGTGTTGCGCCGGGTCCGGCGAGTGCGAGGCGGTGGTGAGCCCCGAGTTCGGTCAGCGCCGGGAGCACCACGCTGAGCGCGTCGGCTGCCATCGCCGAGATGACGACGATCTGCGGTGCGAGCGCATCAGCCGCTTCACGGATCGTTGCGATCGGGGTGTTGGGCCCCAAGAGCACGATACGCCAGCCGTGCTCGCGCAACATCAGCCCGAAACAGATCAGGCCGAGGTCGTGAAGCTCGCCGGGAGGGCATGCCAGAAGCGCACGGGGGCCGGCACCGGTTCCCCAGCCACGTGCGAGTCCGAGAAGGCGCCCGCGCAGAATGCTCGTGGCGAAATGCTCCTGGGCGATGGAGATCTTGCCGTGCTCCCATCGGGCGCCGAGATCTTGCAAGTACGGCAACACGATCGCATCGAGGGTGGTGCGAAGTGCGAAGACCGCAAGGGTGCGGTCGAATGCAGCGTTGGCCGCCGCCTCGTCGAACCGGTCGAGTGCAATGGTGAGTTCGCGCACGATCTCCGCGGGCGAGCCGCCGAGCGCCACTTGGTCCCCCCGCTCAGGACCCGTGCCGATGAGTTGTGCTGCGAGCGACGCCGGAAGCCCGTCGGCGATCCCCTTCTGCATGCGTCGAACACGTTCCTCATCGGCGGGGGAGTACAGCCGAAACCCGCCCTCGGTGCGTCGCGGGTCCACCAGGCCGTAGCGCCGTTCCCACATCCGAAGCAACTCGGGAGTGACGCCTGTCCTGCGGCTGAGTTCGCCGATTCGTACGAGCGCTGCTGCGGTTTCGCTCATCGGATCGAACGATACCAGCAACCTCTACGTGCTGTCCAGGTTTGTGCGGTGCCAGCGTGCCAGCGAGTCGGATTGCCTACGAGGGGAAATCAGAAAATGATGCCGATTTGTAGGAAATACATGCGATCTCGCGTCGAACGAGAACACTTGACAGAATATGAACATGTCGTATAGGTTAGCGGCATCAGATTCGTCCACGCCAAGGAGGACACGCGATGAGCCCGTTGACACAGGAGATCTCCCAGCCCACCAAGCGCACCGTCCAGGGCGGACGTACAAGCATCCTCACGCGGGCCCGGGCGCTGATCCTTTTCGCGGCGGCCATCTCGTTCGTGTTGTCCGTATCACTGTGGTTTGCCGGCAACCACGACGAGGGCTTGTTCGTCGGAATCTGGGTCCCGTCAATCATCAGTCTCGGAGCGTTCCTCGTTCCGCGGAGGGCAGCGTCGTGAGCAACCTGGGCATCTTTCTGACCGGAGCTGTTGTGACGATGCTGGTGGTGGGCGCATTACTCCTGCTGCTGTGGGGCGCGGTGATGGACGGGCGACAGAATGACGCCTCCGATGTGTCGGTCGAAGGGGGGCCGGTCTCGCGTATGGACGCACAAGTCGACGTCGCACCTGGGGCCGCCGCATGACACGCAGCCGGTATGAGCGCGGGGGCTCTCCAGCAGCTCCGATCGCGACTCCCATGTGCACGCTGTGGCAGTCGGGATGAACCTCTCCGGAGCCCGCATTCTCGTGACCGGGGCCAGCGGTGCCCTCGGGGGTCGCATCGCACGGAATCTCTGCGACAACGGTTCGCGACTCTGCGTCTCCGGTCGCAACGGCGAGCGTTTGCGCGCCATCGCGGCTGAGCTTGACGCGTCGTCGATGCCGGGTGATCTGCGAGAGGTTGACGCCGCCATGGACATCGTCGACGCCGCGGTCGAGCACCTCGGCGGTTTGGATGGTGTCGTTCATGCGGCGGGGGTTGTTGCGTTCGGACCGATGGACGATCTGAGCGACGCAACGTTGGCGGAACTCGTCGAGGTCAACTTGATGGCGCCCATCAGGCTCACCCGCGCCGCAGCGTCGCGGCTGGCCGAGGGAGGAGTGATCGTCTCGCTCTCGGCGGTCGTCGCCACGATTCCCACCGCCGGCATGGCTGCCTACTCCGCGGTCAAAGCCGGGCTCACCGCGTTCGACCAGGCGGCGGGGCGGGAGTTGCGTCGCCGCGGGATCCGGCTGCTCGATGTGTGCCCGCCACACACCGCCACCGGACTCGAGACCCGGCCGATCGCGGGGACGGCGCCGAAGCTCCCGCCGGGACGCGATCCCGACGAGATCGTCGCGCGCATCGTGGCCGCGATGCGTGACGACACCGCACGAGCGGTGTCGTTTGACGATCGGTGACCCGATGGTGAACCCGCGCCGGCGGTTAATTGGCCAAGTGGGCGTCCTTCGCAAACGCGTCGGACACGACCGCCTGCCCGTTGGTCAGACGTGTCAGGGGCGCTGCCGAGTCGGTGGCCCAATTGACGTTGACGACACCGGTGATCGTGGCGGGATCGCCACCGTTGTCGGTGACCTCACCCGAGGGCGCGGCCGCCTGCTCCTGCCGGATGCTCGAGACCGGCCCGCGCGAGGGCGGCGGATTTCGCATCCGTGCGCGGCTGCCGGTCGATTCGATCAATCCGGTGGTCGGAACGTGAGCATCAGCGTCGTCATCGCCGAAGATCAAGCGCTCGTCCGGGCGGGGTTCCACATGATTGTGGACGCTGAGCCGGGCACTGCGCGTGGGGGTGAGCGGGTTCCTGCTCACGGACACGCCACCCGAACAGCTAGTCGACGCATCCGGATCATGGCAGGCGGCGAGGCGCTGCTCTCGCCATGGTCACGCGGCGCGTGATCTCGGAGTTCGCAGGGCGACCGGATTCGCGACCTGCTCCGCCGCCGGGCTACGCCGACCTGACCGAACGTGAGCGCGAGGTGCTCGAACTGATGGCGCGGGGGATGTCTAACGCCGAGATCGCAGTGCACTTGATGGTGAGCGAAACGACGGTCACGACCCACGTCGCCCGGGTGCTCGGCAAACTGCGCCTGCGCGATCGGGTGGAGGCGGTTGCCCTGGCACACGAATCAGGTCTGGTGCAACCGGGGGGCGAGCTGAACACCCGGTAGGCTCATGCGACCTGCCGCCAGGTGCGGCGACGATCTGGGGGATGCCGATGACCCGGCCGGTTCATCTGACGCCGTTGACGCCGCTCGCGTTCATGGAACGCGCGGCCGACGTGTTCGCCGACCAGATCGCGGTCGTCCACGGTGAGCGCCGCGAGACCTACCGGCAGGTCGCTGCACATGCAACCCGGTTGGCCCACGCGTTGCGGGCGTCGGGGATCCAGCCCGGCGATCGGGTGGCCTACTTGGCGCCCAACGTCCCCGAGCTCCTGGTCGCACACTTCGCGGTCCCGCTCGCCGGGGCGGTCCTCGTGGCCATCAACACCCGCCTGGCGCCGGACGAGGTCGCTACGATCCTGGACCACTCCGGAGCGCGCCTGCTGGTGGTCGACACGGAGCTTGCGGCCACGGTCGCCCCGATTCGCGATCGCTGCCCCGGCGTCGCAGAGGTGGTGCTCTTGGACGACGCCGGTGTTGGCGCCCCGATGGACGGCACCCGATACCCGGATCTCCTGGCGCGTGGCAACGACGATCCGCTGCCATGGGCTGTGGACGACGAGGACGCGACGATCTCGATCAACTACACATCGGGTACGACGGGTCAGCCCAAGGGCGTGATGTTCACGCATCGCGGCGCGTACCTCAACGCGCTCGGCGAGAACATCACGGCGGGGCATGATCATGAGACGGTGTACCTGTGGACGTTGCCGATGTTCCATTGCAACGGCTGGTGCCACACCTGGGCGATCGCGGCGGTCGGCGGGACCCAGGTCACGATCCGGGCGTTCCGGCCCGAGGAGTCGTGGCGCATCATTCGTGAGGAGGGCGTGACACACCTGTGCGGCGCGCCGCCGATTTTGACCGGCCTGGTCAACGCGCCGCAGGTTGCGCCGCTGGAGCGACCGCTCTGCGTGATGACGGCCGCCGCACCGCCCAACCCGACGGTGCTCGAACGGATTGGGGCCCTCGGTGCGAGGGTCATCCACGTCTACGGCCTGACCGAGACGTACGGCCCGTACACGGTGTGCCAGCCACAGCGGTCATGGAGCGGCTTGCCGGCCGTCGAACGCGCTGGCCTGCTTGCGCGCCAGGGCGTGGCGATGGTGATGGCGGACCCGGTCAGGGTCGTGGACGAGCAGATGCGTGACGTCCCGCGGGATGGCGTCACGCAGGGCGAAATCGTCATGCGCGGCAACGACGTGATGAAGGGCTACTTCCGCGATCCGGAGGCGACCGCAACGGCGTTTCGCGGGGGGTGGTTTCACTCGGGCGACATCGGGGTGTCACACCCCGACGGGTACATCGAGCTGCGGGATCGCGCCAAGGACATCGTCATCTCGGGCGGTGAGAACATCTCGACCATCGAGGTGGAGCAAGCGATCCTACGTCACCCTGCCGTGATCGAGGCCGCCGTCGTGGGGATCCCCGATGAGCGGTGGGGCGAACGCCCCAAGGCGTTCGTGGTCTGCCGGGACGGAGACTCGGTGACCGAGGACGAGCTGCGCGAGCATGTGCGCGGGCTGCTCGCCGGCTACAAGTGCCCGGATGTGTTCGCGATCGTCGACGAGCTGCCCAAGACGTCGACCGGCAAGGTCCAGAAGTACGTGCTCCGCGAACGCGAGTGGGCCGGTCACGAAGGCCGCGTCAACTGAGACTCCGGGATCGGGGATGGCGACGTCGCCGCATCGCGACGCTCGCAGCCGTGGAGACCCCACCGTCATTTCGAAGTCACACCGCTCTGTGGGCTACCGTCGGTCGGCAGCGGGTGTGGGCCGCACGCGTCGGAATCCAGCGGCGTTCCCGAGCGACGGAAGGGCGCTCAAGCGAGAGGATGATCTTCTGGCCCCTCGTGTCGGAGGGTATGTTCATGCCACTCGCCCACCCTTCGACCCTGGATCACCTGGCCTGGGCGCTCGAGCGCGGGTGGTGGGTGTCGTCGTGGAGGGGTTGGAGCCGGGTGCCCGGCGGGGATCGCCGGGGGCCTTTCTCACTCGGGCGGGGCCTCGATTGTGTTCGGTGTCTTCTTCAAGCTGGGCATCACCTACCAGGATCGGTTCAGGCACGAAAAAAGGCGACCAATTGGTCGCCCTGGCAGAGGTTCGGTCTGCGTCACGGAGTTACCGTGCGAGCCTCCCTGCAAGGGTGGAGTCGGGCGTGAACCCGCACGTGCGGAGCCACTGCTCCTGGCGGGTGCCCATCAAGGCGTGGATGTCGGCGGAGTTCTTCATCAATGTGGGGGACACGATCAGAGAAGCCCTCGAACGCTGTCAAGAGCCAAATCGCGGTCGCCCCGTCAAGCCCGACGACGGAATCCCAGGCGCAGGCACTTGTGCGCAGTCGGGCAGGGACGCACCAACGTCATGCCACAAAGTCACCGACAGGAAGGGTCCGTTTCGCCGCTGAGAGTCCGCTCTCCATCACGTTTCACGACACATTCGTGTCCGACATTCGTGTCCGACACCAAATGTGTTACAAACGTCGGCGCGACGGTCAGCCCGTGAGGCGGCGGTAGACGTCCATCGTTTGCGCAGCGATGGCACCCCAGTCGAAGTTCTCGACGGCGCGGTTGCGACCGGCTTGGCCCATCGCTTCTGCGCGGGCGGGGTCGGCCAACAGTTCGTTGACGCGGCTCGCGATGTCGGCGGCGAAGCGGGCGGGGTCGGCCGGTGCACGTGAGGCGTCGGCCACCGGCTCGAACGGCACGAGCAGGCCGGTCACGCCGTCCTCGACGACCTCGGGGATGCCGCCGGTGGCGGTCGCGACGACAGGGGCCTGACACGCCATGGCCTCCAGGTTGACGATGCCCAGCGGTTCGTAGATGGAGGGGCACGCGAACACCGACGCGTGGCTCAGGATCTGCACGACGTCGGCCTTTGGGAGCATGTCCCGCACCCACACGACGTTGCCGCGCTCGGTCTGCACGCGGGCGACGCTCGCCTCGATCTCAGCGGCGATCTCAGGTGTGTCAGGGGCCCCGGCGCACAGGACGAGCTGGGCGTCTGGGTCGATCGCGGGCGCCGCGTCCAGCAGATGGGCGAGGCCCTTCTGGCGGGTGATGCGCCCGACGAACACGACGGACGGACGCGCAGGGTCGATGCCGTGGCGTTCCAACACGTCGGTCGCGGGGTCGGGCTGATACTGCTCGGCATCGATGCCGTTATAGATGACGCTGACCCGGTCCGGATCGATCGCCGGGTAACACGCCATCAGATCGCCGCGGTGTTCATTGGACACGGCGATGATGTGATCGGCGGCTTCCAGCGAGATCTGCTCGCACCAGCTGGAGACGGCGTATCCACCACCCAACTGCTCGGCTTTCCATGGGCGCATCGGCTCCAGGCTGTGGACTGTTGCCACGTGTGGGATGCCGTACGTCAGCTTGGCCAGGTGCCCGGCAAGGTTGGCGTACCAGGTGTGGCTGTGCGCCATGTCGGCACCCTCCACGCCCGCGGCCATCGCGAGGTCGATCGAGACGGCCTGCAGCGCCGCCGCGTGTGGGGCGTCACCGGCGACGGCATCCCAGCTTGAGTAGGCATGCACCGTGGGCCCACCCGGTGAGGGTTCGCGAGCCGCTCCCCAGCAGTGGACGTCGACCTGGGCGAGCTGGGCGAGTTCCCGCGTCAGGTACTCGACATGAACCCCCGCCCCGCCGTAGACATCCGGCGGGTATTCGCGGGTGAGGACGGCGATCCTCACGCGGTGACGCGTTGGCCCTTGCCGATCACCACGACGCCGCCGTCCGACACGGCGAACCGCGCGCGATCGGCTTCTGAATCGACCCCGACCTGCGCGCCCTCCTCGAGCACCACGCCTTTGTCGATGATTGCCTTGCGCACCACCGCGCCGCGATTGACGATGACGTCGTGCATCAGCACGGAGTCGCTGACTTCGGCACGCTCGAGCACGTGGACCCCCGGTGAGAGGATGGAGTGGTGCACGCGTCCGCCGGCGACGATCACCCCGGCGCACACCAACGAATCGGTCGCGTACCCCATCCGATCGTCGTCGCTGAACACGAACTTGGCCGGCGGCAGGGGATCGGGCATCGTCAGGATCGGCCATTCGCGGTTATAGAGGTTGAATGCCGGGATGACGGCGATCAGGTCCATGTTGGCGTCGTAATAGGCGTCGAGGGTTCCCACGTCGCGCCAGTATCTGCCTTCCGGGCCCCGCCGCAGACCCGGCACCTCGTTGTCGTTGAAGTCATAGACGTGCGCGTCGCCGCGCCCCGTCATCAACGGGATGATGCTGCCGCCCAGGTCATGCCGCGAGTTTGAATCCTTTGCGTCGGTGGTGACGGCTTCGATCAACGCCTCCGTGGTGAACACGTAGTTGCCCATGCTGGCCAGGATCTGGTGGGGCGCGTCGGGCAGGCCCGTTGCGGTGGCGGGCTTCTCGCGAAACGCAACGATGCGGTCGTCATCCGGTGATTTGTCGATGACGCCACAGCTACCGGCCTCGGCGATGGGCACGCGCATGCCGACGACGGTGACCCCTGCGCCGCTCGCGATGTGGTGGTCCAGGACCTGGCGCGGATCCATGCGGTAGATGTGGTCGGCGCCGAGCACGACGACGTAGTCAGGGCGCTCGTCGTAGATCAAGTTGAGGTTCTGGTAGACGGCGTCGGCCGAGCCCGAGAACCAGTGCGGTCCTCGCCGCATCTGTGCGGGGACCGGGGTCACGTAGTTGCCCAGCAGCGACGACATTCGCCAGGTCGTGCTGACGTGCCGGTCCAGGCTGTGGCTCTTGTACTGCGTCAACACGGCGATGCGCAGGTACCCGGCGTTGACCAGGTTGGAGAGCGCGAAGTCGACGAGCCGGTAGTTGCCGCCGAACGGCACGGCCGGCTTGGCACGGTCCTCGGTCAGCGGCATCAGCCGCTTGCCCTCACCACCTGCGAGAACGATGCCGAACACGTGACGGGGGGACATGATCGAAGCCTACTTGCCGCGATCAGGTGCAGGGCGAGTCACGTCGATGCGGGCGGTCCGGTGGTGGTGCGCACCGTGAGCGACGTGGGAAGCAGCGGGGGGGTCGGCACGGGTTGTCCTGAGAGGCGCGCGATCAGTACGTCGCCGGCGAGTTCACCGAGGGGTCGGTACGGGACGAGTGCGGTGGTCAGCCCGCGTGCGTCCGATCCGGGCAGGTCGTCCAGCCCGACAATCGAGACGTCCCGGGGGACCCGGAGTCCCATGCGGTGTGCGGCCTCGAGCGCTCCGATGGCAAGGGTATCGCTGAGTGCGAGCAGCGCGGTGGGGCGCGGGGTGCGCGACAGCGCTGCGCGGGCAGCGGCCTCGCCATCGGCCTGCGTCGGCCAGGTGGCACGGTCGGACGGGTTGCGAAAGACGGTCAGCGGGCCCAGGTCGGCGAGCGCGTCGGCCGCGCCTGCCATGCGCTCGTCAGCCCCTGGATGGCCGAGGAGTGCGATGTCGCGGTGCCCGAGGTCGATGAGGAGCCGGCCCAGGGCCGCCGCGCCGGCTCGCACGTCGGCACCCACCGTGGGCACGCCGTCGGGCGCGGCGCCATCGACGACGACGACCGGCCCGCGCACCGGCTCGTCACCGGGTGCGCGAAAGAACACGCGGCCGTCGACGAGCTGTCCGTCGGGTTGACCGGTCAGCACCAGCGACAGTCCCGCCCGGTCGCACGACGCGATCAGTCCACGGGCGACGAGCGCGGCGGCGGGATCACCCAAGAGCCGTTCGGCGTCGCCGGGGGCGACGAACGCGATCATCCGTGTCTCGCCGCGTGCGAGCGACCGTGCGCCGGGGTTGGGTCCCGCAAAGTCGAGTTCGTCGGCGGCGGCCAACACACGCTGGCGGGTGGCGTCGGCCACACGCTCGGGGTTGCTGAACGTGTTTGAAGCCGTCCAGATGGAGACACCGGCGGCTTTCGCGACGTCGCGAAGGGTGGGACGACGCAGGCGTTCCGTCACCTTGCGCCCAGGCGATCTAACCATTTAGCATTGCGTGACCCAACCACTGAGAACCAATTCTAATCAGGAGCAATGGATGCCACGTCTGCATGCACCCCAGATGGTCACCAACAGCCGGATGTTGTACTTCACGTGGGTTCCCGCCGATCCCGCCGCGGTGCGCGCGCTCGTCCCGTCGCAGCTCGACGTTGCGGAGAACGCACAGTGCTTCATCAACCAGTACGTCGTGGACTCGGCCGACCAGACGTCCGGCTTCGAGCCGTACTCGCTGACATACGCCGGCGCGGACCTGTCGGGTCAGAACACGCCTGACGACGCAGTTCCTGGCCGCTGGTGGACGCACTACTTCAACTCCAACGAGGAGATGCGCGAGTACGCCGTCGAGCGTGGCGTGCCAGCCGGCCCGGGGTCGACGACCCTCGAGATCGCGGACGGGATCCTGACCGCGACGACCTCCGCCGATGGCGTTGAAGTCATCCGCACGACCGCACGGGTGGGCGATGAGATCGCGGTCGTCGGTCGCGGTCAGCTTCGCTACATCACCGACATCGATGGCACGCTGACGAGCGGCCTGTACCCGTTCGTGGCACCGATCGTGCAACCGTGGGAAGTCCTCAGCATGGAGTTCCTCGAGCCGAGCCACCCCGTGTACGCGCTACGTCCTGCCGACACGCTCGAGGTGACGTGGGGCTTCTACTCGCCCAACGCGTCGTTTTGTTACCCCGGTGGAGAGGGCCCGCTGGGCTCCAACTAGACGATTACCGGCGACTGGGTGTGCCCGCGTTTCTCGAAGGGCACACCCAACGAGTCGCTCCCCGCGCGATCCACCCCGCCGTCCAGACGCCCCCCGCGAAGTGCCCGGCGGTGCCGGACACCAGGCGCGCCGCGGTCGCAGCGCTCGAGGACGCCGCCACCGGCTGACGCGAGCCGCCCTGCGGGTCTCTCTCAGGGCGGGGGCAGGATCTTCGCGACCGGGAGCGTGGTGTCGAGGCCGGGGAGGCGCAGTTCGCCGTCCTCGGAGATGACGGTCGATCGGTCCCAGGTTCCGTCGGGACGGGCTCCCTCGTACACGGTCACCTGCCGGCGCGGGACGTCGACGAGCCAGTAGACGGGTGCCCCGGCCTGCGCGTAGAGCGCGATCTTGCGTCGCGCGAGCCAGTGGTTTGTGACCGCGACCTCGATGACGACAAGCAGCTCGTCGCCGCGTGGGTGGCGGCGCTCTGCGTCCCAAGGACCGTCGGTCAATCCGACCGAGACGTCCGGCTCAGGAATGTGGTCGTACAGACCACCGAGCGACCTATGTACACGCAGCGTGTAATGCTCGCCGTAGGTCAGGGTCAGGATCCGGGTGAAGTGCCCGATGGACTTCTCGTGTGACCAGCGCGGGGATCGCGAGGAAGAACGACAGGCGGGTGGCGGTGACCCGGTCGATGCCGCGCACGATGCCGGCGGAGATGGTCGCCCCGGAGCGTGATACATCTTCTCGCTGATCGTCAGGTGACCGGTGGACGAGACCGGCAGAAACTCGGTCAGTCCCTCGACGATCCCCAAGACGACGCTGTCGAGATAGCTCAGGTCGGACACACGGCTCCTTCAGGCGGACGCAAAACAGCGGGTAGTCTCGCAGGCGCCCGCGGGGAACGGCGCTGGACGGTCCAACCGGCTCGGCACGCAGTCCTACGTGGTGGACTTTGCTTGGCAGTGCGTGGCCTTGCCGCTATGGAGGAGTGTCCCAGAGGCGCTCGTGTTCCGAACCAATGATGCCTCGAATTACGAAGATAAACATGCTCGAGTTACGAATTTGCTTGTCCTCGAATTGCACGCCCGCGGATCCTGGCGGCGTCCGCCCGCCTTCCGTTGAGCCCGGTTTTGAGACACCCAAGCTCGAACGTACTGTAAAATTTTTCCAGTACGAGAGAGTTACACCTCTTCCCAATACGCGCGCGGATCGTTGGCACTCGTCCCCACTCGGCGGATCACTTTGTCACGCTCCAGATCGCGCAGAAGGCGCAGCGTCGTCGGGCGGGAGCGACCGATCACCTCGGCGATCTGTGCGGTGTTCAGGTGGCCGGCAGTGCGAACGGCCTCGAGAGCCGATTGGGCCTCGCGGGTGGACGGCAACCGCAGCCCCGCCCGCGCCAGTTCGGTCCGGAGCGTGAGTCGTACATGGATCGCGCCCTGAGTGTAGGTCGGTTCGTAGAGGCCCGCTGCCGCCATATCCCGGTAGATACGCCTGATGCCTTCGCCCAGTTCCTGGCCGATCTCAAGATCCGAGCAGACTCTGGCGATCCTGGGGTTGCGTGCAAATCGGAGCGTGTTGACCGGGTCGGCCATGTCGACGATGCCGGGGAACCTGCCAGGACTTGTGATCTCAGTGCGGTCATCGAAGATCTCGACTCGGACGTGATCGCCGGCGAGGCTATAGGAGCGATGGATGACCGCATTGACCAGACCTTCGAGCCAGGCTCCTGGCGGAATGAGTGGGATCTGCTCGAAGCGCCCGGACGTTCCAAGCGCCTTCCGCGTTGGTTGGAGCTTGGCGATGTGCCGGCGGGCCGCCTCGATCGAGTGGGGGAGGGGTCCTTCGAGGCGATGGTCCGCCAGCAACCGCTGCGACGTGCCGGCTCCGCGCTCGGTGCCGTCGTAGCGCAGCACCCGTACGTATGCCTCGGGCAGTTGGCGTTGCGGGTGCCGGTCGAAGAGGAGGCAGCCGGCGACGGTGAGCCGGTTACGGGTCAGGAGTCCCCGCGCCTGCATGAGTCGCTTCGGGTCATCCGATCCGACCCGCGTCTGGTACCTGCGGAGCAACGCATTGTCGACATCGTCCATCCCGGTGTCGATCAGCGTCTTCGCCTCGTAGGTGGAATGACCGCGATCGAAGACCAACTCCTGGCGTTGCGCGAATGTCAGGCGACGGTTCTCGTCACCAACACGGAGGAAGACCTCGTCCTTGACGTTCGCGTGGACGATGCCCTCGGCCGGTTGGATCTCGATGACCAGCAGATGGTCTTTGGCACCGTCGAGGTGAACACATCGAAGGAGTCGGTGTCGCGTCGCGACCGGCGGTACGCTGAAGTCGAGCGGCGCCTGCAGCAGCGCATTGCGCCGGTCGGGATCGCGATCCGTACCTTCGATGTTGCCGTCGCTCAGGCCGACGACCACGGTCCCGCCGCCGGCGTTGGCGAACCCGATCAGCACATCCGCAAGGGCCCGTGCCGTGATCCGCGCGGACTTGCGGTCAAACCACTGGTCCTCAGGGATCTCGAAGAGCGCCGCCGCGACGTTTGGCGGGTCGAGTTGGAGCGAGCGTTCCAGGTGGGGGAGTGGCATCTACTGTAAAAGTTTTACAGCTCGTTGCACTCAATGCAACTCGCTCAGCTGTCCGCCACCAGGCGACGAGGTGGAGATCAGGCATGTGCGTCGGAATGGTGGGTACCCACGATAGTATCGAACATATGTTCGTAAACCTCTTTGAGACCCCAACCGAGGCGCTTGTCAACCCCGTCAACACGGTCGGCGTGATGGGCAAGGGACTCGCCCTCCAATTCCGTAAAGCCTTTCCGGCGAACTACGAGGCCTACGTCCAGGCATGCAGGCGCCACGAGGTCGTGGTCGGGCGGATGTTCGTCACCGAGATCGAGGGTCGGCTGACCGGCCCGCGGCTGATCATCAACTTCCCGACCAAGGAGCACTGGCGAAACAACTCCCGACTGCCGGATATCGCGTCGGGCCTCGTCGATCTGCGGCGTGTCCTCATCGATCGGGAGGTCCAGAGCATCGCCGTGCCGGCGCTCGGTTGTGGGCTTGGTGGTCTCAACTGGACTGACGTCCGGCCGCTGATCGAGACAGCACTCAATGACCTACCAATGCAGGTCTGGCTCTTCCTGCCGGCCGGTGAGCAGACTCGGTGCCCGAGGCGCGGCCGATGACTACTGCGCGCGGGGGTGTGTCGTCGTGCTCCAGTTCCGAAGACCAGAGCGCTCGGATTCCGAAGAGAATGGGTTACGAATTCCGAAGAAAAAGAGGTGTGAATTACGAATGGAAATGGGCGCGAATTTCGAATTTGCGCGCTACTATCTGATCGATGAGCACAGCGAAGATTCGGCGGATCGGCGACCTCGTCGTGTCCCTGATGGGCGAGGAGCCTGTCATCGCGATCCAGGGTCCCCGCTCGGTGGGCAAGTCAACGATCCTGAGGATGCTTGCGCAAACGCGCGATGCGCAGGTCTTCGATCTGGACGATCCTGCCACGAGGGCCGCGGTCGCAGCCGATCCGCTCTCCATAGCCGCCGCCGAGTCCCCGGTCTTCATCGACGAGTACCAGCATGTGCCGGAGATACTCGACGCGATCAAAGCCGAACTCAACCGAGACCTCCGTCCCGGTCGCTTTCTCATGACCGGATCGACACGCCACGATGCCCTGCCCGTTGCCGCACAAGCGCTCACCGGTCGGCTGCACGTCCTCACGCTGTTCCCGTTCTCGCAAGGCGAGATCGCAGGGACGCCCGAGAACTTCATCGATCGTCTGGTCGAGGATCCGCAGGGCGCCGTCCAGCAGGCGCTCACGCTCGGCCTCTCGACAACCACGCGCGCCGACTACGTCCAGCGCATCACGGTCGGAGGTTTTCCCCTCGCGGTCGATCGCTCGGCCGGCGGTCGTGTCCGATGGTTCGATGACTACATCAGGCTCTCGCTCGAGCGGGACATACTCGAACTCCGTCGACCTCAACGTCGTGCCCAGCTCCCACGCCTGTTCGAGGCGCTGGCAGGACAGACGGGCCAGATCCTCAACATGTCCGCTGCTGCATCGCGGGCGGGGCTCGAAGATCGAACTGGCGAGGAGTACGTCAAGCTGTTGGAGGCGCTCTTCCTCGTTCAGCGCCTGTCTGCGTGGGGCACCACGCTCCACGCTCGGGCTGCGGCGCGCCCAAAAATCCATGTCTTGGACTCCGGTGTGGCGGCACGGGTACTGCGATTGACTCCAGAGAAGCTGGTTCGTCTCGATCCGACGAGTCAGTCGCAGTTCGGCCACCTCCTCGAATCCTTCGTCGTGGGGGAGGTGCTCAAGCAGTTGTCGTGGCGCGAACAGGTGAGCCACACCGGCCACTGGCGGAGGCACGACGGCGACGAGATCGACCTGATCGTCGAACGGGAGGACGGAAGCGTCATCGCGTTCGAGGTCAAAGCCGGGCGACGGGTGACGGGCCAGGATTTTGCGCCGATGGGCAGGTTGCGCGATGCGCTCGGTGCTCGTTTCGAAGCCGGCATCATCCTGTTTCTCGGCGAGCGCGGATACAACTACCAGGATCGCCTCAGCGCGATACCGCTGGACCGGTTGTGGACGCCGCTTCCATAGTGTCGCTCAACGTCAGTGCTGCTCGTCGTCCACGCGTTCGACCTGGCGTTGGATCTTGCCGTCCTCGCCCTCGGCCGTCACGATCGCGACGATGACGCCGGTGCCGATCAGCACGGCCGCCCCGATGCCGATCGAAAGCGCAAGGCTCCCGCCGATCAGCGCGATGACGAGCGCCGCGACGACCGCCACGACGAGGCCGACCAGATGGCCCTTCAGAAGGCCACGACGCCCTAGATGCCGGCGCGCGGTCGGATCGCCGCCACCGGGCTCGTGCTGGGACTCCGCGCCCATCTCGTCGCGCTGAATCCGCCCGATCGTCTCTTCGCGCGTCTCCGGCTGAACGGGGTCGCTGTGGACGGGCCCGGTTGCTGCGCTCTGCTGTGGCTCGGTTGACACGCGGCATCTCCCTGGGTCGCGATGCGATCCCGACGTCGCATCTGCGCAAGAGGTCTCTCTCGAGACATACCCCCTCACGGATGTTCGAAACGACTCGCGGCGATGTTGCGACAAGAGGCATCGCGGACACGCGCCGCTCTCCGACAGCGCACTTCACTCCTGTCCTTATCCGACCTGGCGGTCAGCCTCCTCCACCAGGGCGCACAGGGTGGAGATCAGGCGCATGTCGTCGACGTTCCGGGCACGCGCATCGAGCAGCGCGGGGGAGCAGACCAGGTACGCCAGGCACCGGGCGCGGCTGATGGCGACGTTGAGGCGGTTGCGGCTGAACAAGAACCCCACGTCGCGGGGCATGTCCTCGCCGGTCGAGGTTGCCATCGAGAAGAACACCACGGGCGCCTCCTGCCCCTGGAACTTGTCGACGGTCCCCACCCGGACCCCGTCCGGCAGCGCCTGGCGCAGGACCCGCACGTGCGCGTTGTACGGGGCGACGACCATGATGTCCTCAGCGCCCAGCACCCCGGCCACCCCGTGCTGGTCGGTCCAGCTCACGCCGATCAGGCGGTCGACCTCGCGACGTACCGCCAAGCTCGCCGATGGGGGTTGTCGCCGCCCGGGCGATCGGTCTGTGATGCCATGTGATGTCTCTCCTCGTAATGCCGGAGCAAGCCGTTGTGGCCCGCCGTGTGAGGAACGT
Organism: Actinomycetota bacterium; assembly: GCA_031366605.1. Classification (GTDB taxonomy): domain Bacteria; phylum Actinomycetota; class Thermoleophilia; order Miltoncostaeales; family Miltoncostaeaceae; genus CALMEC01. The sequence goes on along the minus strand of JANLOO010000070.1, from coordinate 465 downwards.
CAGCAGGCCGGAGCCGGTGTCTTACGAACGCCGCCCCGGCGACACGACCCAGGGTCGCCGTCGGGGCCGTCGAGCGCGCCGTCGAGCGCGGTTGACCTCCATGGACCCGTAAGCTCCGACACCGCAACTGGTGACTTTGGGGCATCGTGGGTCGAGACACTTCGCAGATTGGCTTCAACCTTGTCGCGGGTGCCCCCGCGGCGGTGGAGGACGCGTTCCTGCACCAGATTGCGGCGCTGCGGGTCGTTGACCCTCTCTCACCGGTGGACGTCCTCGTCGGCGGCGTGCTGCAGCGCCCGTACCTGCAACGCCTGATCGCCGAGACCTCGCCGGGCCTCTTGAATGTTCGGTTCCACACACTCGGTGAGTTCGGCGTCAGGCTCGGTGAGGCGGCGTTAGCGGCATCCGGTCGGCGGCCGCTTCCGGCGATGGCCGAGCGCGCGCTGGTCGCCGAAGTAGCCCGCG
>JANLOO010000045.1:0-37317 GCA_031366605.1 Actinomycetota bacterium | reverse complement strand
CGACTCGAGTACCGCGCCACAGCTTTGAGCGCGAAGTCATCGGTCAACAACGCCACCACCAACGCCAACACCGCGACCGTGATCAACCCGAACAACGCAAACACGGCGCGCTCGGCCGCCTCGAACCAACGACGATTACGCGGCGTGCGCCCGTAGACAGCGGCCACGACGGCGAACACCGCGACGACGAGCGCGAGCAACAAAATCGCGCGACCGAACAAACTCATTGAATCACGCAGGCGTCGTGTCGGGAGACGCCTTGCCCTGGAACTTGGACGGGCACTTGGTCAGCAACGTATCGCGCTTGCCGACAAACACGCCGCCCTCCATCGCACCGGTCACCACGATCTCACGACCGACCTGGAACGTATCCGGCACAATCCCGCGATACAGCACCACAACCGTCCTCGCAGCGTCGTCCTTATCCCGGACCGTGAAACGTACACCCCCGGCCGAAACCGCCTGAGCCGCGGCATTTTCAGGCGCGCCCGCGCTGACGATCGCGTTGAGACGGTACGTGCCGCCGTTGAGCTTGACCGCCGCCGGACCCGCATACGTCTCAAGCGACCCACCGATCGCCAACCACACCATCGCCCCGCCAAGCAAGGCGGCCAGGCTCAACGCAATCACAAAACGTGCCCGCTTCATCGAACCGAAGAGTACATCCGGACGCGACTGATCCGAAAGTGACGTGTGTCGTGAATCAGGCGCGCTGGAACGGCAGCGCGGTGGTCAGCCAGGACACCAGCGCACCCGGGTTCCGCGTCTGTGTCAGCACCTCACCGGGGCCCTCGAATTCGAACACGAAGCCCTCGCCGCTCTTGAGGCTCTGGATCGAGCGCCCTTCGACCGCGCGGCGCAGCGTCATCTGCACGCCCTCCGCAAACGCGACCATGTGCCCCGAGTCGAGCACGAAGCGCTCACCCGCCGCAAGATGAACCGATTCGAGCGCGCCGTAGCAGGCGATCACGACGGGGCCCGTCCCGGAGATCCGCACCAGGAAACCACCCTCACCGCCGAAGAGCGACTTGAAACCGCCCCATTTGGCGTCGACCTGGACGTCCGCCGCCGATGCCAGCCACGACCCGCGCGACAAGAACAACGCGCGCTCGGACGCCAGCTCACGGATGACCAGATCACCGGGCAGGTTGGCGGCAACGTCAACCCAGCCACCGGATGCGGGTGCGGTGTAGGTCGTGACGAACAAGGACTCGCCGCCCAAGACACTCCGCTTGAGGCCTTTCATCAGCCCTCCTTCGACGCGCGCCTCGATCCCGACGCCGTGTGAGGTCGCCATCATTGCGCCCGACTCCACTCGGATCACCTCATCGGGCGCCAAGTCACACCGGGCCACCCCAAACGCAGGGCCTTGTCGGACGTCGATGTTCATCGCGCGGTCTCCTCGGGTCGCGCCGGCGCGTCACGACGCACTGGCGCAGAACAATGTCGTTAGTGCTTGACGACCTTGGGGAGTTTCTTGGCCTGGCCGACCCAGTCGGCGACCTTCGCCTCGGTGGGAAGCTGGCGGACGAGCTTTTTCTTGGCGTTCGTCGCCGTCATCGCCTCGAGCAGGTTGGCCGGCTTGCGCTTGGAGAGCTCCGGAACCGTGTCGACGCCTGCGGCTTCCAGCAGGTCGCTGTACTCCTCGCCCACGCCCTTGATGCGCATCAGGTCCGCGCGGTTGACCCATTCGAGCAGGCGCTTCTCGGTCACACCCGAGGCTTTCGACAGATCCCTGCGTCCCGCTGCCGTCGCGCCGCGCGCGAGCAACGTGGCGAGCGAACCAACCTGCGCCTTGGCCAACTTTCCGGCACCGACGTCGCCGATGCCTTCGATCGATGTCAACTTCGCCATCTCAGTGCCTCCACGAGTGAGCCTCATCGCGACCGGTCTGCCGCATCCTGCGGGACCCTACCCCAGTGCGCGCCCCACGGCAGCCTCCAAGCGCGTCAGTCCCAAGTTGAGGTCCTCGTCACTCGTGACCATGGGCGGGATGAACCGCACGACGTTGCCCTCGGCGCCGCACTCGATCAGCACGAGCCCCTCCTCCTGGGCCGCTGCGACCACGCGATCCGCCAGCTCACCGAGCGGAGCCCGGGTGGCAGGGTCGGCGAACTCGATACCGATCATCAGACCAGGGCCGCGGACCTCGGCGATCTCGGGGACTTCGGCCTCGAGGGCCTTCAAGCGGTGCGTCGCCCGCTCGCCCATCTCACGGCCACGCGCCAGCAAGCCGTCTTCGGTGACCGTGTCGATGACCGCGCAACCCGCCGCACACGCGATGGGGTTGCCGCCGAACGTGGTGCCGTGCCCACCCGTGGGCCAGCGCGCCATCAGCTCGGGGGTCGCGCCGATGGCCGAGACCGGGAAGCCGTTGGCGATGCCCTTGGCCATGGCGATCACATCCGGCGTGACGCCGTAGGTCTGCGCGGCAAACCACTCACCCGTCCGCCCAAACCCGGTCTGCACCTCGTCGTACAACAGCAGGGCGCAATGCCGGTCGGCGCGCTCGCGCAAACCCTCGAGCAACCGCCGGCCGGCGGGGTGGTAGCCCCCCTCCCCCTGCACCGGCTCGATCAGATAACACGCCACCTCATCCGACGGCAGCTCGTGACGATGCAGGTCGTCCACGCCAGCCAGCGTCCGGTGGACGGCCTCGTCCATGTCGACGCCCCAGCGGTAGGGCGTCGGAAACGGCGCGACGTAGACGCTCGCGCCGAGCGGCGCGTATCCGGCCCGGTAGGCCGACTTGGACGTCGTGTAGCCGACGCCACCCTGCGTCCGCCCGTGGAAGCCGCCGCGAAATACCACGACGCCGTGGCGACCCGTCACGCGCCGCGCGAGTTTGACCGCACCCTCGATCGCCTCGCTGCCACCGTTGAGGAAGAAGAACGAACCGATGTCGCCCGGCGTGATCACCGCCAAGCGCTCGGCGAGGGCCACGATCGACTCGTACCGGAACACGCCGCCGCTGTGGACCATCCGGTCCATCTGCTCGCGGGCGGCAGCCACCACACGTGGGTGGTTGTGGCCGATGTTGGTCGTCGCCGTGCCTGAGGCGAAGTCCAGATACCGGCGACCGTCGGCGGCCTCCACCCAGGGCCCTTCGGCCTTGACGGCGGCGATCGCGGTGTGGACGCCGAGTGTCGGGGCGATGACCCGGCTCCAGCGTTCGGAAAGTGTGGCGTGGGTGTCGTGTGAACTCATGCGGGCGATTCTGGCATGCCCGCGCCTCGACCGTTGATCAGCCTCGGAGCAGTGGCGTCAACGCGGCCCGGGCCGCGCTGAGTCGCGCGTGTGCCCGCGCGCGCGCGGCGTCAAGTCCCTCGGCACCGACCTGCTCGACCGCCTCGCAGTAGCACTTGAGTTTTGGTTCGGTGCCGCTGGGGCGCACCAGCACGCGCAGACCGCCCGCCAATTCGATGCGCAGGACGTCGACCGCAAGGTGCCGCACGTCACGCACATCAACGTCGCCGACACGCTCGGGCGGCGCATCGACGAACGCGGCCACTGCGTCGTCACGCCGCGCGCGCCAGCCCACGCCGTCGTAGCGCAGCGCGAAGTTCTCGGTGACGTGTGCCCCGTGGCGCACGTGCAGCGCGTCGAGCGCGTCTGGCAATGTCCGCCCCGCAGCCTTCTCCCAGCAGGCCATCGACGCGACGGCGACCGCTGCCGACAGCCCGTCCTTGTCACGCACATCGGCGCCGATGGCGTACCCAATGGCTTCCTCGTAGGCAAGCACCTGACGAAGCTCTGGGTTTTGGATGGCCGGTCGCGACAGCCATTTGAACCCGGTCAACGTCTCCTCGTGACGGGCCCCGTGGTGTGCGGCGATCTTGGCGAGCAGCGACGACGAGACGACCGTCGTGGCCACGAGCCGGTCAGGCCCCGCGGTGACGTTGGCCAGCAACCATTCGCCCAGTAGCGCACCGACCTCGTCGCCGGTCAGCTGCCGAGTCGCCCCGTCCGGTGTGCGCACCATCACCGCGACCCGGTCGGCGTCCGGGTCGACTGCCAGCCCCAGCGCTGCATCCACGTCGCGCATACGCGCCGCCAGCAGGTCGGTGGCACCCGGCTCCTCCGGGTTGGGGAACGCCACGGTCGGAAAATCGGGGTCCGGTTGGGACTGCTCGACGACTGGATGCACATCGCCATGCCCGGCGGCGGCGAGCAGCTCGGCCAGCAGCGCACCGCCGACGCCGTGCATCGCGGTCGTGGCAATGCGGATGGGCACCCTGGGCGCGGGCACCCGGGCCAGCGCCGCCTGACGGTAGGCGTCGACGATTCCTGGTGAGAGCGGGGTGATGTCAGCGGGCATGACCGCGCCGGGGCTGACCACGCCATCCGCGGCGACCGCAGCGATCTGGGCGGCGACGTGGGCATCGATGGGCGGCACGATCTGGGCGGCGTCGCCCAGAAAGAGCTTGAGCCCGTTGTCAGCCGGCGGGTTGTGGCTCGCGGTGATGACGATGCCGGCCGCAGCGCCGAGCGGACGGATTGCGTACACGCCGATCGGTGTCGGGACCGGCGCATCGGCCAGCGTCACACGGATGCCGTGATCGGCGATGACCTCGGCGCAGTCGGCCGCGAAGATCTTCGAGCGATGTCGCGCGTCATGGGCGATGATGACGCCGCGGCCCATCGCATCGGGAACGTTGACCAGCAGGTACCGGGCGATCCCCGCCGCCGACTCGCGCACGACCACGCGGTTCATGCCCATGGGCCCCGCTTCCATCCGCGCCCGGAGCCCTGCTGTGCCAAATGCGAGGCGTCCCGCGAAACGCTCACCCAGGCTCGCGTCGTCGTCGACATCGACGAGGGCCTGCAGTTCGGCGCGGGTCTCAGGATCCGGATCACGTGTGATCCACGCCTGCACCGCCGCGAGCAACGTGTCTTCGATGGTCATGGACGCAAGTCTCGCAAACCGTAGGAGCGGCCGACAGACATCCTGCCGCTTCGCCTTCCGACACGCCCCCAACCAGGATCCAGAAGGTGAAGTCCGCTCAGTCGCACACAATTTCGCGGGCCGTTCTGCATACCTGGCACAAGGTGCCAGGTAGGTCAGTGCACCAGTTCGACTTGGTAGCCCTCGAGCCGCAGGTTCTCGAGCACGTCGGCCTGGTGGGCGGCGTTGCGGGTCTCGACGGTGAACACCGCCTCGACGCTGGCGAGCGGCAGGGCCAGGCCTTCGCGATGGTGCTCGACCGACAGGACGTTGAGACCGAGTCGGGCGAGGACGCCCGTCAGGTGATGCAGGGCGCCGGGGCGGTCGTCGATCACGACGCGCACGACCATGAACCTGGCCGCGGCCGAAAGCCCATAGGCGATCAGTCGTGTCAAAAGCAGCGGATCGACGTTGCCACCCGATAAGACCGCGACGGCGGGCCCGGTCCCCGAGATCTTGCCGGCGATCAATGCCGCCACCGGCAACGCCCCGGATGGCTCGACCACCGCCTTCGCGCGTTCCAACAACAACAGCACAGCGCGGCTGATCTCCTCCTCGGTCACGGTCACGATCTCGTCGGCGAACGCCAACGCATGGGCGAGGGTCAACACACCAGGGCGGCGCAGCGCGACACCGTCGGCCATCGTCAGCGGGTCCACCTCGACCGGGTGCCCGGCGTTCATCGACCGACGCATCGAGCTGGCTCCGTCGGCCTGAATCCCGATGACCCGCACGTCGGGGCGCACCGCCTTGATCGCCGCGCCAACTCCTGCGAGCAAGCCACCACCCCCGACCGAGACGAGTACCGCCTCCGCATCAGGCGCCTCGTCCAGAACCTCCAGGCCGACCGTTCCCTGACCAGCGATGATCGCCGGATGCTCGAACGGCGGCACGAAGACCGCCCCTTCCGCGGCCGCATACTCCCGCGCCCGTTCGATGCAGACGTCGACACCGCCATCGACCGTGATGACCTGCGCGCCATACTCGGCCGTCGCCTGCAGCTTGGGCAGCGCGGCGCGTTCGGGCATGAACACCGTGGAACGGCGACCGGTCAGCGATGCGGCGAGGGCCACCCCCTGGGCGTGATTCCCCGCGGAGCCGGCGACCACGTCGACGCCTTCGTCGACCGTCGCCATGAAGTTGTACGCGCCCCGGATTTTGAATGAGCCGGCCCGCTGCAGGTGTTCGGGTTTGAGCAACACAGGCCGTCCGGAGAGACGGCTCAAACTGTCCGAACGTTCCGTGGGTGTGGCGCGCACGACCGCACCGACGCGGGCGCGCGCCGCACGGATCTCGTCGATGGTGACCAACACGGGAGCCTGGGACGCCGCCACGGGGACGACGTTACTCCCGCCGTGGTATGCATGCGCAATGGGACTCGAAGGAACCAGCGCGTTGATCACCGGCGGCGCATCCGGACTCGGCGCGGCGACCGCAGACCTGTTGTACGGGCTGGGCGCCGAAGTTGTGATCGTCGACCTTCCCGACAGTGGTGGAGTGCGCACGGCGGTCGAGCTCGGAACACGCGCCACGTTCGCCGCCGCAGATGTCCGTGACGAGGCGCAGGTCCGCGCGGCCGCACGTGCCGCCACCGAGCGCGCTCCCCTTCGCGTCGCAGTGTGCTGCGCGGGGATCGCCCCGCCCGCACGGATCGCAGGCCGCGACGGGCCGCACCCGCTCCAGCTCTTCCAGGACGTCATCGACGTCAACCTGGTGGGCACGTTCAACACGTTGCGCCTGGCGGCCGAAGTCATGGTCGACAACGAACCCGACGACGACGGCACCCGGGGGGTCGTCGTCATGACGGCTTCCGTCGCCGCATACGAGGGGCAGATCGGTCAGGCCGCCTACGCTGCGTCCAAAGGCGGTGTGGCGTCGCTGACGATCACGGCGGCCCGTGACCTCGCAAGCCGCGGTATCCGCGTGATGTCCATCGCTCCGGGACCGATGATGACGCCCATGGTCGCCGCGTTCAGCCACGAGGTGCAGGATGTGCTGGCCGCCCAGGCGGTGCATCCGAAACGCCTTGGCAAACCCGAGGAGTTCGCCGCGCTCGTCGGCCACATCGTCGCCAACCCCTACCTCAACGGCGCAGTCATCCGTCTCGATGCGGCAGGACGCATGCCGCCCAAGTAGCACGTCACCTGAGCGTGGCGATGGTGGCGCCGTCGCCGCCGTCGTCGGGGCCTGCGACTTCGGAGCGCTCGACCAGTGGGTGCCGAGCGAGTTCCTCCTGGATCGCCACCTTCAGTGCTCCCGTGCCCCGTCCGTGGACGATGCGGACGAGGTCGAGCCCGGCCATCGCGGCCGCGTCGACATGGGCCCGCACTGCGCTGCAGGCGGCCTGCGCACGCTGACCGCGCACGTCCATCTCGTATGGCACCGCACTGACGACCGGCCGGGCCTCGGGCTTCGGCGCCACAGGCGTGTCCGGGACGCGGGCGTCGCGCACGATGCGCGCGATGTCGAGTCGCAGGCGCGCGGACGGTCCCTGGATCTCGACCGTGTCGCCCCTGATCGCGACGACCTCACCACGGACGCCCAGATCGGCGACGAGGACGCGATCGCCCACCGACAACTCGGCGGGGGGACCCGTGGGACGGACGGCATCCGCAAGCGAACGGCCCGCGGCGGCCGCCGCCGCCGCTGCCGCCCCCAACTTGCGATCGCGGTCGCCGGTGTCAGACGCCGCCTGCCCGGCAGCGAGCCGACGGCGCTCGGCGCGACGCGCGGCCGCCAGCTCACTGCGAAACGCGTTGAGCTCGCCCTGCAGACCACGCAACTCGTCGCGGGCCTCGTCACGCACGCGTTCACGCGCGGTCGCCGCATCCCGACGCATGCGTTCGATCCGAGCGGCGAGTTCGGACTCCCTGAGTTCGACCGCTGCGCGGACCCGTGCGGCCTCGTCACGCTCCGCGAAGGCACCGTCGCGCTCCGCCTCGGCCGCGACGCGCGCGGCGGCGGCCTCCTGCAGCAGCGCTTCGACGCCGCCGCGCTCGGCGCCGAAGATCCGGCGCGCCGCGACCAGCACGTCGGCATCGAGCCCCAGGCGATCAGCCACCTCGATCGCGTGCGACGCGCCGGGCTCACCGACACGGATCGAAAACGTCGGCGCCAGTCGCTCGGCGTCAAACCCCACCGCCGCGTTGGCCGCAGCCGCGGTCTCGCTGGCCCACTCTTTGAGTTCGTGGTGGTGGGTCGTGACGAGCACCAGCGAGCCGCGCGCAACCAGCGCCTCGAGCACCGCACGGGCGATCGCGGCGCCCTCGGCGGGGTCGGTGCCGGCCGCCACCTCGTCCAGCAGCACCAGCGACCGCGGGCCGGCGACCGACAGGATCTCTTGCAGGCGTCGCACGTGACCCGAGAACGTGGACAGGTTCCGCTCGATCGACTGATCGTCGCCGATGTCGACCAACACGCGATCGAACATGGGAAGGTGCGCTGCTGCGGTAGGTGGCTGGATCCCACACTGGTTGATCAGGGCGAGGATCCCCAACGTCTTGAGCGCGACGGTTTTGCCGCCTGCGTTGGGTCCGCTGATGACAAGCGCGCGCAGCCCGGTCAGCGGCAGGTCGATCGGCACCGCGGTCGCAGGATCGAGCAGCGGGTGGCGGGCGCGATCCAACGCGACGTCGCCGGTCGTCTCGTCAACCACGCATCCATTCCATTCGAGCGACAGCGCGGCACATCCGACGGCCAGATCGATCTGCGCAACCCGCGCCACGGCATCCGTCAGCGATTCGGCGACGTCGCCAACCGCTTGGGAGAGTCGCGCCAACACGCGCTCGACCTCGATGCGCTCACCGGCCTCCAATTCGCGCACCCGGTTGTTGGCCTCGAGGACCTCGAGCGGTTCGATGAACACGGTCTGGCCGGAGGCCGAGCGATCGTGGACGATCCCCGGCACCGCCGAGCGTGATGACGCCTTGACGGCCAGCACGGGCCGACCCGCACGCTGGGTGATGAACCCCTCCTGCAGGTGCTCGCGTGCCCGCTGGGCAGCCGATCGAAGGGCCTCCGTCGCGCCGGACCGGGCGCCAAGCAATGCGCGTCGCGTCTGCGCAAGCTCGATACTGGCGTCGTCGCGTACACCCCCGTGCCCATCGAGCGCGCGATCGATGTCATTGGCGAGCCGATCGAGGGTCACTGTGACGACTGCGCCCGCGATCTCGGCCAACGTCGGAGCGACGTCGGCATGGGTCGTCACAGACGCCACGATCTCGCTCATCCCGCGGGCGGTTGCCAAGACCTCGCCGAGGAGGTCCACATCCAGGATGCCGCCGCGCGCGGCCACCGTCGCCGCCGGACGGACATCCCAGATGCCGGACGGCACTGCGATGCCGAGACGACGCAACTCGATCGCCTCTGCGGTGCGGCGGTGGCGGTCCCGGACGAGCGCTGGATCCGGGCTTGGCGCGATGGCAAGCGCACCCTCCCGGCCGGCGACCGAGACGCAACGCGCGGCCAGGCGTGCCCGCACCTCGTCGAACTCCAGCAGTTCTTCTCCGCGTCGCTCCATCGCCCTGGATCGTACGACCCGACGGCCCGGATTGTCCGAGTCCTCCACTTCGCTGGAGGGCAAAACTGTTGAGCGGCACCCCTCAGTGGGACCGGTGAGGACCCAGGAAACGCTCGCCATTGAAGTGGATCAGATGGGTTGGGCTGTCTGCACACCATGCCTCTGTCTCCCAGGCGATCTGACCAAGACATTTCCGCATCTCAGCGCGAGAAGGAAAACAGGAGACGTACACGAGACCGGCCCGAGAGCCCGCGAACAGGGTCGCGAGTTCACTCTGACGATTCGAATCAACCGGTCCGTGCGATGAAGCTGCTTCGAGCAGCACGAGCCAATCCTTCGCCGGACTGTAGACCACAAGATCAGGCATCTTGCCGTGCTGATCGATGGTCACTCCAATTTCGTTCAGACGCGCCTCTTCGAATACAGCCCATTTCGCGCCTGCATCCCCAACGTAGAGGACATGGCCGCCGGGAAGGTAACGGGCACAGAACTCTTCGATCATCGCCTTGATCAACGGGTTCTGGCCGCCGGGACTCAGCGTAAAGGCCTCGCCGCTCGGGAGCGTGACAGGGATTCTGTGCAATTCTCTGGCCTGCGCGTATTTCTCACGAAGCCCTGGTTTGTCGTCAACGTACGCCTGAATCCGCTCCGCAAACTCCCGTTCTCCCCAACAACGCGCCACTTCGAGCGCGGTCGGGTGGATCCGGTAGCACGAATGCGGCGAGTTGACAGGTCGTGCGGGATCGTCCGGGTTCTGCTCAATAAAGGCCGCATCGACGAAATGGTGCAAGGTTTGACGCCGAATCGTCTCTCGCGTGTTTGGCTTGTAATCCCGCGCATAATGGTCGCGGATCCACGCCATGATCTCCACGGTGCGCATCAGCGGGTTGGTGGCGGTCTCCCATCCCTCGCCAGCCTTCAGCCCCAACAAGGCCAGCGCTACGAGCGCTGAGCGATCATTTGAACGTTCGGCGTCGAACCCAAGCTGTTTGAGGAATTCCATGGCCTGGCGGACCTGCGGCATCGGCCCGTCGTGGGGACTCATGCGCTCTGTGTGGTGGTAGTCGAGAGAATCACGCGGTCTACGAGGTCATCGATGTCGTCCTGGTCAACGACCCGGGCACTCTCGACCTCGCTGCCAAGTCGCAGGAGAAGACTCAACGATGGATAGCGCAACGAACGCAGGTCTGTCGCGTTGACCTGGGTATGCCCAGAAAAGGTCCGAAAGAAGCGGTCGACGAGCGCACTGTTCAACCAGCAGGTGAGACCCCACGCAAGTCCCGGGGCCATGCCGCGATTCCGCATATGGAAGACGTTCAAGTGATTCTCAAACGCCACCTCAGTGGCGTCGAACGTGAGCGGCTCATGAACGGCTGCAACAACTCGGCGACGTTCCTCCTTGGAAGAGAATCGCTTGACGATTACGTAGTGCTCATTCGGCAAGAACAGCTGTTCGGTTTCTTTGGCACGGGCGATGGCTTGAGGTTTCTTGCCGAGACGGGGCCAACTGACGCTTCCAGCCACCAGATTGGCTGGATAGATGAGCGGAACGCTGTTGTTCTGCGGACCCTCAAGCAGGTGCGCACGGACGCGAAAGTCGACAACACGCCCTGTCGAAACCGAGAGATCAAGGTCCGCCAGACTGCACGGCAGATCGCCCAGAACTTTGGCGATGCTCGTGTCCACGTCATTCGTGGCGATACGAATGAACCCCAGAGGATCACCGGGTTCAACGACGTCGCAGTACTGGACGACTCGTTCACTCCGCGTATCACGATGCCCATTGCTGGTTGACAGCGTGACCTCGCTCGGTGTTGCTCCGCGCGTGGCCGCGAACACGACGTTCTCCTGAAGGACCCCTGCATCGGAGAACACCGTCGAACGGGATGCGAACACGTGGATGTGACTCAGCGCGACTCGATCAAGTAGCCAACGACGAAACTGGCCGAAATATGGACCGTTTGCAAACGACCGAGGAGTGATCGCGACCAGTTGACCTCCCGGTCTGAGCATCGTCGTGCCTATCGCAAGAAACGCCGCATAGAGGTTTGGGCACTGAACGCCAAGCATCGAGAGTGATCGCCGCTGCCAGGACGACGCAGCCAACTTGCCGTACGGGGGGTTCATTATCACCACGTCGAACGGCTCGGCGAGCGGGGGAACCTCCAGAGCCAGCCCAGTCGCCATCGCGAGCAAATCGGCCTGGACGATCCGAGTCGTTAACTGGCAACCCGCAAGCGATGCTTCCTCCTCGCACTCATCGAGGGTCGCAGCAAGATGAGAGCCGAGTCGCTCATCGATCTCCACGGCAACGATCTCGAGCGCCAATTCTGGTCGCTCCATGAGAACCCGGGAGACGAGCGCGGCGCTGAGGATGCCGGACCCTGCGCCGGGATCAAGCACGCGAAAAGTCCCACCCCTTGGGAGTTGAACAAGACCGGCGATGAGCGATGCGGCCTGTTCGGGCGTGAAGAACTGACCGAACTCGGATTGCTTCGACGCGTCGAGGTCGCCAACTGCCTCTTGGCGGCGCGTCTCGGCCCGCTCCAGTAGATCCAGTGCCTTCATTCGTTGGCAACCCTAGTTGAGCCCATGGACGCTTCCCGTCGGCCACTCGCTCCGAAATCGAACACGTGTTCGTAGTGTACCAATTCTGGGTTTTGTCCGCCCGCTACCTGCGTTTCGGACGTTGATCTGTCGTGTCTTGCGGAGAGAGCGAGACGGGACCAGAGCGTTCGGCGCTGCGCCATTTGTCCGACGCTCTTTTGCAGGAAACTGCAGAGCCACGTCCAATCGCCAAACGAGGCCTCAAGGTTGTGGGGCAAAACACCGATAGTGTCGTCAACGCGCCGTCCACCTATGGGGGGAATTGCAGGTCGTGAGGAAGCGCACACTCGTCATTGCCGCCGTTGCGGCCCTCTCCGCGATCGCACCGATCTCGGAGGCACTTCGTGTTGCGCCGCTCAAGACGCGCAACGGCGTCGTCGTGACGTGGCGGCCCCAAAACAGAGTGGCGATCGTCGCGCAACCCAACGGGAACCTGCTGGCGATTCACGCCCTGCGCAAGGTGGCCCCGGGCACACGCGTCACGGTCTCGGGCATCAAGTGGGGAACGCCGACCAGCGGCATCAAGTGGGCTGCACCCGCACAAGGCATCAAGTGGGGCATCAAATGGGGACGCAACGGGAGCTACCAGTCCGGGCTGCGCAAGAAGAAGGCCAAGAAGGCCGTGTGGACCCCCGTCCGCGGCCCCATTGTCAAGAGGATCGGCAAGAAGGCCGTTGCGGTGGGAACCCCTGGCGGCTCCGTCGTGTTCCGGGTCTCGTTTGCACGCATCCAAGGTCACACCGCGAACGCCGTCGACACGCTGCCCCCGGTCGGCGCGACGATCTCGGTGCGCGTCTTCTTCGGGAAGAACGGCGTCAAGGTCGGGCGCGACATCAAGTACCTCAAGCCGCCGGTTCCTGGCGCGTCGCTTCCGTTCGCCGGCAAGATCCTCTCGATCAACTCCGTGACCAGAACCATGGTTGTTGAGGACGACCAGGACCCGGCGTACCCGATCCGAGTGACGGTCAAGCTTCCGGCGGCGTTCACCCTGACCCCCTACACCGTCGACCAGGAGATCGCGGTCGCAGGCACGCTCTCGAGCGGAGGCACGCTCGCGCTGACCTCGATCGGCCCCAACAACAACTTTGACCAGGCTGATGACCCGACCACGGTCCAGATCCTGACGACCGGGCAACCCGCGTGCGCCAACGCCGTCGAGGCTGCATGTCCGAGCGGTCCGCCGACAGCCTCAAGCGGAGATCCCTTGTCAGGCCCGCCCACGGGCGCAGACGCTCCCCAGACATCTTCACCTTCGCCGTCCACCCCACCTTCTCCTCCTGCCGACGGAACCACACCTTCTGGCGGCGGGACACCACCCGGCGACGGAAGCCCCCCTGGCGGCGGCACCGCTCCCCCCCCACCTCCGCCCACCTGCGACGGTCCGCGTCAACGCAACGGGGCTACGACCAAGGCTGATCGGCATCTGCCACCGAACTGTGTCCCCCGACCATGCGCAGTACCGTCGCCACGACATGGGGATGATTCACAGCCATGCAGACCGCACCGCGGTCAGCGGTGGACACCGTAAGACCATCAGAGGTTTGCACGGACGTTTTGGAGCCAAGGCGTAAAGAACTTGTGAACTCCCTTGTCGCCTCACGCAAGTGGCGCTTAGGGTCCCTCGCCATGCCCCTGGTCCGGTCCCGAACACTTCGTGTCGCCATCCTGGCGGCGCTCGCAACGCTCGCCATGGCGACGACCCGCGCGTCGGCATGTATCGAGGTTGGCATCTACCGCGACAACCCGCAGGCAACGCTCGCGCCACTGCAGAAGCAGGTCGGCCAGGGCATCTCCGTGATCTCGACATACGTGACGCTGGGGCAGCAGCTCGACCCTGCGGTCGTCGCCCTGGCCCGGACCCGTAAGGCCAGATTGCTGGTGACGTTGATGATCGACAACGGTCGCGACGGACCCAACCAACCGTTGTACTCCCACGCCCGGATCGGGTCGGGACGCTACGACGGCAAGATCCGCACGTTTGCACGCCGGCTCAAGGCGTCCAAACTGTCGATCATCCTGCGCCCGTTGCCCGAACCCAACACCCAGTGGTGGGCGTGGTCGGGAACCGTCAACGGCAACACGCCGCAGTCGTACGTGCAGACGTGGAACCGGGTGCGCAAGCTCGTCAAGCGCAACGCGGGCAAGCGCGTCAAGTTGTTGTGGGCACCGTACGCCCGGAGCATCCCCGACACGGACGACAACGCCATTGACCAGTACTTCCCGGGCGACACCCAGGTCGACCTGGTCGGCGTCTCGGGATACAACTTCGGCGTGACCGATGAGCTTGAGTGGCTCGATCCGATCGAGCTGTTCCAGGACCCGTACATCGAGATCCAGAACCTCAGCACCAAGCCGTTTTGGATCGCCGAGACCGGCACCACCGCCCGCGGCGGCAGCAAACCCACGTGGCTGCGCGAGTTGTCGCGACTGCAGAAGTCGATGCCCAGGTTGCGCGGCGTCGTGTTGTACGACGTCCGCGAAGGGGCGGGCGACTTCCGCATCGCGGCCAACAAGAAGCAACGCGCCGCGACCAAGGCGCTCCTCAAGACCAGATGCGGAAAGAAGAGGTGATTACGTCGCCGCAACGCTGAACGCCCGGCGCGCGCCCAAGCGCCGCAGGCACCGCATTCGCAAACCGCCCCTGACCTGGGCCGACAAGAAGATGACCACTGCGATGGTGGACCGCTTGTTCTGGCGCGCCGGGTATGGACCCTCCGCGCAGGACCGTGCCACCTGGACCGGCAAGCGCGTCGGCGCGGCCGTCAATTGGCTGCTGACCACGCCAGCGACCCTGGTCGGGAACCCACCGAACATCAACGGTGTACCGCTCTCACCCACGACCAGCGACACCGACCTGGTGCTGGACTGGCTCGACCGGATGGTGCGGTCGGACAACCCGCTCGTCGAGCGCATGACGTTCTTCTGGCACCGGCACTTCGCCGTGTCGCGCAACGACGTCAGCCCGGCGATGATGCTCAAACACATCGGTCTTCTGCGTTCGTTCGGCGACGTTGCCAACAACCCGACGACAGACTTTCGAAGCCTCGTCCAGGCGGTCAGCATCGACCCCGCGATGCTCCGTTTCCTGACCGGCGAGCTCAATCGCAAAGGCCATCCCAACGAGAACTACGCGCGTGAGGTGATGGAGCTCTATTGCCTCGGCGTGACGAACACTCAGGGCCAGCCCAACTACTCCGAGACCGATGTGCAAGAACTGGCGCGCGCCCTGTCGGGGTGGCAGGTCAACGCCGTCGATCCTGCCAATCCCACGGCGTTCTTCACTCCGACGCGATGGGACGGTGGCGCAAAGGGCGTGCTCGGCCAGGTGGGCGCGTTCGACACCCCGCAGGCCGTCGACGTCGTGCTGTCGCACCCAAACCACGCGCCGTACCTGATGCGCAAGCTGTGGGGCGAGTTCATCCAGAGCCCACCGGACGATGCGTCACTGGCCGACTTGGCCGCCACGTACGTCCGTCGCGGTTTCCGGATCCGCCCTGTGCTGCGGAAGATCCTCACGCATCGCGGTCTCTTCGAGTCGATCACCGAGCCCAACATGATCAAGGCGCCCGCGGTCTTCGTCCCCGGCGCCATGCGCGCCATGGGGTTGTACGTGACGGGAAGCGGCCCGCGGTTTCGGCTGCAGACGATGGGCCAGGAGCCCTACTTCCCTCCGGACGTCTCGGGCTGGGAATACGGCCCGGCGTGGCTCGACACCAATACCGCCGTCATCCGCTTTCGACTCGTCGCCGAACTCACCCAGAGTCAAGCCGTCGACCTGATCGACGTGCCTGACGAGACGCCTCAGCAGGCGTACGACCGGGCATTCGCCGCCGTCGGCCAACCGTGGCTCTCTGCGGCAACGGTCGCGAGCATCCAGGCCTATGCGGCCGCTGCCGCGGCGGGGAGCGTGACCCAACGCCGCACGCGTCTGCGCGTGCTGCGCGCGCTCATACTCGGCGGTCCCGACGGACAGGTGATGTGATGAACGCGTTCCCACCGGACCTCGATGCGATCGACGTCTTGCGCTGTGCCGACTGCGCGGCGTCCGACAGCGCTGCATACGACGCCGTCCCCGTGGACTACATGCCGATCCCGACCGAGGCCCTTGCCGGCTTCCCGGACGGTGTTCCCGGCATGCCTCGACTCAACCGCGGGCGATTCCTCAGAAACGGGTTTCTCGGCGTCGCCTCGGTCTACGCAGCATCCAAGATCCCATGGCAAACGGCGTTTGAGGCCGCGATCGCCGAAGGCGCCGTGGCCGACAACCACTGCTTGGTGATGGTGTTCTTGAACGGCGGCAACGACGGTCCCAACACGTTCGTGCCGACGGATCCGTTGGAGTACGCGAAGTACGTCGAGCTACGCCCGACGATCGCCCGATCTCTCGCCCCTCTTCCGCAGAACGCCACTCCTGTCGGCTACGTGCCGATGCTCGGCATCGAAACACAGCTTGCCCTTCCAAACCTTCCGGGAATGGCGCTGCCAGGTGCGACCGGCCCTGGGAGCCTCAAGTCGATCTGGGATGCCGGCAACCTCGCCCTGTTCCCCGCAACGGACTACCCCAATCCCAACTTCTCCCATTTCACGAGTCGCGACTGGTGGTTCGCCGGAATGCTCCAGAAGTCACCCACCGGGTGGTTGGGGCGCTGGCTGGATGCGTACGGATCGACCGCCAACCCGCTGCAGGCCGTGTCGATCGGATCCAACGTCTCGAAGATGATCCGCGCTGCGCGTGCACCTGTCGCCTCGGTGCCCGAGGGCCTGGCCAACTTCGGGTTCACCGTCAACGGACTCAACGTCAACGCTCAGGTCGGGGGCCTGACGGGCGCACCCGCGGGCAACGCATCGACCGGGCGCGCCAGGACGATCTACGGGCAGACCGTACAAGTCGCCACCGACCTTGGAGGTGTGACGCACACTCCCGGTGTCAACTACCCGGTCAACTCGTCCCTTTCCCGGCGACTCCAGACGGCTGCCACGCTGCTCGCCGCGCCACTCGGCACACGGATCGTCACAATCGACTGGGGCGGGTTTGACACGCATGGTGGCCAGCTCGCGAGCCAGGATCCCCAGCTGTCGGTCTTGGGTCAGGCCCTCGCCGCGTTCCAAGCCGACCTGACCGCGCGTGGGATCGCGGACCGTGTCGTGACGTGCGTGTTCTCCGAGTTCGGTCGGCGCGGCGGCGAGAATGCATCGTTTGGCACCGACCACGGCGCAGGCGGTCCGATGCAGATCATCGGCACCCAAGTGCGTGGCGGTCTCGCCGGCGCCCCTGCCCCAATGACGGTGTTGGATCGCGGCAACCTGCGGGTCACGACCGACTTCCGCGCGGTGTACGGCTCGCTGCTCGGCGAGTGGATGGGTGGTGACCCCGGTGCCGTACTGCCAGGTGCACCGCTTCCACTCGTACGCGCCGATGGCGGCAACTTGATTCTGTGACACGCTCGCGCACGGTCGCGCTCGTCGCGCTTTGCGCGGTGGTGTTTCTGGCGGGTGTGGGGAGCCAGGCGCTCGCTGCCCGCAAACATCGGCTGCAACTCCCGCCGCGCCCGGCCTTCCCTCGGGCGCTGTCGGTCGACGAGACGGAGTACGAGCTGACCCCGTCGCGCGCGGTCGTCTCATCAGGACGCGTTCGGATGAACGTCTACAACCGTGGCATGGATGATCACAACCTCGAGGTCTTCGACGGCGCGGGGACATCAGTGGCCCTGACGCCGACGCCGCTTCTGCCGGGTGCCGCGGACGAGATCTCAGTGACGCTGCCCGCAGGGGACTACCGGGTCGTGTGCTCGCTCTTCGCCGGCACCGCAATCTCACACGAGTCCTACGGCATGTGGTTCACGCTGACGGTGCGGGATCCCCCGACGCGTCCGGCAGGAGGGCTTCGAGCCCAGCGACGGTAGTGCGCACATGAGCAAACAGCTCCGCCGACTCCGCGACCTTGGGGTCATCCGGCGCTGCCATACGCCCTTCGGCCGCCAGTTGGGCGATGGCGTCGTCGTGCTCGTCGAGCCACACCGCCAACCGCCGCGCAAAGGCCGGTCCCCCGTCGCCACCGGGATTGCACAACGCCCCGATCGCCTCGCCGAGCCAGCGTGCGGCCGCGCCCAGGTCAACGCGACGCGCCCGCGTCTCGTAGTCGTCGATCGGCCCGTCAGCGACGCGCCTGGCCAACTCCAGCTCGATGATCTCGAGGCGTTCGCCGTTGGTCGCAAACCACTTCTCGACCGACGTCCCAAGATCGCCAGGCGCCTGTGGCCACGCCGGTTCGATGCTCGCCCCGATGTGTGTCATCCACGCACGCGCCGTCGCCGCACGTGCCCATGAGCGCCGCTCAGTCTCATCGGGCATCGCACCGCTCTCGGCGAGCAGGAACACTTGGTGCGTCATCTTGGAGCGCTCGCGTTCCAGGCGTTCGTGGATGCCGACGTCGTCCTCCATGACCCGGGCCAACAGGGCACCACCGCCGGTCACGCTGCAACCACCGCGGCACCCGCCGCAGCGATGGCGGTCGCCAGCGCCTGCGCCATTTCGACGAAGGCCTCCGCGGCCGCAGAGCGGAAACGGTCCCGGTGCCAGGCCAGGGCGATGACCCTGGGAGGGAAGGGCGGGGTGGGGTGCAACGCGACGACCTCCGGGTCGTTGGGATCCAAGGCCAGCGCAGGCATGATCGCCGCTCCCATTCCCGCCGCAACCATGGCCTGCACGGTGCCGTTGTCGTCCGAGCGGAACACGACGTCGAGTTGACGTCCACGTGAGCCGATGTGCCGTTCGATCTGTGTCGTCGCCCGACAGTAGCGGTAGCTGATGATGGGTTGTCCCTCCAAGTCGCGAAGGGTAAGCGGCTTGTCACGCTTCGCCAAGGGGGAGCTGGCAGCGACGACGAGAAGGTACGGGTCGCGCATCAACACGACCGCGTCCAACGGGCCATCGGGGATGGGCAGCACGGTGAACGCCAGATCCAGCTCGCCGGTTTCGACCATCTGCAGGATGTCATCGTCGTCGTGCGACTCCGTCAGACGAACCTGCACTTTGGGCCACGCGTCGTTGAAGCGCCGCACGAGCGTCGGGACCATACGGTTGCCCACACTCTGGAACGTCCCGATCCGCAGCGTGCCGGCCTCGCCCGCTGCGAGCGCGGCCAGATCCGCCTGGGCGGCGGCAAGGCGGGCGACGATGGCCTGTGCGTGGCGCAGCAGCAGGTCACCGGCCTCGGTCATCGAGACCTTGCGCGGCCCTCCCGGTCGGTCCACGAGACGCTGCCCCACGGCCTTCTCGAGCGTCGCGATCTGCTGACTGATCGCGGATTGCGTGTATCCCAGGTGGTTTGCTGCCGCACCGAACGAACCCTGCTCCGCCACCGCGTGCAGCGCCGCCAAATGCCGAATCTCAACCCCAAGCCATCGATCAGGTTCATTCATACAAACCAACGTTACATCGACTGGTGCTAATGGTCAAACACGCCGATACTGCATGCATGGGAACACTACTGATCATTCTTTTCATCGTGTTTGTCGGTCCCGCCGCGCTGGTGTGGGGAACCGACTCGCGCAAAGACGACGCCGGCTGGTTCGGCGCAAAGGAGGACTGATGATGCACCTTCATCCATCGCTGGGTCTTGAGCTGGTCAACGAGCACCGCCGTGCCCTTCGTCGCGCGTTCCGCAAGGCATCGCGCGGTCGCTGACCCGCTGGGTCGCCGCCGCAATGGCGGTGACCCTCCGGCACGCGAAGCGTTCTGCGCGTGCTGCGTTTCGACGACCGGCGGCCGCGTGTACCCGCGCGCTCCTCGTCGCGTTTCAGAGCGCTCGACCTGCGCACCGCGCGATCGGCGTCGTCGGTACCGAGATCGTCGCGACGACAATCCGCTGGCACTTGGCGCGTCGACCCGAGCCCGTAGGCTGCTGCGGCACACACGGTACGCGACGCCAAGGAGCTCACGATGCTGGACTTCCCCGACGTTCCCGTCTTTCAGGCCATGGGAGACCGCAGGAGCATCCGCTACTACGACCCGGATCGCACGGTCGAGGACTGGAAGATCGAGGCCATGCTGCAGGCGGCGCGGCACTCCTCATGCCAGGGCAATATCAACGCCACCGAGGCGATCGTCGTGCAGAAGGAAACCTGCGCGTTGTGGGACGAGATCGAAGAGTGCGTCTCGGGGTTCAACGTGCAGGTCATCAATCAGTGCTCGCATGTCATCTTCTGGCTGACCAACCTGCATGCGTGGTACGGCCGTGCCAACGACGGTATCTCGTCGCTCGCGCTCTCGGGCGCCGCGACCCAGTACCACGGCTGGAACTACGAGTTCACGATGACCCAGACCGTGCCGCGACTGATGAGCTTTCCGGTCGAGCGCACCGACACCCTGCTGCGATTCGAGTCGGGACAGGCCGTGGCCAATGCCATCACCGCCGGCGTCGCGGTGGGGGTCGGCAACATCCTGCTGGCGTTCGGCCGTAAGCCCGGCGGCGTCGAGAAGGCGTTCGGTCTGCCACCCAACCTCAAGTTCACGTGGGCGCATGCCGTGGGCTACCCGCTCGAGGACGAGAAAGCCGGTGGTCAGCGTCCCCGCATAAAGTTCGAGAAGCTGTTCCACAAGGACAGCTACGGCACCCCACTGCAGCCGACGCCCGAGGTCACCGAGGCGCTCAAAGCCAAGGGCCTGATCCAGGAGCAGGCGCCACTCGCGGGCCGGTTCGAGGAGATCGACGCACTCGCGGGCCGGTTCGGCCGCGACCCCGGCATCGTCTCGTGGCCGGCCCGCGAAATCGAGCGCCTGATGCGCGACGACGACTGGGACTTCGGTCCCAACATCCGCGCCCGGGCCAAGGATCTCTTGGACCGTGGCGGCCTTCCGGACTACCCCGAGGAGATGCGCGAGACGTTCAAGAAGCTGATGGACGAGCACGGACTCGACACCAACAAGTACCTCTCGTAGCACTGCCCGCCGCCCGGTGGACCCCTCGCATGGGCTGGGCCACCGAACGGCCTCTACACTGACCGACCGTGCCACCCGCCCTCTCCGCCACCGGTCTCGTCAAGCGCTACGGCAGCGTCCATGCGTTGCGCGGGGTGGACATCGAGGTCAACGAGGGCCAACTCGTCGGTCTGCTTGGACCGAACGGCGCGGGCAAGTCCACGTTGGTCAAGATCGCGTGTGGCCTGGTGCGCCCCACCGGTGGGCAGGCGCAGGTGCTGGGCCACCGGGCCGGGAGCCTGGCGGCCCGAACCGGTCTGGGGTACCTGCCAGAACTGTTTCGCTATCCGGACTGGGCCAACGGCGACGAGGTGCTGGACCTCCACCAGCGGTTGTCGGGATCGCGTGGTGGTCGTGCCGAACGGTGTGAGCTGCTCGAGCTCGTCGGGCTCGCCGACGCCCGTGATCGCAAGGTCGAGGAGATGTCGAAGGGCATGCAGCAGCGTCTGGGCCTGGCGCAGGCGCTGATCGGCGATCCGAAGCTGTTGCTGCTGGACGAGCCGACCAGCGCCCTTGACCCCGCCGGGCGCATCGCCGTACGCGAATTGCTCGAAGAGCTCCGCCGCCGCGGTATCGCGGTGCTGCTGAACTCGCACCTGCTCTCTGAGGTCGAGCTGGTCTGTGACCACGTGGTGATCATCTCGAAGGGTGCGACGGTGGCCTCAGGGACCCCGGATGAGCTTGCGCGACAGAGCGGTGTCGAGATCGAGACCGCCGCCGGCATCCGCACGTTCGCGCAGGCCACCCGTGATGATGTCCCTCGGATCGTCGCCGAACTGGTCGCAGCAGGCGAACAGATCTACGACGTCACCGTGGTTCGCTCGACGCTCGAAGAGGTCTACCTCGAGGCCATCGCCGGGAGCGAGACGTGAACGGGGTGCTGACGGTCGCGCGGTACGCGATCCAGGAGAGCCTGCGCCGCCGCGTGTTCGTCGTGGTGTTGATCCTGTCGATCGGGTTCCTCGCGCTGTTCGCGTGGGGAACGTCGGCAGCGTTCGATGAGGTTCAGCAGAACCTGAACGGTGAATCGCCCCTTCGGGCGTCCGAGGTCGCAGGCGGCATCCTGCTCGGGCTCGCGATGTTCGCGATTTTGTTCTTGGGTGCCGTGCTCGCGGTCTTCCTGACCCTCGGGGCCGTCCGTGGTGACGCCGAGCGCGGCCTACTGCAACCGATCCTCGTACGACCGATCTCGCGGCGGGCGGTCTTGGCCGGCCGGTTCCTGGCCGCTGCTGCCGTGTGTAGCGCGTACGTGGTGGTGATGTTCCTCGCCGCGTCTGGGATCACCCGCTGGGCGGGTGACTGGTGGCCGGATCGGGTCGTCGTGCCGGCGCTCGGCATGGCCGGTGCGGTCGCGATCATTGCGGCGCTCTCCGTGCTGGGATCGGTGTACCTGAGCAGCACGGCAAACGGCATCGCCGTGTTCATGCTCTTCGGCGGCGGGCTGGTCGGCGGCCTGCTCGGACAGATCGGCGACGCGCTGCCGAGCGCCCGGCTTGAGCGGGCGGGGACGTTCACGAGCAGAGCCCTCCCCTTCGAGGCGCTGTACCAGAACAGTCTGTACGGCATCACCGCCCAGGCCGAGGGATTTGAACGCGTCATCGTCAACCTGGGTCCGTTCGGCGGAGCCCAGGCGGGTGGCCCCGGTCTGTGGCTATGGTCGCTCGCCTACCTGGTCATCGTCGGCGCCGTCGCCGCGTGGGCGTTCTCCCGCCGGGACCTGTAGCGACGTCAGCATGTCGGACCACTCGGAGATGTCTCGAGGCACAACGCTGCCACCTGCATCAGGGGCCGCTTCGCCGGTGGTCGGGGGTTCGTGATGACGAGTAGGCGTATCCGGTGAGGATGAGTTCGATAAGCGGCTGCCACTGTGACTTCGGGCGCGACCGACGTTCAGGTGTCTGCGGTTCGTGCCGGCGGTTGTGCGGCGTGGTCTCCATCCACCGGCCCTGCGTGTACCACCGGCGCATCGTCCGTACAGACGGGACCATGGCCGGACCATCCCGATACGTCAGCCGTAGCTCCGAGATCACCTCGGCCGGCCGTTCGCCCGCCGCGAACCTCCGCTCCGCCTCGCGGCGAAGCACGGGCCACGAATAGGAACCCGGTCGAGCACGCTGCGCTCCCGCCGCCTCCACCCGCCGGATGTGCGCGACGAGCGCATCACGTTTGTGGGCCGTCAACTTCCCGGTCGCCATCCACGCGGCCGCAAGCCGCTCGACGAACTCCCGGCCCCCGCGCCGCTGCAAGAAACCGTCGCTTCGGTGCGCCTGACACAACCAGACCGACAACCCATGCGTCAAGTGGTGCAGGACCCTGTCCCCGCGCCCGCAGTGCCCGCAGATCCCACACGGCGGGACGATCACAAGGTCCGGCAGTCCCTCGCCCACGGACGGCGGCGGCCACTGCTCCTCCAACTGCCGACACGATCGGTCACCCGTCTCTGCCCTGGTCGCGAACGGCCGCGCCGTTCGCCGAACCGACGCCCGTTTGCCCCGCAGGCGCCTGCTCACGCCAAACCAACGCGGCCGTCGCCGCCGCAGATGACAAACCCCCCGTGTCCCGAGCGCTCCATCGCCCGAACTGTGCTCCACCAACGTGTGACAGCGCTACACGCACGTGTGTCAAAAGCGTCACAACACTCACTCATTTTAAGACACAAGTGACCGGCGCCAAACACGACAAATGGCTATTTCAAGCGCCTCCCCACGTCGCTCGAACGAACCAGCGAACGAGCGAGCATCGCGAGAGCCTGCGTGCGCAGTGATCAAAGTAAAGCCAAAGGGTGGCCCGCCCGATTTGGGAGGTGCGTGCATCGCTCTGCGACCGGAATGGCGCGGCTGTGGCCACACTACGTCGGCATCGGCCCGCCGAGAGGCGGTTCGGGTCATGCACTTCGCCAGCTGCAACGCCACCGAGGCATCCGTTGTCCCTCAACTTCGGTTGTCGCTCACCGGATTCGCCGAATATTCGGGCACCGTGGACTTGCCCGCTCAGACCGCGCAGGCGTCGTGGGCGGCGGCGGCCACGCGGACCGTTCTTCGCACACTCCCATTGCGGTCGAGCAGGCACAGCGTGCCACGGTCGAGTGAGGGCGTGAAGACATGCCCGTTGCCGCGTGACACGTTGTACGAACCCTCCGGAACATGCGCTGCACGCAAGAGCCGACCGTTCAGATCGTGGACCCGCAAGGACGCATCGTCACCACTTGTCACGAAGGCGACGCGACCGCGTTCGCTGAATGTGAGGTGCTGTGGCGGGGCGAGCGCAGCCAGTCGGCGAACCACCAGTTGGGTCGAGCTGTCGTAGATCGCCAACGCACCACGGTCACCGGACGTGACCCACACGCGATCGTCCGTGGGCGCGAACACGACATCGTGCGCCAGGAACGGCGTGGTGATCGTCTGGATGAGTCGGGGTGTTGTCGGGTCGCTGACGTCGACGATCGCGATGCGCTCCGCCTTGGTGCCGAGAGCCGTCCACAGCCGCCGCCCAGTTGGATCAATCGCCAGATGCCGCGCCTTTCCGCCGACCGACACCCGGGCCACCACCCGGCGACGCGCGACGTCCAGCACGATGACCTCGCCCAGGCCCGAGTCCGAGATCAACGCGTGCCGTCCGTCCGGGTGTGCGGCGGTGTAGCGCGGCTCGGCGAACCGGCTGAGGATTCGCTGCCGCTCGAACGTCTGGGTGTCGATCAGCGTGATCCGTCCGAGTTCGGTGTGCGCGACGATTGCCGCGCCGGCAACCCGCTCGATGCTGCGCGGCCCATCGGCGGTGCCGAGACGCCGCAGGATCTTTCCCGTCGCCGCGTTGACGACCGCGACGTGCCCCTCGGTGTCCGCGGTGACCAACACGAGCGGGCCTGCTGACGTCGCCGATGCGCCACCGGCCGAGCCGAGCCGCGCGGCGGCGACACCCGCGGCGGCACGCATCAGGAACGTACGGCGGTTCATGCTCGGACTACGCGCGACGCTTGGCCGCGCGTCCCGCCTCATGAGGCGAGTTCACCCCGGCGAAGTTTGCGGTACAGCTCCAGAGACTCCCGGATGATCACAATCGCCTCGGCCGCCCCGAGCGGCTCGTCAATGACGACTTCTTTGTGTTCGAGCACTTTGTAGTCCTGGAAGAACCGCATCATCTCGCGCAACACGTGCCCGGGAAGCTGATCGTGGCGGGTGTACTCGTTGACGGCCGGGTCGTAGATGTTGACCGCCACGATCTTGTCGTCGATGCCCTTGTCATCGCGCATGCGCATGACGCCGATCGGGCGGGACATCACGATGCTCATCGGCACCACGGGCTCCTGTCCGAGCACCAGCACGTCGAGCGGGTCACCGTCGTCGCAGTACGTCCGCGGGATGAAGCCGTAGTTGGCCGGGTAGTGCACCGCGCTGTAGAGCACCCGGTCCAGCTTGAGCATCCCGATCTCTTTGTCGAGCTCGTACTTGTTCTTGCTGCCCTTCGGCACTTCGATGACGACCGGGAACGCCTCGTCCACCTGTTCGTCGTCAATGTAGATGTCATGCCATGGGTGCACGTGAACTCCTCAGATCTCGGGGCTGCGCATCCTAGCTGTGCCGCCCCAGTACCCGTTTGGCATGCTCTCAGGCGTGCCGGCGCGGCCCGCGCCCACTGCAACCTGCGAGGAGATCGAGAAACCCGTGACCACTGCTCAGTCTCGCAAGATCTTCGTCAACCTCCCCATCACGGACCTGGACCGATCGGGCGCGTTCTTCACCGCCCTTGGGTTTGCGTTCGATGCACGGTTCACCGACGATGAGGCGACCTGCCTGATCATCAGCGACGAGGCCTTCGTCATGTTGCTGGTCCAGGAGCGCTTTGAGGAGTTCACGACCAAGGCGGTGTGTGACGCGACGACCCACACCGAGGCGATCCTCGCGCTGACCGCTGACAGCCGCGACGATGTCGACGCAGTCGCCGATACCGCCCTTGCCGCCGGAGGCCTGCCGGCCAACGAACCGATGGACACGGAGTTCATGTACGGACGCAGCTTTTACGACCCCGACGGGCACTTGTGGGAGGTCTTCTACATGGACCCGAGCGCACTCGAGGAGTAGCGGTTCGTCGCGTTCGGCGCGCCGGCTCGGCGATCAACGTCATCTTGTGCGAAGCTTCACCGGTCGTCGGGGCGTAGCTCAGCTTGGTTAGAGTGCCGCGTTTGGGACGCGGAAGTCGCCGGTTCGAATCCGGCCGCCCCGATTCTGTGTTGACTGCTGCATCTCGTGAGCGATCACAATGGTCGTGTTCGCCGCCGCAAGTCGGCACCGGTGCCCGGGTAGTCTGCGCGGATGCCGCTGCCGCTTGCACCGCCCCTTGCCCCGCAGTTGGCGCGATCGGCGGCCGAGCTTCCGGACGGCGACGGCTGGCTGTATGAGCCGAAGTTCGACGGTTTTCGGGCAATCGTGTTCGTCGATGGAACCGACGTCATGATTCAGTCGCGGGGCGCAAAGCCGCTCGGCCGCTACTTCCCCGAGCTGCGGTTTGCCGCCGGGCGCTACGTGCTGGACGGCGAGATCGTCATCCGCGGATCCGATGGTCGTGAGGATTTCGAGGCGCTGCAGAGCCGCATCCACCCGGCCGCGTCGCGCGTGGCGTTGTTGGCAGAAGCGATACCCACGACGTTCGTCGCCTTCGATCTGCTTGCGTTCGGGGATGAGTCCCTGCTCGCCGAGCCCTTCGCCGTGCGGCGTCAGCGTCTGGAGCAGACCGTGGCGGCGCCGGTCGAGGTGAGTCCCCTGGTACACACTGCGGCCGAGGCGACCAGGTGGCTCCAGACCGCCGAAGGTGTGATCGCTAAGGAGCGCGACGCACCGTACCTCCCCGGTGAGCGGCGCGGGATGGTCAAGATCAAGCGCATCAGGACGATCGATTGCGTCGTGATGGGTTGGCGTCCCGGAAAACTCGAGGGCACGGTCGGGTCGCTGATCCTGGGCTGCTACGAGGCGGACGGCCGGCTGCGGGTGGTCGGGCACAGCTCCGGGTTCAGCGCCAAGGAGAAGCGGGAGCTTCCCGCGCTGCTGGCCCCATACGAGAGCGGCGACCGCGGCTCAGCGGACCCCAGTCGTTGGAGCGCCGACCGCGACCTGGAGTGGATCGGCCTACGTCCCGAGTTGGTCGTCGAGATCAGCTTCGACCACACGAGCGCAGGACGGATCCGCCACGGGGCCAAAACCCTGCGGTTTCGTGATGACAAGCCCCCCACCCAATGCACCGTCGACCAACTGGAGCAGTGACAATGGAGGACTGGCGTGAGACCAACCGGGCGTGGTGGAACGAACGTGCGCCGATGCACGTGACGAGCGCGTTCTACGACGTCGAAGGCTTTCGCGCGGGCCGCTCGGACCTCCGCGGCTTCGAAGTCGATGAGCTGGGCGATGTCGCGGGCCGGCATCTCGTGCATCTGCAGTGCCACTTCGGGCTCGACTCGATGAGCTGGGCGCGCCTGGGCGCACGCGTGACGGGCCTCGATTTCTCGCAGCCCGCGATCGACGCGGCCAACACCCTGGCCACCGAGCTGGGCTTGGACGCAACGTTCGTCCTCAGCGATGTGTACGACGCCCCGCAGGCTCTGGACCGAACGTTCGACATCGTCTACACCGGTATCGGCGCACTCTGCTGGCTGCCGGACATCACCCGGTGGGCGCGGGTCGTGCGCGATCTGTTGCGCCCCGGCGGTGTTCTGTACCTGGTCGAAACCCACCCGATGAGCGACGTTTTGGGCGACGAGGATCTGGTCGCGCGGTACCCGTACTTTCACGACGTTCCAATCCGTGAGGACGCGCCCGGCACCTACGCGATGCCGGAGGGGCCGGCGTTCGTCCAGAACACGACGCTCTCGTGGATCCACCCGATCAGTCGTGTGATCGGCGCACTGCTCGAAGACGGGTTCACGCTCGAGCTGTTCTCGGAGCATCCCTTCACCGTGTTCGGGCGCTGGCCGTTCGTGACCCGCGACGACCAAGGGCGCTACTGGCTGCCCGACGAGATGCCGACCCTCCCACTCCTCTATTCGCTCCGTGCAAGGCGAAACTGAGCCCTAACTCGCGTCGTCCTCGGGCCGGGCCCTGCTGGGCTGAACGCGCTTGGGCTCACCGCGTTGCTTGCGAAAGTGCGGCGGCCACGGGGCGTCTCCCAGGCCTCCCTCCTCGTCCCGCGCCGCCAGCGCGAGGAGCTGGTCCAGCGATCCCGCGTGCGCGTCGATCTCGGCCGACGGGTCCCCCACCGTTGCCACACGTTGCGGCACCGTGTCGATTCGCAGGTCGTCGGGCTCGACATCGGCCACTTCGTCCCAACGCAGCGGACACGAGACGCGGGCATTCGGCACCGGGCGGACGGAGTAGGCGGAGGCGACCGTGCGATCCCGGGCGTTCTGGTTGTAGTCGACGAACACGCCGTGGCGTTCTTCCTTCCACCACTTGCTGGTGGCCAACTCGGGCACTCGTCGCTCCACCTCGCGGGCCAAGGCCAACGCCGCACGTCGAACCTCGGTGAAGTCGTGCTCCGGGGGAATCCGTACGTTGATGTGGATGCCACGTGATCCCGACGTCTTGGGGAACCCGACCAGGCCGTGGTCCGTCAAGACATCCCCCACGGTCAGCGCCACACGACGCACCCAATCCCAGGGCACGTCCGGCTGCGGGTCCAGGTCGACGCGAAGCTCGTCGGGCCGGTCCAGGTCCGCGCGTCGCACCGGCCACGGGTTGAAGTCGATGACGCCCAGGTTGACAGCCCACACCAGGTGCGCCGCATCGTTGGGACAGAGTTCGGTCGCGGTGCGGCCACTCGGAAAGCTGACGGTCGCCGTCTCGAGCCACTCAGGCGCACCGTTGGGCACGCGTTTTTGGAAGAACGGCTCCGCCGCCGCCCCGTTGACATACCGCTTCATCACCGTCGGCCGCTCACGCAGATGGATGAGCGCCGCGTCAGCGACCGCCAGGTAGTACTCGACGAGCCCCAGCTTGGTGACCCCGATCTCGGGGAAGAACACCTTGTCGGGGTTCGACAGGCGCACCTCCCGCCCAGCCACATCGAGTGTCCGGTACTCGGTGGCCATCGAGACCTACGCGGCCCAGAGGTCGGCCAGGCGACCGAGGATTGTGCGGTAGCGGGCGATCGCCTCGTCGCGGCCGCAGAGTTCGATGCTCTCGTAGACCCCCGTCGAGACCGTCTTGCCGGTCACCGTGATGCGCTGGGGCTCAAGGAAGTCACGGGCGTTCTCGCCGAGGATGTGAAGTTGATCTTGGAGTGCGTCCTTGATGCCCTGCAGCTGCCACTCTGGAAGGGCTTCGAGCCGCCCCAGGGCGCCGCCGATGACCTGGATGGAGTGCTTGACGTCGGCGGTCAGCTTCTCCCACGCCTCGGGGTCGATCTGGTGCGGGACGAACATCCAGCCGGCCAGCTGATGGTACTCGCTGAGCTTGCTGATCTTGCCCTTGACCGCCTTCGAGCTCCGCCGCACACGGGCCTCGGCCTCGGCCCCGCCGTGCGCTGCGATGAACCCCGTGTTGGTCAGGTACTCGACCAGCACGTCCTCGAATGCCTGCGGGTCCATCATCCGCAGGTACCGGCCGTGCATGACCTCGGTCTTGCGCTGGTCGAAGACCGCACCGCCCTTGGAGACACGCGCGATGCTGAACGCCTGCACGAGCTCGGGCAGCGTGAAGCGCTCGGTCTTGTCGTCGTAGCTCCAGCCGATCAGCGCGAGGGAGTTGACCAACGGTTCGGCCAGAAACCCGTCGGCTTCGAACTCCTCGACCGACGCCGCGCCGTGGCGCTTGGACAGGCGTTTCTTGTCGGCGCCCAGGATCAGCGGAATGTGCGCGTACTGCGGCGGCTCGGCGCCCAGCGCCCGCATGACCAGCATCTGCTTGGGTGTGTTTGAGATGTGGTCCTCGCCGCGGATGACGTGGCTGATCTTCATCTCGACATCGTCGACCGCCGCGGCCAGGTTGTACGTGGGCGTGTCGTCAGAGCGCGCGACGACGAAGTCTTCGATGTTGCCGTGGTCGAACGTGACCGGTCCGCGCACCATGTCCTCGATGACCGTCTGCCCCTCCACCGGCACCGCGAACCGCCAGACCGGGTCGCGTCCCTCGACAGCGAACGCCGCCAGCTCGGCCTCGGTGTACTCGCGCTTGCACCGCACCACCGGGGCACGCTTGTCCTGGCGGGCGGCCTCACGCTGGGCGTTCAACTCGTCAACCGTCTCATACGCCGCGTACACCGCGCCGACCTCCCGGAGCTTGGCGATTGCGTCGCGGTAGACATCCTCGCGCTCGCTCTGGCGGAACGGCCCCTCGTCCCAGTCAAGCCCGAGCCACGTGAGTACGCGCAGGATCTCGGCCTCGCTCTCGGGCGTGGAACGCTCGCGGTCGGTGTCCTCCATCCGCAACACGAACGTGCCGCCGGTCTTGCGCGCGATCAGCCAGTTGAACAGCGCCGTGCGTGCACCACCCACGTGCAGGCTGCCGGTGGGGCTGGGCGCAAACCGCACGCGGCAGGGCTCGGTGATGTCGGGGCGGATCGGTGGTGGCACGCGGTGGCAGTCCCGTCGTCGAGGTCGGAAGTCGGTCAGTAGGATAGCGAGGTGAGATTCGGTGCCCACGTCTCCTCCAGCGGAGGGATCAGCAATGCGATCGATCGCGGCGTCGCGATCGGGTGCGAGAGCCTGCAGGTGTTCACGCACAACCCGCGCACATGGGCCCCGATCAACCACAAGGACGACGAGATCGCGGGCTTTCGCGCCAAGTCGCAGACGGCCGGCATGGGGCCGCTGGTGTCACACGGCTTGTACCTGATCAACCTGGGCGCGCCGGACACGGAGCAGCCCACCGGCCCGCCGGGCAAGCCCGCCACCAAGACGCGCAACTTCTACCGCTCGTCGCAGGAGAGCCTGCGGCAGCACCTGGCGATCGGTGAGGCCCTGGGACTCTCAGGCGTCGTGCTGCACGTGGGCTCGTCCAAGGGCACGACGTTCGACGAGGCGGTCGGACGGATCGGGTCGGCCGTCGCCGCGGCCTTCGACGACGTGCCCGGCGAGTGTTGCGTCTACCTCGAGAACACCGCCGGCGCGGGCGACACGATCGGCCGGACATTCGAGCAGCTCAAAGCCGTGTTCGACGCCGTGGGCCACCCCACACGCCTGGGCTTCTGTCTGGACACGCAGCACCTGTACGCCTCGGGCTACCCGGTCCATGAGGTCGACGGCATCGACCGGGTGCTCGACGAGTTCGACCGCGTCGTGGGCCTCGAGCAGCTGCGGTGCCTGCACCTCAACGACTCGATGACCGACTTCGGCGCCAACCGCGACCGCCACGAGAACATCGGCGACGGTCAGATCGGCGAAGACGGCTTCCGCCGCATCCTGGGCCACCCCGCCCTGCAGTCGCTCCCCGGCATCCTCGAGGTACCTGGCCTGGAGGGCAACGGCCCCGATCAAGAGAACATGGACCGCATCCGCCGTTTGCACCAAGAAGGATTGGAACTTCGCAGGTAGGACTACGAGGTTGGGATCAGTCCTTCCGAGAACGCCGGCTGATGGTCGGTCATGAATGCCAGGTAGCGGCCGGGTCGATCTGGAGGTCGACGGGGTACCCGGGCTCTCCCACGAACCCCGGATACGGATCAGCAGCCACGTCGAGGTACGCCGACACGTGCTGGTTGTACCGTCAGAACGATGCGGAGAAGCTCTGGGCCCCACTCGGGCGACTGGCCGGCAATCAGCGTGGGGGCCGTCATCTGGTCAGTCGTCGCAAAGTCCGTTCGGGTCGACGAGCCATTCCGCGACATCTGGACGTATCGCTAGCGTACTGGTGTGTCGCACTATGGTGATGATCTGGCGTACGTCCACGATGCGGGGTTCACGTCGTTGGCGTCGCTCGCGGCGGACCGACTCCTTCAAGAGGTCCATCGCGACGATTCCGAGCGTGGGCTCGTCGTCGAGTTGGGATGCGGTCCTGGCGTCACAGCCGCGCGTCTGCTGGCTGCGGGGCTCGATGTGGTCGCAATCGACGCGTCCCCGTCGATGCTCGCGATCGCGCGCAAGCGGGCGCCCCGGGCGACGTTTGTCGAAGCCTCGTTCGTGTCGGCCGAGATCCCGCCATGTGACGCGGTCATCGCGGTCAATGAGGTCTTCAACTACCTGTCCGACAAGGCCAACACGCCCAAGGCGCTGGAGCGCGTGTTCGCCCGCGTGTTCAAGGCGCTGTGGCCGGGTGGCGTGTTCTTGTTCGACATGGCGGGCCCTGGCCGCATCGCCGGTAACGGCAGTGCGCACAGCGAATCGGTGGGCGGCGACTGGGGCGTCCTGGTCGACGCGGTCGAGGACTCCAAGAAAGCGATCCTGACGCGCACGATCACCACCCTCCGCAAGACCCCCAAAGGCATCGCCCAGTCCGAGGAAATCCACCGCCAACGCCTCGTCCCGGCCGCCCAGGTCCTCGAGATGCTCCGCAAGGCCGGCTTCAAAGCCCGCTCACTCCAAGGCTACGACGGCAAACGCGCCGCCCCGGGGCACTCGGTGTTCCTCGCACGCCGTCCCTGACGGGTCCGGCTTCGTAAATGGTACTGAGAGTGGTAGATTTCTGCCATGCGCACAACCATTGATATTGCGGGTCGCGTAGTGATTCCCAAACGCATTCGCGACGATCTCGGGTTGGATGCCGGCCGCGACCTCGAGATCAACGTGGTTGACGGCAAGGTCGAAATCGAACCGGCACCGGTTGCGATGCGCCTCGAAATGCGCGGCAAGGGACTCGTCGCACAACCTGCAGAACCGTTGCCGGTCCTCACCGCAGATGAGGTCCGGGCGACGCTGGAGCGCACACGGCGCTGACGGCGGTCGACACGAGCGTTGTCATTGCGTGCTTCGCGTCGTGGCATGAGCATCACGAGGTCGCCCGACTGGCCGTCGATGACGCTCCGGCGCTCGTCGCGCAGTGCGCTTTGGAGGCATATTCGGTGCTCACACGTTTGCCTCCACCCCATCGGGCCCCAGCCGACCTCGTGGCCGAGTTCCTCAGCAAACGCTTCCCTCGTGACCATCTTGCGCTGGGCCCAGCACGCCGCAACGCGCTGATTTCAGATCTCATCCAGGCCGGCGTATCCGGCGGCGCGGCCTACGACGGGCTCGTCGCGTCGGTCGCAGCCGAGCACGACGCGACGCTCCTCACCCTCGACCGGCGGGCCACCGTGACCTACGAGCGGTTGGGCGCATCGTTCCTGCTCATCGCGTAGGCCAGTCCAGGGGCACTGGTACACTCATCCACTGACGCGGGAGTAGCTCAGTTGGCTAGAGCGTCAGCCTTCCAAGCTGAGGGTCGCGGGTTCGAGTCCCGTCTCCCGCTCTGTTTCTTTTCTGCGTTCACCCTGGGTCTGGCACCCGGAGGTGAACGAGGTTCGCCTCCGCCGCATCGGTGGCAGGCCATCGGGCACTGGAACTGCGTGAGGCGCTCAGAGCGACATCGGCCATCGCGAGGATCGGCTCACCGCAGTGAGCGTCAAACCGACGGCGCTCCGGCGCGAGATCGTTCATCCAGGGCCGCTGTCTCGGACCCGTTCAAGTGACAAACTTCCCGAACCGCGGGTCCATCCCGGCCGCGACTGGTTCTCCGTCTTGCACGGCACCGTCCGCCTCAGGCTCGGTGATCGCGAGATCCTCGTGGAAGCCGGGCAGGCAGCCAGCTTCGACACCATGACGCCGCACAGCATGGTCCGCCACGGCGCCGCCGCCGCCGAGGTGTTGATCATCGTCGATCACCACGGCGAGCGCGCCCACCTCCGCGAAGCCTGATGACGAGGGTCTGCGATGCCGGCACGGCGCGCTGGGCGGTAGAGCATCGCCGCGGGCGGGCGCATACATTATGCGAGTCGTCGCGCGTACACCACGGCATCCACGCCGCTGCCGGCCACCTCGCGCGAACGGTCCTCGGCGACGAGGATCTCCCAGCGGTCAGGCTCGAGCGCGGCGACCGCGATGTCGACGGAAACCTGCACCTGACCGGCCGCGGGCGTGGGCGCCCCGGTCGCCGGATCGACGGGTTGGTGGCCGACCAGGAGCAAGGTCCCGCCGGTCGCGACGCCCGCGGCCAGCCTCCGCACCATCGCCGGGGCCGATCCGGCCACGTGGACGTACAAGCAGGCCACGAGGTCGTAGCGCTCGGGCGGCGGCATCCAGGTCGCGAGGTCAGCCACGACCCACTCAATACGCGCCGCGACGTTTGCGCCGTGGCCCTCGGCCCTCGACCGGGCGTGGTCTAGGGCAGTCGTGGAAAAGTCGACGGCCGTGACCCGCCATCCCCGCGCGGCGAGCCAGAGGGTCTCGGCGCCGTGGCCGGCGCCCGCGTCGAGCGCGCGGCCGGGGCGCAGGTTCGCGACCTCGGCGAGCAGGTGCGTGTTCGGGGGGCGCTGGGCGACCGTCTGCGCGCCCTCGCGGAGCGCCTGTGACCAGCGCCGGTCCCAGGAGTCTCGGTCGAAGTTGCCACCGGTCCCTGGTGAGGAGGTCATCCTCGGTCCACCATCGTTCGTCCGAAACCCAAGGATCGACCAGAGCGCGTCCTGGTAATGGCTCTCGACGACCTCCAGGCCGTCATCGCCAGGGAAGAAACGGGCGTCGGAAAAGAGTCCGCTGACTCGGATCGCCGCCACCCCTTTGAAACAACTTCCCGAGCAAGCCCATTGACGGAGCCTCCTTCAGAGATCGAGGACAACCCATACGGGACGGTGCCGGAAGCGTCCCCGCCACCTTCGTGCGGCGATGTACCCCCGAGCCGGGCACTCGCGATTGCTCACCAGCTTTGATCCTGAAGTTCGCAGCGCGTCAACCCGCCCAGCGTCGGGAGCAACGACTCCACGCAGTCGATGGCGACATCAGGTGACGCGCGCAGGAGACCGGCGGGACGATCTGCCGGGCATCCTCGTCGTGGGCGTGTGCTGCTCGGACGCAGGCGCGGCGAGGCTCCATGTGAGTCGGACTCCGACCGCTGCGGCCAACCGCTCGACGGTGGACAGCCGGGCGTCGGCCTCGCCTTGTTCGAGCCGTGCCACCGCCGATTGGGAAGTCCCCATTCGCGCCGCCACTTCGGTTTGGGAGAGGCCCAAGGCCTCACGGTGTGCCGCGAGCGCGCGCAGCAGTTGACGCCGCTCATACGCGGCATCAACCATTTCGCCGAAGGATGGGTTCTCTTTCGTGCGCTCGCTGATGATCTCGTCGAGGAAGTCTTTCTTCGGGGGCATCTCGCTCCACTCCTGTTCTGTCCAGCCCAGGGTACTATCTCATCGGAGAGATAGCAATAACGGTATAGTGAGCATGCCCATTTCACGAGGAAAGCTCGCTACCGCGGCCTGTCTCTCCGGCCGCGGCGTCGCCAGTCGGCGAGGCGCCGTTCGGCCGTTTCGATCGATGACGGCGGCGTCTTCTGCGTTTTCTTCGTGAACCCCTCCAACGCCAGCAGGACCTGCGACGAGCGACCCTCCGTCGCGAAGAGAATCCGGTAGATCACCCGGTCCGCGTCAGCGCGGACCTCGTAGATGTCACCACGGAGGTGCCGAGCCACCTGCGTCCCGTTCTCTTGCACGTCCCGCATCGCCGCGACGACCGCAGCCGCATCGGCGTCAGGTAGACCGGCGATGAACTCGGTCACGGGCCGGCGGCCTCCGCCGTGGAGTAGTCGCGCCATCGGCGCGTGCGCGCCGGCTTGCCCGCCTCGGTCATCTCGATCGAGGGTAGTGATGACTCCTGGCGGCCATCCCGCTGTGCAACATCTGTGCAACTCGAGCCGGGAAAACGCGGGACCATGGAGGAGGATGATGGCGCAGAAATCCCCTGCTCAAGCCGTTCTCACTCCCGCTCGTTCCCGTCGGGGTCGCCTTCCAAGCTGAGGGTCGCGGGTTCGAGTCCCGTCTCCCGCTCTGTTTCTGGCCTGCGTTCACCCTGGGTCTGGCACCCGGAGGTGAACGAGGTTCGCCTCCGCCGCATCAGGCGGGGGCGCGTTGCTCGTCGACGGCAGGCGAAGTGGCGCGCATGCGGTGGCCGGAGGTCGGCCAGGCGGCGACGACGGAGCCTGCGAGGAGCAGCAGCCCTCCGAACCAGATCCACGAGACGAGTGGGTTGATGAACACGTGGACGGTCGCCACGCCGCCGGCCAATCCCGCCAGGTTGACCCAGATGTCGCGACGAAGCCCGCCGGTGATCGCGATCTCATCACCTGATTCACCGCTGGCCAGGTACCGGTTTTTGGCTGGGCGGAGCGTCACGACCGTGTCGTTGCCGCGGGTGACCAGCAGCGTGGCCGAGACCCGCATCTTGTTGGCGTCGCGCCTGCGATCGAACGCCTGCGCCGTGAACGTGTAGCCGCCAACCGTCGCCTGCTGGCCTTGCCGCAACTCGAAGCTGCCCTCGGTCAGAAACGACCGTGACGCGGCGATGCCGACGATGATGACGACGATGCCGATGTGGACGATGTACCCGCCGTAGCGACGGCGGTTGCGTCCCACCAATTGGCCGAGGGCACCAATCCACGAGACGCCGCCCAACGCATGGCGCACCTTCGCGCCGCGCCAAAACTCCGAACCGATGCACATCACCGTGAAAATCGCGATCAGGAACGCGGCAGCGGCGGGCACACTGGCACGGGCATCGCTCAGCAACACGAACGGGGCCGCAACCGCAGTCACCGCCAGAGGGATCAAGAACCGCCTGCGCACAAGCACAAACGACGCCTTGCGCCACGGGATCAGCGGCCCGATCCCCGTCAACAACAACAACGCGAACCCGATCGGCGCCGCGACCTGATCAAAAAACCCGCGTCCCACAGTGATCTTCTCGCCCTTGACCAGCTCGGACAACACCGGGAACAACGTCCCCCAGATCACCGCGAACGCCAACCCCACCAGCAACAGGTTGTTGTACAAAAAGACCGCCTCACGCGAGAAATAACTCTCGAGCGAATGGGCGCTCTTCAAATACGACAACCGCGTGATGATCAAATAAAAACCGCTGACGAGCACGACGACGATCGCCCCGAGCAGCCACGGGCCGACGGTCTGGGCACCGAAGTTGTGGACACTCGCGACGATGTTGGAGCGCGTCAGGAACGTGCCGAACAGGGTCAACGCAAACGCCGTGATGACCAGCGCCAGGTTCCACACCTTCAACATGCCGCGCCGCTCTTGCACCATCACCGAATGCAGAAACGCCGTCGCGATCAGCCACGGCAGCAACGCGGCGTTCTCTACGGGATCCCACACC
>JANLOO010000042.1:0-15341 GCA_031366605.1 Actinomycetota bacterium | reverse complement strand
AGCCGCCGCCGCGCTGCCGGCCGCTCTCCAGCACACCGCCGTAGACGGCGACTCGCTCCCGCATGCCGACGAGGCCCTGCCCCGCCCCATCGCCGGCCCCTGTGCCCGCGCCGTCGTCCGCGATCTCGAGCTCGAGCTCGTCGGGGCCGTAGCGCACGACGACCTCGGCGTGCGCAGGGCCTGCGTGCTTCAGCGTGTTGGTGAGCGCCTCCTGGACGATACGGTAGGCGGACAGATCGATTCCCACCGGGAGCGTGGCGACCGTTCCTTCGATTCGGAGCTCGACTGGCAGGCCTGCCTCGCGTACCTGCGCCAGGAGCCCGTCGAGCTCGTCGATCCGTGGCTGCGGCGCAAGCACGAGTTCGCGGTCGTGTCGGCGCAGCACGCCGAGCAGCCGTCGCATCTCGACGAGCGCCTGCCGTCCGGTGTCCTCGATCGAGACGAGCGCCTCGCGTGCGGGCGCTTCGTCGCCCTCGAGCAGCCGCAGCGCCGCCTGCGCCTGCACGACCATCACGCTGACGCTGTGGGCGACGACGTCGTGGAGTTCGCGCGCGATCCGCGACCGTTCCTCTGCGACGGCCGCGCGTTCCCGTTCCTCGCCCTCGCGCTCGAGCAGCAGGGCGCGTTCGTGCAGCTCGCTCGTGAGCTGCCGCCGCGCGCCAATCCACCTGCCGAGGATCCAGACGCCGCCGAAGAGGAGCCAGCCGCTGCCAAAGGCTTCGTGCGGGCCGCGCCAGGGATTGGCGTAGTCGACGACCAGGAGGGCGGCCGCCGCGAGCGCCGCACCGGCGAGCGCTCGCCTCAGGTCGCCGTTGGCGGCGACGGAGTAGACGGCCAGGAAGACGATGATCGCGAGCTGGACCGGAGGCTGATCGGACGACTCGACGTCGATCTCGACTGCCACCGCCGCGAATACGACCGCAAGCACTGCCAGCGGGGCGCGCCGCCGCCAGAGCAGCGGCACCGTGCAGAGTGCCGCCAGCGCGGCGAGCGGGAGCCGCGGCCCCGGCCAGCCGTCGTCGAAGAGGGGATGCACCCAGATCTCGTACTGGGCCGAGCCACACAGCAGGAGAACGGCGAGCCGGTCGGCCCAACTCGTCGCGCGCTCGCCGGCGCCGATGCTCGTGCGCATACACGCAAGGTAGCGCTCGGGCGCACCCGGAACATCATCACGAGTGCTGAACTCACTCCGCGCAGATCAGCCTCCAGGCTGAGCCGCGAACGAGACCTGGGGGCGACGACTTCACGCGCGGCCAGGCCTAGCCTCGTTGCAATAGGTGATCTTCATTTGGAGGTGTGACATGAGTGGTCGTATCGTTCCGCGGCTCGGCGCCATGAGCGGGCTGCTCTATTTCGTTGTGATCTTCGCGGGCGGCCTCTTCGGCGGCGACACCGGCAGGCGCATCGAGCTCATCGGGATGCTCTTCTTCCTCCCCTTCCTCGGCTACCTGTGGAGCGTGCTGCGCCGGGCCGAGGGCGCGGAGGGCTGGCTCTCCACGACCGCACTTGGCGCCGGACTGGCCGGCTTCATCGTCAAGACCGCGAGCGCCCCGCCGCTGCTCGCCGGCGGCAACGAGGCGGAGGGACGCGCCTCCACGACGCGCTCGTCAACATGAACGACATCTCGTTCATCGTCACCATGCTGCCGCTCGGCGTTTTCGCAGCCGCGGTCGCGACCGTGACGCTGAAGACGGACGTGCTCCCGCGCTGGCTCGGCTGGCTCGCCGCCATCACGGCGCCGGCGCTGGTCGTCAACGGCCTCTTCTTCGGCTCCACCGAGGGGCCGGCGTTCCTGTTGTTCCTGCTCTGGCTGTTCGCGACGAGCGTCGTCTTGACTCTCAGAGCCGGCGCCGCGCCTGTCGCGGCAACCGACCCGCGACCCGTCGCCGCCTGAGCAGGCGAGGGGTTGGGGCGATGGAGTGGTTCCAGGAGAGCGCGGTGATCGAGAAGCCCGTCGAGGAGGTCTTCGCGTTCGCCGCGAATCCCCAGAACGACCCGTTGTGGAGCTCGGCGGTCGCGGAGGCGAGGCAAACCTCGGAGGGCCCGCTCGGCCTCGGCACGACGTTCGACCAGGTGCTCCGACTCCTGGGTCGGCGGCTCGAGATCGCCTTCGAGGTAACGGGATTCGAGCCGAACACGCTGCTCGAGATCGGGCGGTTCTCCGGGCGCCTCCGCTCGGCGGTCGGGCGTCGGAGGTTCGAGGCCGTTCCGGCCGGAACCCGCGTGACGTTCAGCGGTGAGGGAACGTCCGGACTCTTCTTCAACCTCCTCGAACCGCTCGTCGCTGCCGCCGCCAAGCGGCAGGCCCGAACGGGCCTGGCAAGCTTGAAGGACGTCCTTGAAGCACAGCCGTAGCACGGAGAGCACCTGTGAACGACGATCCGGCCGGCAGCCCGGATGCGGGGTCCGAGCGAACCCCGGAGTCGATCAGCACGTGACGATGACCGGCGTCCCCGCCCCGACCGTCCGGAACACGGTGGTGAGCGCGGCGTCGCTGACGATGATGCACCCAGGACCGAACACCGAGGGTCGGGTCACTGCGCCCGACGGGCGAGATCATCGCCCGAATGAGGGAGGTCCCGACCGGGGCCTGACATCTATAGAAGAAACATGATCTGGGCCTGCGTCCGTCCCAAAGGCCACTCGCAACGGGGCCGCCCCGCGTGGACCGCCGTTGTTCGCGCGCGGTAGGACACGTGGTAGGATGACTCTCGAATGAAGACTCAACGTAGGCAGGGGAGCGAGATGGCCGCAGCTTCTTCGACGCAAACAACGTCCGGCGTCGGGCAGTCGCGTTCGGCTGTGAAGCGTGCAGCGACGCCAACCGCGATGCTTCAGACCGGAGGTGGTGTTGTCAAACGGTCGGTCACTTTGGCTGCGCGGAATGTCGAGGCTGTTGAGGAGATCGTCGGGAGGGGTGAGTTTTCTGCGTTCGTCGATCGAGCCCTGACGAAGGAACTGGAGCGCGTTCGATTCGACTCGCTGCTCGACGATTTGGGGCAGCGGCATGGTGCGGTCACTCCAAACGAGCGTGTGGTGGCGCGTGCTGCGCTCCGGCGCGCAGGGCTCGAACTGTCCGCTCAGGGATGACGCCGACCAAGCGCCGTCGCCAGCGGGCGGTGCCCGGCTCGCCGGTGATCCTCGATTCAGGGGCGCTGACCGAGTTGGTGGATCGGCGGTCGGCGGTCAACGCCATTCTTGAGGAGTTGCGCCGCGAGAACTACCGGGTGGTGATCCCGGCTGTGGTGCTCGTCGAGGCGCTCTCTGGCAAACGCGGAGACGAGCCGATCAACCAGATCATCAAACGCGCGGCAGAGGTGCCTGCATCAGACGAACAGCGCTGTCGGCTGGCCGCGGGTCTTCGGGCAAGGACGCCCGACGCGAGCCCTGTCGATGCGCTTGTCGTCGCCGAAGCCGTCGTGGCTCCTGCACAGCTCGTGCCGGTGATCCTGACCTTCGACCCGCACCTGCGCGCCGTCGCGGCTGCCGCTGATCGGCTCATCGTCGTTCCCGAACTCCAGTAGGGCCGCCCGTTTGACCACGACCTGCTCGGGTTGCAGTGCAATCGTGCGAGCTGTTCAGTCCCCGGAAAGCGACATGACTCAGGTCTGCGTGCGTTCAGGGAGCGGCGTCTTCCGAGCGCCGTCTTGGTGCGCTCCGTGACGCAGGCGCCATCCCGGAGGGAGCTTTCAGGATCGAAACACGCGCCACGCAGACGCCACCGCGACCATCCCCACGGTCCGTTTCCGTTCCGACGACTCCGGATGGCGGCGATGCGCCTGCCAGCCAGCGCTACACTGACGTCGGCTTTGTGTACACACCTCAAGGGAGTCTCGGAATGGACGTAGGAGTCCGCGAACTGCGCGGGAACTTGAGTCGGTACCTGCAGCAGGTCCGGGCAGGCGAGGAGTTGACCGTCACCGACCACGGGCGGGCGATCGCGCGCATCGTCCCGACCGACGAGCGTCCGATCGACAGATTGATTCGGGAGGGGCTCATCACACCGGCCCCCACACCTCGACGCAGCCGCCCCCAACAACGCATCCACGCGAAGCAAACCGTCTCTGACCTGGTCTCCCGCCAGCGCGGGTGATCGTCTACGTTGACACCTCGGCACTCGTGCCACTCATCATCTCCGAGCCCACATCGACCGCCGCGCAGCGGTTGTGGGATGCCGCCGGGCGAGTGGTCGCAACACCGCTGGTCTACGTTGAAGCCCACGCGGCGCTCGCCCAGGCGCAACGACTTGGGCGGATCACCCTCGCTCAGCTGCGCCGGGGACTCACCGAGCTCGCCGTCCTCGACCAACAACTCGACCGCGTCGAGGTCACCCACGCCCTCGTCACGTTCGCCGGGACCATCGCCGAACGCCACGCCCTACGCGCCTACGACGCCGTCCACCTCGCGGGAGCGCTCAGCTTGAGCGATCCCTCTGTGGTCTTCGCAACCGGCGACCAGCGCCTCGCCGCTGTCGCAAGCACCGCAGGTCTCGCGACCGCAGATCTCAACACGACGTAACCCCGGTTTGCGTGCATTCCAGATGGGCGAGGTGAGTCCGCCGATTGGAGCCTCCGTCCGTCGAGCCTGGTCTGGGCTATCCGGACAAGGGCGGGCACATTCGCTCACGCAACGCGACCTACTGTAACTCCCGGCTGCCCATAGGTATTGTCGCCGCCCCAGAAGATAAACCAACCGCCAACCAGCAGCGCACACACGGAGCACCTCGTCCGGGTCTGCCCCCTGTCCCGGTTGGAGCTCCGTTCACGTGGGCAACCCCTGCCCCTGGGCTCACCCCACTCCGCCTCAAATCCCTCTCGTCGTCTATGTTCTCTTCCCCGGCCGCTGGGCGGCTGAGGACGTGTTCAGTGCCACGGCGGCGCGAATGAGTGCCTTCAACGCCTTTTCATCAATCGTGTCGCCCTCATGGAAATCGATGGCACGCCTGGTGTTGCCTTCGAGGCTGGAGTTGAAGAGACCTGAAGGGTCCTCCAACGAGGCTCCCTTGGCGAAGGTCATCTTCACGACATTCTTGTACGTCTCACCGGTGCAGATGATTCCGGCGTGTGACCACACCGGGACCCCTCGCCACTTCCACTCCTCGACCACTTCGGGGTCGGCCTGCTTGATGAGAATTCGGACCCAAGCGAGCGCCTCGCCCCGCCAATCACTCAGCTCCTTGATTCTCGCATCGATCAGCTGAGAGGGAGAGTCTCCTCCTTTTCCTTCGTTCGAGCCGCTCTTCCTCGTCTTCATGGTTGTTGTCGCTTTCTTCATGGTGATCCAGCCGCGTTCGGGCTCCTGAGCCGCGCCAGATTATCGACGCCGAGAAGTGCTTCGATCTCGGCCCGACCAAGACCACGGTGCGCTGCTTCAGGCCAGTCTATGAGAGAAGCCTAACGCGCCGGACCGGCTTGGCGTGGAGCCCTTGGTATGCCACAAAGCAACATAAGAACCGTGGCGTGCATTAGGCAGTGTCGCGTCGCGACACCCGGACAGTCCAACGGCGCTCGTCTCCGTCTCCCCTGCTCGTGCCGTGCTCCGATCGGCGCAGCTCGGTGGTACCGTCACAGCATATGCTGCGCTCACCGTGACGCTTGAGTTTGTCGCGATCGGTGTGTCTCGAGAGCTCAGCGCTACTGTAACTGCGCGACTGCTGCTCGCTCGCGCCACTCGTCGGAGAGCGACTGAGAAGACGGTCAATGCACCGCTCGATCCGAGCCAGAGACGACGAGGCTGACGCAGACGTCCCAGCGCTGCTCGCTCCGACTGAACCAAACCCGCAAGAACCGTAGCCCATAGTGCGATCGTCAGGCAACCACGCATTACTCCAGCCTGCAACGCGGGCCTCGTGTCAACGCGACGGGTCGCTGCCGTCACGGTCCCAGTTGGCGAATGCCTCCTGCGGCGGAGGCGAACGTGGTTCACCTCCCGGTGCCGACGTGACAACGGTGTACGTGTGTGCCGGGGACGGCACCTGGTGGTACCTTTACTCGTATGGATCGAGTAAAGCCCCGCCGGACCGGGTACACGCGCCTGTCCCCCAAGCACCAAGTGACCATCCCCGCGCGCGTGGTCGTTGAAACGGGGGTGGAGGTCGGCACCGAGTTTGCCGTCAGTGCTGAGTCTGACGGGCGGATCGTGCTTCATCCCGTCGACGACCTCCGGGCACGGCGCCTGCGGGCAATCGAGCAGACCGCCGGGAGCCTCAAAGGTGTTTGGCGCCCAGGGGACCTCGATCGTCTGCGCGACGAGTGGCGCTGATCGTTCTCGACGCGAGCGTCATCATCGCGCATCTCGATCCCGCCGACGCGCTACACGCTCGCGCGGTGAGCGCCCTGACTGGAGTGAGCGGCGACGACCTTGTCTTGCCGGCGTCGGCACTCGCAGAGACGCTCGCCTCTCCCGCCAGGCGCGGTCGCATGGTCGAAGCCCGCACTGCGATCGACTCGCTGCTGATCCGCATCGAACCTCTGACCGACACGATTGCCGAGGGCGCCGCCGGGCTTCGTGCCGCACATCGAACGCTGCGTCTACCTGACGCCCTCGTCATCGCGACGGGCGATCACCTCCACGCGGACGGAGTGCTCACAGCGGATCGCAAGTGGGCGCGCCTCAGCTCGCGCGCCCGCATCATCTGACCTCACGGTCCGCGGTGCCGTTCGGTTGATCTCGTGGAATCGTACGTAGCCGACGTGATGCGCACTTGAGCGGC
The DNA here is from genome assembly GCA_031366605.1 of Actinomycetota bacterium. Lineage (GTDB taxonomy): Bacteria > Actinomycetota > Thermoleophilia > Miltoncostaeales > Miltoncostaeaceae > CALMEC01. Next base: position 8,629 of record JANLOO010000042.1, on the reverse strand, counting down.
CGTCGGCGCGCCCGGCGGGTAGCCTCGTTGGCGATGTCACCTCCTCCGATTCTCAAGCGTCTGACCTCGGTGCTGCCGGACGCCCCCACGCGCGAGGTCATACGGCTCGCCGCATTCCTTCGATCCGGGTCACGCCTGATCATCCTGTGCGGGTTCATCGTCGCGGTCGCGATGTTGAGCCCGCGGCTGTCCCCCAACGCCGCCGGCACCGTCGCCCTGGTCGGTGCCGCTGCGGTCATCGCCGGAGCCGTCGTGTTCGTCGTCCTGGCGCGCGGCATCCACCACATGGGAGCGTCCAGGCCTGGTCTGCAGATCGCAGAGGCCGTGCTCGTCACGCTGCGCAAACTGGGTCTGCCGATCCTGGCGCTCGCGTTCTTTCTGCTGTGGACGTTCGTCTACCTGGCCGTCTGGTGGTACCACCCGAGCGAAGCGTTCACGGGACTTCTGCATCAGGGGCGGGACCCGCGATTTGCGGATTTCTTCTACTACGCGGTGATGACGGCGTTCATCTCGCCGCCCAACGACATCATCGCCGCATCGCGCGGAGCGCGGAGCGCGACACTCATCGAGATGTTGACCGGCCTCTCGCTGCTGGCGACGTACGTGTCGAGCTTGGTCGACTGGCCCTCGCGTGGAGGTACGGCCTCCGAGCCTGGGGCCGAAGCGCCGGCGGCCGACGACGTGTAGTCGGCTACGCCCGGCCGTAGACCGGGATCGCGGCACCGGTCACGGCGCGCGCCTCGTCGGAGCACAAGAAGCGGATGACCGCGCCGATGTCGCCCGGGTCGACCCAACGTTGGTGGTCGGCGTCCGGCATCGAGGCGCGGTTGGCGGGGGTGTCGATGACACTCGGGACGATTGCGTTGATGCAGATGCCGTGATGTTTGGCCTCCTCGCTCGCGGCATGCACGAGGGCGAGCAGCGCGGCCTTGCTCGCCGCGTAGGCGGACCCGCCGGCGAACGGTGCGAACGCGGCGCGTGTGCCGACTCCGACGACTCGGCCTTCGCCGCGCGTGAGCATCCCCGGCAGGAACGCGTGCAACAGGCTCGCGAACGAGCGCGCGTTGAGCGCCATCATGCGGTCCCACTCGTCGAGCTCCATCGCGACGACGGGACGATCGGCCAGGAATCCGCCGACCAGGTGCACCAGGCCCCACAGACCACCCTCCGCGTCGATCCGCGCGGCGGTCGCCGCGACCGCGGCTGCGTCACCGACATCCAGGTGGACCAACTCGACGGCGTCGCCGAACGCCGTCCGCGCCGCCTCGGCTTCGTGCTCCACGATCCAAGTGACGAGCACGCGGTACCCCGCGTCGATCATCTGCATCGTGACGCCCCTGCCGAGCGCGCCGGTGCCGCCCGTGATGAGCACGGTCCTGTTGCTTGTCTCAGGTTTCGTCATGGTGTCCAGTCCTCGTCCGGACGGATGTGTTGCAGGGGTGTCTCCGACAGTTTGCCTACGGCTTGCATTTCGCCGCGATGCGCCTGAGGGTTGACACCGACCGGAACGTCGCCTGCCCGCCGAGTGCCCGCTCAAAGCGCCCGTTGATCAGCTTTGACGCGGCGGTGTCGCGACGCAGCCAATGGACCTCCCTGCCGACGACCACGATCGCGTCGTGGTCAGTCTGCAGTGCCAGCGTCGCCGCGACCGCCTCGGCCCCCGGTGGGATCTTGAGCAGCCCGACCTGGTGCGAACCGGTCTCGCCCGTGAATGCCGCATCGGCGATTGCCGCCAAGTCTGCGGGGGCGCGGATGAAGGTCGCGACGGTGTAACCGAGCGCGGCCGCCAGCGCGGCCTCGATGCGCTCTTCCAACGCCTGCGGCGGGGGCGCCGCATCGGTCCGGAAGATGATGTTGCCGCTCGCGATCAAGCTCCCCACATCGGTGAACCCCATCTCGGCGAACCGCTGCCGCAGCTCGGCCATCGTGATGTTGCGTCCGCCGACGTTGATCGCCCGCAGAAATGCGACGTGTTGGATCAGCTCACTCGGTCGGGCCACCGGGAACCCACAGCACGTCGCCCCCTGCCGCCGCGTTCGCCCCGCGCGCGAGGATGAACAACAGGTCCGAGAGGCGGTTGAGGTACTCGACCACGTGTGCGTTGACCGGTTCGGCGTCGGCCAGCGCGATGACCGAGCGTTCGGCGCGCCGGCACACCGTGCGCCCAAGGTGGAGGGCCGCGGCCGCCGGTGAACCACCCGGCAGCACAAAACTCTTCAGCGGCTCGAGCGTGTCGTTGACCTGGTCGCACCACCCCTCGAGCCGCGTGACCTGTTCGGCCGTGACCCGCAGCCGCTCGCCCTCACCGCCCTCGGGCACGCACAGGTCTGCCCCCATGTCGAACAGGTCGTTCTGGATCCGTGCGAGCCACGCGTCCTGCCCAGTCGGCAGGGCCTGCCGGCGCGCAACGCCGATGACGCTGTTGAGTTCGTCGACCTCGCCGTATGCGACGACGCGCAGGCTCGTCTTGCGGACACGCGCCATGTCACCCAGGTGGGTGTCGCCACCGTCGCCCTGCCTGGTGTAGATGCGTGTGAGCCGGACCATCGGCTACGAGCCTACGCCGCGGGGTGGGCTTCGGCCCACGCGAACGCGAAGCGCTCCGCTTGGGCCCTCGTGCGCACCAAGCCGACCACCTGTTCTTCGCGCAGCGCCTCGAGCAACTCGGTCATCCACCGCCCGGGGCGACGCCCCAAGAGCTCCCCCAACTCGGCGCCGTTGACCAGCGGGCCGACCGGCCCGCGCTCATCGAGCGTCACGTACCACTCAGCGATCTGGCGGGCGACGGCCAGGTGGCGCTGGATCTGCGGCGGGGTCGTGCGCGGACCATCCGTGGCGAGCCGGTCAGCGACCGACAGGATCATCTGTTCGGCCTCAGCCGGCGCAGTGGAGCGCAAGTATCGGTCGATCTGACGAAGCGACAACGGCTGCCGGTGCACCATGAACCCCAGGGCCAGGTGCTTGCGCACGCAGAGCGCGACGACCTCGCGGAAGCGCGTGGACGTGCGGTAGTGACGACACCACGCATCGGCAAGCTCGGCACCGCGCCGGTCGTGGTGGAAAAACGTGGCACGGCCGTCGGGTGTGACGGCGTACGTCTCGGGTTTGGCCATGTCGTGGAACAGCGCGGCAAAGACAAGCGTCTCACCACGGGTCAGATCGTCGGCCAGCGGTTGGGCCAGGTCGGCTGCGATATGCGGCCCCGCACCACGGAAGATCTGCGTCGGGTCGGTGCGGATCTCGCAGACGCGACGCACGACCTCGAGCGTGTGGCCCAACATGTCCTTGTGGTGATAGGGCGTCTGCTCAAGACCACGCCCCTCCTCCAACTGCGGGACGATGACACCGAGCACTCCCAGGTCGTCCAGGGTCTCGAACCCACGCCACGCGTCGGGCATGCGGGCGATGCGGCGAAGCTCGTCCGCCACCCGCTCGGGCGCGGATCGCGACAGCTCACCCGCATCCATCCGGGCGCGCAAACGCGTCTGGTCCTCGATGCCGAAGCCCAGCTGGCACGCCAGCCGCGCCAGACGCACAAGCCGCACCGGATCGTCCCGCAACACCGTGGGGGCGACCATCCGCAGCGAGCGTGCACGCAGGTCGTCCAACCCGTGGTGGTGATCGATCAGGTCGCCACCCGCAAGCGGAAACGCCAATGCATTGACCGTCAGGTCGCGCCGAGCCAGATCCTGATCCAGGCCACCACCTTGCAGTGGGGTCAGATCGACGGTGAACGGCAGTGACCCGCCGTGGACACGCCACGCGCCGAACGTCTCCGACAGCGGAAACCGCGCCGCCCGATGGGCCATCGCCAGGCGCTTTGCGAGATCCTTGGCATCCCCGCTGACTGCCAGGTCCACGTCCGCCACCGCACGGCCGAGCAACGCATCCCGCAGCCCACCGCCGACGATCCACCCGTCGGTGCCCAGCGGTGCGAGCGGACCCAAGAGCGCCGCAATGGCGGACTGCGTCACGACGGGTTGAGGTACTCGCGGCGTACCCGTGACCCGATCGCACAGGTGACCTCGTAGCTGATCGTGTCGCGCCAGGCGCCGAGTTCTTCTGCGGTCAGGCGCTCGTCGCCCTGACGGCCGAGCAACACGACCTCGTCCCCCACCGCGTCCGTGGCTTCGGGTCCCAGGTCCACCGTGATCTGGTCCATCGACACCATCCCGACCACCGGCACCCGCCGTCCACCCACAAGCACGTGGGCGTTGTTCGCGTACGCGCGAGGGTACCCGTCGGCGTAACCGAACGGCACGGTCCCGATCCATGTGCCGCGGGCAGCGCGCCACTGCCGACCGTAGCCCACGCTCTCGCGCCCGAGCAGCGGCTTGACCGACGACAGGTACGAGTGGAGTGACATGACAGGGCGCAGGTCGTGGTCGTCGGGATCGTGGCTGAACGGATCGCACCCGTAGACCGCGATTCCGCAGCGCACCATGTCAAAATGCGTGTCGGGCGAGCGCAGCGTCGCGGCCGAGTTGGCCGCGTGCACGAGCGCATCCGGAAACCGCTCACGGAGTGGAGCGGTCATCGCGCGAAACCGCACCAGTTGCTCGACCATGAACCCCGCGTTCTCGCCCTGGGTGTCGTCGGCCGCCGCGAAGTGGGTCATCAGCCCGACGACCGCGACGTCCGCATCGGCTGCGGCATCGGCCAGCGCGCCGACCACATCCGTCCGGGCGCCCAGCCGCCCCATCCCGGTGTCGAGCTTGAGGTGGACAGCCCGGATCCCGACCGCGGCGGCGGCCCGGACCCCCTCGGGCGTCCACACGGCGATCTCGCACCCCGTGGCGGCCGCCCGAGCCCACTCGTCGCCCAACATCGGCCCCCACATGATCAGCGGCGTACCGACGCCCGCGGCGCGCAGTTCCTCGACCTCGGCCACCGCAGCCAGCCCGAGCCGGCCGGCACCCCCCGCCAGCGCAGCTCGCGCAACCTGGACGACCCCGTGCCCGTATGCGTTCGCCTTGATCGCCGCGAGCACCTGGGCGCGCCCGGCCGCAGCGGCGAGCAGCCGTACGTTGTGCCGGATCGCCGCGAGATCGATCCGGGCGACACTGCGCTCGACCACTACCGCGCTCCGATCGCCCTCGGGAGTTGCTCGATGATGTCGCCCGCAATCGCGCCGTCTCCCCGGTCTGCCAGCACCCCGGCGCGCGCGTGCACCGCGACCGCGGTGGCCGCGGCCGCGAGTGCGGGCATGCCCTTTGCCAACATCGCGGCGATGACTCCGGTCAACACATCGCCACTGCCGGCGCTGGCGAGCGCCGCGGTACCGATCGCGTCGATGATGATCGCTCCTTCGACGTCGGTCGTGATGGTCCCGGGCCCCTTCAACACGACGACGGCACGTGATGTGTCGGCCAGGCGTCGGGCGGATGCGAGTCGGGACTCCTCCACCTGGGCACGTGTGACGCCGAGCAACCGCGCCGCCTCGCCGGCATGCGGCGTCAAGATCGTGGGCGCGCTCCTGGCACCGAGCCATGAGGGCCGGCGTTCGAGATGCCACAGCCCGTCCGCGTCGACGACTGCCGGCAGGTCGATCGCCTCGAGCACGGCACGCACGAACGCCGTGGTCGCCGCGTTGCGGCCAAGCCCCGGGCCGATCGCAATCGCCCCGACACGTCCCGCCTCTGCGACGACTGCGTCAAGCGACGCGTGCGTCAGACAGCCCGCGTCGTCGGGGATCGGGGCGCTCATGACCTCGACCATGCTCGCGGCGAAGATCGGCTGCAACGTCTGCGGCACGGCCGCCACGGTCAGCCCGGCGCCGGCGCGCAAGGTCGCGCGCGCACAGAGCACCCCGGCACCGGTCAGACCCGGAGACCCGGCGATGACGAGTACCGATCCCGCCCCGTACTTGTCCAAGGTGACGGGCTTGGGCGGGACGACACCCGAACGATCCCCCGCCAGCCATGCGTTGGGCGTCGAGGTCGCGGGTGCCGGGACGCCGACGTCGCAGATCACGGTCTCGCCGCAGCGCGCACGGCCGGGTTCGATGTGCAGGCCGGGTTTGTCGCCGTGGAACGTGACGGTCAGCCCGGCGCGCACCGCCGCTCCGGGCACCTCACCCGTGTCGGCGTTGACTCCCGACGGGACGTCAAGGGCGACAACCGACGACTGCGAACGCTCGATGGCCTCGATCGCGGCGCCCACGGGCCCGCTGGGACCACCACGCCCGCCGATCCCAAGGAGCGCATCCACCACCAGACGCCCCGATCCCAAGAGCGTCGGCGTAAACGACCGCGCCCGCATGCCGAGGCTCCGCGCGATCGTCGCCATCGTCATCGCGTCAGGCGTGGTCGGCGACGTTCCCCGCGGCGTGGCGATCTCGACGTCCCACCCGGCGTCGGCGAGGTGGCGTGCGACCGCGTACCCATCCCCGCCGTTGTTGCCGGATCCACAGACCACGAGGGCCCCATGAGTCCCGCTGAATCGATCCGTGATCGCCGCCGCCGCCGCCAGGCTCGCGCGCTCCATCAAGACGATCGACGGAATCCGGTGACGTTCGGACGCACGCCGGTCCGCCAACCTCAACGCAGACGCACCGAACAGCGGCGTGCACCCGACAATCGGCGCCGGAATCGTGGTCGTCGCGATCGGCATCGACTCCATGCTAGTGGACCCGTCCGAACGTCCTGTCGCGAACCGACGGCTGCAAACGGTCGCGAGCGTTCGTCATCGGCGGCCCGCATTATGGCCGGATATGGGGACGGCATGCGTCCTGCGCCCGCTCGGTTCTCGCTCGCCGGGATTCATCGACAAACGTCCGGACGGATCCACTCGTCGACCGGCCGCGATCCTGACCGTGCTGCGCTGCGCGTCGTTACGCGGTGCCGGGGTCGATCTCGGCCACGGCAACCGCCGAGGCGAGGCCTTTGCTGTGGGTCAGCGACAGGTGGATGCGGTCGACCCCCAGCCGCTCCGCCCATTCGGCGTAGTGGCCGTGCAGGGCAACGGTGGGGGCGCCGCGGCCGCGGATGACCTCAACCTCGCGCCAGCGGGTCATGCCACGACCCAGGGCCTTGCCGACCGCCTCTTTCGCTGCGAACCGTGCGGCGAAGTGCTGCGCAGGGAACGCGCGTGACAGGCAATATGCCGCCTCGGCCTCGGTGAAGCAGCGCTCGGCAAAACGTGGGCGGCGCTCGAGTGCACGCACGATGCGCTCGATCTCGATGACATCGATGCCGACACCGACGATCACGTCGCATTCGCCCGGGCGTGGGCCTCGCGAGAGCGACCCCACAAGGGTCCCAACACGGCCAGTGTGTGCTGCGGCGCCACGTCGTCGGTCAACGGTGCGGCGCCTTCGACCAGACGGTCCAGCCGCTTGCCCCAAACTACCTCCCACGGATCTCGGTCGAGGCGGGCGAGACGGGCCAACTGCTCCACGGGCACGTCTCGGTCGGTGGCGACGATGACGAGGTTGCCTGAGGTCTGCCGCTCCAGCGTCGCGGTGTCGGTCAGCAGCATCACCGATGCGTACCGCTCCCGGAACGTCGCGACGACTCCCGCGGCATAGCCCAGAGGCGGAAGGTCGATGAGGTTGATGATGTGGATCCCGTCGTCCGCCAGGACCCTGCGGGCGGCGTCGACGAACTCGAGCGTCGTCAGATGATGTGGCACGACGACGCCGGCGAAGGCATCGACGACGAGCGCATCGAGCGATCCGGGCGACAGCGACGCAAGCTCCTGGCGTCCGTCACCGATGCGCACATCGAGTCGCGCCGAGGTCTGCAACCCCAGCCACTCGCGGGCGATCGCGATGACCTCGGGATCGCGTTCGATCACGACCGCGCGCAGGTCGCGCCGGGTGGCGTCGAGGTACCGCGGCAACACGCACGGCCCTCCGCCGATCTGGACCATCGCCATCGGGCGACGCTTGGGGTGCATCACATCAAGCACCCGGGCCAGGTGGCGTAGGTACTCAAACTCGAGATGGGTCGGATCGAGCACGTCCACATAGCTCGACTCGACACCGTCCTGCAGGACCAGACGTCCACCGCCGCGGGTGGGGTCGGCGCGGATCTCGACAACCACGTGGCCGGCCGGAAGCTCGTGGTGCGGCAACGGCGGCGCGTCAGCAGGGAGTCGGGTGCGACGGACACTCACGCCCGGCACGCTACCCCGTTCGACCATCCAGATCAGCGTAATGTGTCGCCTCGTGTCGACGCGCGGTCAAGAGATATCGCAGGACCACCCCTCCGGCGGGCACCATGGCGCGACCCGGGCTGGGGCGGCGGCGCTGACGCTCGGCGCTCTCGGGGTCGTGTTCGGCGACATCGGCACCAGCCCGCTCTACGCAATGCGGGAGGTCTTCATCGGATCCCACGACCTGGCGGTGACCCAAGCACGTGTCTACGGTGTCGTCTCGCTCGTGTTCTGGTCGTTGATGATCATCGTGACGCTCAAGTACGTGGCGTTCATCATGCGGGCCGACAACCACGGCGAGGGCGGGATCATGGCGTTGATCTCACTCGTGCAGGGAGCACCATTTCGGACGGCGCGGGCCCGAGCCGGCCTGATCGCACTCGGAATCTTCGGCGCCGCGCTCTTCTACGGCGATGGGATGATCACACCGGCCACGTCCGTGCTGTCTGCAGTCGAAGGGCTCGGTGTCGCG
>JANLOO010000023.1:0-150822 GCA_031366605.1 Actinomycetota bacterium | reverse complement strand
AGGCTGACCGGGATCGTGCAGGTGTCGGCGAGGTACATCGAGTAGGGGTCGGCGGTGCGCTCGCCCAGTTTGAACGCCACGGTCGGCGACGTCGGCGAGGCGATCAGATCGACCTGCTCGAATGCCCGGGCGAAGTCCTGGACGATCAGCGTGCGCACCTGCTGGGCCCGGCGGTAGTAGGCGTCGTAGTAGCCCGATGCCAGCGCGAACGTGCCGAGCATGATGCGCCGCTTGACCTCGGGGCCGAACAGGCCGCCGCGCGTCAACTCGTACTGGTCGGTCAGGTTGTCTGCGATGGCGCGTGGCCCGTAGCGAACGCCGTCGAACCGGGCGAGGTTGGCCGAGCACTCGGCTGGCGCGATCAGGTAGTACGTCGCCAGGCCGTGCTCGCTGGACGGCAGGCTGATGGGCACGACGGTTCCGCCCAGCTCCTCGACCTGCTTCATGGACTGCTCGACCGCCGCCCGGACGCCGGGCTCGACGCCCTGGCCCATCAGCTCCTCGACGATGCCGACGCGGACGCCGTCCAGTCGCTCGGCCGTCGGGAGTGCGATCGGCTCGGGCCAATCGAGCGACGTCGCGTCCATCTCGTCGCGCCCCACCATGAACGACAGCAGCCGGGCGCTGTCGCGGACGGTCCGTGCGAACGGACCGACCTGGTCGAGCGACGACGCGAACGCGATCAGGCCGTAGCGCGACACCGCGCCGTACGTGGGTTTCATCCCCACGATCCCGCACAGCGCGGCGGGCTGGCGGATCGAGCCACCGGTGTCGGAGCCCAGCGACCACGGCGCCTGGCAGGCGGCGACCGACGAGGCCGAGCCGCCGCTGGATCCGCCCGGCACGCGATCCGTGTCCCAGGGGTTGCGGGTGACCTGGTAGGCGGAGTTCTCCGTGGACGAGCCCATCGCGAACTCGTCCATGTTGGTCTTGCCGATGACGATCGCGCCGGCCGCTTCGAGCCGCGCGACACATGTGGCCGTGTAGAGCGGCCGAAAGCCCTCCAGGATCTTGGAGCCTGCCGTCGTGATCAGGTCATCCGTCGACAGCGCGTCCTTGATCGCGATCGGGATGCCACGCAGCGGCGGCTTGTCCGGCATCGCGTCGATCGCACGGGCCTTGGCGCGTGCGCGGTCGGCGTCGAGCGCAAGGAACGAGCCCCACCGGTCGTCCTGGGCCCGGGCAAGGTACGCGTCGGTCAGCTCGGCCGCACTCGTGTCGCCGGCCGCGAGTGCATCAAGCGCCCGCTCGGCGGTCAGCGTCGTCGGATCGATCATCCGATCTTGGGAACCCCGAAGCCCCCGTCGATCACCTCGGGCGCCTCATGCAGGGCATCCTCGAGGCTCAGGCTCGGTCGCGGGACGTCCTGACGAAGCACGTTGCGCAGGGCGATGACGTGCGATGTCGGCGGCACGCCCTCAAGGTCGAGCGCCTGGATCTGGTCGATGTGACCGAGGATGCCATTGAGCTCCGTCTGCATCCGAAGCTCCTCGTCCCCCTCAAGCCGCAGCCGTGCAAGGCGCGCCACATGGCGCGTGGTCTCAAGATCGATCACGGCCGCGATCCTACCGAAGCGACATCAGACTCGACGGCAGGCCATGACCCGGTCCATCGCCGCGCAGAACTCTGGCCAACGATCGTCGGCGACGTAACCCGTTTGCCGAATGAAGCGATGGACTGGAAGCAGTTGTGCGTTGTCGAGGTTCGCGACGGACCCCTCGCGAACACCCTCGTGGGGACCAAGCGCGACCTCGGTCGCGATGCCGCGCACCCGGGTTGTCACCGGAGCGACCAGCACGCGCCCGAGACGTGGGGCGATGCCGCGGCGCGTCAGAACCACGACGGGACGAGGCTTGTCGTCGGGCATGTCCGCCCACCAGACCTGGGCGTGACCGAGTTCGGTCATTGGGCTCGCCCAGCGCGCCTCTGCTTGGCGATCGCAAGGACGTCGGGCGGGACCTCTCCGTCGTACGGCAGGTCATCTGGAAATGGCATCAACGGGATGTCCAACATCGGATCGCTGTCATACGGATTCGCCTCAAGCGCTGCGATCTCGCGCGCAGTCTCGAGTTCGTCGATGAGCGCCGCGAGCGCCCGATCAAGCATCTCGGCATCGCGGCCCGCAAAAAGTGCACGGGCCTGGGTGAGACGCGCACCGTCAACGGTGGTCGAAATCCGCCTACGTTCCATGCCACAGAACGTAGCATCGTCGTTGGGCCCCGTCCAACGACTGCGACGGTACCCTGCCGCCAGATGGCATCACGTGACGCCAAACGCCCCAAGGGCAAAGTCCGGTCCAAGACACCGGTGCCAACGTCGGCCCAACCCCCATCACCTGTCCGGCCGAACCGGCGGCGTATATGGCGGCGGGCAGGTGTGTTCGTCATCCCGGTTGTGGCGCTGATTCTGGCGATCGGGCTCGGAATCGTGCTCGGCGTGCGGTCGTCGCGGACGTCCAACGACATCGCGAGCCCGACGCCTATCACGACCGAGACCACCGACACGACACCGACGCAGACCACGGCACAGACGCCCAAGGGACTCTTCAATGACACGTGCGCGACCTGTCACACGCTCGCGGCCTCAGGCGCCACCGGAGAGATCGGGCCCAACCTCGACGAGGTCCACCCCTCTCGCCAACGCGTACTCGACCAGATTCGCACCGGCGGCCTGTCGGGGACCATGCCCGCGAACCTGCTGACCGGGGACGACGCAGCGCGCGTGGCGGCCTACGTGGCCCGGGTCTCCGGCAAATAGCGAACCGGGCTAACCCAGCGGGTGTGTGGGTTCCTCTCCCGGTGGGTCGCCTTTGCGACTTGTCCTGGCGTGGCGGATTGCTTCGCGGATTGACATCCCGCGGAGCATCACGCTCAGGCAGATGGCCGCCAGGCCCAGGTTGAACAACAGAATCGCAAGTTCCATGCCGACACTGAGCGCCAGGACCTGACTGCGCGTTCCCGCCGTGCCGAGCACCGCGACGAGCAGCGCTTGCTTCGGGCCCAACCCCCCCGGCGTCAACGGCAGGCTGGTCGCGACCGAGCCGACGACCAGGACCAGGAGCGCGTTCTCGAACGACGCGTCCACATGGAACGCTTTGAGATAGAACAGCGCAGCGAGCAGCCGGCAGACCCACCCGGTCGCCTGCAGGCTCGCCACGTGCCGGAAATACCGCCGCCGATCGCGAAGGATCGCGAGTCCTTGCTCAACCCGGCCCCAGAACGCACGCACACGCTGCCCGTACAGGATCAGCAGCGCAGCGACGACGCCGGCCACCAAAACCAGCACGGTGACGACCACCTGCGTGTGCCCCGTCACCCAAGAGAACTCGAACAATCCGGCTCCGGGCAGCCCGTCGGCGATGCCGATCTGCCAGGCCCACAGCAGCAACAGCCACCCAACCGCCATGTCGAAGACCGTTTCTGCGATCAGGCTCGCCCCGAGCGTCGGATACGTCGCGCCCTCGATCCGCGAATGCACGAGGAACAGCTTGAGCGCATCGCCGCCGCGCGCCGGTACGACACCGTTGACACCGACACCCGAGCAATACGCGCCGAATACGTCGCGCCACTGGATCCGCTGCACCGGATACGCGGCGTGAAGGATCGTGGTCCACGCCCGCGTCCGCAGCATCAGGTTCGTCGCGTGGAACAACGTTGCGACGAGCAACGCCCCAAAGCTGACCGAGGCGAGCGAGTCCGCGAACGCCTCGACCGCATTCCAGAGGCCGCGCAGAGATTCCACCCCCTCAGGGTACCCGCAGGATCGGCGGGCGTGATGCCGATGCGATCATCCGTGCTCGGAGTCCCCGCCTGTGCATCCTCGTCTGGGAGCACGAGCACTCCCGATGACAGGATCGCCATCGCACCGAAAACCAACGCGACGACACGCCACACCACCCCAGAACTCGAGACAGCGCCCCATTCGGCACGATGACCAGTGCCGATCCTGCCGCAAAACAGCCGAGCGCGGCCACACCACGTCGGCGACCCCACAGCGCGCAACGAGCGGCCCAGGGGGAGGGTCATCGGGGACACTGAATACGGAACGAGCTCCAACAGCTCGCCTCCGACAGACCATCGGGAACGCCAGTGAGCCCGCTCCCTGTGGGCTTGTGGGACGGCATGGTCGCCCGCGCGCCAAGTGTCACCGCCGATGCTCCCCGTTCGTCATGACCGTCGACCGGCCACGCGGGAGGTAGATTCGCCTCGGCGACGGCCGCCAACCGCGCCCCATCCCCCGAGCGAAACGAGCCCGTGCCCGATTCACGTTCAGAACGCGCGATCCTCCAACGCATCGCCCGCCTCAGCGCGGTCCGGGAGGGCGTCACGTTGGGTATCGGGGACGACGCGGCGGTCATCGCGAGCGAACCGCTCAGCGTCGTTACCCAGGATCTTCTGGTCGACGGTGTGCATTTTCGTCGTCGTACGAGTTCGCCCGCCGACATCGGGCACAAGTCAGTGGCCGTCAACCTGTCCGACCTGGCCGCGATGGGGGCGGTACCGGTGGCCGTTTTGATCGGGCTGGGTCTGCCGGTCGATGACGCACTCGGCGCCGACGACATCGATGCGCTCTACGCGGGGATGGAGTCCCTCGCAGCAATCCACGGGGTGACGATTGCGGGCGGTGATATCACCCGCGCGCCGGCGCTCATCCTGGCCGTGACGGCCATGGGATACATGCCTCCCGGGGTTGCGCCATGCCGACGCTCGACCGCTCGTCCCGGTGACGTGGTCTGCGTGACGGGCACGCTCGGCGGCGCGGCGGCAGGGCTACTGCTGCTCGACCAGCCGAACCTCGCGACAGGCATTGCCGAGGCGGATGCTTTGCGAGACGCGTCGCGCCGGCCAACGCCGCGAGTCCAGGCGGGTCAGCGTCTGGCCGCTGGCGGAGCGACCGCCATGATGGACTGTTCCGACGGCCTCGCGCTCGACGCGTCGCGCTTGGCCGACGCGTCCCGGGTGGGCATCGAGATCGATCTGGAAGTCGTGCCGTTGGCACCAGGCGTCAACGCGGTTGCCGAGGCGGCCGGCGGCCCCGCCGCAGACCTGCTGGCGGCCACCGGCGGTGACGACTACGAGCTGATCGTGACCGTGCCCGCGGCGCTGGTCGACGACTTGGCCAAGGCCATCGACGTGCCGATGACGCCGGTCGGCCGTGTCATCCCAGGCAGCGGCCTGACACTCCTTCGCAACGGTGTGACGGTCGACGCTCCCACCCTTGGGTGGGAGCACAGATTCGACTGAGCTACGTCAGGTGCTCCCCGGCGTCGGACAGCTCGTCGTACTGGTCCAGGTCGCCCGCGTCGAGCGCCGGCGTGTCGCCGAGCGGACGCAGTCGGATCATCCCGGGACGCGGGCCGAGCAGCTCCTCGACCTCTTCGCGATCGAGGGCCTCAGCCTCGAGCAGCGCGGTGGCCGATCGATGCAGCAGGTGTTCGTTGTCGGACAGCAGCTCGTACGCGGCGCGGAACGCGCCACCCAACAGCGATTGGATCTCACGTTCGATCCGCTCCTCGCCAGTCGGTCCACGTGAGCCACCGGTCAGGCCGGCAGCCAAGCTCTCTTCGGTTGTGCTGCGCGCCATACCGAGGTCCTGAACCATCACACGGGCGAGTTCGGTCGCTCGACGAAGGTCGTCCGCGGCACCCGAGGTCATCTGCCCGAAGATCAGCTCCTCGGCTGCGCGCCCACCCATGATCCGGGCAAGGCGGTCCAAATGCTCCTGGCGCGTCGCGAGGAAGCGGTCCTCATCGGGGAACGAGACCGTCACACCCAACGCCTGCCCCTGCGGGATCACGGTCACCCGCTCGATGGGTTCGCAGTTGGGCAACATGTGGCCCACGATCGCGTGCCCCATCTCGTGGTAGGCGACCAGAGTCCGCTCGGTCTCCGACAGCACCTGCGTGCGCTTCTCGGGTCCTGCGGCCAGGCGAAGCAGCGCTCTGCGAAAGTCGTCCAGGACGATCGCGGGACGGCGCGCTCTGGTCGCTTCGAACGACGCCTCGTTGCAGAGTGCGGCCAGGTCGGCCCCCGCCATGCCGGCGGTGAACGCAGCCACCTGCCCCAGCTCCACACCCGGCGCCAGCGGACGACTGCGCGTGTGGACGTCCAGGATCAGACGTCGCGCGGCGCGATCGGGCAGCCCCACGGCGATCTTGCGGTCAAAACGCCCGGCACGCACGAGCGCCGGGTCCAAGTGCTCGAGGCGGTTGGTGGATGCCAACACCACGACCGGCTTACCCGGGTCCACATCGAAGCCGTCCATCTCTGACAACAGTTGATCGAGCGTCGCCGTGTGCTCACGCTCGCCGCCGCCCCCACCGCCGCTGCGACGCTCACCGATCGCATCGATCTCGTCGATGTAGAGCAAGGCCGGTGCGTTCTTGCGGGCTGCCTGAAACAGGTCGCGGATGCGTCGCGCACCCACGCCGACATAGACCTCGACGAACTCGGATCCGGAGGCGCTGAAGAACGGCACGCCGGCCTCGCCCGCGACCGCTTTTGCCAGCAGGGTCTTGCCGGTACCGGGAGGGCCGTACAGGACGATGCCCTTGGGCAACGTCGCGCCCATGGCCTCAAACCGCGCCGGATCGCGCAGGTACTCGGCGATCTCGATGACCTCGTCACGGATCTCGTCAATGCCGGCGACGTCCGCCAACTTGGTGTCGGAGTGCGACGGCCTGACCTTGTGGCTGAACCGTGCGCCACCCATCTGCCGCACCGTCACGTAGATCAAACCGACCAGCAGGGCCATCAGGATGAGCGGTCCCCAGGTCTGCAGCCACGCGGACACGTCGAAGCCACCACCACCGTCGATCACCGCGGTCGGTCCCGGCGGCGCGGCCAGCTCGTTGAGCTTGACGTCGCCCTTCTTGGCCGACTCGAAGACACGATCCGCGGAGCGCGGGGTTGGGACGGTCGCGACGAAGGCGGGACCCGATGCGGTATCGATGATCAACAGCGCGTTCGTGCGCCCGTCGCTGATCGTGGCGCCCGTGACCGTATGGTCCTTCTCGAGCATGGTGAGCGCGGAGGCCAAGTCGATCCGGGCGGGCTCACGCGGCTCCGCCGTCAACATCGTGGGCGTCACGAGGCACGTCAGAACTGCAATCAGTGCAAGTACGCGAATGCGGGTGTTCAGCGCAACCCTCCTTGGTGGCTTCGTTCCGACATCATTCAACCGCATCTGATGGCCGTTTCCTACTCCCCGAAAGTCCAGTACGTGCAAAATGTGGATCGCGCGACGTTCGAACGACTCGTCGCTGACGCGCTGGACGGCGTGCCGGAACCGTTCGCGAGCGCCCTCCGCGACGTCGCGGTCGTCGTCGAGAACCGTGCGCCTGCGGACGATCCGGACCTGTACGGCCTGTACATGGGCACACCGCTCAGCGAACCGTCAGCGGGTGCCGGTGAGCTGCCTCCGATGATCGCCGTCTTCATGCATCCACTCGTCGACGACTGCGACACCCACGAGGACCTCGTCAACGAGGTTCGCATCACCGTGTTGCACGAGCTCGGCCATCATCTGGGTATGGACGAGGATCAACTCGACGCCCTTGGGTACGGCTGACCCGGGTCGGGGGCGCAACCGGCGACCGAGGTGTGCCGAGACCTCCGGCCGACCCGTTTACAATTGCGCGCAATGGGTGACGAAATGGACTTGCTCCTGTCGCGGCGGAGCGTCGCCAGGGTCAGTCCCGACCCAATTCCGCGCGCCGTCGTCGAGGAGCTGCTCGTCGCAGCGACGCATGCCCCCAACCATCACCTGACCGCGCCCTGGCGGTTCATCGTGCTGACCGGTGCAGCGCGACGTGCGATCGGCGAGGCACATGCGGCGGCCGTCGTTCGCCAGCGGCCCGACGCCGGACCTGACGTGATCGCCCGAGCGTCCGCGCGGCTTGAGCGCGCTCCCGTCGTCATCGTCTGCATCGTCCACTCCGATCCCGAGGACGTGGTGCGGGCCCGCGAGGACCGCGATGCGGTCGCAACAGCGATCCAAAACCTGCTGCTCGCGGCCCACATCCGGGGTCTGGCAGGGATGTGGCGCACGGGCGCCATGGTGGATGAGCCCGAGGTCCGGGCCGCACTCGGATTGACGCACACAGACACAATCGTCGCGTTCGTCTACCTGGGTCACGCGGCGGTCGCTCCGCCCGAGCGGGACCGCCAACCGGTCGACAGCGTCGTTGAATGGCGCGAACAGTGAAGTCGATTGACTTCGGCATCGATGGTCGCGTCGTCGCGGGCCTTGCCGGTCTGACCCTGCTGGCCGGTGGCCTGGGGTTCGTCGTCGCCTCAGGGTTGGACAACTCCGGCGCCCGCCAGACGGCGGCCGTCGCGGCGCCGTCTCCGTCACTCTCACCCGAGGCCATCGACCCCGAGACGACCGCGCCGGCAACTCCGACGCTGCCGCCGGTCACCGTCGAGGCGCCCGCGCAAACCACGACGCAGCCGGCGGCGCAGCAACCACCTCCGGCGCAGGTCGGGCCACCAGTCGCCACCCCGTCGGTGTCGACGCCCACCGCACCCGGCACGCCCACCCGTACGACGACGACCAAGCCGCCGCCCAAGGCAACAACTGCGACCCCACCACCGGTCCAACCGCCCGCAGCCGATCCTGGAGATCTCGTACCGTTTCGCCCCGAGGCGCCCAGCCAGCCGCTCGCGGAGTTCCTGGTTCCTGAGGGAGCACTCCCCGCGGACACGACCGCCGCAACCGCGGCTTTGCGCGCAGCCCAGGGCAATGCCCCCGCATCGGGCACGACGCGCACGGACATCGGGCACGTCCTCGAACTCGGCCGGCGGTTCGCCGACGCACGCCTCCCGGGTCGCAAGGAAACAGTCAGCCGGACGGTACGCCTCAACGCCTGGTGGTACGCCCAAAAACGCGCTCCGACCGCGCGGGTACTCGTGCGCGATCCGGACGGGTTCATCTACTCCTATGCACCCGGACGCGGCTTTGCCTTGAACCCCGTGGCGACCGCCGGGCGCTGGCAGCGCCTCAACGAGGGCTTTCCCAACGTCCAACTTGCAACGACGTTCCTGAGCCTGGGCGTCGCCGAGATACGCGGCGGCAGGCAGACCTTGAATTGGGAGTACTACGACGTCGCGGATCAACCCACCGCCATCCGCCCCGGCGTCTCGGCGATGGCGCAGTCGCGGGTTGCGCAGCTGATGGCGAGTGCGTACAAGACCACCGGTGACGCCCGGTTTGTCACCGCGGCCGTCGACGCGATGGCGTCACTCGCCGTCGATGTGTCCGCAGGTGGGACGCGCAGCATGGTGGCCTACCCTGCCGATTCGGCCCCTGCACCCTGGTTCGTGGAGCGTGCGTATCCGGGCGAGGATCCGTGGAAGGGCGCGGCCCTCAACGGCCTGATGGTCAGCCTGATCGAGTTGCGTTCGACCGAGCGCGCCCTGCGCGAGCCGGTCTCGGGACCGTCAGCGACGGGCGAGGCCGCGGCCAACGAGGCGCGGCGGTTGGCCGACGAAGGCGCCGCGACGCTCGACCGGTACCTGCCCGCCCACGACACGGGCAAGTGGAGCTATTACGGGCTACTGACACCGGGCCACGCGTTTCGGACGTACCTCGCCACAGCGACCTACCACTGCTACCACATCACCCTGCTGCGCAGCCTGGCAGCGCAGTACCCGGCGCTGCGGTTCGACGCATTCGCCCAGAAGTGGGCCGGATATGCAACGCAGGCGGGGACGAAGTGTCCGGGGACGACACCGACGGGTTGACGCTCACGGGTGGGAGAACACTTCCCCCCACCCAATCGATCACGCCTTGCTGCTACTCGTGCAGGCCCTCGATCTTGATGGAGGCCTCGCCGCCGTAGCGGCGGTTGAGGTTGATGATGATCGCGGTCGAGCCCTCGATGATCAGGGCGTTGGCCAGAATGCCGGCATCGAGCGCACGGACCCCGGGCAGCGCATCGGTCAACGCCATCACTGTCTCACGCGTGTCCTTGCCGCGGCCGCAGACGAGGACGTCGGCGTCGATGGTCTCGCGCTTCTGCAGGCGCCCGGCGGGCAGGTTGTTGAAGGCCATCGCCACTTTGGCCTCGGGTGCCAGCTCCTGAATGCGCTGGGCCATCGAACCACCCGGCAGGTTCGTCATCGCGGTCGCGCCGTTCTTACCGAACTCGAGCGCGTTGATGACCGAGATGACGACCTTGCCGGCGAGCGCCCCCGCCATCGGAGGGATCGTCGCCTCGACGCCCTCCCACGGGATCGACACGATCGCAATCTCGGCCGCCTGGGCGGCGGCGACGTTCTCCATGGGCACGAAGTTGCCCTCCGGCAGATCCGTGCGCAAGGTATCGGCCGCCTGGTCGGCCCGCTCCTGGCTACGCGAGCCCACGATGATCTCGTGGCCGGCAGCCGCGAAGTTGACGGCGAGGCCACGGCCCAGATCGCCGGTTCCGCCAAAGATCGCGATCTTCAATTCAGTCTCCCTCGGTGGTCATGTTCCCCATGCGCCGTTTGGCGGCTTGGAGGGTGTTGGCAAGTAGCAGCGCGATTGTCATGGGTCCCACGCCGCCCGGCACCGGGGTGAGCCACCCCGCCACCTCGGCCGCCTCTTCCTGGGCGACATCGCCCCGAAGTCCGGCGTCCGTTCGGTTGATCCCCACGTCGACCACCGCAGCACCGGGCTTGATCCAATCCCCCCGGATCATGTCGGCTCGGCCCACGGCTGCGACAAGGATATCCGCCTCGCGGCACAGCGCGGGCAGGTCCTTCGTACGCGAGTGGGCGATCGTCACGGTGGCGTGTTCGGCAAGCAGCAGCAGGCTCATGGGCTTGCCGACGATCAGGCTGCGACCGACGACCACGGCACGGGCCCCGGCGATCTCGACCCCGGCCTCGTGCAGCAGGTGCATCACGCCGCTCGGCGTGCAGGCCACGAGGCCCGGCTCACCGCGCATCAGCCGTCCCAAACTCACCGCCCCGAACCCGTCCACGTCCTTGTCGGGGTGGATCCGCGCGGCGATGGCGGGCTCGGACAGCTGATCGGGCACCGGCAGCTGTACCAACACCCCGTCAACGGTGTCGTCGGCGTTGAGCTCGTCGATCAGCGCGTCCAACTCGGCCTGTGTCGTCGTGTCCGGCAGCTTGACCCTGCGCGAGATCATCCCGGCCTCGTCCGCGCTCTTGGCCTTGTTGGCCTGGTAGATCTCGGACGCGGGATCGTCGCCGACCTGGATACCCACCAACCCAGGCTTGCGGCCGTACTGAGCCGTGAACGCCGCAGCGCCCTCCGCCACGCGCCCACGAAGCGCCAGGCCCGATGCCTTGCCGTCGATGATCGTCGCGCTCAACTCTGACTCCCCGTCGATGTGATCAGCCTGCCGCCACCTTGCGCATCGGAGCAGCCCCGGCGATGAGGCGCCGCTCCGACCCGTCGTTCATGAACCGCACGAGCACCAGCTCCCCACCCTGCTCGATGCCGGTCACGACGCCCTCGCCGAACGTCGCGTGCACGACCTCGTCCCCCGTCGAGAGACCCGGAACGATATCGGCCGCGTCGGCGCTGATCGGCCGCGACGGGACGCCGCCGCCCTGCAGGCAGTCCGGTGGGATCTCTGCCAGGAATCGGGATGGGATCCGCCAGTCCCGGCCGCCGAAGAACGATCGGCTGCGAGCGTGGGTCAACACCAGGCGTTGACGTGCGCGGGTGATCCCGACGTAGAAGAGGCGACGCTCCTCCTCGAGTTGCTCGGGGGTCTCCGAGCGCTGATGCGGGAAGAGCCCTTCCTCCAACCCGACGATCACGACCCGCTCGTATTCGAGGCCCTTGGCGTTGTGGATCGTCATCAGCGTGGCACGCCCGGACCCGTTGTCCAGGGCGTCGGCATCTGCGTACAGGGCGATCTCTTCGAGAAACCCGCCGAGCGAAGGTTCGTCGGCGCGGCTGTCGTACTCGGCGCCGACGCGGACGAGCTCCTCCAGGTTCTCGAGCCGTCCCTGCGCCTCGATCGTGTTCTCGGTCGCGAATGCGGTTCGCATGCCCGAGCGCTCCAACACGTCCTCGACGAGTCGGTCCAGCGACACCCCGGCGCGAGCGGCGTTGCGGACATCGCCGATCAGGTCGGCCAGTGCTTTGAACGACGTGCGCTGAGCCGGCTGCAGGCCATCCACCCGGTCCACATCGGCCAACGCGTCGGTCAGCGGGACGCCGTTGTCTGCGGCGTATGCGGCGAGCTTGGACACGGCGCCAGGCCCCAACCCACGCTTGGGCGTCGTGACCATGCGTGTGAAGCTGATCTCGTCGGCCGGGTTGGCCGCCACACGCAGGTACGCCAGAAGGTCCTTGACCTCGGCCCGTTCGTAGAATCGTGGTCCGCCGACGATTTGATACGGGATCGCGGAGCGCACCAGCATGTCCTCGATCGCGCGGCTCTGCGCGTTGGTGCGGTAGAAGACGGCGATGTCACTCAATGATGCGCCATCGTTCACGGCGCGGGTGACCTCGCCGACGACCACTCGCGCCTCCTCGCGCTCGTCCCGGCACTCCAGCAACGCGATGGGGTCGCCGTCACCCGCGTCAGTCCACAACGCCTTGGGGTGGCGTTTGCGGTTGCGCGACACGACCGCGTTGGCGGCGCGCAGGATGGTGCCGGTCGATCGGTAGTTCTGCTCAAGCGCGATGGTCGTGGCGTCGGGGTAGTCGCGCTCGAAGTCCAGGATGTTGCCGACATCCGCACCGCGCCACGAGTAGATGCCCTGGTCGTCGTCGCCGACCACGAGCACGTTGCGTTGGGGCTCCCCGAGCACCCGCACCAGGCGGTACTGGGCGTGGTTGGTGTCCTGATACTCGTCGACCAGCACGTGGGTGAACCGGTTTTGGTAGCGCTCACGCACTGATGCGTTGCCCTCGAGGAGCTGCACGGTCAGCATCAGCAAGTCGTCGAAGTCCATCGCCTGATTGGCCCGCAGGCGGTCCTGGTATCGGCGGTACAGGCGCACCAAGATCTCGTCGCCAAACGAGTCGATGTCCACCTCGTCCGGGCCCTTGAGTTGGTTCTTGGCGTCGCTGATGCGGCCGAGAAGCGCCCTGGGCGGAACGCGCTTGGGGTCGATGTCCTCGTCCTCATAGCACCGGCGCATGAGACGTTGCTGGTCGGCGGCGTCGAAGATCGCGAAGCTGCGCTCATAGCCGACATCGGGCGCATCGCGTCGCAGGATCCGCACACACGCCGAGTGGAACGTGGCCGCCCAGATGGCCCGCACTTGCGGCCCGACGAGGGCCTCCAGCCGCTCACGCATCTCGCCCGCGGCCTTGTTCGTGAACGTGATCGCGATGATCTCGTGCGGCGATACCCCGCACTCGCCGATCAGATGCGCAATCCGATGGGTCAGTACCCGCGTCTTGCCACTTCCGGCGCCGGCGAGCACGAGCAGGGGCCCGTCGCCGTGGAGCACGGCTTCGCGTTGCGGCGGGTTCAACCCGGCGAGGAGATCAGCCACCGACGGAGCGTAGCGGAGCGGCCCGGACGCCCGGCCGGGATCGAAACCCGGGGTGGGGCGTCCTGAACCGCGGGACTTTGTAACACCCGTGCAGGACCCTTCCCATCACCCCGAGAGCCGTTTGCCGGTAAGGGTTTTGGGAGATCCTGGTGTCGGACACTTAGCGGCGGCACTTTGTGACACCGCGGGCGATCCAAAGGGCAGGAGACGGTCGTCCGGACGTGCGGTCAGCGCGCGCTGACTCGCGCCGATCTGTGACCCTCACCGCGTCCTTGCCGGGCTCGTAGCACCCGCGGCAGCGGGCTTCGTATGCGTCCAGCGCGCCGACCTGGATCGTGTCGCCATAAAACGGGGCGGGCAGGCCGTTGACGAGCCGCTGGGTCCGGGTCGCAGGACCGCCGCAGCGGTGGCACACGGCTTGCAGCTTGTCGACGAACTCGGCTCGGGCCATGAGCTCGGGCATCGCGACGAACGGCTCCGCACGGAAGTCCGTGTCGAGGCCCGCGACGATCACACGTTGGCCGCGTTCGGCGAGTGCGACCAAGACATCGACGATCGCGTCCTCGAAGAAGTGCAGTTCGTCCAGGCCGAGCACGTCGTAACCGTCAGAGAACCGCCGGACCTCGTCGGCGCGGGAGGCGTTGACGGCACGCATCTTGGCGCCGCCGTGGGTGACCACGTGCGAGATGTCGTAGCGATCGTCGATGCCCGCCTTGACGATCAGCACCCGCTGGCCCGCGATCTCGGCCCTGCGCAGGCGCCGGATCAGTTCCTCGCTCTTTCCGCAGAACATCGGACCGCAGATGACCTCGATCCAACCCCCGCCGATCGGTGCGTTCCTGATCACGCTCGGAAATCTATGGACCGGGCCGGACGGAATCCCGGCGGTCGCGCTCCGGTGGCCGCTCGTTGCGGGACCTTGCTTCGGCCCGCCGCCGATCAGATCCCGCTGCCGCCGTTCAGGCCGAGGATCCCGGCGATCTCCTCTTGCGCGGTCGGCAGGCAGTCACCGTCATCGCGGGTACGCCGTTGTGGCTCGCGCCCCTCGCGCAGGTCGGTGATGTCCTCTTCGAGTTCGGTGACGCGGCGCACCAGACAGGCCATGGCCTCGGCCACCGGGTCGGGCAGGCGGGTGTGTTCGAGCGTCGGGTGGTGCAGGGCCTCCTGGTCGACGCGCTGGCCGTCCACGACGACCGCGCGCCCCGGGTTGCCCACCACGGTCGAGTTGGGCGGGACGTCCTTGATGACGATCGAGCCGGCCCCGATCTTGGCACCCTCGCCGACCGTGACCGACCCCAGAACGCTCGCCCCGGTGCCGATGATGACGCAGTCGCCGATCGTCGGGTGACGCTTGCCGGTCTCCTTGCCGGTGCCGCCCAGCGTGACGCCCTGATAGATCGTGACGTCCTCGCCGATCTCGGCGGTCTCGCCGATGACGACGCCCATACCGTGGTCGATGAACAGGCCGGGACCGATCGTCGCACCCGGGTGGATCTCGATCCCGGTGAGCTGTCGTGAGAGTTGGCTGACCCATCGCGCCGGAAGCCGAATGCCTCGTCCGTAGAGTCCGTGCGCCAGGCGGTGCATCCACAGCGCATGGATGCCCGGGTAGGACGTCACGACCTCAAGCGTTGAGCGGGCAGCCGGGTCGCGTTCGCGGGCAACGGCGACGTCGCGTTGGAACGTCGTGGCGGCGTGCTTCAGAATGTTCGCAAATGGAAGGCTCATCGACGATGGCTAGTATTGCACCAGGACGATGAACCACGCCGGACGGACACATAATGAGTACTGATGGGGCAGTCAGGGTCGACGGAGCCGCGTGCCGTCCTGGGCCTTCGCCGAGCGCAAAAGCCACGCGTCTGGATGGTCTGCGGGCCGAGAACCCGGGTGCGCTCGAGGCACTCCTTGCCCTTGTCGGCGACCCCCCGTACGACCTGGCCGTCCCACCCGAGGACGCGCTCGTCGGGATCGCCCGGGCCGTCGGGTTCGAGGAGTACGCACGCACCGTGGTGATGGCACGGCGGATCGACGGGTATCGCAAGGTACCTGCACCGCGCGGAACGACGATCGAGCTGTACAAGAACGAGTGGGCGGAGGACTTCACAGCGGCTGAGGCCGAGGCGATGGCCGACTTCTCGTTCTTCCGCGAGGTCGGCTCACCGACCGGGTTCGAGACGGCGGCCGGCTGGGGGTCGTTCTACGTCGCGCGCCAAGGCGACCGGATCGTCGGGTTCGTCCAGGCCGAGATGCCGTCGGGATGGATCAACTGGATCGGCGTCGTCCCGGATCAACGCCGCGTCGGGATCGGCCGCGCGCTCGTCGGTCAAATCGCAGTCGTCGTGCGCGACGAGGTCGGCAGCCACATCGTCGCCGAGGTGGACAACATCCCCGACAACCTGGTCTTCTGGGAGAAACAAGGCTTCAAGCAGCGCAGCCACACCGTCTCCCTCATCCGCCGGGCATAGCCCCCAGTACCGTGTCGAGCGGGGCGCATGAGTCGCCCCCGATCGACGATTGAGACGCCCGAAGGGCGACTCACAGGCCGACAAAGAGCCGTGCCGAGCGGGGCGCATGAGTCGCCCCCGATCGACGATTGAGACGCCCGAAGGGCGGCTCACAGGCCGACAAAGAGCCGTGTCGAGCGGGGCGCATGGTCCGCCCTATTCGTCGTCGAACAGTCCCGGGGTCGTCAGGTAGCGCTCACCCGTGTCGCACAGGAACGTGACGATGGTCTTGCCCGCGCTCTCCGGACGCTTGGCGACCTGGAGGGCCGCCCATACGTTGGCGCCCGCCGAGATGCCGACCAGGATGCCGGACTTGCGCGCCAGGCGGCGTGCCATCGCGAAGGCTTCATCCGAGGGGCATGTCACGACCTCGTCATAGACCTCGGTGTTGAGCACACCGGGCACGAACCCGGCGCCGATGCCCTGGATCTTGTGCGGCCCGGGTGCCCCGCCCGAGAGCACGGGTGAGTCGACCGGCTCGACGGCGACCGTGCGAAACCCCGGACGCTTCTGACGCAGGATCTCACCCACGCCGGTGATGCTGCCGCCGGTTCCGACCCCCGCGATGAGCACGTCCACCTCTCCCTCGGTGTCGGCCCAGATCTCCTCGGCCGTGGTGCGCCGGTGGATCTCGGGGTTGGCGGGGTTCTCGAACTGCTGGGGGATGAACGCGCCCGCGATGCCGCTCGCGATCTCGGTGGCCTTGGCGATCGCGCCGCGCATGCCGTCGGTGCCCGGGGTCAGTACGAGTTCGGCCCCGTAGGCGCGCAGCAGGTTTCGCCGTTCGACGCTCATCGTCTCGGGCATCGTCAGGATGCAGCGGTACCCCTTGGCGGCCGCGACGAACGCCAGCGCGATCCCGGTGTTGCCTGACGTCGGCTCGACGATGACGCTCGTGCCCGGCACCAGCCGGCCGTCACGCTCGGCCGCCTCGATCATCGCCAGCCCGATGCGGTCCTTGACGCTGCCGGCGGGGTTGAACGACTCGAGCTTGCCCAGGATACGGGCACCGGTTTCCGCGTCGATGCCGCCGAGCCGCACCAGCGGTGTGCGACCGACGAGGTCAAGGATTGATTCGGCGATCTGCATGGAGCGGGACCCTGCCTTTGGACGAATTCGGTCAGATATGGAACATGAGGGCGCCGGCGTGGCGGGCTTCGCGTTCGACCATCTCCGCGATCGTCACCTCGCCGAGCACATCCGCCAGCCGGTTCTGTGCCTCATTCCACAGCCCCTGTGTGGCGTCCGCGGGGGCCTCGCCGGAGGGACGCAACGGTCCGTCGACGCACTCCACGACATCCAGGACCGTCACCTCGCGCGGGTTGCGCAGGAACGAGTATCCACCTTTGACCCCCCGCTGGCTTTTGAGGATTCCGCTGCGGCGAAGCGACGAGAAGAGCTGCTCCAAAACGTGGAGCGGAATGTGACATCCCTCGGCGATCTCCAGGATCGGCACGGGTGCGGGTTCCGCGCGCCGCGCGAGTTCCGCCAGCGCACTCACCGCGGCCCGGCTCCTATCACTCACCGTGATCACCCCGAAACCCCCCAAAGAATCATTGGTTTCGGGCAGTGTAGCGAGGCCGTTCTACGAAAGCTCGCCGAGCAGCTGAGTGGTCGAGGCTTCGCGCACAAACGTCGGGGCGTGTGGGTGCCCGTTCTTGTTGCGGTGCGAGTACATGATCTCGATCGCATCGATCCACGCGTCGATGTCCCCGACCATGAACTCGTATCCGCATTCGGCGGTGTGCAGGATGATGCGCGGGCGTTTGCCACCGGGGATCATCCCCTCTGGACGCGACGGGTACCGCTCGACCTCGACGATGTCGTCGTACAGGAACTCCCGCCGTTTGCCACCCAGCGCAGTGTCGAGGATCGTCGGGACGAACACCAGACGCTCGTCGGTCAGGGAGAGGTTGCCGTGCCTGCCGTACCAGCCGTTCTGCAGGTCGGCGCCACCCTGCTTGCGAACTGTCTCACCTGGGCGCGGCCGGTCTGCGTGGCGTCTGCGCGGCATCGCTCTATTTTTCGTCCCCATACCCCATCCTCGTTCGATTCTCCCAGATTCTGCGTCGTTCAGCGATCGCCTCTATCCAGTCGTCGAGACCGTTGTGGAACACGAACTCGAACGACCGCTCTGCGGTGCTGATACGCATCCGGGCTGCCTTGCCGCCCGGCAATATGTCCTCCGGACGTCGCGGCTCACGCTCGACGGCGCTGATCGCAACGAAGTCGATCCGATGGAACTTGGCGAACAGTAGCCGTTCGATCGGCGACGGCGTGAACGACAACCCATCATCGTGCAATCGCAGCAGACCGCCGCGGGCCATCCAACCAGAGTTGAGCGATGCGATGGTGCGACGGTATTCACCGGGCTGCAGCTCGCGCGGACCATCACGCAGTTCGATGAACTTGGCGTCCCAACGATCGGGATCGTACCCATCATCGCGATGCTCATCAGGCATCGCGCGATCGTATCAGGGCGAGCGCTCAGTGCTGTCCGGCGACCGAAGTACATTTCGGTTCCGATCGCCCACCCAACTCCCCCGGGGAGATGTCCGATCGTCGGCTACACCGATTGGCTCAAGGACTTCGAGCGCCGCCTCGCACTGCACGACGAGGGCGTCGCTGCGCTCGCGCGCGACCTCGCGGCGCGCACTTCCTGGGACGTCCACGCCAAGGCCCCGGGGTTCACACCTGCCGCGCCCCGCGCTGGGCGACCTCCGGACGTGCAGTGCGATCGGGGCGTCGAATCCCCACCTGTGCTGTTCGAAGTCGAACTTCCCGAGACGCTCGTCCGGCGCGAGACCGTGCGACGTTTGAGCACGCTCGTCGACGGAGAACTCGAGATGCGCGTGGTGATGATCGCGGACGATGACGATCACACCGAGACGATCCGTGAGGCCGGCCGCCTGCTGCGCTGCGTCGGACTCGAAATCCATGTCGCGGCCATCTCACCCCATTCGGACACACTGACCGGTGCGGACTGGTAGCCGGCGCACGGAACCGCATCGGTTTGATTTCGGGGACAAAGGGTTCAGAGTCAGGCACAGCGCAGGACGCGCACCATCCCGCGACAACCAGAGAAGCCGGACCCTCATTCATATCCGAACCCCACGTTGGTTGTGCGGGGCGATCGCAGGAATCATCGCGGCAGGGGCAACAGCTGCGACTGCCGCACCGATGATCGTGCTCTACGCGAGTTCGACGACCAACAAGAAGATCATCCAACCGGGTACCGCCGGTGCGCTTCCGATCGATGGTCGGCTGTTCGTGCAGGAGCCGAACGTGGGCCACCTGTTCGCGGACGACAGGGATCGTCCCTACCGCCTGTCGGGTGTCTCGGGGAGCCAGCTCCGGAGAGCTGGATCGGCGGTCGGGATGGCCACGCTGCTCCACAGACGAATCGATGAGCGGAACTGTCCGTTCCCGCCGCACGGCGACGCCGGGTGCCGCAGCGGTCTCGTGTTCATCGACGAGATCGACTACCGGTTTGCCGAAAACGCACCCAACCTCAATACCCCTGCATGGCGCGGTCGGACCAGCCGAAGTCAAAAGAAGCGTGCGTTCCCGAACTATGTCCCCCGCCCCAAGACCGGCCAGCCCGGCTACGAACTGACCAAGGCGATGGCCATTCTCGCCGCAGTGCCGTTTGCGGGTGGCGGCACCTACGCCGATCGCGTCCACTTCTACATCGCCCCCGGCGTCGTGTCGTCCATCGGTGTGGGAAAAGGCAAGTACTACAACCTCGGCCGCGACGGGCGACCCCACTTCCGCAGTCACGAAGGGGTGCGCGGCGCCCTCCGACGGTCCGGCGGCGTCTGGCTTGAGATGTATCACTTCAACACCGTCACCAAGACTCGCAGGACGTTCACCACAGGCGAATGGCGGTACTACCCGAGTCGGTTCACGCGCTACCTGACGGGGCCAGGAGCGACCACGGACAATCCGGGCTTCGTCGGCAAAATGCACTTCATGATGACCCGCGGATCCCCACCGGTCGCCGCAGGTGCGCCCCAAGTCTGCCTCGACAAGGCACTACCGCAGACCTGCCAGTTCACTCTGGCGGCGCTGCCGCAGAACATGGCGATCCGCGCCAACGGCGTCGGCGAGTACAAAATGGACGGCGATGAAGACGAATGGCGCGCCCTCGTCAAGCGACTGTACTTCCCGTGAGCGGGCTCAACTTCTCGCCGTGATCGGCCGATACAGATTGTGATGGGAGAGCTTGCGCATGAGGCGCGGCTCGCTGAGTGACGAAAAGGATTTCCGAACATGCGCGCAGTCCGTCGCATCGCACTGACAATCGCAGCACTCGTCGTCACCGGCACCGCCACGGCATCAGCGGCGCCCATGATCATGCTGTACGCCACACCCGAAACGAACCGCAAGATCGTCAAGCCCGGCGCTGCCGACGCCCTGCCGATCGATGGACGCGTGTTCGTTCAGGAACCGAACGTGGGTCATCTGTTCGCTGATGATGCGGACAGGCCGTACCGCGTTGCACGAATGCCCTCCGCCAATCTGCTGGCCGCCGGAAACGCCGACGCGATGGCTCGGCTCTTGCGCTCCCAGATTGAGGCGCCTGGATGCATCACCGCACCCTGGGGGGACTCGAGCTGCATGAGCCACCTGGTCTTCGTTGACGAAATCGACTACCGCTTCGCCGAGAAGGCGCCGAACCTCAACACCCGCGCGTGGGCCGGGCGCACCAGCCGCAACCAGGCCAAGCGCAAGTTCCCCAACTACATCCCCCGTCCGCTCCCAGGCCACGCCGGCAACGAACTCTCGGCCGCAATGGCCCAGCTCGCCGCGATCCCCTACCCCGCCGGCGGCACATACGCCGACCGGGTGCATTTCTACATCGCTCCGGGTGTCGTGAGCAGCATCGGCGTCGGCAAAGGTAAGTACCAGAATTTGGGCCGTGACCGGCGCCCGCACTTCCGCTCACACGAAGGTTTGCGCGGCGCCCTGCGGCTCGCGGGCGGTGTCTGGCTCGAGATGTACCACTTCGACCAGGCCGCGAAGACGCGCCGCCCGTTCAACACGAGCGAATGGGCCGCCTACCCGTGGCGCTTCGCCCTCTACATGACCGGACCCGGTTCGACCACGGCCGACCCGGCCGTGCTCGGCAGGCTCCACTTCCACATGAGCAACGGGATGCCCAAGAACAAGGGTGGCGCACCCGCCGAGTGCTCCAACCCGGCGACACCGCAGGGCTGCCAGTTCGCACTGGCCTCCAACGCCGTCAACACCCCGATCCTCGCGAACGGCGTCGGCGAGTACCGGATGGAGGGCAACGAGGCTGAGTGGCGGAGCCACGTCAAGCGCCTCTTCTTCCCCGAGCTCCTCTAAGAGGAGACCAACGAGCTCCCGACGTTTGGGAGATCCGTGCGCGTGCAGGGGTTCTGGGAGGCGCCCCTGCACGAGCGCGTGCGGCCTCATACGACCACTCATACGCCCCGCTCGACACGCCTCTTGGGCGGCCCTCAAGGACCATTCAAACGCTGACTGGGGCTGAATTCCTTGACTCCACCCCGATCCCGCCCCGTGTCGGTGGGTGTGCCCCGTGATACGGGCACACCCACCGAGCGGCGGTTAGGCCAGGAACGGGATGATCAGGAGCGCCACGATGTTGGCGATCTTGATCATCGGGTTGATGGCCGGTCCGGCGGTGTCCTTGTACGGGTCACCGACCGTGTCACCGGTGATGGCGGCCTTGTGGGCTTCGGAGCCCTTGCCACCGTAGTGACCGTCTTCGATCAACTTCTTGGCGTTGTCCCACGCCCCACCACCTGAGGTCATCGAGATCGCAACGAAGAGCCCCGTCACGATGACTCCAAGCAGCAGTCCCCCGAGCATCTCCGCGCCGTTGGTCTTGCCGAAGATGAACGCCGTGATGATCGGAACGACGATCGGGATCAAACCGGGGACGAGCATCTGCTTCTGCGCAGTGGCAGTCACGATGCGCACGCACTGCGCGTAGTCCGGCCGGTCCGTACCTTCCATGATTCCGGGCTTCTCCCTGAACTGGCGGCGAACTTCTTCGACCACCTGGCCGCCCGCTTTGCCGACGGCTTCCATGGAGAGCGCCCCGAAGATGAACGGCATCATGCCGCCGATCAGCAGGCCGATGACGATGAACGGGTTGCTGAGCTGGAAGTCGAGCGAGTTGAAGAACGCCTCGTTGGCGTTCTTGAGCTCCTCGATGTACGAGACGAACAACACGACAGCAGCCAGACCGGCCGAGCCGATGGCGTAGCCCTTGGTGACGGCCTTGGTCGTGTTGCCGACTGCGTCGAGCGGGTCCGTGACCCCACGCACCTCGGCGGGAAGCTCCGCCATCTCGGCGATACCACCGGCGTTGTCGGTGATGGGGCCAAACGCGTCGAGTGCGACGACGACGCCGGTCAATGAGAGCATCGCCATGACGGCAGATCCGATGCCGTAGACACCGGCGAGCTGGTACGACGCTGCGATACCGCCACCGATCACGACCACCGGAAGCGCGGTCGCTTTGAGGCTGACTGCGAGCCCCGCGATGATGTTCGTCCCGTGCCCGGTCTCCGACGCCTTGGCGATCGTCTTGACGGGTTTCCAGATGCTGCCCGTGAAGTACTCGGTGATCGCCACGAGCAGAATGGTGACGCCAAGCCCGATGATCGCGGACCAGTAGTAGTCGGTCCAGGCCACCCCGGGCTTGTCGGACGGCGAGACGCCGTCCATCAGTCCCTTGGTGATCGGAATGAACCCGAGTGCCGACAGCACTGCCGACACACCGAGCCCGGTGTAGAGCGCCATGGTGATGTTCTGACTCTTGCCGACCTTGACGAACCAGGTCCCGATGATCGAGGTGATGATCGAGATCGCGCCCAGCGCGAGCGGAAAGAGGATCGCGTGCTGCTGCGCGGAGCCGGTGAAGAACAGCGTTCCCAAGAGCATGACCGCCACCGTGGTGACGGCGTACGTCTCGAAGAGGTCCGCGGCCATACCGGCGCAGTCACCGACGTTGTCACCGACGTTGTCGGCGATGACGGCCGGGTTGCGCGGGTCGTCCTCGGGGATTCCCGCCTCGACCTTGCCGACCAGGTCGGCGCCGACGTCGGCGCCCTTGGTGAAGATGCCACCGCCCAGTCGAGCGAACACCGAGATGAGCGAGCCACCGAAGGCCAGGCCGACGAGCGGCTTGACGGCGTCGGCGTCCTCACCGAGGATCCACCAGTACCCGGCCACCGAGAGCAGGCCGAGTCCGACGACGAGCAGCCCGGTGACCGAACCACCCTTGAACGCGATGCCGAGCGCGGGCTTGAGCCCGCCGCGTGCAGCTTCGGCGGTGCGAACGTTGGATCGGACCGAGACGTTCATGCCGATGAATCCGGCAGCTGACGAGGCCACGGCCCCGATCAGAAAGCCGATCGCCGCCTTCCACCCAAGCAGCGGCGAGTCGTCG
This sequence comes from Actinomycetota bacterium, assembly GCA_031366605.1. Classification (GTDB taxonomy): domain Bacteria; phylum Actinomycetota; class Thermoleophilia; order Miltoncostaeales; family Miltoncostaeaceae; genus CALMEC01. Next base: position 127,399 of record JANLOO010000023.1, on the reverse strand, counting down.
ACCGCGTTGCCGAGTGTGCCGATGAGGATGAACAAGACCACCGCGACACCGGCGATGATCGTGTACTGACGGGTGAGGTACGCCTTGGCGCCCTCTTGGATGGCGCGAGCGATCTCCTGCATGCGCTCATTGCCCGCAGGTTTCTTGAGCAGGTAGATGATGAGCCCGACGCCGTATGCCACGGCCAGCAGGCCACACACGACGGCAATCCACGTCGTGTTGTCCACGAGGAACTGAGACAAGAGTCATTTCTCCCATGATTCGGGTGCATCGAAGCGTGGCCGCCCGGCCAGAAGGGGCAAGGGCGCTTCGGCCGCGAAAGGACGCGGTTTTCTATCACACGATTCGGCTGAGAAATCCGAATCGTGTGATCTTCGAAGATCCGAAGGACAGTCGTCAGCGGCGTCGCAATCCAGCCGTCACCAACGTGTCGCGTGGCTCGCCGTTGATTTCGCTCACCGTTCGATGCGCGCTCGGACCGCGTCCGGATCGGGGTCGATGACCTCGAACCGCATCGGGCGCTCCTCGATCCCGACGAAGCGCTCGGGCCGGTCCGGTTCGAAGCCCAACGCCTCGACGATCGTGGCGGAGAACTTGACGGGCAACGCGGTCTCCAAGCAGACGACGGTCTCACCCGACGCGATCTGCTCGCGTGCGACCTTGACGCCGTCGGCGGTGTGCGGGTCGATGATCCGGCCGGTTCGGGAGTGGATGTCGCGGATCGTGGCGATGCGCTCGGCGTGACTGCTGTTGCCGGAGACGAACCCGGACCCGGCCACCACCGTGCGATCGATGCTGAACGCGTGCTCGGTGTCGAGTTGCGCGAAGAGTGCCCGCGTCCGTTCCGGGTCGCGACCGACGATGTCGAACACGAAGCGCTCGAAGTTGGAGGCTTTTGAGATGTCCATGGACGGGCTGCTCGTCGCAGCGACATCGGCGGCGGGCCGGACCCGGTATGTCCCCGTCGAAAAGAATTCGTGGAGCACGTCGTTCTCGTTGGTCGCGAGGATCAGCCGGTGGATGGGCACGCCCATGCGCCGGGCGACGTGGCCCGACAGGATGTTGCCGAAGTTGCCTGACGGAACTGCGAAGCTGACCCGCTCTGCGCCCATCGCGGTCGCGCGCAACCAGCCGTGGACGTAGTAGACGACCTGCGCGACGATCCGCGCCCAGTTGATCGAGTTGACCGCGCCCAGCCGGTTGCGGCGCTTGAAGTCGAGGTCCCCCGCGATCTGCTTGACGATGTCCTGGCAGTCGTCGAACACGCCGCGCACCGCCAGATTGACGATGTTGGCGTCCTGCAACGAGAACATCTGCGCGGTCTGAAACGGGCTCATCTTGCCGAGCGGCGAGAGCATGAACACGCGCACGCCGCGTTTGGAGGCCATCGCGTGTTCGGCCGCAGACCCCGTGTCGCCGCTGGTCGCCCCCAGAATGTTGAGCGGTGCGCCACCCGTGCCGAGCACGTGTTCAAACGCATGACCGAGGAACTGCATCGCGACGTCCTTGAACGCCAAGGTCGGCCCGTTGGAGAGCCGCAGCAACAGCAGGTCGCCGTCGAGTGGCTCGAGCGGGACGATGTCGTCCGAACCGAACACCTCGGCGGTATACGTCCGCGCGATGATCGAACGCAGCTCAGGAAGATCGTCGACGAACAGACCGATGACCTCGGACGCCAGGTCCGGGTAGGACAAACCGCTCCACCGCGCGAGATCCGAGCCGGTGATCGACGGGTACTCGGCCGGCACGCACAGGCCCCCGTCGGGCGCCAGACCCTCGATCAGGATGTCTGTGAAACCGGCGGGCGCCATCCCACCGCGGGTGCTGACGTACTGCATCAGATGGCGCCAGTGTCCTGCGTCGGAAGTTCTTTGTCATATGGCGTGCGAAAAACCCGCTGGACAAGGACGCAGCCTTCGTTCATATCGGACCATATGGGCGAAGGCGAGGACGCAGCCCCTGAGGCTGACCGTCCCGGTACCACGTTTGAAATCCAGTGGCAATTTGCAAGCCGCCAGATTGCAAAGGAACTTCGACGCAGGACACTAGTGCGCGCCGTCCAACGCCCCGGTGGCGTGGGGGTCGAGCTCAGTCGGGACCTTGGGGATGACGTGGAACAGCAGGTCACGGACCTTCGCGTTGTTCTCGCCGAACGTCCTGACGACCTCGGCATGGGTGACCGGCGGAGCACCGTCGACGCCGACGTCGTAGTCGGTGATGAGCGAGATGTTGGCGTAGGCGATGCCCAGCTCGCGGGCCAGGAAGCCCTCCGGGTAGGCGCTCATGTTGATGACCTCCCACCCCATCGAGCTGAACCACTTGCTCTCCGCCCGGGTCGAGAATCGCGGCCCCTGGATGACGACGACCGTGCCGGTCTCGTGCACCGGGATGCCGATCTCCTTGCATCCGTCGATGATGACCTGACGCAACACCGGGCTGTACGGGTCGGCCGCGCTGACGTGGGTGGTGATCGGTCCGTCGTAGAAGGTGTCCCGGCGGCCGGTCGTACGATCGACGAATTGATCGCACACCACGAACTCACCGATCTTGACCTCACGCTGCAGGCTGCCGCAGGCGCACGGACCGAAGATCCAGTTGACGCCGATCTCCTTCATGGCCCAGACGTTGGCGCGATAGTTGATGACGTGCGCCGGGTACTGGTGATCTACGCCATGCCGCGGGAGGAACGCCACACGACGCCCACCGATATCGCCGATGAAGAGCTTGGACGACGGCTCGCCATACGGCGTGTCGATCGCCACCTCTTCGACGTCCTCGAGGAACGAGTAGAACCCCGACCCTCCGAACACTCCGATCTCGGCGTCCGCCACAGCTCATCTCCTCATGCGTCGTTGACCCGCAGAACCTACCGAGGCAGGTGGGTGAAGGCCCCCCGCTCGTCAGGTCTCGGGTGTCCAGATCTTGGCCGACCCGTCTCCGCCGACATCGCCGCCGGGTGTCCAGATGCCCGTCGTCGCGGTGTCATCCGACGCCCCGCTTGCCGTCTCGCCCGCCGCACGCTTGGCGTCAGCCTCGGCCTCGCGGGCATAGAGCATCTGCAGCTGCGCGAGGGGTTCACGGAACGGGCGTGCCTGCGCTGCCCCGATCTCGGCGTCCGCGACGCCGATCAGCGCGCGCAAGGCCTCGATCGCCAGACGTGCCTGCGGCAGGTCTCGGTGCTCGGCCCCTTCCGGTCCGTAGCCCAACCGGACACCCGCCAGGTCGGCGAACGTCGCCATCGTCTGCAGCAGCAGGTCACGGACGGGCGTCTGCGCCAGGCGGCGCGCCATCTCGCGGACCAACGCTTCGGGGGTCTGTGGCCCGGTCTGCTCGGCGGGGGTCTCGTCACTCATGCTGCGACTGCCTCGAGTTCGTTGAGTATCTCTTGTGCCGACGCGCGGGTGCGCTCGACGCACTCTGCATGCACGGCACGAACGTCGCCAAGCGCCTCAAGCCGCTTGATCTGCCGCTGTGCGCCGTTGCCGTCCGCCAGCATGACAGGGACCTGGCGCAGAAACGGCGTCAACCCCAGCTCGTCGTGGACTGGCGCGGTCCACGCCAGGAGTTCCTCGAGGGCCTGCACCGTGGGGCGGTCAACCCCGCGCGCGAAGTCGATCATCCGCCCGGTGAGACCAAACCGGATCGCCCGCCACATGTTCTCCTCGATCAGCCGCCCGGAGTGCGCGGGCAGGGGGATTCCCGCATCGTAGTCCCGGCAGAACTTGGCGATGCACGCCAACGCGAGTGCGCCGACGCCGAGGGCCTCGCCCATCTCGGTCTGTCCATCACAGATGCGGATCTCGAGCGTGCCGTAGCTGTGATGGGGCCGCACACTCCACCAGATCTGGGTGCTTTCCTGGATCGAGTCCGTGCGCTCGAGCAGGCGCACAAACGCCGCGTACTCGTCCCAGTCGGCGAACACCTCGGGCACGCCGCAGCGCGGAAAGCTCTTGGCGAACACCTGTGTCCGAGTCGAGTGCAGGCGTGTCGCGCGCCCCCAGAAGATCGCGCTGTTGGCCGACAGGGCCAACAACTCGGGCAAGACGCTGCGCAGCGCGTTGGACACCGCGATCGCGCGGTCCGCGCCACGCACCCCGCAATGCAGGTGCAGTGACCACGTGTTGTTGGTCCACGCGACGTAGCCCAGGCCGCTCTCGACCAGGCGGTAGTGGGGCGTGTCGATGATGCGTTGATCCGTCCATTGGCTGAACGGGTGTACGCCGCTGATCCCGACCGCCACACCCAGGCGCTCGGCCAGCTCGATCGTCGCGAGCCGCCCTTCGACCAGATCGCGTGCCGCGGACGCAAACGTGTCGTGTTTGGTCGTGCGGTACTCGACCTCACTCGCGATCAACTCGCCCGCCAAACGCTCGCGAAAGACCGGGTCGGCTGCCGCAACGAGGTCGTCGTACCGGCTCGTCAAAGCCAGCGTCGCAGGGTCGAGCAGCTGGTACTCCTCCTCGATCCCGATCGTGAAATCCGTGGACTCCTCGAAGCGCTCACGCACCCCGGCGAGGATTCTCGACTCCTCGTTCTGTCGGGCCTGGGACACGACGAGTGATAGTAGCAACGCGGTTTCACGCCCCGCCGCACGCGGGTCGCCCGAATCTGGTGGGATAGGGCGATGTCCGCGATCGCGATCACGCCCTGATGAGCACGCACATACTGTTGGAGGGGTTTGGGTATCTCGCCTCGGTCTTGATCGCCATCTCGCTGATGATGCGATCGATCGTGCGGCTCCGTTGGATCAACTTGGTCGGCGCCGCGTGTTTCACGCTCTACGGGATCTTGATCGGCGCCTACCCCGTCGCGGCGCTCAACTTCGCGATCGTCCTGATCAACGTCTACTTCATCTGGAAGATGCATCGGACCATGGAGGCGTTCGCCGTCGTGGAGATGCCTGCGGACTCGCCGTATCTGGCCGAGTTTCTGCGGTTTCATGCGGCGGACATCAAGCGGTTTCAACCGGAGTTTCGCTTTGACCCCGCGGCGTCTCAACATGTCCTGCTGGCGCTGCGCGACCTGGTGCCGGCTGGGGCGGTCATCATCACGCCACGTGGCGGCCGCACCGCGCAAGTGCTGCTCGATTTCGTCACCACGGCCTATCGCGATTTCCGGATCGGCGATTACCTCTTCAACGCGAGACGTGACCTGTTTCGCAACCTCGACGTCGACACCCTGGTCACCACAGCGGGCAGCGAAGCCCACGCCGCGTACCTGCGCCGCGTCGGGTTCCACCCAACGGAGGGAACCGGGTACCGGCTCGACCTCGTCCAGGCTCAGGTCAGGTAGAAGTACAGCGCGTACAGCAGCTCCACCGCAGGGCTGGACGTATGCACGGTCACATCCGATGGGACCGACAGCAGCGCGTCGGAGTAGTTGAAGATGATCTTGACGCCCGATGAGACGAGGTCATCGGCGACCATCTGGGCCACGTGCCCGGGCACCGCGAGCACGCCGACCATGATGCCGTCCCCGCCAACGACCTGGGGTAGCTCGGAGTAGTGGCGCACGGTGATGTCGCCGATGCTGGTCCCGACCTTGTCGGGGTCCACGTCGAAGATCGCCGAAATCCGAAACCCGTGGTCTGCGAACACACCGCTGCCGGCAATGGCCTGGCCCAGGTTGCCAGAGCCGAAGAGCGCGATGTTGTGCTGGCCCGACGTGCGCAGGATCTTGCGGATCTGGGCGATCAGGGTATCGATGTCGTAGCCGACTCCGCGCTTGCCGAACTTGCCGAAGCCGGACAGATCCCGCCGGATCTGCGTTGGGTTGACGTTGGTGTACTCCGAGATCGCCTGTGACGAGATCGAGTTCTTGCCCATTTTCTTCGACTGCGTCAGTACCTGCAGGTACCGTGACAGCCGCGTCGCAACGCCAAGTGTGAGCCGATCCTGTGCCAATGTCGCCTTCCCTCACCCGCCGCCCTCGGCGGAGTTTGTATCATTTGGCTACAAAGTACCACGTCCGAGCGACTCCACGACGGCTCCGATACGGCTCTCGGTCGGCCTGCGGCTCCGCCCTTCAGACGGGTCTCAACGTCGGCGGCGGTCCATAGTCCGCATTCAGCACGGCTCTTGGTCGGCCTCGTCGCGGCCTTCCGGGCCACTCCAACGCGCACTGCGGCCGGATTTCACACCGTGGGCCTGCGAATGTGGAACGCCGATCAGTGCCGGCCACACCGGTTACTTCAGGCGGAAGACGTTGCTTTCGCGGATCAGGGGGGCACCGTCGGGGCCGAGGCCTTGGACGCGCAGCCGGTAGCGGCCTGCGGGGAGTTCTTGGCCATCGGAGCGACGGCGGGTGAGTGCGAACCGGTAGGTACCGGCTGGCCAGTCGCCGACTTGTTTGTCGCCGGCCATCCTGATCGGGGCGCCCCCGCCGGATGGGACGAGCCACAGGCCCAGATCGTGGAGCGGCGAGACCACGAGCGTCGCTGCGCTGCGGCCGACGAACCCGATCGTGACGCGGGCCTCGGCGTCGTCGCCCGTCAGGCGAATCTGTGGTGGGCTGAGCGCGAGGCTGGGGACGACGGGCTTGGGCGCTGCGTAGACGGGAGCCACCGCCACCGTCCGACCGTCTTCGGCCACGACATGAAGCGTTCCCGAGAACGCGTCGGTCCCCGCGGGGATGTCCACCGTGATGTCCGCGCGACCACCCGGTGTGATCTCGACGGGATCGCCTGGTACGACCGCCACGCCGGCGGGTGTGGTGATACCGACACGGAACCGGCCGCCCGCACCGGCCAGGTCGTGAAGCGTCAGCGTCATCCGTGTTGTCGCGCTGCGAGCCCGTACACCCGAAAGGACCGCCGGTTCCACCGCGATCGGCAACGCGCTCGGCATGCGCGCAACTCCGGCACCCTGATCGGTCAGCGGAGCACCCGGCAACGGTTCAGCGGCCTGCACCAACAAGCTGCGCACATCAGCGGGCGTCAGCTCTGGCCGATCAACGCGGACACGCAACGCCATCGCCGCAACCTGTGCGGCCGCCGCGCTCGTGCCGCTCATCCTGGCAACCAGCGGTTCGCCGCCAGGGCCGGGATAGGCGGTCTCGACGTCGACGGCGGGTGCCACCAGATCCGGTTCCAGATGGCCGTCGGCGGTCGGTCCACGAGACGAGAACGATGGGATGGACTGGCTGGTCGCGCGATCCGGCTGCTCGATGATCCGCGCTGCGAACTCCGGGTGCTCGACGAGGACCTGTCCCTGGCGTGCACCCAAGCCGATGACCGCAATGGGCATGTCCGCGCCCGCCCTGATCCCCGGGAACAGACCGGGCCCGTCCTGGTCCCACACCGCCAGGGCAACCGCCCCGGCCTGTGCCGCTGCACGGGCCTTCGTCGCGAGGGTGCCGCCGCCCCTGCCGACGACCGCGATCGCGCCGACAACGCGGCTGTTGCCGGCCGCATCAGCGTAGTCGCGTCCTTCGTCGCCGCGCGTCAACCCATCGACACCTGCGAGTACCACGACCGGGAGCGCGGCCGCTGGGGGCGTCGGCCCGATCAGCGGCAGGCCTGCGAGCCGTGCGGCCGCAGGGCCGACTGCCAGGTCCAGGTCCGCGGTCCGCGGTGCAACCGCAGCACCGAGCCCGCCGACGGTCAGCACCTTTTGGGATGCGGCGGGTCCGGCAATCGTGCCGACGGAGCCGAACGTCGGTCCTTCGTTGCCCGCCGGGGCGACCACGAGTGATCCTGCCGCGTCGGCGGCGTTGGCAGCCGACGCGACAGGATCGGGGCCGCCACCGTCGAATGATCGTGCAACGCCAATTAGGATGACTTCGGCCCGATCGTCCAGGTTGCCGTCAAGGTTGGGATCGACAGCCCGTTCCATGGCCGCCAACACACGGTCGGTGCGCGCCAACGGGCGCACACGACCATCGACGAACTCGCGCGCGACCACGCGATATGCCCGCAGGCGCGGAACGTGATCCGGCGGCAGTCCCGTCATCGCCGGACTGCGAAGCACGAGCCCGGCCACCTCGGTCCCGTGGGCCTCGGCAAATCGCCCATCCGCACTGGCTTCAGGCCCCGGATTGCCGGTGACGAAGTCCGCGCCGCCCACGATCAGGCGCTCGGGGCCGATCCCGCCGCCCAGCCACGGGTGCGCGGGCTGAATTCCCGCGTCGATCATCGCGATCGTTGCCGGGTCGGGTCCCGCGGGTGGCTGTGCCGGTTGCGCGGGCGTCGCGCCTGCGGGTGCGCCCGGCAGCGGCTGCGCCTGAGGATCGGACGCTGAATCTTGCGCGGGAGCCATGTATGTGACCGGATAGATCGCCTTGACCTCCGGCAGTTCGGCGACGAGCGCGAGCCGACCGGTCGGCACCCGGATGCCGAAGCCGTTGACGAGGGCGCGGTACCGGAAGTTGATCGTGGCGCCGAGCCCCAGGAGCGCCGGCTCGACCGACGCCTGCTGCAACGCGATTTGCGCGACGGCCGTGGCCCGGTCGGCAGGGGCGTGCTCGGCGACCGCCGGTCCGTCCAGCACGACGATGGCCGACTCGGTGTCGGACGGCGGCGGGAGTTGGGGGGCGCCGTGGGCCTCGAGCACGTCGCGCCACGCGTCGGCCGCCGCCAAGGCCCGCACTGGCGACGTGGACAGGTCATCCGAGGTCAGATCCGCCAAGAGCACCGGCGTCGTCGACGCCAGGGCACCGGCGGCGAGCAGACCGACACGACGCATCCAGGGCGGGGCCATCATGCGGCGATCCCGCCGGGCGGAGCCGTGGCAATCGCGTCGTGGCCCAAGTACTCGGGCCAGGCGATCGCGGGTGTGAATTGCGCCGCTGCCCCGATCATGGCGGCGTTGTCGGTGCAGAGCACGCGGTCGGGCACCGCCACCCTCAAGCCGTGTGCTGCTGCCTGCTCGGCCACGAGCGCGCGCAACCGACTGTTGGCGGCGACGCCGCCGCCCAGGGCGACCGCCGGCACGCGGTGCTCGACCGCGGCGTCCACCAACCGCTCGGCGAGCGGACGCATGACGGCTTCTTGATATGACGCGGCGAGGTCGGCGAGACGCACCTGTACATCGTCCAGATCGCGGACGGTGTACAACAGGGCGGTCTTGACGCCTGCAAACGAAAAATCCCGCTCTGTCCGGCCACCGAGTCCAACGGGGAACGCGAACGCCGCCGGATCCCCGTCGGTTGCAAGCCGCTCGAGCGCCGGCCCGCCGGGGTAGCCGAGGCCCAGCAGCCGGGCGCCTTTGTCCACCGCCTCGCCCGCAGCGTCGTCTCGGGTCTGACCCAACAGCTGTGGCGCGAGGAAATCGTGAACCAGGTCAAGGCGGGTGTGGCCTCCGGAGGCGACCAGACTCACAAACGGCGGGTCAAGCGCGACCGGGTTCAACCAGGCGGCGCAGATGTGCCCGTGCAGATGATCGACCATGATCAGGGGCTTGCCCGCGGCGTACGCGATCGCCTTGGCCGTTGCGACGCCGACGAGGAGCGCCCCGATCAGGCCAGGTCGCTGGGTCACGGCGATCTGCGCCACGTCGTCCAGCGTGATGCCCGCGCGCACGAGGGCCTCGTCGATGACGGCGTTGACCGTCCCCAGGTGGTGGCGGGCGGCGACCTCGGGCACGACGCCGCCGTACGGGGTGTGCAACTCGGCCTGACTCGCAATCACGTTGGAGCGAATCGTGCGCCCCTCGACGACGGCGGCCGCGGTCTCGTCGCACGACGTCTCGATCGCCAGGATCGGACCGGCCGTCACTCCGGCAGCCTCCACATGATCAACGCGTCCTCACCGTTGTCACTGTAGTAGCGCGGCCTGACCCCGTGGGAAACAAACTTGAGTCGTTCGTACAGACGGATGGCCCGCTCGTTGGAGACACGCACCTCGAGCGTGAACCCCGCGTGCTCGCGCCTGTCCCCCACCGTCATCGCCGCGCGCACCAGCGCATCGCCGATGCGTCGCCCGCGATGCAATGGATGCACGGTGACGTTGAGGATGTGCCACACGTCCACCTGCACTGCGACCAGGATGTACCCCACGATCTGATCCTCGTGCACCGCGACCAAGCAGATGCCGCCGGGGCGGACAAGCTCACCCTCCAGCATCCGCCGGCTCCAGGGCAATGGATAGCTCTCGCGCTCGATCGCCATCACCCCGCCGTCCAGGTCGCCGCGCCGCATCGAGCGAACGGTCAGACGCGACCGGGGGTCGCCCCGGGTTTCGGTCGCGCTCACGCTCTGGCCGCCTCGCGTGCACGGCGGATCCGGTTGACCTCCGCGTCCGGAAGTCGCAGGTACAGCGGGCTGACCGGCCGTGCCCCGCCCGTACGGGCCCGTTGTGCCAGCCGGACGGCGCTGACCTGATGGGCCGATGAGTCATCGGGGAGCGCCAGCACGGCCTGCCCCACAAGGTCGGCGCAGCGATGGACCCCGTCACCGGCCAGGTACACCGGCTGAGACGCCGTTGCGAACTCGTCCAGGCGTTCGCCCAAGCCCGCTGCGCTTGTCGCGTGGGGATCCACGACGGTCGCGAACCCGCCGGCGCCGTCACCGCGATATGCCGCTGCGAACACCTCCTGGCGCTTGGCATCGATGACCGGCACGACGATGGCCCCCTCAGGCGCATGCACCAAAATCCCGAGCGCAAGCGCTTCGAGCGAGGCGACGCCACGCACCGGGATGCTCAGAGCCTGCCCCAACCCCAGGGCAGTCGCGATACCGATGCGAAGCCCGGTGAATCCTCCCGGTCCGACGCCGACCACGATCTCACCGAGGTCGCGCACGCTGATGCCGACGTCGGTCAACAGCCGATGGATCTCCTCGGCCACGCGACGACCTGCGCCCACTTCCGGGTCGAGCACACGCTCGGCCACGGTCGCGCCGTCACGCAGGACCGCGAGGCTGGGAGCAGGCGTTGCTGTGTCGAATGCGAGCGTGATCAATGATCAATGGCGTCGAGGAGTGCGGCTTCGCGCTCCGCGTCGGGGCTGGTCAACGTTAGCAACCGCCTGTCACCGCCCCCATGCTCCATGGTCACCTCGACCGCGACGTCGTCGAACGCCGCCGCCAACGCATCTGGCCACTCCACGAACGCGATGGCGTCCGCCGCCGCCTCGAGCGCCAAACCGAGTTCCTCATCATCGACCGCACCGAGCCGGTAGGCGTCGAGGTGTGCGACGGCAACGCGCCCCTGATAGCGCTGCGCAACCGTAAACGTGGGACTCGTGACGTGGTCGGCAATGCCGAGCGCACGGGCGGCTCCGCGCACGAGCGTGGTCTTTCCGGCACCGAGCTCGCCACGCAGCGTCACGACATCCCCGGGATGCACAATCGACGCGATTGCGGCCCCGATGGCCTCCGTCTCGTCGGGCCCGTTGGTCGCCAGTTCGATCAGAACAGCCCGAGCTGCTGGGGTTCGGCGGCCAGGTCACGGGCGGCGGCGACACGCACCTCGGCGCCGTCGACAGCCGGCGGAGCCTCTCGCCCATCCGCCGATCCCGCTGCATCGCCGGCAACGATGGGAGCGCGAGCGGGTGCGCCGATCAGCTCGGGAATCCTTGCGAAGTCGGCCTCGAGCGTCGCCAGCATCGACGGCATGTAGAGCGCTGCCGCAGGGTGATACAGCGGGTAGAGCAGCACCGCGTGCCCGCCGATCTCGATCGGCAGCTCGTTGCCGTGTACCCGGCTGATGCCGTCCGATCGGCCCGAGATGAGCTTGGTCGCGAAGTTGCCGAGCGTGCAGATGAGCTTGGGCTGGATGATTCCGACCTGGCGGAACAGGTGCCCCTCACAGGCCTCGATCTCGGCCGCGAGCGGGTCGCGGTTACCGGGCGGACGGCACTTGAGGACATTGGCCACGAACACGTCCTGACGCGTCATCCCGATCCCGGCCAACAGCTTGTCGAGCAACTTGCCGGCGGCGCCGACGAACGGCACGCCGTTCTTGTCCTCGTGGTAGCCCGGCGCCTCACCGACGAACAACACGTCGGCGTCGGGGTCGCCGCTTCCCAGGACCACTTGGGTGCGGGTCTGGTGGAGCGGGCAGCGCACGCAATCGACCACCTCCGCAGCGTGGTAGTCGGCGAGTGCTGCCGCCCGGGCGGGGGCGTCATCCATAACCCTGAGCGTACCGCCGAGACCGGACGCACGCACGCATCGGTGTGAGGGACGCGAACGCGGTCAGACGCGATGGCCGTGAGTGATCGACCTCACACACAGCGCTCTCTTGCATCTCGTCATCGGCCGCCGATACACTGACGTGGCTCAGAGCGAGTCGGCCTGGTATCCCGAAGGGGGAGCTGGAGCGGGTTCACTTGGAGGGTGGCCATGAGGATCTCGTGGGCGCTCCCCCGTGCCTGCTCGTCCAGATCGGCGGCCCCGAGCGGCCCGCCATGACCACACAGCCGATCATCGCGCCCGCAACGCCGACCGTCGTTCGGACCGTCGGTGACCTGCGTGACGCCGTCGCGGCGCTGAGGGCGACCGGGCGGTCCGTCGCGCTGGTGCCGACCATGGGTGCCCTGCACGACGGTCACCTGAGCCTGCTGCGCTTGGCGGGCGACGGCGACCGTGCAGTCGTGATGAGCCTGTTCGTCAATCCGACGCAGTTCGCCCCGACCGAGGACCTGTCGGCCTACCCGCGCGACGAGCGGCGCGATCTGCGGCTGGCAGCGCAGGCCGGTGTGGAGCTGGTGTTCGCGCCGGATGCATCCCAGATCTACCCGGAGGGGTTCGGCACGACGATCACCGTGGACGGCCCGACGCGAACGCTCGAAGGCGCCGCCCGCCCCGATCATTTTGCCGGAGTCGCCACCGTCGTCGCCAAACTTCTGATCGCCGCGCGACCCGACCGCGCCGTGTTCGGCCAAAAGGACGCGCAGCAGGTCGCCGTCATCCGGCGCCTGATCCGTGACCTTGACCTGGACGACATCGAGCTTGTGGTCGGCCCCATCATCCGGGAGGCGGACGGCCTGGCGATGAGTAGCCGCAACGCCTACCTGGGACCGAAGGATCGCGCCGCCGCGCTCGCGTTGCGGCGAGCGCTCGACGCAACGGTCGACGCCCTCGCCGGCGGCGTTGAGGACCCTCGTGACCTCGAGCAGATCGCGCTCGACGTGTTGGCCGCCGAGCCGCGCTGCACACCGGAGTACGCCCGCATCGTCCACCCCGACACGTTTACGTTCGCCGACGAGCTGGACGGGCCGGCGCTGATGTGCGTCTGTGGCCGCGTGGGTCCCGCCCGACTGATCGACAACCAGTTCCTCAACCCCGCATGACGGAGGAGTCAATGCCGCACCGCACACGCCGGATGCTCAAGAGCAAGATCCACCGGGCCACGGTCACGGATGCCAACCTCAACTACGAGGGCAGCATCACGATTGACACCGACCTGCTGGAACGCGCCGACATCCGCGCGTACGAGCAGGTGTTCGTCGTCAACATCAACACCGGTGCGCGGTTTGAGACGTATGCGATCGAAGGTCCCGCCGGCGGCGGCGACATGTGCCTCAACGGAGCGGCGGCGCGACTCGCTGAGCCCGGCGACCTGGTCATCGTCATGACGTACGCCGAGTACACGGACGCGGAGTTGGACGGGTTCGACCCCGTCGTCGTCCACGTCGATGCGCACAACCGCCCCACGGTGGCGACCGGCTCCCCCGTCCCCGCCACCGTCCCCGCCGACTGGGAGGGCGTCCAGTGATGACCCCGGCGGACATTCGCGCGGCCAAGGGCACTCGTCGCCTGGCGATGCTGACCGCGTACGACTATCCCACCGCACTGGCGCTCGATCAGGCCGGGCTCGACATGATCCTGGTCGGTGACTCGGTCGCGATGGTGGAGCTGGGCCTTCCAACCACGCGCGAGGCGACGCTGGCGATGATGGCCCACCACGTCCACGCCGTCCGGACCGGTGCGGTCAACACCCACATCGTGGGAGACCTGCCTGCGGGCAGTTACGACACGCCGGAGCAGGCGGTCGCCTCGTCCGAGGTTCTGGTTGCGGCGGGCGCCGACAGCGTCAAGTTGGAGGGACCGTGCATCGCCGAGGTCCAGGCGATCATCGCCGCCGGGATCGCCGTGATGGGCCACGTGGGCCTGCAGCCGCAGACCGCGACGGTGTATCGACGGGAGGGCACGACCCCGCACGAGGCGGACCGTATCGCCGGTGAGGCGCTGAAACTTGAGGAGGTCGGCTGCTTCGCCGTGGTCATCGAGGCGGTACCGGCGGATCTGGCGACGCGGATCACGGCGTCGCTCGGAATCCCAACAATCGGGATTGCTGCGGGGGTCGAGACCGACGGGCAGGTGCTCGTCTCGACCGACTTGGTCGGACAACTCCCGTTCACCCCGCCGTTCATGACGCCCAAGGCCAACGTCTTCGAAATCGTGGCGCGAGCCGCCCGCGAGTTCGTCGATGAAATCGGCCGCGGGGCCACGGCCGATGTCACCTCAGACGACTGGCCAACGCTTGCGTGACGATCGGCGGGAACGTCCCGAGGTTCCGGGCTCCGAGTGGCAGGACGCGGGGCACGTCAACCGCCCTCTCGCCGAGACCATGCCCAACGCTCCCGCCGTCGCGGGCGCGCACGAGGACGTCCTTCGTGAGCTGATCACCTCCGACGCGAGAAGCGTGCTCGCCTCGGGTGCCGAAACGGCAGGCTCATGGCCATCGCGCTCGAGCGGTCTCCCGAGGCGACGGCCGTCGGCCTCGATTTTCTCGGAGCCAATGCTCGAACTGGCGCGGGCGCGCTTTCGCCGGTAACCCCAGCGCTGCGACCTCTACCGCGCCGACGAACCCGACACACCCGTGTGGCGCTACAGCGACCTCGAGGGGGCAACGGTCCGCGGAGGCGGCCTGTGCCAGATCTGGACAGGTGACCAACCCGGATCACTGCTGGCGTATCGAGGTGGCAACCGGGACAGTCAGCGAACTCGTAGCGGGATCTAAGCCCACCCTCTCACGCGACGGGACGCGGCTGCTGTTCAACCAGCGGGTCTACGTGGGGAGCGCCCGGTCAGACAAGCCAGGTCGAATTCGAGGCCTCCATGAACGACCTCGCCCACCCCGAAAGGTCGCTGCCATAACCGGCGACGGGACCGAGAACTCGGTCGCCGCCCACGAACCAAATGGTGGCCGCCAAGTCGCCGTCGAATACTTCGTGCCCGACGGCAACGAAGCTGGCTTCGCGGTAGGTCCCGTGGAGCCTCCGAAAAGGCGAATAGGCAAAGTGCAAGGTCTCGACTACACGCTCGTCGCATGGAGTGATCCGGCCGAACTGATCGCGCTTCGTATCGGTGAAGGCATCAGCGAACTCGTCAGAATCCCGATTGATGGGTCGACTGAGCTGAGACGATCATCTCCTCATCAACAGATAGTGTCGCGATCGCTCCGTGAGCTTCCCAGCATCCACAAGCGGTGACCAAGAGCCGACCGTGCGGATAGCCCAGGGGATGGGTCTGCCCCCAGTCCGGTTGAGAGATGTCTCGGGGCGGTGCCTTGCAGGTAGCCGACAACAGCGACGGATGGCTACGTCGCATCGAACTCTTCTCGCCGACTCCACAGGAATAGCTGCTCACAGTCGAATGCGTCGCCGACCGATTCCATCGACACGTCAATGATGGCTTCCCGGGCGGTGCGGCTGAACGCGAAGCTTGTGTATTCTGACGAGGTCCGCGAGACGTTCGAGCGCCTGATAGCCGAGCACGGCATCGACGCGGGGAAGTTCCTCACCGCCGAGGAGGCGTCGTGACAGGAGAGGCTGAGATCCGCTGACGGAGGGCCCGGGCGTCCGAGAGGTCGAGGAGGGCATGGTCGCCTGGGGGATGATTCACGGCCGTTTTCAGCCCTTCCACAACGGCCACCTCGCCTATCTGACCGGCGCGGCGGCGCGCTGCGACCGGCTCCTGGTCGGGATCACCAACCCTGATCGACTCCACATGCGGCCGACGCCGGAGGACGCCAACCGGCACCTCCCCGCAGCCAACCCCTACACCTACACCGAGCGCCTCCTGATGGTCAGGGCGGCCGCGCAGGCCGCCGGGGTCAGGCCCGTCGAGGTGATCCCGTTCCCCATCACCGAGCCCGAGCTTTGGCCCGACTACGTCCCGGTCGGGACGGTGCACTTCCTGCGCGTGTTCTCGCCGTGGGGCGCCGCCAAGCTCGAGCGGCTGCGGGGCAGCGGCTACCGGACGGTGGTGCTCGAGGCGGCTGCCGGCAAGGACGTCTCCGGCGAGCAGGTGCGGGCGACCATGAACTCGGGCGGCGACTGGAAGGCCCTGGTGCCGCCGGCCGTCGTCGCGATCCTCGATTCCCTCCCCTCCGCGCGTGCACTCGCTTCTCATCCTGCTCCTTGACGGCCTCGGCGACCGCGCCTGCGCCGCGCTCGGCGGGCGCACCGCCAACGAGGCCGCGTGGACGCCGAACCTCGACGAGCTGGCCGCCATGGGATCGTGTGGTCTTCTGGCGCCGCTCGGCCCGGGGCGCGCACCGTCGAGCGAGGTGGCGCACTGGTCGATCCTCGGCTACCACCCGCACGAGTTCCCGGGCCGCGCCGTACTCGAGGCGCTCGGTCATGGGCTGGACGTCGACCCCTGCGAGGTCGTGGCTCATGCCGCGCTGCGACCGGCCGATCGACGTGACGAGGCACTGTGGGTCACGGGTCGAGCGACGACGGCCGATGCCGAGGAGGCCCGCTTCCTCCTCGAAGGCCTCGGCCGGGTGGGCATCGGGGGGCTCACCCTCGACGTGAGCCCGCTGGGGATCGGCGAGGGCCTGCTGAGGGTCGCGGGCGGGGCGCACGACGGGGTTACCGACACGGACCCGTTCTTTCGCGAGCGCTACCCCGTGCTGCGCCCCCGGCCCGTCGTGGCGGAGGCAGACGCCACGGCCCGTGCGGCCGAGCTGTGGAGCCGGCGGGCGGTCCGAGCGCTCGCGCGCCATCCGCTCAACCGCGCCCGCGCGGCGCGAGGCGCCGCACCCCTCGCTGTCGTCACGCTCAAGTGGTGGGGACGCCTGCGGGAGGCGCCGAGCTTTCGCGCCCGGCATGGCCTGGAGGGTGCGATCATCGGCGCGTCACCCTTCCTGGCGGGCCTTGCCCACCTCCTCGGTCTGAGCTTCGTGCACTGCGCGGAGGAGGCGGACCCGGCCGGCGACCTCACACGGCGGCTGGAGCTGGCGCGAGGGCTGCTCGACGGGGGCGCGACCTTCGTCTTCTGCCATCTGAAGGCCACCGACGAGGCCGGACACACCAAGGACCCGAACATCAAGCTCCGGACCATCGAGGCCATCGACGGCCCCCTCGCGAACCTCACGGGGAGATTCCCCGACAGCGTGATCTGCGTGACGGGGGACCACGCCACGCCCACCTCACCCGAGGTCATCCACTCCGGCGATCCAGTGCCGTTCGTGGTGGCGGGGCCGGGGGTTCGGGCGGATCGGGTGGCCCGCTTCGGTGAGATCGATTGCGCCGACGGCATACTCGGGCGGCTCACGGGCGGCGACGTCATGCCGGTGCTCTTGAACGCCGCCGACCGCCCGCTGTTCCTGGGTTCGCGTCCCACCCCCACGCCGGGGGCGAGCGGAGTGCCGCTCGAGGTGGAGCCGCTCACGGTCTGAGCGTGCCGGGCTCTTCCGCGGTCAGACTCTCGGCGATGGTCGCCCGCTGGATCTCGCCTGTCCCCGCCGGGATGCGCAGATTCCGCGCGACCCGGTAGATGCGCTCGATGCCGGTCTCGGTGAGCAGGCCCCGCCCTCCGTGAACCTGGATGGCTCGGTCGGCGACCCGCAGGAGCGCCTCGTCGTTCCACGTCTTGAGCGCCGACACGTCGCGCCGCATGGCGGGCGTGACCTTGGCGCGGAAGAGCCCCGCCTCGTCCAGGCGCGCGAGGAGCTCGAGCGAGAGCGCCCGCATCGCCTGCCAGTCCATGTACATGTCGCTCAGCATCGCGGCGACCGGGCCGAGTCCCTCGATCGGAACTCCGAAGGCGTGACGCGCATGCGCGTAGCGGACCGAGCGCTCGAGGCAGTGCCAGGCCAGCCCGCTGCACATCCCGCCGCGACGGGTGCGGGCCCAGTTGATCCACAGGAGGGCAAGAGGAAGGCCCTCCCCCTCCCTCCCGACCATTGCGCCGGCGGGCAGGCGCACGTCACGAAAGCGCAGGATACCGGTCTGGCCGTCGGCCATCAGCGTCTGCTGCACCGGACCGCGTTCGACCCCGGGAGCGTCGAGCGGGACCAGAAAGGCGATGAGCTCCCTGCGACCCGCGCCCTCCACCCGGGCGAGCACCTGCGCGAGCTCGGCGAAGGGCGCCCCCGTGATCAGGTGCTTGACACCCGTCACGACCCAGCCCTCGCCATCGCGCCGCGCCGATGTCTGGAGCGCGAGCGCGTCAGAGCCGGCGCGGGGCTCAGTGAGGGCAAAGGCCGCGTCAATGCGTCCGGCGAGGAAGTCGTCCAGGTAGCGGTCCCGCGACTCGCCGCTCCAGTGGGCGACGAGCGGGCTGGGGCCGTCCGTCCAGGCGAGCATCCATTGCGCGCCCCGCAAGCCGTGGCAGTAGACCTCCTCCTGCACGTAGAAGCAGTCCACGAGACTCAGCCCGAGGCCGCCTTCAGCCTCGGGGAGGTGGGCGCAGTACAGACCGGCCTCTGCGGACGCCTGCTGCATCCGACGCTTGAGCGCACGAACGTCGTCGGCGAGGCGGCCGTCGGGCTCGAGGGCGAAGGCCGTGTCGGGGCGCGTGCGCTCCAGTTCCGCGACCATCGGCACGGCCACGTCGGCCAGGAACCCCCGCACGCGCTCG
The DNA here is from genome assembly GCA_031366605.1 of Actinomycetota bacterium. Lineage (GTDB taxonomy): Bacteria > Actinomycetota > Thermoleophilia > Miltoncostaeales > Miltoncostaeaceae > CALMEC01. Next base: position 108,646 of record JANLOO010000023.1, on the reverse strand, counting down.
ACGGCGCTGCGACCAGCGGGCGAAGGCGGGTAGCCGAGCGAGAAGGACGGCGGCTTCATCAGACGCCTCGACCTCTCCGCGCCCCTGGCCTGAGCGCGCTGCTCAGGGCATCGGAGGCCAAGCGCATCTGCGGAGTCGACGCCATCGGCCCCCATACTGTCAGCCACGGGACCGCGAACCACGATTCAAGCGCGAACGACGCGCGTGGTGCTGCCGACATCGGCGTTGGTGGTGACGACTCGTTGGGCCCTTGACATCCTCAAACGAACATACGAAACGTTTGCATGCGTTCACTCAGGGGGTTGCCTCAGTGACGGCCCTCCCCCAATGCCGCTCACCGGTCCGGGACCGATGGCGTGGGGGGGTGGCGAGGAGACGCTCGCCACCCCCACGATGACTACCGGGTCTTGTTTCCCCGGGCGATCTTGCGCAGGTCGAGGGCCTTGGTCAGGACCGCGTCATCGATGCCGTGCTCGCGGGCGATCTCGCGCACCGGGCGGCCGGTTGCGGTGGCCTCCTTGACGATGACCGCCGCCTTGTCGTAGCCGATCACCGGGTTGAGCGCCGTGGCGACCTGCAGGTTCGACTCGGCGTGGCGCTCACAGCCGGCCAGGTTGGCTTCGAGGCCATCGATGCACTTGTCGGCGAGCGCCGTCGTCGACGTCGTCAGCAGGTTGATCGACTGCAGTAGGTTGCGGCCCATCATCGGGATCATCACGTTAAGCTCGAAGTTGCCGCTCATGCCGCCGATCGTGATGGCTGCGTCGTTGCCGATGACCTGGGCGGCCACCTGCGTGATGACCTCCGGGATGACCGGGTTGACCTTGCCCGGCATGATCGACGAGCCCTTCTGCAACTCGGGCAGGAAGATCTCGGCCAGGCCGGCACGCGGGCCCGAACCCATCCAGCGCAGATCGTTCGCGATCTTCATGAGCGAGACCGCCACGACCTTGAGCGCACCCGATGCCTCGACCAGGCCGTCGCGGTTGCCCTGCGCCTCGAACGGATCGGCCGGCGCCGCGATCTTGAGACCGGTCTCCTTGGCCAACACGCGCCGCACCTTCGCCGCGAACTGCGGGTGCGTGTTGAGGCCCGTGCCCGTCGCGGTGCCGCCGAGCGGGATCTGACCGAGCCGAGGAAGCGCGTCCGTCACCCGGGCGTGCCCCTGGCGCACTTGCGCCGCGAAACCGGCGAACTCCTGCCCCAGCGTCACGGGAACCGCGTCCATCAGGTGCGTACGGCCGGTCTTGACGATGTCCTTGAACGCCACGGCCTTGACCTCGAGTGCCGTCGCCAGGTGATCCAGCGCCGGCAGCAGCCGCTTGGCCGCAGCTTCGAGCGCCGCCAGGTGCACCGCCGACGGGAACACGTCGTTGGAACTCTGTCCCATGTTGACGTGGTCGTTGGGGTGGACGTCACCGGCGAGGTTGGCGATGACCTCGTTGGCGTTCATGTTGGTCGACGTCCCGGACCCGGTCTGGAACACGTCCACCGGAAACTGCCCGTCGTGCTTGCCGTTCGCGACCGCGTCAGCGGCCTTGGCGATACGCCCGGCCCGACGCTTGTCGAGCAAGCCGAGCTCGGCGTTGACACGGGCCGCGGCCCCCTTGATGCGACCCAGCCACTGCACGATCTCCGCCGGTACCGGCTCACCGGAGATCTGGAAGTTCGCGACGGCCTTCTTGGTCTCGCCGCCCCAGAGCTGTTCTGGCACTACGTCAGCCTCCTCGTTGTCCTCGATTCAACAACGACGAGCCTACCGCCCAAAGGCCTCCAGCATCGCCATCGCCGCACGGACACCCGTCCCCAGGTTGGCGACCAACATGCGCTCGTTGGGCGAATGGATCGCGTCGTCCGGCAACGCAAACCCGGTCAGGATCGTGGGCATTCCCGTGCGAACCATGGACGCGAAGATCGGCAGCGTGCCGCCGCTTCGCACCGGCAGAACAGGCTGCCCGGTGGCCTCCGCGATCGCGGCCATCGCCGTCTGCATGACCGGGTGATCGGGATCCATCAGCCCGGGATCGGCATCGCCGCGGTGTTCGACGGCAACCGTCGCCCCCTCGGGGGCGGCCTGACGCAACAGGCGTTCGAATGTCGCGCCCACGACCGCGGGCTCCTGCCCGGGAGCGAGCCGGATCGAGACCATCGCGCTCGCCACCGTCGGGATCACCGTCTTGACCGCATCGGCGTCCCCACTCCAGATCGCATGGACGTCCACCGACGGCGAGGCGAGCGTCCGCTCGGCGAACTCAGCCCCGGCCCGCGCGTCGGCCGGTACGAGCCCGGCTTCGGCCAGCATTTGCGCACCGGCGGGCATTCGCGTCCAGGCCTCGCGCTCGGCTGCCGAGACCGGCCCGACCCCCTCGTACAGCGCGTCGGGCAGGCGGCCGTCGACCGGTTGGACCGCGGCGAGCACGCGGGTCAGGACGTGGACGGCGTTCATCGCAGCCCCGCCGTAGATCCCACTGTGGCCGTCGAGCGTGCCGGTCGTCACGGTGACCTTGCGGTAACAGAGCCCTCGTACGCCGGTCTCGACGGCCGGCTGATCCCGCGCGACCATTCCCCCGTCCCAGATGATTGCGATGTCGTGGGGATCGTCGAGTCCGTTGACCCAGTCGATCACGGACTCCCCGCTCGTCTCCTCTTCCCCGTCGATCAGGAACGTGACGTGCACGGGAAGACGCCCTCCGGCCGCCAACCGCTGCACCCCGACCAGCACCTGGAATACATTGCCCTTGTCGTCGCTGGCGCCGCGGGCATACAGGTGCTCACCCCGAATCGTCGGCTCGAACGGCGGGCTCTCCCAACGCCCCAGGTCGCCGACCGGCTGCACGTCGTAGTGCCCGTAGATCAACACCCGGGTCGGATTGGGGCGGCCGTCGCTTGGCGGTACCTCGCCCACGACGAAGGGGTGCCCCGTGGTGCGTTCGATCGTCGCGATCCCACCTGCCCGGCGGATCTCGCCGACCATCATCTCGGCGGCGACCGCCATGTCGGCGTCATGTTCGGGCAACGCCCCGACGCTGGGAATCCGCAGCAGGGCGAAGAGCCGGTCCATCTCATCAGTGTTCATACGCCCAATCGTACGTGGCGTCAGCCGCCTGTCCCGCTCTCTTCGAACCGGGCGGTGAAGTGGCGCAGCTGCCGGGCCTCGGCGACGATGCGCAGTCCCCGCAGCGCGTCCTTGCCCGCAGCCACATGGCGCATCACCTCGATGACGTAGTCGACGTGGCTTTGTGTGTAGGTCCTGCGAGGAACAGCGAGTCGTACCAAGTCCATCGCCGCCGGGATCTCGGTGCCGTCGGGCCGACGACCGAACATGACCGTGCCGATCTCGCATCCGCGGATGCCGCCGGCGCGATACAGGGCGACCACCAGTGCCTGGCCCGGGTATTCGAGTGGCGGGATGTGCGGCAGAAACGCCCGGGCATCGATGTAGACGGCATGCCCGCCGATCGGTGTGACGACCGGCACTCCGGCCGCCGCAATCGCCTCGCCGAGGTACGCCGTGGACCGCGTGCGATAGCGCAGGTACTCCTCGTCGACGACCTCGCGCAGGCCCTGTGCGATGGCCTCCAGGTCACGGCCCGCAAGCCCTCCGTAGGTCGGGAACCCTTCCGTCAGGATCAGCAGCGTCCGAGCCGACTCGGCGAGTGCATCATCGTTGCAGGCCAGCCAACCGCCGATGTTCGCAAGCCCATCCTTCTTGGCCGACATCGTCATGCCGTCCGCCAGGGCGGCCATCTGACGAACGATGTCCGGGATCGCCATGTCCGCATACCCGGGCTCACGCTGTTTGATGAACCACGCGTTCTCGGCAAACCGGCATCCGTCCAGGAACAGCGGCAACCCATGGCGATCGCACACCTCGCGCACACCGCGCAGGTTCTCCATGCTGACCGGCTGTCCCCCGCCCGAGTTGTTCGTGATCGTCACGACGACACACGGCACGTTGACCGCGCCGCGCTCCGTGACCAACCGATCGAGCGCGTCCAGGTCCATGTTGCCCTTGAACGGGTGGTCGGACGAGGGCACCAGCCCTTCCGGGATGACGAGGTCCACGGCCATTGCGCCCGTCGCCTCCACGTTGGCCCGCGTCGTATCGAAGTGCGTGTTGTTGGGAATCGTCTTGCCGGCTCCGCCGATGACGCTGAACAGGATCTTCTCGGCGGCCCGCCCCTGGTGGGTCGGGATGATGTGCGTGAACGGGAAGAGCTCGTGCACCGCCGCCCGGAAACGTTCGAACGACGGCGACCCCGCGTAACTCTCATCGCCGCGTTGAATACCCGCCCACTGCTCGGCGGACATCGCACCCGTGCCCGAGTCGGTGAGCAGGTCGATGATCACGTCCTGCGACCGCAGCGCAAAGAGGTTGTACCCGGCCTTGACCAGACACCGCTCGCGCTGCTGTGGCGTGGTCATGCGAATCGGCTCCACCGAGTGGATGCGAAACGGCTCGATGATCGTCTGCCAGCGGTCCATCGAATGACACGATGTCACAGGCCGTCGCGCCGCTCACCCCTCGTACGACCTGTGCCGCGTCGGGGTATCGTCTCGCGGTGGCCTCCGCCCCAACCGATTCCGCGTTCCGGGGCGTCTTCGCGGGCCTGGGCAGGTTCTGCGCACGCAAACCGTGGTGGATCATCGGGGCGTGGCTCGCCGTACTGGTCGCGTTCGGCGTGCTCGCCCCCCGGCTCGCCGACGAGCTGACCCCCGGTGGTTTCGAGATCGCGGGATCGACCTCCGAGCAGGCCCGCATCACGATCCTGAATCGCTTCAGCGCGGACTTCCCCACGACGTTGACGACGGTGGTGACCCTCAACAGCGGGATCCATGACGTCGACGCGCTCACCGCCACCGCACGACATGTGCGCGCGGCGCTCTCGACCGACCCGCTCGTGGGCAAGGTCAGCGAGCCGTTGACAGGGCGCGATGGGCGCACCGTGTTCCTCGTGGCGGGCATCCGCGCCGGGTTGGACGAGGCGCTCAAAGAGTCCGACCGCGTCATCGCGGCCGCTCGTGCCGAAGCGACGCCCAAGGTGCGCGTCGAGCTGACCGGCGGGCCTGCCGTCTTTGCCGACTTCGACAACGTCAACCAGACCGATCTACGCAAGTCGGAGCTGATCCAGCTGCCGATCGTCCTGCTGATCCTGCTGGTGGTCCTGGGATCCCTCATCGCGGCCGGCTTGCCGATCATCACGACGTCTGCCGCGCTCATCGTGACGCTGGGGGCACTGTACTTCGTCGCCCGTGGCGCCGACCTGTCGATCTACGTGCAGAACATCGTGCCGCTGGTGGGGATCGGTGTCGGGCTCGACTACTCCCTGTTTCTTGTGCGCCGATTCACGGAGGAACTCCAAGCGGGGCGCGCGATCCCGGACGCACTCGCCACGACAATGCAGACCTCCGGGCGCGCGATCTTCTTCAGCGGCATCACCGTGGTGGTCGCGCTCGCCGGGATGTTCGCCGTGGGCGTACCGATCTTCACCGGCTTCGCGATCGGGTCGATCGCCGTCGTCACGGCGGCCATGGCGACAGGACTGACGTTGATTCCCGCCATCCTCGCCGTGCTCGGAACCCGCGTCACGAAATGGAACGTGGGAGCGCGCCTTCGACCGCCGACATTCCGCGATGGACCGGTCGAACAGACACGATGGGCGCGATGGGCCGAGCGGGTGATGCGCCGACCATGGCCGTATCTCGTCGGCTCGACATCACTGTTACTCGGACTTGCAGTCCCCGTCATCTGGCTGGACCTCGGCTCGAGTGGCGCGACCTCGCTGCCCCGCAACGCTCCGTCCATTCGCGCGTCGGATGCCGTGGCGCGCGAGTTGGGACCGGGCGCGCTGGCCCAACTTCGCATCGTCGTCGACGGAGGCCGTGGCGCGCCGGCGCAGGCAGGCGTTGATGCGCTCGTCACCGCGATCCGCCGCGACCCCGCGGTGACGATCGTGCGCACACCCAAGGTCGCCGACGACGGAACCGCCCAGCTCATCGATGTCATTCCGGCCTTCGGCGAGGACACCGCCCAGGCCCAAGATCTGGTGGCCAGGATCGAACGGCAGATCGTGCCGTCGACCCCCTCGCTTGGCAACGCGCGGGTGTTGATCGGCGGCGCCGCAAGCCAGAACCGCGACTTCAACGACACGGTCGCGCACAACCTGCCGCGCGTAGTCGCGCTGGTCATGCTGCTGACGTTCATCGTGCTGGTGATCCTGTTCCGGTCGATCCTGCTGCCGCTCAAGGCGGTGATCATGACGTTGCTGTCGGTCGTGGCGGCCTATGGGGTGCTGGTCATGGCGTTCCAATGGGGATGGGGTGACGGGGTGTTGGGATTCCAGAACCTGGGCCACGTCACCTCGTGGGTACCACCGTTCTTGTTCTCGATCCTGTTCGGGCTCTCGATGGACTACGAGGTGTTCCTGTTGACCCGCGTCCGCGAGCACTACGACCAACACGGCGACGATCGCGCGGCGGTGGCGTGGGGCCTCGCCCGCAGCGGCGGGGTCATCACGGCGGCCGCTGCGATCATGATCGTCGTGTTCCTGTCGTTCTTGCTCAACCGCCTGATCCCGATCAAGGAATCGTCGCTCGGACTGGCGGTGGCGGTATTTCTTGACGCCACGATCGTGCGCGTCATCCTGGTCCCGGCATTCATGTGCGTTGCAGGCAAGTGGAATTGGTGGTTGCCCCGGTGGCTCGATCGCATCCTGCCGAGACCACATTCCGAGGAGTCGCACGGCTCACTGTGAGCGCGTCACGGGTACCTGGCCGGCGCTTGCCGACCGCGTCACTCATCGCCTATCGTGCGCCCATGGAATCCCTCAGCTGGCCGATCTCACGTCCATGGCGTGAGGACATGCGCGACATCGGCTGGTTGGTGGGTGTCGGCCTCGGCGCCGGAACTTTGGTCGGATACCTGATCGTCGGTCCACTTGGGCGGCTTCTGATGTTCCTTCTGCGCCGCACGTCCCCCGATGTCGTCCTCGGAGTCACCAGCGATGACGGCTTCACGATCGGACAGGTGACGCGCGAGACGTTTACCCTGCTCGTCATCACCGGGCTCGTCGGAGCCCTGGGAGGGCTCGGGTACGCCTGCCTCCGTACCGCCATCTCCGGGCGATCCACCCGTGTCGGTCTGTGGACAACGCTCTGCGGGACCCTGGGGGGCGCGGTGATCATCCACCAGGGCGGGGTCGACTTCACCCTTTTGACGCCGACACCGCTTGCAATCGGAGGGTTCATCGCGCTGCCGGCGGTCGGTGGCCTGGCCACGGCCATGTTGATCGAGCGCTGGTCACCGATGCCGCCGACGCGCAGGCCCCGAACGGTGGCAATCCCTGCGATCGGCGTTCTCGCGCTGCCGGCGGTCGGCGTCGCAGCAGCCGTCGCCGGGCTGTGGTTCGTCGGCACCCGTCATCGCGGTGGGCGGATGTTGACGGTCGTCATCCGTTTCGCGCTTCCCATCCTCGCCGGACTCGTCATCGTCGTCGCGACGATCGATCTCGTCCGCGACATCGTCTCGCTGACCTGATTCACGGCCAGTTCGCGACCCCTGAGACCTACGGAGGGGATCCTGCGACCTACGCTGCGGCTTTGCGCCGCCCCTTGGCCGGGTTGACCAACCCGCGCAGGTACTCGCCGGTGTGGGAGCCTTCGGTCTCGGCGACGTCTTCGGGCGTTCCGAGAGCGATGACCTGACCGCCGCCTGCACCGCCCTCGGGGCCCAGGTCGACGATCCAGTCGGCGCACTTGATGACGTCCAGGTTGTGCTCGATGACGAGGACCGTGTTGCCCTGGTCGGCCAGACGCTGCAGGACCTCGAGCAGCTTCTCGATATCGGCGAAGTGCAGCCCTGTCGTCGGCTCGTCCAACACGTAGAGCGTCCGGCCGGTTGCGATCTTGGAGAGCTCCGTGGCCAGCTTGACGCGTTGCGCCTCACCGCCCGACAGCGTGGTCGCCGGCTGCCCCAGACGCATGTAGTCAAGGCCCACGTCGTGCAACGTCTGCAGCCGTCGGGCGATGCGCGGCACGGGCCCGAAGAACCCCAATGCCTCTTCGATACTCATCTGGAGCACATCGTGGATGTTCTTGCCCTTGTAGTAGACAGCGAGCGTCTCGCGGTTGTAGCGCTTGCCGTGGCAAACCTCACACGGCACGTAGACGTCGGGCAAGAAGTGCATTTCGATCGTGATCGTGCCGTCGCCCTTGCACGCCTCGCAGCGCCCACCTTTGACGTTGAAGCTGAACCGTCCGGGGGCGTAGCCGCGTGAGCGCGAATCCTGCGTCTTGCTGAACAGCTCGCGAACCAGGTCGAACAAGCCGGTGTAGGTGGCCGGGTTGGAGCGTGGCGTACGACCGATGGGCGACTGGTCGATCGCGATGACCTTGTCGAAATGCTCCAGCCCCTCGATCGACGTGTGCCGCCCCGGTCGTTGGGGCTTGCGGTTGAGACGACTCGACAGGGCTTTGAGGACGATCTCGTTGACCAGCGTGCTCTTACCCGATCCTGAGACGCCCGTGACGCAGGTCAACGCCCCGACCGGGAATGCCACGTCGATCTCTTGCAGGTTGTGTTCACGCGCGCCCGTGACGGTGAGCCACCCGGCCGGCCGGCGGCGCTTCTTGGGCGGCTCGATGCGACGGCGCCCCGACAGGAACGCCCCGGTCACCGACTCCGGGCTGGCCTCGACGTCCTCGACCGAACCCTCGGCGACGACGTAGCCACCGTGTTCACCGGCCCCGGGGCCCATGTCAATGACGTGGTCGGCGCTGCGCATCATGTCCTCGTCATGCTCGACGACGATGACCGTGTTGCCCAGATCGCGCAGGCGCTCGAGCGTCGCGGTCAGCTTGCGGTTGTCGCGCTGATGCAGACCGATGGAGGGCTCGTCAAGGATGTAGAGCACACCCACCAGCCCAGCGCCGATCTGCGTGGCCAAACGAATCCGCTGAGCCTCGCCGCCGGACAACGTGCCGGCCGCGCGCGCGAGCGTGAGATATCCAACACCAACGGCCTCGAGAAATCGCAGGCGCTCCGTGACTTCCTGGATGACACGCTGGGCGATGAACGCTTGTGTCTCGGTCAGGCGCACCGTGTCGAAGAATCGCAGCGCGTCCGACACCGACAGCTCGCAGAGTTGGGAGATGGAGTTGTCGCCGACGGTCACGGCCAGCACCTCGGGGCGAAGCCGTGCCCCGCCGCAGCCCTGACACGGCACCAGCGACATGAACTGCTCGATGCGCTCACGAATCTGCGGCGAGCCGGTCGTACGGTACTGGCGGCGAAGCTGCGGGATGAGCCCTTCAAACCACGTCAGCCCCGAGGTGTAGCCCCCGCGACGGCGCTTGCGCCGCTTGCCGATCTGCACCCGCTCACCACGTCCGCCGGGACCGTTGACGACCAGGTCCTGGTGGTCTTCGGGGAGCCGGCCGAACGGCATGTCCAGGTCGATCTCATGTTCGTCGCCAACGGCCTCGAGCAACAACTCGTAGTAGTCCGTAGTGCGGTCCGACCACGGCAACAGCGCGCCGCCTCGCAAGGTCCGCTCGGGGTCGACCACCAGCTCCGGATCGACTTCGAGCGTAAAGCCGAGGCCCGTGCAGACCTCGCACGCGCCATGCGGCGAGTTGAACGAAAATGTCCGCGGCGCCAGCTCCGCAAGCGACGCGCCGTGTTCGGTACACGCGAAACGCTCCGAATACATCCAGGAGCGCGCCTCGCCCCCCACCTCCTCGATGCGCACCAACCCGTCGGCCAGATTGACCGCGGTCTCGAGGCTCTCGTGCAGTCGTCGCCGAAGATCCTGTTTCATCACGAGCCGGTCGACCACGACCTCGATCGTGTGATTGCGTTTCTTGTCGAGTGGCGGGGCCTCGTCGATCAGGTAGGTCTCACCATCGACCGCGACGCGCGCGAAGCCCTCATTCTTGATGTGGTCGAGCACATCGCGGTGCTCACCCTTACGGCCGCGCACGAGCGGCGCCAGGACTTGGAAGCGAATGCCCTCCTCCAACTCCAGCACCCGGTCGGCGATCTGCTCGACGCTCTGCCCAGTGATCGGTTTGCCACACGTCGGGCAGTGCGGTTCCCCCACCCTGGCAAAGAGGAGACGCAGGTAGTCGTATATCTCGGTCGCGGTGGCGACGGTCGAACGTGGGTTGCGGCTCGTCGTCTTCTGATCGATCGAGATCGCGGGCGACAGACCCTCGATCGTGTCGACATCCGGCTTGTCCATCTGCCCGAGGAACTGGCGGGCGTAGGACGACAGGCTCTCGACGTACCGCCGCTGCCCCTCGGCGTACAACGTGTCGAACGCGAGGCTCGATTTCCCACTGCCCGAGAGTCCCGTGATGACCACGAGGGCGTTGCGCGGGATCTCGATCGAGACATCCTTGAGGTTGTGCTCACGGGCGCCCATGACGCGGATGACACCTGAGGGAGAGCTCGCCACCCACCTAGCTTACTCGCATTGATCCCGCCGCCTGACCCCCACTGAGCGGAGCCTTCGCAGTTTGCGACCGCGATCAGCCCGTCAACGGTTGTGTCATTCGGGACCACGATCCCAGCTCCACGTGACGCTCGCGCTCCTGGGTGAGCCCGGTCGCACCAGCGGCGCGTTCCTGCTGAGGCCTGGTGGCGCTGTCTCAGGTTCGATGCAGACGAGGTCCGAAAGCTCGTCGAACACCACGAACCAGCGCACATCGCTTTGGCACTCCATCCTCAACGCTCCAGGCCACCGCAGCTCGACCCGCCCATCGGGGACCTCGAACGCGTCGTCATATGGCCCCGACACCAGGGTCGGGTCGAGCCGGCGGCCTGTGGGCAGGTGGTCCGCGCCCCGTTCCAGGAGCGAGACGGCGTCCGCCTTCCACGTCAGATCACCGCCGCGGGCAAGTCGTCGTCGAAACCACGGGTGCCAACCGACCTCGGCCGGGAACGGCGTCCCTTCACTCTTGACCGCAAGTCGGACCGCAGCGAGTCGGGCCCCAGCGGCCACGCCAGGGTTGCCTCGCCCGGCCAGGGCCAGTCGGCGCCCAGGTCGATCGCCAGGCCCACGTGTTCGGGGCGTCCGCTCTCCGTCCAGGTACGGCAGCAGCGTCAGGCCTGCGGCCCCTGGACGAGCCGCGAGGGCCAGGTCGCTCAACCCGTCCAGATCGACGCCAAGCAGCGTTGCGGTCGAGGTGAGCACCCGGGCCGCGTTGAGTGTGCACACGAGGGGCAGCCACCGACCAGTGGCATCGGCGAATCCAGCGACCTGCCCAGAGGGGTCATGGCTCGGCGATGCCGCCACGGCGAACGCCGTGCCCGAAGTGCCCAGCGACACCACCATATCCCCGGATTCGAGGCCGAGGCCGAGCGCCGCCGCCATGTTGTCCCCGGTCCCGGCTGCAAGGGCGATGCCCTGTCCGGTCTCCCCGATCACCTCTGCGGGCCCGGCGACCCGCGGGACGCCGAGTTCGCGACCGAAGGCACGCACCAACAGATCCGTGCGGTACTCCCCGGTCGCCGGCGACCAGTAGCCCGTGCCGCTGGCGTCTCCCCGGTCCGTCGTGGCCACCTCAGGCCGCCCAGCCAAACGCCATGTGAGCCAGTCGTGCGGCAGCATCACCCGCGCGACCCGGGCCGCGTGGTCGGGTTCGGCGCGCGCCAGCCACCGCAATTTGGTGACGGTGAACGCCGCGACCGGGACGCTGCCGACGGCATCGGCCCATGGCTGTGCGCCGCCAAGCTCGTGGACCAGGTCGGCGGCGTCAGATGCCGAGCGGTGTCGTTCCACAGCAACGCGGGGCGCACGACCTGACCGTCATCGTCAAGCACCACCATCCCGTGCTGCTGGCCCGCGACCGCCAACGCTTCGACGCCCTCCAGCAGGCCTGCCGAGGCTGCGGCCAACGCGTCCCACCACGTCTCCGGCTCACACTCGGTGCCGTCAGGATGGGGTGACCGACCCCCACGAACCACCACTCCGCTCTCTGCATCGCACACCACGACCTTGACGGACTGTGTGGACGAATCGATCCCGGCGACCAGTGGCATGCCCGACACCCTATCCTGAGCCCATGCGGCCCGAACTTGTGCAGTTCGCAGACGAGGTGCGCGCGCTGACGCCGCCCGCAGCCGAGATCCTCGATGCCCACACCCACCTCGGTACCGACGAGGACGGCCACAAACTCGATCTGACCAGGTTGCTGCAGCAGCTCGACCAGGTCGACGTCCGCCAAGCGTGTGTGTTCCCACTCCACGATCCGGAACGCGCTCCCGCCTATCGCGTCCCGAACGATCGGGTGCTCACGTGGGCCGACGCATCCCAAGGTCGGCTCATTCCGTTTTGTCGCTTGGACCCGGCGGACGGCCCGGTTGCCGAGGCCGAGCGCTGCCTGGCCCGCGGCGCCCGCGGGATCAAACTCCATCCACGGGCGCAGGCGTTTGGGTTCGACGGGGCCGACATCGACGGGATCTTCGCCGTTGCCGAAGACGCGGGTGTGCCGATCCTGATCCACGCGGGGCGCGGCTCAGGGCGTCTCGCCGATGGCCTCTGCAACGTGGCGATGCGACATCCCGGCGCTCCCCTCATCTTGGCGCATGGCGGCATCGCGGATCAGGGCATCTTCGCGACACGACTTGCGGACCACCCCGCCGCGTTCTTTGACACCTCGGTCTTCGGGCCACTCGATCTGCTCGAACTGTTCGCCCGCGTCCCAATCGAACGCATCGTCTACGGCTCGGACGCTCCCTACGGTCAACCGCTGTTGGGCCTCTCCGTCACGCTGCGGTGCGCAGCCGCTGCCCGACTGACTGACACCGAGTTGCGGGCCGTGTTGGGCGGAACCATGCGGGGCGTCCTCGCCCACGATGCCCCTGCGACGCCGACGACCCCCCGGCGTCCGCGGACCCTGACCATTGACGGCTCGCTCATGCGGCTCTACACGTACTGCGCGACGGCATTCGCGGACGTCGTGCGGAACCGGGCAGCATCGGCGCGGGAGAGCCTCGAGCTCGCGTTGTCGGTCTGCCGCGACCCGGATCCCGGCCCGGCCGGGAACGCCTTGGACCGAATCCGACCGGTCCTCGAGGTGGTGGTCGCGGCGCTCGAGAACCCCGGCGCTCGCGTGCCTGTCGATGCGCTCTACCTGGCGATGACCGTCGCGGCGACCGAGTCCGCAGGGGTCTGAGGGACCACACGCCTTGGGTTTTCGGCTGGCATGCCGATACTTCAGAGAGTCGTCACCGACTCGCCCGCCCTGCGAGAGAAAAGCGTTTTCGCCATGTCTGCGTACGCGCTGCAGCGCCGTTGACGCTGCCCCGAATCGCCTTCAAGCGACCCGAATTCGACCTGACCGTGCGATTGAGATCACACGCGACTGGCGGGTCGAGTGCACAGTGATCATGCAGCAGGCATGCCCTTGATCATCGTGCCGTCGCCGATCCGCGAGTCATTGCAAGCCGTCTGACCCATACTCGTGGGAGCCCATAGGATTCGGCGATGCGAATCGCCTGGATCGGATTGGGAACAATGGGTGCGGCCATGGCCGCGCATCTTGTACGCGCGGGCCACAACGTGGTCGTGCACAACCGCACGCAGGGTCGCGAGGGCCCGCTCCTCGCGTTGGGCGCTCAGTGGGCGGGCACTCCTGCCGAAGCCGCCGCCGGTGCCGAGGTCGTGTTCACCTGTGTCTCGGATTCACCGGATGTCGAGCAGGTCGTGCTGGGGACGGGTGGCGCAGCCGAGGGCATGACGCTGGGAGCGGTGCTCGTCGACTGCTCGACGATTTCGCCCGCAGTCACCCGTGCGCTCGCATCCGAGCTTGCCGCACGTGGACTCGGCGCAGTCGACGCCCCCGTCTCGGGCGGGTCCGAGGGGGCGCAAAAGGGCACGCTCACCGCGTTTGTCGGTGGCGAGGCCGAACACGTCGCGCAGGCGCAGCCGGCCATCCAAGCGTTCTGCACGACGATCACCCACCTGGGTCCTCCGGGCGCCGGTCAGGCCGCAAAAGCTGTCAACCAGGTCGTCATCGCCGGCACGTACGCAACGCTGGGCGAGGCACTGGTACTGGGCGAACACGAGGGCCTGCCGATGGACGCCCTCGTCGCCGCCCTCTCGGCGGGCGCGGCCCAATCATGGGTTCTCGAGAACCGCTCCAAGAACGTCATCGCGGATGACTACCCCTTGGGCTTCAGGGTCGAACTCCACCTGAAAGACCTGCGCATCGCGCTCGCCGAAGCCGAGCGCCTGGGCGTCCCGATGGCCATCACCGACCTGATCGCGACCCAGGAGGCCGCACTGACCGATGCGGGCCTCGGAGGCGAGGATGTCTCCAACCTGGCCAGGGTGCCCCGCGGCCGCCTCGGCTGACAGACCGGCCCGCCCGGCGGCGTTGGCGCCGAGAACGGGCAGGTGCGAACAGGTGTGACACGCCCACCCCTAGGGGTGGTGGCGCGGGTGATCGCGCACGACCAAGAATGGCCTTCACGGAGACCACTCCTCAGGGGAGGATGTCGTGTACGACTTGGCGAGGTTGGAGGCCCGCCCGAGCCAGGCGGCGCAGCTGGTCGCAGCCGCCCGCGGCGGCGACGAGGAGGCATGGAGGAGCCTCGTCGCACGCCACGACAACATCGTCCGACACGGGGTGCGGCGGATTCGTGGGCTCTCACCGGATGACTACGAGGACGCCGCCGCGACCACCTGGCTGCGCTTCGTCGATGACATCCACCGGTTGCGCAACCCCGATGCAATCTCCTCGTGGCTTCGCACCACCGCCTACCGGGAGGCGCTCAGGATCGCGCATGCCCGACACCGATCGCGACTGGTCGAGATCGAACTCGTGCCGGACGCGGTCGGTGTCGAGCCCGACGTCGACAGTGGCCTGATGCGTCGCCACCTGGCAATGGCCATCGGGGGTGTCATGGACGAGCTGAGCCCGACCGGCCGGCGCTTGCTCGCCGCGTTCTTGGATGACCCCGACGCCAGCTACAAGCAGATCGAGGCCCGACACGGCATCGCTGTCAGCAGCATCGGGCCCATCCGACGGCGTGTCCTCGACAAACTGGAGCGGGCCTTGCGCGAGGTCGGTGTCTCAGACGCACCCGCAGCCTCCTCTTCGTCGTGACATCGTCAACCGCGCTGGGTGGTGAGACCGACCACGACCTCGGTCGATGAGCCTCCCCGCCGATCGTGCTGGAGGTGTGGGAATGGACGGGAATGACCGGGCACCCGAGTTCGCCGCGCTTTCACGACAGGCCGCATCCGCCGGGCCGGCCCGTGTCGTCGCGGACACCGGCTGGGGTCACCCCGAGGCGCCGGCGCTGCGTGTCGTCGTGTTCGCCACCGAGGGGCTGATCGTGGTGCTCGAAGCGACGACAGATGCCCACGGCCTGCACGTGGACGGATTCATCCGACCCGCCCCGAGCCGGCCAGTCGTCGTCCACCTGCGTCGCACCATGCATCCTGAGGCCGCCCTCGATCGGGACGCCCGGTTCTCGTTCACCGACCTGGCCCCCGGCCCCATCAGCCTGCTGTTCGAGGATCCCTCGGGGACCGAGGGCACCGGCATCGCCACCGAGTGGGTCACGCTTTGACCAGCACTGGCTGAGGGCTGCCCCCTTGCATCACGCCTCGCTTTCCGGCGGGGTTCGAAACGTCCGTGCAGCCCACTCCGGAACGCTCGACACGTCGGGAGAACACCGGCTCGATGGATTGACTATTCCACGGTCGGCGTGTCGTCCGAAGGATTCCACTTGTGAAGCAGCTCTTCGTGACGTCGGCGACGTTCGGATTCGTCGTCCAGTTCCTGATGAGCCGGAGGGAACGTCGACGGCAACCCGTCGCCCCAGAGCGCACCCATCGCCGGCAGGCTCGATCGCACCGCGAACAGGTCGTCTTCCTCCAAGCCCGGCGCGGCGAGCGTTCGGAACACGACGTCGTCGTCTCCCCACACGTTCGGGCCGGGCCGGTCGGGGCTCACCGCTTGTGGCTTCCCGATCTGCGGCCGCGCTTGGCCGGGGTCGGCGCGGTCCGCGGCGCCCGGGACATCCCCCGTCGGTCGTCCAACTCGCGTCGAATTTCTTTGAGCGCGTCACGCAGCTCGGCCGCACGTTCGAACCGCAGTTCCTCGGACGCTTGGAACATCTCCTCCTCGATCACCACGACTTCGCGCTCCAGCTCCTCATTGGTCGCGTCGCTCTGTGCCAACTCTTTGGCCTTGGTGCGCCGTGATTGTGCCGGACCGCCATGCAGGCCTAGGAACTCCGCGATGTCGCTGACGCCCTTGACGATCGACTCGGGCGTGATGCCATGCTCCTCGTTGTACGCGATCTGGATGGCCCGGCGCCGATCGGTCTCACCGATCGCCGTGCGCATGGCGTCGGTTTCACGATCGGCGTACATGACCACCCGCCCGCGGACGTGCCGGGCGGCGCGCCCGATCGTCTGGATCAAGGCGGTGGTGCCACGCAGAAACCCCTCTTTGTCGGCATCCAAGATCGCCACGAGCGTCACCTCGGGGAGGTCCAGCCCCTCGCGAAGCAGGTTGACCCCCACGAGGACATCGAACTCACCCAGACGCAGGTCGCGGATGATGCGGATGCGCTCGATCGTATCGACCTCGGAGTGCAGGTACCTGACCTTGAAGCCGCCCTCGACCAGGTACTCGGTCAGGTCCTCGGCCATCTTCTTGGTGAGCGTGGTGACCAACGTGCGCTCGTCACGCTCCACCCGGTCGCGAATCTCGTTCATCAGATCGTCGATCTGGTTGCGGGTGGGGCGCACGTCGATCTGCGGGTCGACGAGGCCGGTCG
Source organism: Actinomycetota bacterium (assembly GCA_031366605.1). Lineage (GTDB taxonomy): Bacteria > Actinomycetota > Thermoleophilia > Miltoncostaeales > Miltoncostaeaceae > CALMEC01. The sequence continues at coordinate 91,845 of JANLOO010000023.1, read as the reverse complement.
GACGGATGATCTGCTCGACGATACGGCTGGCGTTGCGCCGCTCGAACTCCCCTGGAGTCGCCGACACGAACACGACCTGCCCCACCCGCTCCAAGAATTCGTTGAGCTTGAGCGGACGGTTGTCGGCCGCCGATGGCAAGCGGAACCCGTGCTCGATCAACGAGCCCTTGCGCGACGAGTCACCCTCGAACATGCCGCGCAGCTGCGGCACGGTGTTGTGCGACTCGTCGATCAGGCACAAGAAATCCTTGGGGAAGAAATCGACCAAGGTGCTGGGTGCCGACCCCGGTCGGCGCCCGTCCAGAATGCGCGAGTAGTTCTCGATGCCGTTGCAGAAGCCCAGCTCGCGCATCATCTCCATGTCGTACTCGGTGCGCTGACGAATGCGGTGGGCCTCGACAAGCTTGCCGTCGCGATCCAGTTCTTTGGCGCGTACCTCGAGTTCGTCCCGGATCTCCCGCAACGCCCGTTGGACGGTCGCCGGCGGAGTGATGTAGTGGGTCGCCGGCCAGATGCCCACGTGATCGACCGATTCGAGAACTTCGCCGGTCAGGACGTCGAAATGGTCGATCGACTCCACCTCGTCGCCGAACATCGAGACGCGGTACGCAGTCTCCATGTTGGCGGGCTGGACCTCGAACACGTCGCCGCGCACGCGGAACCGACCGCGCTCCAGCACCATGTCGTTGCGCTGATACTGCACCTCGACCAGCTTGCGGAAGATGTCGTCGCGCCGATGTTCCTCGCCGACGTTGAGCAAGAGCAGCCGATCACGGTACGCGTCGGGTGACCCGATGCCGTAGATGCAGCTGACCGACGCGACGATGACCAAGTCGCGCCGTGCGAGCAACGCGCTGGTGTCGGCTTGGCGGAGCCGGTCGATCTCGTCGTTGATCGACGAGTCTTTCTCGATGTAGGTATCGGTCGCCGGCAGGTAGGCCTCGGGCTGGTAGTAGTCGTAGTAGCTGACGAAGTACTCCACCGCGCTGTCGGGCAGGTACTCCCGGAACTCGTTGCACAGCTGGGCCGCGAGTGTCTTGTTGTGGGCGATCACCAGGGCCGGCCGGCCGGTCTGCGCGATCAGATTGGCCATCGTGAACGTCTTGCCCGAACCCGTGACGCCCAGCAGTGTCTGGTACCGCTCGCCGGCCTCCAAACCCTGCAGCAACCCTGCGATGGCCTCGGGTTGATCCCCCGTCGGCTGATAGTTGGACGCAAGGGCGAAGGTCGACACCCCACCGATGGTAGTGGACCCCGATCCCCAGGGCCGGGTGGTCGAGCCAACGTGCCAGGACGAAGGATCCGTCAAGGAAACACTGGACCGTTTGACGGCGGCACACCGTCTGCCGCGATTTTCGCTCGTCGCCCGTCGCACGAGTTATTCCTGACGGACCCTAACCCTTTGGCCAGGTGTCCGAGGACCTTCGGATCGGCTACGCTCGTCCGTGCGCCTCATTGATTGCTCATTGGGGGGCACCGACGGCCCCGCGACCGGGACGCGGGGCCGTCACCTCACGCGCGTCCAACCGGATCATCGAAGCCCGAGCGCCCCTGGCCAGGCTCGCCGGTAGACCGATCGGGCATCGTGGACCGCGCTGACGAAGCGGCGGGTCTCACCGAACGGGATCTCGGCGATCGTCAGCGGATGCCCCGCTCGCCGAGCCGTGGCGATCCATTGCTGCAGGTTGGTCTCACCGCCGTTGTAGGCCGCGAGCGCCAGGTCCTCGCGTCCGTACTTGTCAGTGAGGTACTGCAGGTACCAGGCGCCGTACGCGATGTTGACCGCGGGTTCCGCGAGGCGCTCGGGCTCGGCAGCCGGGGCGGCGGACTGCCTGTGAATCCACTGCGCGGTCTCCGGAAGCACCTGCATGAGCCCGACGGCACCATGATCGGATCGCGCGTTCTCGGCGTACTTGCTCTCGCGGTAGATCACCGCGGCGATCAGATCCGGCGCCACACCCGTGGCGGCGGCCTCGGCCGTGATCGATGGTCCGTGTTCCATCGGGTACCACCACCGGGCGTACCAGGACGGCATCGTCAGATGCACGATGAGCGTGCTCAGCGCCAGCAGCGCGACGAGCCCTGCCACAAGTGCCCCGCTCGTGTGGCGACGTCGACGCAGATGACCGGCCCGACCGGCAATTGCAGTCGTCATGTGCGGTATTCCTCGAAGCGCTCCGCGACCCACTCCTCAAGCTGTGCCATCGACCCGTCGTTGACAAGGTAGCGGTCGGCCCGCTTGATCTTGTCGTCCTCGGTCATCTGACGCCCGCTGCGAGCGGAGAAGTCCTGCCCGCGGGCCGTGACGCGGTCGCGGCGAATCGATTGCGACGCGGTGACCACGAGCACCGCGTCGAACGCGTCCACGAGGCCCGCCTCATAGAGCAGCGGTACCTCGCACACGAGAAGCGGCGGTCGCGGGCTCCGGCGCCGCTGGGCGTCCTGCCATGCCTCCCGGGCCGCACCCACCCGGGGATGCACCAGCTGCTCCAAAAACGCCATGCCGTCCGGCTCGGCGAACGCGAGTGCGCCCAACGCCGTGCGATCCACGTGACCGTCGGCCGTCAGCGCCGCGGGCCCAAAGCGCCGACACACGGCGTCGATCACGACCGTGTCGGCGTAGATGGCGTGGACCACCTCGTCGCTGGAGAGCACCGCCGCGCCGAGCCGACGGAACTCCTCGAGCGCGGCCGACTTGCCCGAGCCGATCCCGCCGGTCAGCCCGAGGCTGCGCGGCGTGACCGGCTCGTGGTCGTCGTGTCGGCTAGGCGTCGGTCCCCACGGTTGCCTCGGGTGCGGCCTCGTCAGTCGCGCCGGCCTCGTCTGCAACGGGCACCCCTGCGGCAGCGGGCTCGTCTACGGCAGCGGGCTCCTCGGCGGCAACCGGCTCCTCGGCGGCAGCGGGCTCCTCGGCGGCAGGTGCCTCGTCGGCGACCGGTGCGTCCACGACCTCGGCGGTGGGAACTTCGTCTGCAGCCGGCTCCTGCAGCGGCGCGTCAGCACCGTCCTCCGCCGCGACGGCAGCGGCGTCGTCCTCGTGCTGCACGTCGTCCTCGTCTCCCCCGAACGTCTGGACCGTGCCCTCCTGGCCCTCGTCCAAGGACACCTCGCTGGCGCGCTTGAGGCTCAGCGACAAGCGGCGACGCTCGCCGTCGATCTCGATGATGCGCACCGCAACCTCCTGATCCGGAGCCACAACCTCACGCGGGTTCTCGACGTGGTGCTCTGCGAGCTCCGAGATGTGGACCAGGCCTTCGACCCCGGCGTGGATCTCGACAAACGCACCGAACGTGACGACCTTGGTGACCTTACCGGCCACGACGTCGCCCACCTGGTAGGCGTCGACGACGCTCTGCCACGGGTCGGCCTGGGTCTGCTTGAGACCGAGTGAGATGCGCTGGCGGTCGCGGTCGATGTCGAGCACCTTGACCTCGACGTGATCACCGATGGCGAGCACCTCGGACGGGTGGTTGACGTGTGTCCACGACAGCTCGGAGATGTGGATGAGCCCGTCGATGCCCTCCAGGTCGACGAAGGCACCGAAGTCGACGATGTTGGAGATGACACCCTCGACGATCGCGCCGGGCTGCAGGTCGTCCAATATCTTCTGACGCACCTCGCGCCGCTCGTCCTCGATGACCGCCCGACGGGAGAGCACGACGTTGTTGCGGCTGCGGTTGAGCTCGATGACCTTGCACTCCAGGTCCTGCCCCATGAACTCGTCCAGGTCCTGCACGCGGCGGATGTCGACCAGCGACGCAGGAAGGAATCCGCGGACGCCGAGGTCGATGATCAAGCCGCCCTTGACGACTTCGATCACCCGACCGGTCACCATCTCGCTGTTGTTCGCCGCCTCTTCGATCCGCTTCCACGCACGCTCGAACCGCGCACGCTTCTTGGAGAGGATCAGCCGCCCGTCCTGATCCTCCTTCTGCAGCACCAATGCATCGACCAGCTCGCCGAGCTCGACCTCATCCGCGGGGTTGACGCTCTTTCGGATCGAGAGCTCGTTGGACGGGATGACGCCCTCGCTCTTGTACCCGATGTCGACCAAGACCTCGTCCTTGTCGATCCGAACCACCTTCCCGCTGACGACGTCGCCCTCCTCGAACGACGGAAACGTGAGGTCGTAGTTGGGAACCATCTGCCCATCGACTTCGATGTACTCAGGGCCGTCAAGGGTGTTGACAGCGGTGTCGGTGTCGGACTGCATTCGGGGGTTTTCCTTGTTTGGTGTGCAGGATTGATCGGACCGCGGGCGGTCGGGCAGAGCAGTCTATCGGGGGACGCCATCCGGTGCCATCGGATCGCGCGCTCAGACGATCGCGGCGAGCTCCTCGAGGACGCCACGATCGAGGCGCCCGGCGCGTGAGTGGCGTACGCGTCCGTCCTCACCCACCGAGACAACCGCGGGGACGCTTCGGACCGGCAGCCTCGCCGCCTGTGGATTGCGGCTGAGATCTACACGAATGACGGGCTGCCGCACGAGTTCCTCGAGCTGCCGGGCCACCGGTTCGCAGCGTGCACATCCGGGCGCCGTCAGCACCACGAGCCACGGGCCGGGGCCCAGGAGGCCGAGCCCTGAGCGGACGTCACCGTCCCCGCCACGGCGCGCCAGGGCGAGGCGGTAGATCGCGCATCCCACGCAGATTCCGGTCGTGGCCGAGAGCAACGCGAGCGTCGTCACGAGCCCCACGACGATCCACCCCGCGCGCGCCGCACCCGTGACGAGAAGGATGACCGCCAGAGCGAGCGCGAGCACCGCGATCGTCTGGGAAAAACGCACCGGCGCGACGGGCTCGAGTTCTTCAGCCGGCCGGGCGATGCGCGTGAAGAACCAGTGCACCGGCGACCATCGCGGCGCGAACCGCGCGATCGCCACGAGTGCCAGCGCAGTCGCGACAACCCAGCGATCCTGGAACATCAATGCCTCGAGGCAAAGTATCCCTGTGACCGCCTGCGAGAGGCGCGGAAGGTACGGGTGAACGGCGTTGGGACGCTCCATGCGCTAATTCTACGTTATTTGTGGCGCCTTTGTTGGGAATCCATCGGTGCCACGGGGAGGATGGTCCGATCAACGCGTTCCCAGGCCAGAGCGGCTCGTCACCGTCTTCGCCATCTGCGCCGGGTGGCGACCTGGACGCCCATGGGGTCAACGCGCTCAGGGGTAATGCGAAGGCGCCGGTGGGGCGTCGAGCACGCGCGCGATGCGTTTGCGACGCAGACGGAGCGGGTACAAGAGGAGCGGGTAACCGTCACCACACGGTGGGGTCAAAACGCAGTGCACTGAACATGCACTCGGGTCGTGTGGGATCACTGCACGTGTGTGCCGTGTGCGCCCCGCAGCGCCTGCCACTTGAGTTCGGGCGAGGCGAACCACACGAAAAACTGCCACTCAATAACGATTTTCTACCAAAACACCACCGAAAGCGTGCTCACGTGCCGAACTCCGCGCCGATACTGGTGGTGATCGGATTCGGCTCAGATCCGGCCGTGATCGATGACAGGGACGTGGGAATGGACGGCTCGTGAGCCCAATGGATCGATTGCCAAGGTGGCGTCACGGATGATGTGCCTGCTCAGGTGATGGGCCCTTTCCATTCCGCAGTCGCGCTCGATCAAAGGGTCAAAGAACCCGGCGAATGTCCGTCTCCAGCGGCACCGCGACCGCAGACCGCGAAGGGAGACGCCGATCCGCCCAGCCACAGCCACTCGTAAGCCGGTTCTGCGCGGCGTTCTGGTCGTGTGCTCGATGAGTCTGGCACTCGCGTGGACCGTTGCGATCGTGCTCGACCTTGGCGGTGCGAGCGGAGCGGCGATCCTCGCTGATGTCGGCCTGAGCGTCGCCGCGTTCGTCGCGGCTGCCGCGGCCCTCGTCGCCGGGAGCCGGGGCGACCGGTCCAAGCAATGGTTCTGGCGACTCGTCGGCGGAGCGTGCGGCATTTGGGGGCTCGGTACCGGCGTTTGGGCGTTCCTCGAGCTGGTCCTCGATCGCGAGCCGTTTCCGTCGCTGGCGGACGTCGCGTACGTCGGGTTTGCGCCGTTCATGTGCGCGGCGTTCCTGACGCTCTCCGCCGCGCCGCGGACAGCGGCGGCTCGAGCACGTGCCGTCCTGGATGGGGTGATGATCGGCGGTTCGCTCTTCATCATCAGCTGGCAGTACCTGCTGCATGATGTGTTCACGCAGAGCGGTGGGACAACCCTCGCAAAGGTGTTCGCGATCTACTACCCGGCGAGCGGTGTCGTCACCGCGACCATCGTCGTGTACATGATCCTCGGACTTCGACACCAGAGACGAGTTCTTTCGCGTCCGATGTGGCTCGTCTCGTTGGGCGTCCTGGGGTTCGTGGCCGCCGACAGCGGCTTCGCCTACCTCGTGCTGCGGGGCACCTACATGTCTGGGAGTCTGATCGACATCGGATGGATGGCCGGTCTGACGTGCATCACGATCGCGGCGCTGATGCACCGATCAGCGCGCCCGCCTCTCAACCTCGAGGACGACGACAGAACGCAACTCGGTCAGCTGGTTCCGTACGGCGTGATCACTTTGGCGTTGCTCGCGCGGGTCATTCAGGGCACGGCCGACCGCGTGGGGTTGTACGTCCTTGCCTCCGTTGTGGCGGCGCTGATGATCCGACAGGTGCTCGTACTGCGGGAGAACGTTTCGCTCACCCTTCACCTCGAGTCGCGTGTCGCGCGCAGGACCGCAGAACTCGAAGCCAGTGAGCGCCGGTTCCGTGGCCTCGTTCAACACAGCTCGGACGTGGTGGTGGTGCTGGATCGCCGGCACAAGATCACGTACGTCAGTGACTCGATGGCCCGTGTGTTCGGCTACACCCCCGACGATCTCCTCGGATGCGAGCTGACGGTCATCGCGTCCGTCGAGGAGGTCGCCCGAGTGTCCGTGCAGATCCGCTCGGCACCGCAGAAATCGGCGACAGCGGACCCCATCGAACTCGAGGTCCGGCATGCATCCGGGCGCGTCCGCCAGGCCGAGGTCACGATGACGAACCTGCTCGATGACCCGAGCGTGGCGGGGATCGTCCTGAACATCGCCGAAGTGAGCGAACAACGGGCGCTGGAGCAGAAGCTCACGCACAAGGCCTTCCACGATGCCCTGACCGGGCTCCCCAACCGCGCACTGTTCATGGAGCGCCTGACACAGGCGCTCAAGAAGGTACGCAACCATCACGATGTCGCGATCGTGATGATCGATCTCGACGACTTCAAGAAGATCAACGACAGCCTCGGGCATGCCTGCGGGGACGCGTTCCTGATGGAGGTGGCGCGCCGGCTCCCGACCTGCGTCCGCCCGGAAGACACGGTTGCGCGCTTCGGTGGCGACGAGTTCGCGGTTCTGCTCCAGGACTTCGGCGGCGATGTCGGCGCAGGCGTGATCGCTCAACGGATCTGCAGTCGGCTCTGCGGAACGCTGACCGTCGACGGCCATGAGTTGTACATGCAGGCAAGCGCCGGTCTCGCCCTCGCCGTCGGCGCGTACGATGCCGCGCAGCTGCTGCGCAATGCCGGTCTGGCCATGTACCGCGCGAAGGCGACCGGGGAGGGAGGATTCGCCTTCTACGACCCGACCATGCATGCGACGCTCGTGGACCGAATCGCACTCGAGGCCGACCTGCGTCGCGCGGTCAAGCACGAGCAACTCACGCTCCACTATCAGCCGACTCGAGCGCTCGAGTCGGGGCGACTCGTCGGCTTCGAGGCCCTGATCCGGTGGCGACACGACGAGCGGGGCAACGTCCCGCCTGCCGTCTTCATCCCCATCGCCGAAGATGCCGGGCTGATACGTGAGATCGGGCGCTGGGTGCTGCGTGAGGCCTGCAGACAGTGGCGCTCGTGGATCGACCGGTACCCCGAGCTCGATTCCATCTACATGAGCGTCAACCTTTCGGCGACCGAACTCAGTGACCCTGATCTGGTCGACTTCGTCGCACAATGTCTGTCAGACCATGACCTCGAGCCGGGGCGACTCGTGATCGAGATCACGGAGAGCGTGATGATGGAACGATTCGAGAACGCCCTTGACATGCTCCGGCGCCTCAAGCAGCTGGGTGTGCTTCTCGCCATCGATGATTTCGGCACCGGCTACTCGTCACTCAGCCACCTCCACCGCTTTCCGGTCGACGTGTTGAAGATCGATCGGTCGTTCGTCCAGCGCCTCTCCGGCCCATCCGGCGACGGCGGTTTCGTCCGCGCCATCATCGCGCTCAGCCGAACACTTTCACTGACAACGGTCGCCGAGGGGATTGAGGAGGAGGAACAGCTCATGGCGCTGCAAGAGGCAGGTTGCACGATCGGCCAGGGCTACTACTTCTCGCCACCGGTTGCGCCCGAGGTGATCGAGGAACACCTGCCCGCGTGGGCCGCCGGGTCTGCTGTCCTTGTATGAGTCCAGGTGCCGGTGACGCCCGAGTACGCTCGGTTCGGCACCGATGCGTCAGGTGGCATGTCGGCGGGTGCGTGGCGTCTCCGCGCGTGCCGCCCCCGCGTGCGCGAGTGGTGTGACATCAAATGGCGTGTCTGCATCCCTGCGCGAGAGCGAGCGAGGCGGTGGACGCAGGTCGTCCTGAATATCGGGAATATTCGCGATACCGAGGACGCCGCAACGCGACGCTCGCAGCCAGGGAGACACCACCGCTATTTCGATGTCGCACCGCTAGGACGCGCGGTAGCGGTAGCCGAAGCCGCGCACGGATTCGATCGGTGACCGGCCGTCGACGGTCGTTCCGAGCTTGCGGCGCAGGTACCCCACGTAGAGCTTGACCTGGTCCGGCATCACGTGGCGGGTCCCCCACGCCAGATCGAGCAGCTGATTGCGCTCGAGCACCTGATCGGGGTGCTGAACGAATGCGAGCAGCAGGCGAAACTCGAGCGGCGTCAGCGCGACGGAGCGGCCGCCGGCCACCACGCTGCGCTCCGAATACGTGACGGCGAGAAACGCGTCGCGGTAGTCCGTGGGAGGCGCGGCCTCGCGCGGTCTGGCGCGTCGGAGCAGGGCGTCGACCCGGGCGACGAGCTCCTGGCGTCCGAAGGGCTTGACCAGGTAGTCGTCGGCGCCCCCGCGGAGACCGCGGACACGCTCGAGCTCGGTGGCGTGGGCGGTCAACATCAGGACAGGCAGGTCACTGACGTCGCGGATTCGCTCAAGCGTCTGCCACCCGTCAAGGTCGGGTAACCCGACATCGAGTACCACGAGCGCGGGTGCACTGTCATAGAGGGCGCGCAGGGCCACGCGTCCCCCATCCGCTTCGAGGACCGTGTGGCCGGCGGCCTCGAGCAGCCGGCGAACCAACCCGCGCACGTCCTCGTCGTCGTCCACGACCAGCACCACAGCTGCGTTCACGTCGTCGACAGCGCCTCCCGTCGACCTGTTTCGAGCAGGCCCTCGACGCACGTGATGAGTTCGCGGGGCGAGAGCGGCTTGGTCACATATCGATCTGCACCGGCAGCATGGCCAAGCTGGAGATCGGCCTCGCGAACGTGGGCGGAGGTGAGGATGATCGGCATCGAACGGGTCACGGCCCTGCGGCGCAGGTCGCGAACGAGCTCCAGGCCACTGCGGCCTGGCATCACCACATCGATCACGGCCAACGCGGGAAGGTGCTCGAGCGCGAGATCAAAGGCCTCGTCTCCGTCGCCGGCGGAAATGACCTGGTACCCCGCGCGCTCGAGCGTCCGCGAGAGCAGTCCCCGGATGTCGGGTTCGTCGTCGGCGACGAGGACCAGTGGTCGAGATCTCGCGATCACGGCGTACCTGCGCCGAGCGCGTAGGTCGGGAGTTCAACCCAGAAGTTTGCTCCTGCCCCCTCAGCTGAGTGAACGCCGATCCTTCCGCCGTGCGCGCGGGCGATCATCTTGGCGATCGCGAGTCCCAAGCCGGTGCCGGGAACCGGCTTGCCCGGCCGATCCGAGACGCGAAAGAATCGGTCGAAGATATGCGGTTGTTGGTCGAGCGGGATCCCGGAACCGGTGTCTTGGACCTCGAGGACCGCGTACCCGTTGCGGGCACTGACGCGGACGACGACTCCGCCGCCGGGATGGGTGAACTTGATGGCGTTCGAGACGAGGTTGTCGAGCAGCTCCGAGAGCCGGACGTGGTCCCCCGGAACGAGGACTCCAGGTTCGAGCTCGGTCGTCAAGGTGATGTCGGCGGCGGCGGCCCGCGGCTGTGCGTTGGTGAGGCACTCGCGGACGACCGTTTCGAGATCGACCTCCGCGATGCTGAGATCCAGTCTCCCCGCATCGGCTTGGGCGACCACGAGCAGGTCGCTCGCGAGCTGCATCAGCCGGTGGGAGTTGCGTTCGATGATCCCCAGGTACTCACGCTGTTCGGTGCTCAAGCGGGAGGCGTCCTCATCGTCGAGGATGAGCTCCAGGTATCCACGGATCGCGGTCAGTGGGGTGCGAAGCTCATGTGAGACGAACGCGACGAGCTGGTCCCTGATCCGGTCGAGCTCAACCAGATGAGCGTTCTTCCGTTCGAGGTCCGTCTCAGCCGTTTCGGCACGCGAACGCGCCAACTGCTCGGCTTCGAGCAGACGCTCCCGTTCGGCCTCGGACCGCTTTCGCTCCGTGATGTCGAGCATGACGATGCCGACGCCGGCGATCTCGCGCGGGCCGATCCGCGCCGGGTAGCAACTGACGAGCCAGTGGCGACACTCACCTGGGCGGGCGGAGGTCTCCCCAGTCACCTCGACGTCGAGCACGGCCTCGCCCGTGTCGAGGGCAGGCCCGACGCAGCGCTCCTCGAGTTTGTCCGCGAGATCCGGGATGACCTCACTCAGCGGACGTCCCAGGTCCGCTGTTGCCGGTCGACCATGGATTTCGGCGAGCGCGACATTGATGTGCGCATATCGACGCTCGAGGTCGACGAAGCCCAAACCGACCGGCGTCTGTTTGAAGATTGTGTCCAGCAGCGCCTGGTGCGCGACTCGCGCGAATGAGTCGGAGTTGGCCAGTGCCAACGCGACGAGCTCCGCGAGCCCCGTCAGGCGGTCCTCGACGTCGGACGGAAGCGCCTCGTCGCGCGTCGTCGCCACTCCCAGCGCCCCCCAGAGGTACGTGCCGACATAGATCGGTACGGCCACGCCGCTCCGGTAGGCATTGGCGGCAAGGTAGCGCGAACGCCGATCGCCGTGCGACGCGTAGTTCTGGACCCGGGCGGACCGACCGGTGCGCTGAACGACGGCCGAAGCGGTGTTCCCGTCGAGCGAAATCTCGGTGTCTGGGCCGAATTCCCGTCCGAGCTCCGACGAGACACCGACCAGCCGGCCGATGTTCGATGCCTCGAACCTGACCACGCCCGCCAGCTCCACGCCGAGAAGGTGTGTTGCCTGTTTTGCGATCACCGAGAACATGTCCCCCGCATCCTCTGCCAGATGGGCGAGCGGCGTCTCGACTGAGGACTCGAGGTCCGGCAGCCCACCCCGGCTCATGCCATCACGGGCGGCGCGACGCATCGGCCACAGGGCCGCCGCTGACGAGCTGTCTTGGGGGAGGAGTTCATTCGACGTCCCGGGCAGTCTGCCGAAGGCACTTGTACTGAATCGTTGGGGCGATGCAACAGCTATCGGCGTTTGCCGCGGTGTGCTTGAGCGAAAACGCACGGCATCGTACGGGGTTGGCCGACTTCGGGTGCGCTCATACCGAAATCACACGATATTCGGTCCCGGCGGCCTCTGCCACGGGAACGCCCGGGGCCGATGATCACGATCACGGGGAGACATGAGCGGCGCGGAACCGGGGGCCACGTCCCTCGTCGGGCCGACCCGACGAACTTGGAGACGGAACGCATGGCGTCAGGGCGAGACACGAGGATGATCCAGATCAGCAAAGGCGTCTGGAAGCTTCAACGTCCAAAGACCCCCACGATGCTCGAGGAGTCACAGGCCAGCGGAGAACGCGGCGCCCTCGAGGCGTTGGGATCCCGTCGACTGGCGAAACACGCCTCGGCGGTGATCGCGTCGATCCAGGACGGACTGATGCTGCTCGACGAAAAGGGGGTTGTCACCGACGCGAACGCCCGTATCTGCTCGATGACCGGCCTGACGCGGCGGGAGCTCATCGGCTCCAGGCCCCCCTACCCGTTCTGGTCGGTTGCGCACCGGGATGAGAACAAGAAGATCGTCGCGAGCTTCCTGAAAGATCTGCTCGCATCGGGTGAGGCCTCCGGGGAGATGGAGCTGACATACCGGCGCAAGAACGGAACGGAGTTCCCCGTGATCGTGTCGGTCGCCCGACTGCAGGGCGTCGAGCACGATCTCGCCGGCTATGTCGGCACCGTCAAGGACGTCAGCCGCCGCCGCCGCGCCGAAGACGAGATCAAACGCAGCCTGGCGACGGCGAACGCCCTCGCCGCAGAACAGGGCGCATTTCGCAGGGTTGCGACCGCCATCGCCAGCGGCGGCGATTCGCAGTCGACGATCGGCGCGGTCGCGGAGGAGATGGCTCGCTTGCTCGACGTCGAGGCGGCGTTGGTCTACCGCTTCGACGGGGGGCGGGCGACGGTGGTGGGCGCGTACGGCTCACCCGCGCTCGGCGTCGGAGCAGGCTTTGCGCTCCGCGGCGAGGACGCGGTGCCGCGCGTCGCACGCACCGGCCAGCCGGTTCGCATCGACGACCACTCGGCCGGCCCCGAAGCGGATTCGGAGACGGCGCGCCGAATCCACCCTGACTATCGAGCGAGTGTGACCGCGCCGATCAAGCTCGCGTCAGGAGTCTGGGGCGCCGTCATGGCAGCGACCACCCGGGCGGATGCCATCGAGCCGGAGGGCGAGGAACGGCTCCTTCGTTTCGCGGATCTGGTGGGAATCGCGATCGCAGGCGCGGATGCCCGGGCTCGCCTCGCGGCCAGCGCCACGCGCGACCTTCTGACGGGCCTCTGGAATCGACGGGAATTCGAGGAACGACTCGAAAGCGAGGTGGCGAGAGCGCACCGTCACGGAGCGGAGCTGAGCATCGTCGTGTTCGACATCGACGACCTGCGGATCCTCAATCAGGACCGCGGGACCCCGTTCGGAGACGGGGTGATCGTTGACGTCGCGAAGCATCTCACCGCACTCATTCGCACAGGCGACGTGCTCGCCAGACTTGGCGGCGACACGTTCGGGCTGCTCCTTCCCCACTGCGACGACCTCGGCGCCTGGGAGGTGTCCGAGCGGGCGCGGGCCGTGATCGGCGCCGCGTCGCAGGGGCGAGGCGAGCGAATCCGAATTTCTGCCGGCGTCTGTGACCTGGCACATGCCGAAAGCCGCGCGAGAGATGTCTTGCGGTTGGCCGAGGTAGCGCTGCACTGGGCCAAGACCCACGGCAAGAACACATCGTTGCGCTACTCCCCCGATGTGGTCCAGCTGCGTTCGCCGGACGACCAACTGCAGCTTCTGCGCCGCAGCCGGGCCGTCGCGAGCATCCGCGTGCTCGCGCGGGCGATCGACGCGAAGGACCCCGTGACGCAGCGCCACTCGGAGCGAGTCGGCGAGATGGCCGAGCTGCTTGCGCGGGAGTCGGGGTGGAGTGCCGCCGATGCCTCACGGCTCCATGAGGCCGCTTTGATACATGATGTCGGAAAGCTCGGGATCTCCGATGCGGTGCTCCTCAAGACGACCCCGCTGACCCAGGACGAGCGCGAGGACATCAAGCGGCACGTTCAGCTCGGCGTCGAGATGATCACCGGCGTCCTGTCCGATGAGCAGGTCGACTGGGTCCGCGCCCACCACGAGCGCTTTGACGGCGCCGGGTATCCGAGCGGACTACTCGGGACCCGCATTCCGGAGGGCGCACGCCTGCTTGCGCTCGCCGACGCATGGGACGCCATGACCGTGGCCCGTCCACACCACCTGGACACGCTCACCCCCCGTGAGGCGCTCGCGGAGTGTCGACGCGAGTCCGGTCATCAGTTCTGGCCTCCCGCTGTCGCCGCGCTCACAAAAATCGTTCGCGCGACGGCGACCCAGCCCACCCGGCCGCAGGCATCCAGGGACGGCCATCGATCGAATGACCGACGGGGGACCGAGCCGACCCCGCCATTGGGAGTTGCCGCTCCTGACACGATGCCCCCGGGTGTCGTCGAGTGATGCCTTCGGCGCACATACCGAACCGTTCGAGCGTGCATCCGCCGGCGCGTAGCGTCCAGACGCGAAGTGACGGCCGAAGAGATCGAACACGTCGAGCAGGTCGACCGGCTGCAATCGTCGGACTGCCCGTTGATACAGGGGTTCTTCATCTCAAAGCCACTCGGTGAGAACGCGTGCGGGTCGTGCCTCGAAGAGTGGGCGGCGGCGGGGTCCCTGGACATTGCTGCGCGCCTGCACCCAGGCACAGACGGGCGGCCTGCTCCGCCGGTGAGAGCTGCCGCGACGAGCTGAACACCCCTGGCGTTTGACGTGCCACGCACAGGGAGCGTGCAGGAGTACCAAGGGGCGGGCGATGCGCCCCGGTTGCGGCCCCGGATCCGAACATTCTGCGACGTCCCGCGCGTTCAGGGAGAGCGTGGTCCCAGGCGCGGTGCCGAGGGCGAGGAGCGCCTGGCGTGACCCTGCACTCTCGGTGTCCTCGCCGGATGTTCGGCGGGGACCCACAACCGTTCATTCCGTTCTCGTACCAGGTTCGCACGCTGCGGCCTCCCGTGTTGCGGCGGGATCTGTCGATGCCTTTGGTGGAAGCAGGTGCAACGTGCACCGCATCGACACCCCAGATGGAAGGCTCGCAATGAAGGCGCCCACCCCGCAACTCCAGACGAGGCCGTCGACAGCGCGACTGCGCACCGCGGTGGCGCTTGCGCTGTTGACAATCGTGGGCACAGCCTTCGCGTCCTCCGCCCAGGCCGGTGAGATCTCGATCAATGAACTGCGCGGACCACCTGCCGTCGCGAATTCCGATTCCGACCGTGACGGAGCGGCGTGGACGGCTGAAGTCATCGATGCGGTCAACATCCGCAGCGCACCGAGGGCGGACGCCAAGGTGCAGACGACCACTGACAGCTACGCCCCTTATTCGGGCAGGCGCGCCATACTGCTGGTCACCGGGGCCGCTCGGGAGGCGTCGGGCCAGGAGTGGGTCAGGGTCCGACTTCCGGTTCGTCCGAATGGCACAACCGGGTGGATGCGGCGGGAAGCCGTCCGACTCGTCGCCACTCCCCTGAGCATTCGCGTGCGTCTTGCCACACGCACACTCGAACTGTGGAGCGGTCGCACCCTGATCGCCGTCTACCCGACGGGTATCGGCAGATCGAAGACCCCCACGCCCACCGGCCGGTTCGCCATCGAAGACAAGGTCGAGACCCCTCCTTCGCAACGTGCGGCCTATGGGCGCTACATCGTCACCCTGACCGCGCACTCGAACGTCCTCATGCGGTTCAACGGCGGCGACGGCCAGATCGGAATCCATGGCAGCGGCACGATCGGGAGGGTTGGGCGACCGTCGAGTAATGGTTGCCTCATCCTGGGTGACGCGCCGCTGCGGAGGATCTGGAAGCACGTCGGTCGCGGCACACCGATCGAGATCAGCGCGAGCTGACCGAGAACACGCTTGAGAGAGTCCGAGGGCAATCCGACGTAAGGGGTCCGCACAGCGTCACAAGACGGCTTCAGCTCTTCGCCTCCAACCACGTCTCCCCCACACCGAGGTCGACCTCGAGCGGAGGATCGAGGGCGTAGGCGCCGATCATCGCGTCGCGGACGATCGCTGACAGGTGTTTGACCTCGTCCGCCGGGACTTCGACCAGGAGTTCGTCGTGGATCTGCAGGACGATGCGCGCGCGCAGGCCGGCGACCTTGATCGCGGCGTGTGCGCGGACCATTGCCAGCTTGATGATGTCGGCGGCCGAACCCTGGATGACCGTGTTGACGGCCAGGCGCTCGCCCAGGTTGCGCTGCTGGACGGTGCGACCCAGCAGTTCGGGGATCGGGCGGCGGCGGCCGAGGAGCGTCGTCACGTAACCGTCCTGCGCGGCCGCGGCGATCGTCGAGTCGATGAAGCTGCGCACGCGTGGGTATCGCGCCAGGTACGTGTCGATGTACGCCTGGGCCTCCTCGCGATCGATGTTGAGCTGCTCCGAGAGCCCGAATGCGCTGATGCCGTAGACGATGCCGAAGTTGACGGCCTTGGCGCGGTCGCGGGTTTGACGATCGATGTCGGCCGGATCCATGCCGAAGACCTCTGCGGCGGTCGCGCGGTGGACGTCCTCGCCGGCGCGGAAGGCCGTGGCCAACGTCGGCTCACCGGAGCAGTGCGCCAGGATCCGCAGCTCCACCTGGCTGTAGTCGAAGCTCGCAAGCTTCCAGCCCTCGGGCGCGACGAACGCCCCGCGGATCTCGCGGCCGACGGCGGTGCGCACGGGGATGTTCTGCAGGTTGGGGTTGACCGACGACAGCCGACCGGTCTCGGCGACGGTCTGGTTGAACGTGGTGTGCAGACGGCTCGCGTCGTCGACCAGCACCGGCAGCGCAGACAGGTAGGTGCCGTCAAGCTTGGTCAGCTCCCGGTACTCGCCGATCAGCGCGATGATCGGGTGGCGGGTCTCGAGGAGCTTGAGGACGCGTCGGTCCGTGGAGAACCCCGTCTTGCCTTTGCGGAACGTCGGCAGCCCCAGCTTCTCGAACAACACGTGCCCCAGCTGCTTGGGCGAGTCGATGACGAACTCCCCGCCGGCCAGCTCCCAAATCTGATCGCGCAGCTCGTCGGCCCGGTCGCGCACACGGTGGGCGATCTCGCCCAGCCGATGGGTGTCGAGCGCGACGCCCACCCGCTCCATGTCGGCCAACACCGAGACCAGTGGCAGCTCGACCTCGCGAAATAGGGGCTCCAGGCCCTCGCGACGCATGGCCTCGGCCTGGCGCTCGGCCACGGCATGGGTCAATACGGCCGCGCGCACGGCCGGGTCGTCCGATCCCAACACGCCGATGCCGATGTCTGCCGCCAGTTCGGCGAGGTCGTAGCCACGTCGTCGTGGCTCGAGCAGGTACCCGGCCACCATCGTGTCGTGCGACGGCACCAGCTGGGCCGACACCGAATGCGGCAGCCCCTTGAAGTCGTGGCACACCAACGGCACGCGACTGAGTGCCGACGCCAGCGCAGCCGGATGATCCAGATCACCCGTCAGCACGGTCGGCGGCGAGACGCACACGGCCCAGCGCGCATCGACGACCGCGAGTGCCACCGACTCGGCGACGTCGAGCAGCCGCATGGACAGTTCCTCGGGACCGCATTCCACCGGCGTGACCTCGATGCCCACGGACACCGGAG
Source organism: Actinomycetota bacterium (assembly GCA_031366605.1). Classification (GTDB taxonomy): domain Bacteria; phylum Actinomycetota; class Thermoleophilia; order Miltoncostaeales; family Miltoncostaeaceae; genus CALMEC01. The sequence continues at coordinate 74,586 of JANLOO010000023.1, read as the reverse complement.
CGGCGGCAACGGGGCCCGACGTCAGCTCGTCCAGCCGTCGCGCGAGGCTGCCGAACTCCCACCGGTTGAACGTCTCTTCGAGCACCGCGCGGCGTTCGGGGCCAAGGTCGAGCGGCGGCACGTCGTCCAGCTCGAGCTCCATCGGCACGGCGGTCTCGATGACCGACAGATCACGCGTCTGCCGCGCGTCATCCGCCGCGGCGATCAGGTTCTCTTTGCGCTTGGGTGACTGCTCGTGCGCGTGGGCGAGTACTGCATCCAGGTCGCCGTACTTGACGATCAGTTGCGTTGCCGTCTTCTCGCCGATGCCGGGAACGCCTTTGAGGTTGTCCGAGTTGTCGCCAACCAGACCGCGGTAATCGGTCATCAGTTCGGGCCCGATGCCGTAGCGCTCAACAACCTTCTCGGGTGTGTAGCGCGTGGTGTCGGTGACGCCGCGGCCGGTGGCCAGGACACTGACCTGATCGGTGACCAGCTGGAACGTATCGCGGTCGCTGGTCAGGATCGTGACGCGCTCGCCCGCCTCTTCGCCCCGCCGTGCCAACGTGCCGATCAGGTCGTCCGCCTCGAAGCCCGTCAACTCGGTGTTGACAAAGCCGAACGCCTCCATCAGCGGACGGAAATGCACCGACTGTTCGCGAAACAGATCCGGCGTCGCAGCACGTCCGGCCTTGTACTCCGGGTACGCCTCGTGCCGGAACGTCTTGCCGGGAGCGTCCCAACAGACCACGACGCGGCTGGGTCGCTCCTCGGTCACGACTTTCATCATCATCGCCGCCAGGCCGTAGAGCGCGTTGGTCGGAAACCCGTCCGCGGTCGAGATCGTGTCCGGCAGCGCGAAGAACGCCCGGTACGCCAGGCTGTTGCCGTCCACCAGCATCAACTCGCCCGCAGTCGGCGGCGCGGTCGTCTCGACGGGCGCCTCGAGGGGGGCATTAGACACGCGACGAGAATACCGCCATGAACGGCAGATATGCTCCCGTCCCTCCAATTCTCCAGCAAGGAGCGATCTTGTCCGCCAGGACCACACCGAGTGCCCAGTACAGCGTCACGATCCGCGTCGAGTACGCCGCAGGACAGCCCAACCTGTTCGGCGCCCTCGCCACCGCGATCAACGCCGTAGGTGGGGACGTCGGCGCGGTGGACATCATCTCGTCGGACGCGCGGACGGTCGTCCGGGACATCGTGGTCAATGCCTCAGACCCGGACCACGCGGACGAGATCGTCGCCGCCGCCGGCGGAGTCGCCGGCGTCAACGTGGTCTCGTCCTACGACCGCACCTACGCACTGCACCACGGCGGCAAGATCGAGATGGCGAGCCGCCTGCCGCTCACGACGCGCGAGGACCTGGCGGTCGTCGGGGCCCCCGGCATCGGCGCCGTGTGTCGCGCCATCGCCGATGACCCCGCCAAGGTGTTCGACCTGACGCTCAAGCGCAACATGGTCGTCGTCATCACCAACGGCACCGCGGTGCTGGGCCTGGGCGACATCGGCGCCGCTGCCGGAATGCCGGTCATGGAGGGTAAGGCGATGCTGTTCAAGGAGTTCGGTGACGTCGACAGCTACGCGCTGTGCGTCGACTCCAAAGACCCGCAGGAGCTGATCGACATCTGCACCGCGATCGCGCCCGCGTTCGGCGGGATCAACCTGGAGGACATCTCGGCCCCCGTGTGCTTTGAGGTCGAGGACCGGCTCAAGGAGACACTCGACATCCCGGTGTTCCACGACGACCAGCACGGCACGGCGATCGTCGTGCTCGCGGCGCTGATCAACGCGCTCAAGCTGACCGGTGGCACGATGGCCGAGCAGAAGGTCGTGGTCAGCGGCGTCGGCGCGTCCGGCGTGGCGTGCTCGAAGATCCTGATGAACGCCGGCGTCACCAACATCATCGGCTGCGACACGCGCGGGGCGATCTACAAGGGCCGCACCGAAAACATGAACCACATGAAGAACTGGTACGCCGAGCACACCAACCCCGAGGGTCTTCAGGGCTCGCTCGACGACGTCATCGAAGGCGCCACCCTGTTTTTGGGACTGTCCGGTCCCGATACGTTCAAGGTCGACCAGCTCAAGCGTATGGCGAAGAACCCGGTGGTGTTCGCAATGGCAAACCCGACCCCCGAGATCATGCCCGAGGTCGCCGCGCCCTACGTGCGGATCATGGCGACGGGCCGCTCGGACTACCCCAACCAGATCAACAACGTCTTGGCGTTTCCCGGCGTGTTCCGCGGCGCGCTCGACTGCCGCGCCCGGCAGATCAGCGAGGGCATGAAGGTCGCCGCCGCCGAAGCCATCGCCGGCACCATCACCGAGGACGAACTCCACGAGGAGTACATCATCCCGAGCGTCTTCAACCGCTCGGTCGCCACCGCCGTCGCAGCCGCCGTGATCGCACAGGCAAAGAAGGAAGGCCTCGCCCGGATCGACGTTCCGGACGGCGCGTAGCGTGTCCAACCCGCTTCGCGTTCTCCTCGGGGCGGTCCTTCTATCCTTGAGCTTGATTGGTGCTGGGTGCGGCTCGCGCTCGAGTGCCGGCCCTTCGGAATCGCGCTCAACCGACGCGACCAGCCCACGAACGCGTTGGCCCCGCCAAAGGGCGGGGTCGTTTTCACGGACCCGGCTGGCACCTATCGTCTTACTGTTGCCAAGTCATGGATCTCTGGGACGTTTGACCAGCCGAAGAGTTGGTTTGTCGATCGAGAACAACAGGCGTTCAACGACAACGTCACCGTCACCGGGGAGGTCGCCAGAGACGACATCACACTCGACCAGTACCTCGACATCACCGTCGACAACGCACCGAGGGTCATTGAAGGTTTCGTACTGCAATCGCGGGATACGATCACGCTCACGTCAGGTGAACGTGCCGGACGTCTCACGTTCTCGGGTTCGGTCGGCCCCTCCAAGCTCGCGCTGCGATTCCTCGCAATCATCGTGCTCCGCGGGCGGCGGGCGATGTCCGTTACGCTGACTGCGACCGGGGCGCACTTCGACACCAGGGTCTTCGAGAACGAGCCGTACCTGCGCACGATCGAAGTCCTCAAGAGTTGAAACTCAGGTAGGCGGTCGCCCGACGGTAAACTGCGCTCGCCACGGGGGCGTGGCGGAACGGTAGACGCGACGGTCTCAAACACCGTTGAGGGCAACCTCGTGTGGGTTCGACTCCCACCGCCCCCATCCACCCGTCGGAGGAATGAATGCATGCACGCTGATCGTCATCCGACGTCTCGGCGGCTCGATCTCCGCTCCGCACCTGGGAGCTACGTTGTCGGAGACGCAGTGCCGCTACACCGATTCCAACGGTGGGACGGCGAATCCGAGTGTCGCGTCTGCGGGCAGCATCGGGTCGCGATGGCTCGCGACCAGATCACTGTGATGAGTTTCGCGCGCTTCAAATGAGGGGGAGTCAGGCCACCTTGATCCGGCCTACATCGCATTCGACCTGGAGCAGTTCGTACGCCAAGGTCGCGCGCTGCCTACATCAAGCGATCTTGAGATCGCTCGAGACGTCCTCAGACGGATTCGAGAAGCCGCTGCCAATCCTGCTGCGACGTAATCGACATTGAGTAAATCGCGGCCGGCGCATTCCCGTCCAACGAGTCCCAACATATGCCTGGGGCGGCATCGACGGGATTGACGAAGCTTCGATCGCTCGGGTCCCCGCGCCGTGCGGACTCGGTTTGACGGCCGCGGGGACGGCCACCCGCCGGTGCGGTGATACGATGTGTTCATCGTGGGCACGCACGCCAGCCAATCTGATGCGAAGCAGCGGCATGGGTCGTTTCGTATCGCCGCGGCTGTGTTCGCCGGGATCGACGAGCGCGCTGACGAACTCTCGATTCCACGTAACCAACTCATCGAGCGGTACCTCGCGGAAGGCCTGCGACGTGATCGACACCCGCTGATCGCCTTCCGTGAAGGCGAGGCCGGACGCCGTCCAGCGATCGTAGGAACGCGCCTCGATGTCGCCCAAGTCATCGCGACGCTGCGCGCCGAGGATGGCGACGTCGCGGTGACGGCCGAGTACTTCCGATGCGCAACGGCGGCGGTCAGCGCCGCCCTTCGCTATTACGCCGAGTTCAAGGACGAAGTCGACGCATTCGCTGACCGCGAGGCGCGCTACGCGGCCGACGCAGAGGAGCGCTGGCGCCGCGAGCGCGATGTCCTGACCGCTTGAAACTGCTGCTCGACGAAATGTACTCCCCCGTCATCGCCGAGGTTCTGCGCGAGCGCGGCCACGATGCGATCTCGGTCTACGATGCGGGCAGCGCCGGAGCTGCGGACAGTCAGGTACTTGCGTTCGCCTCTGCCCACGGGCGCACCTTGGTCACCGAGAACGTCCGTGATTTCGCCCCGCTTCTGCTTACTGTTGCGGCTTCAGGCGACCTCGACACCGGAACCATTTTTTCGTCGCCACGGAGCTTCCCGCGCAGGGCCTCGACGATTGGTGTGTTGGCGGATGCACTCGCTGCGCTCTGCACTGCGCACCCTGACGACGATTCGCTGTTTGGACAGGTGGTGTGGCTACAACCGGGTGAATAGCGCAACCCTCGTGATCGATTGGGCTCAGTCGATCGTCCCGGGAGGAACAACCCACTCGCACGGCTGGTCGGTCATCGTGGCGATCAAATCAAAGTCCCGGTCGTCGTGCAACACAGCGAGCCCTTCGAGTTCGGCCGCAAGCGGCAAGAAGAAGATCCGGGATCTTCGGCCGCGCCGGCTCCGCTCGGCCGGCGTCTGTGGCACGCTGCGTGCGCGACGCAGAGATCGTGCGACGTCTCGATCAGCGCGAACGGCGCCAATGCACCGTGGTACTCATCCCATTCGTTCGCCGTGCGCATGGAGTATCTGACGTCGGGGTTGCCGAGAACCGCAGGCGGCCGAGCCGCACTCAGGCGCCGGCCGCCTGCGCGCGAGTGGCCTACTTGTCGTGGATTGCCGCGAGGACCGCCTGCTGCACCCCGGGCGTGATGTCGGCGATGCCGTGCTCCTCATGCGCATGCTTCGCGGACTGCTTGATGATGTCCTCGATGGTCTCGCCCTCGAAGACCGCAGGGCACCCTTCCATGAGGTCCCCGCAACGAAGCTCTTTCACGTTCGCTCCTGACGTCGGTCACCGATCGACGATGCGGAGACACATCGTCAATCACAACGTACTCCTGCGTCCGCAGGACCGCGAACACCGCGGGACGCAGGCGGGACTGGCGACTCCATCCAGGCGGGACCGGTGATCTGGAGAGCCGCGAGCGGACGCAACCACGAGGCCGCTCGATAGGCTCCCGTCGTGCCTCCAAAGTTACCGTTTCCCAAACCCAAGCCCTCGATGATCGAGCGGTCGATCGAGATCGATTGTCCGGTCGAGAAGGTCTTTCGCTTCCATTGCGACACGCGGAATGCGCCGCGGGTGTCGCCTGGGGTGACGTTCGACTCGATCGACGGGACGTTTCCGCTGCGCGATGGCGGGATCGTCACGATCGTGATGCGGCAGAAGCCCATCCCGTTTCCCATGACCTGGCGGTTCCGGGTCGAGGCTGTCGTGTTGAACAAGGCGGTCATCGATGTCGCAATCGCCTCACCGTTCGCCGCGTGGCGGCATGAACACCGGTTCGAGTCGCTCGGTCACGATCGCTGCCGTCTGACCGATCGCATCACCTACATCCCGCCACTCGGGCCCATCGGCGCGATCGGCGACAAGATGATCGTCAACCGGATGTTGCGCAAGACATTCGAACAACGGCAGATTCTGACCAAGCGGCTGATGGAGCAACCCTGAGAGCAATCGTCACCGCGGGTGCGGGCGGCCCCGAGGTGCTCATGCCGGCTGACGTCGCCGACCCGACACCCGCCGCAGGTGAGGTGCTGATCCGGGTCCGCGCCACCGCGGTCAACCGGGCGGACCTGATGCAACGGACCGGTCACTACCCGCCCCCGCCTGGCGCCAGCAACATCATCGGGCTTGAGTGCGCCGGTCAGATCGCGGCGCTCGGCGACGGCGTGCACGGCACGCAGGTGGGCGATGGGGTCATGGCGCTGCTCTCGGGAGGTGGGTACGCAGAGCTGGTCGCCGTGCCCGTCGGGCAGACGATGCCCATCCCGGACGGCATGTCGTGGGAGGACGCCGCCGCGATCCCCGAGGTGTTCCTGACCGCGTACCTGACGCTGCGGATGCTGGGACGCCTGGACACCGGCCACGTCGCCTTGATCCACTCGGCGTCCAGCGGCGTGGGCACCGCCGCGATCCAGATCACCCGCGAGCTTGGCGCGCGCGCAGTGGCGACGTCGCGCACGGCCGAACGACTGCGGGTGCCGCAGGAGCTCGGCGCCGAGGGCATTGTCGTCACGGACGGGGCGTTCGCCGACCAGGTCCGCGCACTCACCGAGGGCCACGGCGCAGACGTCATCCTGGATCTCGTCGGCGCGTCGTACTGGGAGCAGAACGTCGCATCGCTCGCCCGTGGTGGCCGAATCGTCCTGACCGGGCTCGTCGGTGGCAGGCGCGCCGAGGCGGATCTGGGCACCCTGCTCGCGCTGCAGGCGACCGTCATCGGCAGTACCCTGCGCGGCCGCACGGCCGACGAGAAGGCCGCCATCGTGGCGGAGTTCGCCACATGGGCGTTGCCCAGGTTCGCCACCGGAGCACTTCGTCCGATCGTGCATCAGGTGCTCGACCTGGCTCAGGTCGCAGATGCACACCGTCTGGTCGGGGCTGATCACGCCGTCGGCAAGGTCGTGCTTCGTGTCGGGTAGTGGCATTTCGCCGGCAAGGAGCGCCATCCCGCGCGTCGAACGTCATTCAACCGACGCCCATTCATGCGTCCGAACCCTTCACCGTGACCAGCCTCAGACGTCAGCCACCGACCCCCGCGGCGCCCCTCGCGGCGCGACCGCACTTGCGCGCGGCTGCTCCGAACCGCAACAATTGCGGGTTGAACAAGGATGAACACGACGACACACACCCAACACATCGATCTGGGCGAGCCCGATCTGCAGCTTCCGGACCACCGTCAGGTGGTCCAACGTCGCCTGCCTGCTCCGCTTCGCGCACTCGGCGCGGCAGCCGGCGCGGTCGGGATGGCGCTGATGGCCCTGGTCTACCTGATTGGCGCACCAGTGGTCGCACTGGCGACCGGCGTGAGTCAAATCCTTCTGGAAGTACGCGAGACTGCGGTGCGCCCTCGTCCGTTCCTGGGTGCCCGACATGGCTTTCCGTTTCTCGACCCACCTGCGGTACCGGTGGTCGAAGCGACGCACATTGCCGACACGGAGGAGTAACCGATGAAGAAGCTTTTGATCGCAGCGGGACTCGGCGGCCTGGTCTACTGGTTCACCCAGAAGCGGGGCAGCAGCGACGAGTTCACGTTCACGGAGATCCCGCCCGACCGGCCCAACGACTGACGGTCGTCAGAGCGGACGCCAATCACACGGTCGGTGCATCACGGTGAGCCTGCGTCCAAGCCCGGGTGTGCAGGATCAACTCGACGACCTCGACCCAGATCTGCGGGCGGCGGCGGGGGCGATCGGCGCTGCCATCGGCGCGGAGCTCGCACGGATCCGTCCGGCCCTGGTTCGCGGCTCGACCGATGACGGATACGAACCCGAGGCGGTGCTGCTGGGCTTGGAACTCGAACGCGAAGGCCTTGCCGATGCGGTCGCCTTGTCGGCGTGCCTGACCGCCCACCGCGTCTACGTGGAGGCGCGCGGACACCCTGAGGCGGTCAGCCTGGGCGCGCTCCCCCTCGCCCATCTGCTGTTCTGGGCGTCGCGTGCATCGGTACTGGGACCATCGCCGCGCATCGATTGGATCGGTCCCGCAAGTCGCCGACCTGATGCAGCGACCCACCAGTTCGGGCTCGAGGCCATGGCTGCGGCACACGTCGATGGCCAGCCACGCGAAGCCCGTGCGGTCGCGCTCGTCAGACGCTGACCAACTCCACCGTGTCCCCCACCGCGATGTGACCGTTCGACAGGACATCGGCGCGTATCCCGCCGCGGTGGACCAGGGCGCGTAACACGCCGGGTCCGGTCAGTCGTTGGAGATGTGCGCACGGCTCAGCGCGACGTTCGCCCTGGCACTGGACCGCGCCGATCCGAAACCTGTGTCCGACGAGACCGTCCAAGTCGACACCACGGGTCACCACGTTACGGCGTGCATCGACGGCACTCAGGTCCGCAGCGGTGAGCGCCTCGGCGTCGATCAAGGTCAGGTCCTGCCCGATCCGCCCCTGCGCGGCAAACGTGCCCTCTCCCGTGGCGTAGCGATCGCCGTCAAGCCCGCGCCCCGCGATCGCCCGACACCGCTCAACACGATGGGCGGGCCCCGCGGTCAGGGGTGCGACGACGATGGCATCGACGATGCCAAACACGCGATCGGCGCGACGCTGCAAATCGAGGTCGTGCGGTGCCACGACGAAGCCGCTGATGATCGGTTCGTCGTCGAGCGTACCGTCGAGTGGCCCCGACGGGGTGCCGAACATGACGCGCGCCCGACCGCGAGCAGTGACCGCGATCCAGTGTCCCGGCCACGAGAAGCCCGCGGGGTCATCGACCGGGAGCAAACCAAGGCCCTGTGCGGCAAGCCACTCCCGCAACCGCTCGACGTCGTCAAACGCGGGGAGCGGCCGACCGAGTATCTGCTCGACTGCACTGCGCAGTGCTTCGGGCGAGGCCGTCAGTAGAGGTTCTCCCGGTACCTGGCGACCATCTCGTCCTGCGTCTCAGCAGGACCGACTTCGCCGATCTGATCGTGGATCATCTCGCCGAGCGTCGGCACGGGTCGCGTCGCCGACCAGCTCTCGGGGTCCCAGAGCTTGGACCTCATGAATGCCTTGGCGCAGTGCAGGTAGACCTGCTCGGTGCGCATGACGAGCACTGTCGCCGGCAGCCGGCCGCCCACGGCAAACCGTTGCCGCAGGTCATCGTCGTCGTGGATCACGATCGCGCCGTTGACGCGCAGGGTCTCATCGACGCCGGGGATCATGAAGAGCACGGCCGCGCCGGGACGCTCCACCAGGTTGGTCAGCGAGTCGATGCGGTTGTTGCCCGGTCGATCCGGGATCAGCAGCGTGTGGTGGTCGTCCACCTGCACGAAGCCCGGGTGGTCACCTCGCGGTGACGCGTCCACTCGCCCGTCGTTCCCCACGGTCGCGAGGACGAGGAACGGCGATCGCTCGATGAACCGCCGACAGTGCGCGTCGACATGGTCCAACTCCTTGCGAAGCACACGGTCGGTCGGCTGGCGGTAGCGGCCGCGAAGCTCCTCGTGGCTGGTGATCGGCACCATCCGCAGCAGCCTACTCGGTCCCCCTGATTGCCTGGCGAAGCCGCTGCAGCAGCTCTTGCAGTCGCAGAAAGGCCTCGACGTCCCCCGCCGCTTTGGCCGCCTGGGCACGCCGTTCCAAGAGTCGTTCCTGCATCCGGTAGGTCGATTCACGGAGCGCCGCCTCGTTCGGGACCTGGTCGACCGTCGCGGCCTGCAGTTCGAGCGCCAACGCAGCGAGTTCTTCGGGCCACCGTGCGGGCAGCTCTCCCGAGGCCAGGAGCGCGAATGCCCGACGGTGCAACGCCTCGTCGAACGCCTCGTCGGTCAGGTCGTTGGCGTACTGCGTGGCGACATCGGGCAACGCGACCGCGAGTGCCAGCCAACGAAGTTCCCGGGCCGCCTCCGGTCCGACCGGCGCGCTCGGACTCCGGCGCACCGACGTTGCGCTTGGTGTGACATCGACGCGAACCGCCACTCTCAGGCGTTCCTCGAGCACACGCGACAGGCCCAAGCGGCTGGCGGCCAACTTGACCGCATCGTCCTTCTCGATGCTTTCGGGAAACCGACGCAGCAGTCCGGTGATGTCATCGAGCGCACCATCGCGCTCGGCTGCCGACCGACCTGCGCGCGCGACTCGCGACCTGATCAGGTACCCCATCATCGGTTCCGGGTGCTCGACGGCCTCACGCAGAATCACGAGCCCGTCGGCATCCCTCGCCAAGTCGCCCGGGTCGCGACCTGCAGGGAACGGAACGGCAGAGAGGCGGATCGTGATCCCGGCGGCCGCTTCGACCGAGCGCCACGCGGCATCTTGCCCAGCCTGATCGCCGTCGAAGCACAGCCGCACCTCGTCCGCCGTGCGCGCGAGCAGTCGCAGCTGCTCGCTCGTCAACGAGGTGCCCATGCACGCGACGGCGTTGTCGATCCCGGCCTTGGCCATTCCGAGCACATCGGTGTAGCCCTCGGCGACGGCAACCCACCCGGCCCGACTCGCAGGTCCGCGCGCCTGGTCGAGGTTGAACAGGAGCCGCCGCTTGCGAAATGCCGGCCCTTCGGCACTGTTGACGTACTTGGCGCGTTCGTTCGGATCCAGCGTTCTTCCGCCGAAACCCTGCACCCGGCCGCGTGCGTCGCAGATCGGAAACATGATTCGTGAGGTGAAGAAGTCGCCGCCGTCGCGCCTGGCGAGTCCGGCGTCCATCAGGTCCTGGCGGGTAAACCCTTGCTTGACCGCACGTCCCGCGAGCACGTTGGCCGCACCAGGCGCGTACCCGACCTTGAACCGACGCAGCAGGTCCTCGTCGAACCCACGCTCGGTCAGATACTGACGCGCGGGCAGGGCTTCGTCCGCCTTCCACAGGTATGCCGCATAGAAGTCACCGGCCCGGCCCAATAGCTGCAACCGACGCGCACCGGCTGCCCGTTCGGCCTCCTCCTGCGCGGAGACCTCTTGATAGCGCAGCTCGACATTGAAACGGTCGGCCAGCGCCTCGATGGCCTCGCTGAAGGTTCCCGCGCCTTCGCGCTCACGCATCCAAGTGATCGCATCACCCTTCGCGCCGCACCCGAAGCAGTAGTAGTTGCGATGGTCCGGCATGATCGTGAACGAGGGTGAGTTCTCGTCGTGAAACGGGCAGCGCGCCCAGAAACGGCCACCACGACGCACGAGCTCGACTCGCCCGCGGAGCAGCTCAACGAGGTCCGCAGCCTGGCGGACTTTCTCGACGCTGTCCGGATCGATCATCGGCACGGTCGGCAGCGTACCGGTCCTGGCACGGAACCTGTGCGACCCCGGCGGTGTAGAACGGTGTGGTGGAGGGTCGCCCACCAGACTCCGATCTCGTTCGCCGCGCGCAGCTCGGCGACGATGACGCAATCCGTTCGATCGTGATGACCTACCAAGACATCGCCTACCGCACCGCCTACCTGATCACGCGCTCCGAGCAGGACGCACGTGACGCGACCCAGGACGGGCTGATCAAAGCGCTCGCCGCGCTGGGGCGGTTTAATCGCAGCAAGCCTCTCCGTCCGTGGCTGCTTCGCATCGTCGCCAACGAGGCGCGCAATCGCACACGCTCGGCCCGGCGTCGGAGAGCCTTGGAGCTTCGTATCGCGACCGAGCCCTTGGGGGACGCGGCCCCGTCCCCCGAGGCCGAGCTACTCGCAACCGACGCGCGCGACGAGCTGCTGCGCGCGGTCAACCAACTTCCCGAAGATCAACGGCTCGTGGTGGGGCTCCGCTACTTCGCGGGGTTGTCCGAAGAGGAGACGGCCGCCACGCTCGGTGTACGCGTCGGCACCGCCAAGTCCCGCCACTCCCGCGCGCTTGCCCGACTGCGCGAGCTGTTGGAGGCTCCCAATGGCTGACCTGCAAACCCGGCTCACGGACCTGGGCGCGCGGTGGGACGCGCCCACAGCTCCGGACCTCGTGGCCGCGGTCCTCGCTGCGCGCGGGTCGACGTCGCCCATGCCACGTCGCACCCGCCCGCGCCGAATCGTGCTGGCACTGGCGGCAACAGTCGTCGCGCTCGGGACCGTCGCCGCAATCGCCCCCGCACGCAACGCGGTCCTGCGCTTCTTCGACATCGGTGGCGTTCGCGTGGTCTCCACCGCACACACGACGCCCCCGGCGCCGTCGCCGACGCAATCCACGACAGCCGGCACCACGAACCCGCTGGGGCAGCGCCTCGACGTCGCCCAGGCCCGCGAACGGGCGCCATTCGCATTGCGCCTGCCGGGCGTCCCAGCCAGTGGACCCGACGAGGTCTTTGTGCAGACACCTCCACGGGGCGGGGCGTATGCGCTGGTCTGGCGTCACGCTCAGGATGTCGCCCGGGGCAGGCTGATCCTGACGGAGTTTCGCGGGCAGCTCTTTGCAGAGAAGCTGCTCGATCCCGCCGTCACAACCGTCCAGACGACCAACGTCGACGGCGTGACCGGATTGTGGCTCAGTGGCGGACCACACACGTTCGGCTATGTCGACAGCTCCGGAGCGTTCCAAACCGGCACGACCCGCGCCGTTGGTGATGTCTTGATCTGGGAGCGTTCCGGCGTGACGTACCGCATCGAAGGCGCGTCGTCGCTGACGCAGGCGCTTCGCGTCGCCGCGTCACTGCGCTGAGCGCACCCGGGGCGCGCGCAGCGGCGGCGGCAGCGCCCGTACCGACGGACAGAAATCCGCCATGACGCACTCACCGCACCGGGGGCGCCGTGCGATGCAGACCTTGCGCCCGTGGAAGATCATCCGCATCGTCGTGTCGCTCCAGACGCTGCGCAGCCAGATCGCCATCAGGTCGCGTTCGACCTTGACCGGGTCGGTTTCGGTCGTCAGGCCGAGCAGACGCGACAGGCGCATTACGTGGGTGTCAACCACCACGCCGGGCACGCCGAACCAATGGCCCAGGATCACATTCGCGGTCTTGCGGCCAACGCCCGGCAGCGTGATGAGCTCCTTCATCGTTCCGGGCAGCTGACCCGCAAATCGTTCCGTCACCGCCTGTGCCATGCCCTGCAGGGACTTGGCCTTGGCGCGGAAGAACCCGGTGGAATAGATCAACTCCTCAAGTTCGGCGAGCGGAGCTTGAGCCATCGACGCCGCATCCGGAAACCGGGCGAACAGCGGCGGCGTGACCTGGTTGACCCGTTCGTCCGTGCACTGCGCCGACAGGATCACCGCGGCCAACAACTGAAACGGGCTCGCGTGCGCCAGCGGGATCACGATCTGGGGGTACTCGGCCGCCAACCGCTCCGCGACCAGCGGTCCACGTCCACGAGGTGATCTGGGACGACCCAATTACTCGCCCCGGCCCGGAAGCCGCAGGCGAAACACCAGGACGCAGACACCGATGACCGTCAACAACGCGCCCGCAATGCTGAGCGGCAACGTCAGCGACGTGATGAAGAACGTCGTCTTGCCGGGAGGCGTGTTGTCGAAGTTCGCCTGGGCGCCGCAGAGTCCCGCACCGGCGATCGTGAGCACACCCAAGATGAGGATGCCGACCGCCGCGGCATCACGACCAGCCGTCTCATCCGGCCGGTCGGCGAACGCTTCGACGGACGGATCGTCCAAGTCCTCGACGGTGTAATTGTCGTCGTCGCTCATCACGCTTCCTCCCCGGGGCACGGCGCCATCATGACCCATTCTGCACGTAGCGCCCCGCAGGCCGCCTACTATGCGGGTCGTGGAACGATTCGACATCATCGTGGTCGGTGCAGGGCCGGCGGGATCGACGGTGGCGCACCGCCTTGCGACCGAGGGCGCGCGCGTGGCCCTGCTCGACAAGGCGCGGTTCCCGCGCGACAAGCCCTGTGGCGGTGGTATCACGGTCCGTGGGCTCCAGCACCTGCCAATCGACGTCACGCCCGTCGTCGAGGACCGTGTGACCCACGTTGAACTTGGGTTTGGGTACCGGGAGCGGTTTGAGCGAAGCGCCGACGAACCCCTGGTCCTGATGACGCAACGGCGGCGGCTGGACGCGCACCTGGCCGAGCAGGCCGCGGCCCAGGGCGTGGACTTTCGCGACGGCGTGCGTGTCCGCGGGATCGAGCTTGACGTCGATGGCGCGATCGTCGCGACCGATACCGACCGCATGAGCGCCCGCGTCGTGATCGGCGCCGACGGCTGCAACGGAGTCAGCGCCACGGCGCTTGGGCTTGCAGGTGGTGTGACCTACGGCGTGGCATACGAAGGCAACGTGCCATGGGACGCGATCGATCCGGACCGTTGGCGTGGCCGGATGTGGCTGGAGTTCGACACCGTGCCCGGCGGGTATGCGTGGGTGTTCCCCAAGGGCGAACACGCCAACCTGGGCGTCGGTGGTTGGAGCCGCGAGGGCCCCAGGCTGCGTGACCACCTGACACGCCTCTGCAACGAGGCCGGAGTCGATCCCGGCGCGATCGAGAGCGTCCGTGGATACCGGCTGCCACTGCGCCGTCCGGGAGCCCGGGTGGCACGCGGACCCGCGATCGTCATCGGTGATGCCGCCGGCCTGGTCGACCCGATGTCGGGCGACGGCATGTATGAGGCGTTTCTGTCCAGCCGGCTCGCAGCCGCAGCGGTCGTCGACCTGCTCGCCGGACGCACCACCAACCTCGACGACTTCCAAGCGACGCTTGACGGCGCGCTCTCACGTCATCGTGCGGTCTCGTGGGCGGGCAAGTTACTGTTCGAGCAGGCCCCGGGCCTGGCGCTCCGTCTGGCCAAGTCCGAACGCCTGTGGCCCAAGGTCGTGCGACGCATCCGGGGGGACTCGGGTGGACTGCACGGTCCCGGCACCGCGCGCCTCGAAACGATCTCGCGTGCCATCTACCGTCCCGCGCGGGGCTAAAGCGGTCCTCATGGCTACGGGACTGCTCCTCCCGGTCGACGACACACGTCTCCACGTTGTGGAACGCGGCGAGGGCCTGCCGCTGATCGTGTTGCACGGTGGTCCGGGGCTTGATCACACGATGTTCGGCCACCACCTGGATGGGCTGACCGACCAGGTTCGGTTGATATTGGTCGACCAGCGGAGCCAGGGCAGGTCCGACCGTGCGCCGCTTGCGACCGTCACCCTGAGCCGGATGGCACGTGACATCTCCGAACTCGCCGCCGCGATGGGCTTGCAGCGGTATGCGGTGCTCGGCCATTCGTTCGGAGCGTTCGTCGCGCTGCAACACGCGGTGGACTTTCCGGGCGCCGCCACTGCCACAATCATCTCGAGTGGCCTCCCCTCTGAGCGGTTCCTGGAGCGCATCCAGGACGAGCTCGACCGGTTTGAGCCGGCCGAACTTCGCCAACAGGTCACCGAGTCGTGGGCCAACGAGCAATGGGTCGAGACCCAGGAGGGATGCGCGGCACTCCTGCGCGACCAACTGCCCTTCCATTTCGCCGACCCGCGCGATCCGCGCATCGCCGCGATGACCGCGGACATGGCGGACGCCGTCTACTCACCCGAGGTCATCCGGCTGGGGGCGCGCGAGGGCTACGGCGCCATCGAAGTCGAGGAGCGACTCCACCTGATCCCGCAGCCGGTGCTCGTGCTGACCGGTCGCCATGAGCGCACGTGCTGCGTCGAAGGCGCCGAGGTGATCGCGGCCGGGATCCCCGGTGCCAAACTCGTCGTGTTCGAGCACAGCGCCCACATGGCGTTCGCCGAAGAACAGGTGGCGTACGTCGCAGCCGTTCGCGACTTCCTGACCGCCGCGTGGTGAGTATCGCGGGACGCTTGCGGGCGTTCCGGACGTCGGCTCGACCGGGCGCCCGGCGACCAGGCCGGCGTTTGACTCCGTGCCTCTGGGGCACCCGGTTCGCGACCTGGGCGTTCGTGTGGTTCCGCCGGGGCCACTGGTCAGAGCGGCGGGTACTCGGGTGTCACGTCACGGCCGGCCCCCACCAGTCGTTCAGGACATCCCCGGGGGGTCCACGCCGGATGGGACGAGGCCGATGACCCCGCGGGACACCCACAAGACGGGCCGGCGCCGAAATCGCGATTCCTGATAGCGCGGCAGGCGGCGCGTGATCCAGTCCGGCAGGTCGATCCCGAGGTCAGGTCCGCCTTCAGCGCCGAGCACGTCGCGAAGCTGCTCGACCATCGCTAAGACGTCTGTCTGCCGTGCTCGCGCACGTTGTGCCTGGGGGTCGGTCGGCCAGCGGAAACCGCCGAGCCGCATGACGTGGACCATCAGGTAATCCTCCAGGTCATTGCCACGCCGGCTGGAGCGGACGACGGGAGCGATGCGTGAATACTCCACTCGGTCGATCGCAAGGTGACGTGCGAGCAGACCGTCCAGCTCAGCCTCGAGCGCATCGATCTGCGGTGTGATCTCGCACGGCTCCCATGGACGACGCGTGGCCACGAACGTGTCGGCCGTCGGGTCGCGCCGGGTCAGGCCGGCTTTCATGCCAACCAGCCGTCGCACGACCTGCCGCAGCTCATCCGGCGGCGCGGAGCGGCCGAGTGGGACCTCGGCCGCATAGCCCGGATTGAAGTTGAGGCCGCTGGTCAGGGTACGCAGCCATGCGGTCCCGATTCGGGAGTTGAAGATCGCGAGCAACTCCTCGACGCGCTCGGATGCCTCGTCGTCACGGCCGACGAGCGTCACGATGCCCGCAAGCGATGCCGCCCCGTTGTCGACGAGCCGTGCAGCGAGCCGCCCTCCGGCGACGCGTGCGTACTCGATTGCACCGATTCGTGGCGGTTGCCCTGCGACGTGCGATGGGTGGATGCGGCGGCGGATCGGTCCGCTCCAGGGCTCGTTGCCCTGCCCGCCGGACAGCGGCCGCCACTCATCGGCGCCGGTCGGCAGCTCCCACCAGTACCGGGTGTCGCGCGCGTTGTCACCTGTCCACACGCCATCGAACGACGTGAACAGGTCACCGACCCGCGGTCCCCGACCGGCCATCGCGAGGACTGCCGGCGGAGCGCCCGGAAGGAACGGCCGCAGCGGTAGGCGCTCAAGGAGCACACGGTCGGTCGCCATTCCCCCGGATGCAACCGTGTGCAACAGCCCCGCTTCCCCACTCCCGACGTGGGGTCGCAAAACGTGCACACACTCCGGGTGACGGCCGCGCTCCACGATGCTCAGCCCAACAAACAGCAACGGCGCCTGATCGAACACCCGCTGTCCCAACGCAGCGGTCAATCGCGGGCCACCGTGTGTGAGGATGTGCTTGCGCAGCGGCAGCGACTCGCGGCCCGTGAGCCACGAGGCCGGGGTCACGGTCGCGCACAAGCCCCCCTCGCGCAGGAGCCCGAAGCACCGGCTCTGGAACGCCACGGCCAGATCCGACCGCGCCATCGGATCCACGGCGCGTACGGCCTCCTTGACCGTGGGGTCCAGCATCCGAAACCCCACGTAGGGCGGGTTGGTGCACACAATGTCAAACCGCTGGATCGGCCAGTTGCCCATCGAAAGGCTGCCAATTGGCAGCTGCGGAACGTGCAGGTTGACGGAGACATTCGCCCCGGCACGTGCGCGCAGCAGATCCACAGTGATCGCGACAGCCGTCGCATCGAGGTCCGCGCCGTGCAGGTTGTGCTCGACGATCGTACGCGCGGTGTCCTCGGGCGCGACGGTCCAGTCACGCGGGATGCGGCCCGCCTGAGCGAGCGACCGCTCCTCGGCGTACATCTGCTCGAGCATGTCGAACGCCGGCAGCAGAAATGCCCCACACCCGCAGCACGGATCGAGCAGCCGGACATCACGGAGGGCCGCGGGCGTCCGCTCGCGCCCGACTGCGCCCGCAACCATCAAGGGCCACCCATCGCTCAGTCTGGAGCCGGGATACATCGCACACCACATCGCCCCCAGACTGTTCTGCAGCAAGAAGTCGACGACGTAGCGCGGCGTGTAGAGCCTGCTGGCGGCAACCACACCGCCCGCGTCGATCTTGCCCCCGCCGTTCCGCGCGACCGCGAACACCGCTCGACGATCCAGGTCGTGGAACGTCTCATAGACCCACCCGACCACCGCGTCCGGCGGACCAAACAGTCCACGTGAGACCTCGCTGAAAAGCTGCGCGAAGACTTCGGTCGGTGTTCCGCACTCTTCGAGCTCAGCCCGCCGCGCGACGACCGCCAGAATCACGCTCCGCCGATCGCCGCCAATCGCATCATCGTCCACTTGTGCCGGAGTGTATGACCTTCCGCCAACGCGCCCGTGATTGGGCGTTTTCTGCGGCGGGCGACCGTGCCCGGCCTTCGCACGGGGCCGAGCACGGCGTCCGATGGACTACGCAAGCGATTTGTCGTCAGTTGCGCGGGCGTTGCAAACGCCCACCCCGCTGGGGGTGAAAACAGAACCTCGCGACGCGAAAGTCGCGGCGCTCAGTTCTGTTTTCTCCTCAGACCCCGACGACGAGTTTTGCGCCCTCCAGCACCCCGATCTCAGTCGGCTTCAGGACGTCGAGCTTGAGGGTCAGGCCCTCTGGTTCGTCCGCTGCGAGCCAGCGGTCGACGTCGGGCATCGCGACGAGTGGGTAGAACTTGCCGTCCTCACCCAGGCCGACGATCAGGACACCGTGGCAGCGCCACCCCTGTCCGAGCTGACCGGGAGGACCCGGGAGCGGTCCTTGGTTGCCGTTGCGCAGTGTCAGTGTGCCGGGCACGAAGTCCGATGTGGCGAGGCCATCGACGTCGAAGATGTACGTGGTCGCGTTCGACGCCGAACCCGGCGTGAAGGGCGGCAGCAATCCCGGCTGCTCGAGGTCGTTGCCGGGCTGGTCTGGCAGCTTCACGACCCTGCCGGTCAAGCCGAATTCGAGGAAGAGGTCAGCGTCGGTGCCGGCGAGGAACGTGTCGGCGGTCGACAGCGTGACCCAGAGTTGGCGGAGCGTTGCCATGCGCAAATCCTTTCGGAGCGGTTGGAAACCGGAACGTCCGGTGTCGCAACAGAGCTCGTCACACGCATGCTGATACACGGCAACGCGCCGACGGCGCCAACCCTTCCGGCGGACGGTCTCCCCGGAGGCGCGTTACAACCCCGCCAGATAGGAGCGGTAGGTCGCGACGTCCATCAGGTGGTCCAGCTCCGAGGGGTCTGTCAGGCGAACCCGGATGAGCCAACCGGCGCCATAGGGGTCGTTGTTGACGGTCTCGGGGGTGTCGCGCATGGTGTCGTTGACGGCTGTGACCTCGCCACTCGCCGGAGCGATGATGTCTGAGACCGCTTTGACCGACTCGAGTTCTCCGTAGGAGTCGTCCTTGACGATCGCCGCGCCGATCTCGGGCGGGTCGTAGTAGACGACCTCGCCCAGGGCGTCCTGGGCGTACCAGGTGATGCCGAACACGGCCTCATCGCCCTCGATTCGAACCCAGTCGTGCTCGGGGTGGTAGCGCAGATCGTCGGGGTAGGTCTCGTCAGCCATCGCTCTCGTCCTTCTTGGGTGATGTGTCGACCAGTGGTCGCTTGCCGGTGGTCGCGGCCTTGCGTTTGCCGCGGATGTCGATCTGGAGGGCCGTCCCGGGGGCGGCCAAGTCTGTGCGCACGTAGGCCATCCCGATCCCGATGCCCAGCGTTGGCGAGAGCGTACCGCTCGTGACCTCGCCCACGACCCCGTCACCCACGGAGACCGGGCAGCCCATGCGCGGGATCCCGGGCTCGTCGAGCGTGAAGATGCAGAGGCGATCCGGTGTGCCGTCGGCGACCTGCCGGAGCATCACATCCGCTCCGACGAACCCGCCCTCCAGATCACAGGCCCATTTGAGGCCCGCCTCGATCGGTGTCCGCGTCAGGCTGAGTTCCTGTCCGTAGAGCGGGTACCCCATCTCCATGCGCAACGTGTCGCGTGCGGCGAGGCCGGCCGGGGTGGGCGCGTCGGGACCGGCCATCAGCGCGTCCCAGACATCGGCCGCGCGGTGGGCCGGGCACATGATCTCGACGCCCGGCTCGCCGGTGTACCCGGTGCGCGCCACCAAGCTCGGCACCCCTGCGAGGGACACCTGCGCGATCCCGAAGTACGGCAGTTCGAAGATCTCGCTCCCGATCACGAGCGGGCCGATGGCCTGCTCCCATGTCGGCCCCTGTAGCGCGAGCATCGCGTACCGCTCCGACACGTCCGTGACCGTGACGCCCGTCGGCGCGCGCGCCGCCACCCATTCGAAGACCGGGGCGACGTTGGATGCGTTGCAGATGATCATGTAGTGGTCCAGAACCTCGTACACGATCAGGTCGTCGATCACGCCGCCGTGCTCGCGGCAGACAAGCGTGTACTGGCCCTCGCCGGGCTCGATTTTGTCGATGTCGTTGGTCAGCGCCTCGCCCAGGTACGCGCGCGCGCCGTCGCCGACGACCGTGATCTGCCCCATGTGCGAGACGTCGAACACACCGCACCGCGTCCTCACGCTGCGATGCTCGTCACGCACCGTCGTGTACTCCAGCGGCATGTCCCAACCTGCGAAGCCACCGAGCTTGGCACCCAACGCGACGTGACGGTCATGCAGGGGGGTGCGAAGGAGCGCGCTCGACATCGGTGCGAGACGCTACCACGCCGCCCATGCGAAACCGGCCCACGCCCGCTGTTCCACGGCATCCGAGCCCGCCTGAATACTGGTCGGAATGGGTGACGACTCGCAGGCTGCTCGAATCGACACGCTCGAGGCGCAGGTACGTGGGCTCGTCGCCCGCGTCCACGAACTCGAGCAGCACGCCCCGCGCCGACCCGCCGCGACGTCAACCGCACGACCTGACATCCCAGCCGGAATCGATCGGGACGGACCCGTCGCGCCGGCGCAGTCCCGTCCGATGGCGCCACCCCCTCCACGCACGAAACGCCCCGAGTCGCGCCTGACCGAAGACCTGCTCGGCGGACGTGTGCTCGCCCTGGTGGGTGGCCTCGCCGTCCTGCTCGGAGTCATCTTCTTTCTGGCGCTTGCGATCAAGAACGGGCTCATCGGCGAGGGCGCCCGCGTACTGTTGGCCGCGACCGGCTCACTGGGCCTGGTGGCGGGCGGCATTTGGTTGCACGAGCGCAAGGGTCAGACCGATGCGTCGCGAGCGGCGATCGGCGTCGGGATCGCCGGCCTCTTCGCCACGATCACGACCGCGACCCAGGTCTACGGGTTCGTCGACCCCGGCCCTGGCCTGATCCTCGGCGGCCTGGTCGGAGCGGGCGCGGTCGCCTTGGCCATCCACCTTGACTCACGGTTGTTCGCAGGTCTGGGCATCGTCGGCTCGCTTGCGGCACCAATCCTCGTCGAGGCGCCGACGTCCAATGGCACACTCGTCTTCGTGGTCATCTCGCTGCTCGCCTCGACTACCGTGGTCCTGTGGCGCAGATGGGCGTGGCTGTCCGCCGCCGCATTCCTGGTCAGCCTGCCACAACTCATCGTCTGGGTCGATGCGAACGCCACGGCCGTCACCACCGTGCTCGTGGTGCTCACGCTGTTCTGGCTCGTCAACCTCGTCGCTGCGATCGGTTACGACATCCGCACGCAGGCGACCGCGTTGCACGTCTCGTCCACAGGACTCGCCGTCGCGGCCGCGGTGACGGCGTCGGCGACCGGATGGATCGCCCTGCACAGACAGGGCCACCACCGAGGGGAAGACCTTTGGATCGTCGCGCTCGCCCTCGCGCACGTGGCGATCGGCGCGGTGCTGCGACGACGCGGTGTGGCCGCGGATATCGCGTTGGCGGTCATCGGGATCGGGGCCATCCTCTCCGCGATCGCAACCGCGCTGATTCTCGACGGGCCGTCACTCGTGGTGGCGTTCTGCGCGGAGGCCGCACTGCTCGCCTGGGTGTCCGCGAGAAGCTCAGAGAGGATCGGCAGCCTGCTGGCCTTCGGATACGTCGGCGCGGCGATCATCCACGCGCTGGCGATCGAGGTGCCGCTCGAGGCCCTCAGGGTCGGGGTGAGGTCGTTTCCCGATGCCACCGTCGCACTCCTCGTCATCGCCGCCACCGCAGTCTGGTTGGGACGTATCACCCCGGCGGGCGCACTCGGCAGGCTGGAAGCGATCCCGCTGACCCGAGCGTCCACCTGGGTCGCCGCAACCGCCGTCATGTACCTGGTGTCCATCGCAATCGTCGACGGCCTGGGCGCAGACGAGCAACGTGCCCAGACGACGCTCTCGGCATTCTGGGCCGTCGTGGGTCTCGGACTCGTGGTCTGGGGACTCGGCAAGGGCGTGCGCGAAGCCCGCCTCGCCGGCCTCGGCTTGCTCGGCTTGGCGATCGTCAAGCTCTTCATCTACGACCTCGCGAACCTCAGCTCGATCAACCGGGCCGCGTCATTCGTCGTCGTGGGCCTCCTGCTCCTGGCTGGTGCATACGCCTACCAACGTGTGCGCAGGTCTGTTCCCGACGAGGAGCAACGCGCGGATGAGCGTGATCGCGACGGCCCAGAGTCCTCATAGCCGATGCCCGCGGTATTCGGGCAACGCGTCCCTCGGGCGTCCGTGCGTCGGACGCTTCCAACCAATCCGAATGAACGCCGACGACCGTGATCGATCTCAGCGCCCTGCCTGATCCGATGCGCATCGAGGTGCGGCGGCACACTGCGCTGGATGTCGCAGTAGACGTCCCCGGGTCGAAGTCGATCACGAACCGCGCGCTCGTGTGCGCGGCTCTGGCCGACGGAACGAGCACGCTGCTCGGTGCCCTCGAAGCCGACGACACCGCTGCCATGCGCAGCGTCCTCGCGGCCATTGGGATCCAAGTTCAGGTTGACGATGATCGCTGGATGATCGCGGGTGCAACGGGTACCCACGCGTCGACGGCGTCCATGTCGACGTCCGGCAATCAGGGACCACGGCCAGGTTCGCGTTGCCGCTCCTTGCGCTCGGAACCGGCCGACTCACGATCGACGCTCATCCACAGATGCGCGGCCGTCCGATGGGACCGACGTGGCAGGCGCTCCGTGCATGCGGTGCCGATCCGACCACCGCGCCAAGCCCGAGCGGGTTCCCGGCAGGGCTGCAGGTGTCCGGGTTGCCCGGCGGTGAGCTCTTGTTGGCGGCCGACACGTCGAGCCAGTTCCTATCCGGACTCTTGCTCGCCGCGCCCTGTGCGCGCGGACCCATGCGGATCGTCGTGTCCACCGACCTCGTCTCCGAGCCCTACATCGAGATGACGATCGCGGTGATGCGGGCGTTCGGCGCCGAGGTCGGACGTCCTGACGCGCGCACGTTCGTGGTCGCCCCGACCGGCTACCGAGCGTGTGACTTCGCGATCGAACCCGATGCGAGCGCGGCGTCATACCCCTGGGCGGCCGCGATGATCGTCGGCGGCGCGGTCACCGTCGAGGGTCTCGGGACGGCATCGATCCAAGGTGATGTGGCGATCGTCGACGTGTTCGAACAGATGGGCGCGGCTGTGGAGCGCGCACCCCATCGCGTCACGGTGCGACGTGACGGTCGGCTCCGTGGCGTCCGGGTCGATCTGCGTGATCTGTCCGACATGGTTCCAACGCTCGCCGTGGTGGCGGCCTTTGCCGACTCCACGACGACGATCGACGGCGTCGGATTCATCCGGGCCAAGGAATCCGACCGCATCGGCGGGGTTGCTGACGAGTTGCGAAAGCTCGGGGTCGAGGCTCACGCCCTCGGCGACGGACTCACGATCGCCCCCGGCTCCCTCCACGGCGCGGAGATCGAGACGTACGCGGACCATCGCATGGCAATGGCGTTCGCTTTGGCCGGTCTGCGCATCGACGGCGTCGCGATCCGAGACCCGAGCTGCGTCGCCAAGACCTATCCCGGCTACTGGGCGATGCTCGACACATTGCGCTGATCTCACCGGGGCGCGAACTGCGACAGGTCGTGGCACCCAGCAGTCGCGCCCGGTCGCCCTTCCGGCCGCGTTACGTCAGCGGGCTGGACCCCGATGACGCCACCGAACGGGCATCGTCTCTCTGAGTGCTACTTGTCGCGCAGGAACGACGGGACGTCGAGAGCATCGTCGTCGTCGCCCACCTCGAGTTCGTTTCGCTCCTGATTCCCGAAGCTCGGGACGGTCGACTCGGGCGCTTCGAATGTCGGGAACAACGGCTCACGACGCCAGCTGGTCGCCGGACGCTCGGCAGCGCGCTCGGGCTGCTTGGGACCGTCGAACCCGGTGGCGATGACCGTCACACGCAGGTGATCGCCGACCGACTCGTCGATGACCGCCCCGAAGATGACGTTGCAGTCGCTGTGCGCTGCCTGACGGATGATCGTCGCGGCTTCGTTGACCTCGAAGAGCCCCATGTCGGGACCGCCGGTGATGTTCATCAACACGCCCGTCGCGCCGGACACCGTGCTCTCGAGCAGCGGCGACGAGATGGCCGACTTGGCGGCCTCGGCCGCACGGTTCTCACCTGAGGCCGTCCCGATGCCCATCAACGACGAGCCGGCGTTGGCCATGATCGTCCGCACATCCGCGAAGTCGAGGTTGATCAGACCCGGCACCGTGATCAGATCGGTGATGCCCTGAACACCTTGACGCAACACGTCGTCGGCCAGACGGAACGCATCCATGATCGACGTGTTGGGGTCGACGACTTCGAGCAGGCGCTCGTTGGGGATGACGATGACCGAGTCGACGTGCTTGCGAAGCTCCTCGATGCCCTCGTCGGCACGACGCGTGCGCTGCAGTCCTTCGAACGCGAACGGCTTGGTGACGACGCCGACGGTCAGCGCGCCCTGCTCCTTGGCGATCTGGGCGATGACCGGGGCTGCCCCGGTACCGGTGCCGCCACCCTCGCCCGCGGTCACGAAGACCATGTCCGCCCCGCGGATGGCCTCCTTCAGTTCCTCGCGGCTCTCCTCCGCAGCCTCGCGCCCGATCTTGGGGTCAGCCCCCGCGCCAAGACCCTTGGTGATCGTGCCGCCCAGTTGCAGCTTGATCTGCGCGTCGCACATTTGGAGGGCCTGGGCGTCGGTGTTGACGGCGATGAACTCGACGCCACGCATGCCGGCATCGACCATTCGATCGACGGCGTTCGTACCGCCTCCGCCACACCCGATGACCTTGATTACCGCGAGGTAGTTGTCCACCGAAAGTCGCCTCTCCGTCTGGCTATCGACCACGAATTGAGGGTTGCTTGCAGGAGGTTCTTCGAACCTCAAGTCAGTATTGAGGTTAAGATGGTGCAGCACAAGAACCGAATCAACGCTTTCCGAGCAAGCGATCCCAGCACGGCAAACTAGTGTCCAACCACCCCCGTGTCAAGTAACCTCGACTACTACCGGAGCGTTGGGGTCACCCTGTAGTTAAGGGTTGACCTACTGTTGAGGGTGCGATTGGCGTAGCCGAGGAGAGTCCGCCCAGCGTTGGCTGCGTGGGTGCGCTGACATCGAGGTAGCCGGCGGTCGCCAGCTTCTCCGCGATCTTGGGGCTGTTCAACACCGCTTCGACCGCACGTCCTTTCGCCCACAACTGACGCGGCGGACCGAGCTTGAGTTCGGCACCGGTGGCCAATCGACCGATGACCACACCTCGCTCCCAACGCAGGGCCTGCACACGTCGACCGGCCCCGGGAGACATCGCCGTCAAGAACTCAAACGGTGCGCGTTGGGCCGGGCCGCGAAGCCAGGTGCCCACCTTCAACGCGGCCACGCGGTATGTCGGCAAGTCCCGACTCTCGCCGGCGTCGCCCAGCACGCGCCCGGCATCCGACACCAGCAGCCGCCGACCGTCACCTGTCAGCGCGATCGCCGCGGGGGTCGCTTGGACGATCCGGACATCGATGCCGCGCAGCCAGTTGTGGTGCAGCGAGATGTCCTGCACCCAGGGGTAGCGGGCAAGCGCTTCGCGGACATCCACCGTCGGGAGCTTCAGCATCGTGCCGCGACGCGCGGCGATCTGGACGGTGCGGATGACCGTCGCCTGATCGGCCTGACGGTAGCCCGAGATCTCGACCGAGGTCACCGAAAGCAGTGGACCGGTACCGAGCCACCATCCCCCTGCGACGATCGCCGAGCCGGCCACGAGGCCGAGGAGCGCTGTGCGCCGACGTCGATGGCGCGCATGGCGAACCGCGCGCCGGCGGTCCATCAGCGCAGTCGCCGCCCTGGTGCTCATAGTGCCTCCAAGGGCGGAGCGCCGATCCCGTGGATCGGGTCCAGGTACCGAACCTCCGTTGCGAGCACCGGGCCGCCGGCCGCCCGCACACGTCGTCGCCCCTCACTCATCAGCGCCAGAACGTCCGCGCTCGAGCACCCGGGCGAGGCTTCGATGAAATTCGCGTGCACCGGTGAGAATCGCGCACCGCCGATCGCAAATCCTTTGCACCCTGCCGCATCGAGGAGCCTTCCCGACGACTCACCTTCCGGGTTGGCAAAGACACTCCCGAACGTCCGCGCGCCCTGCGGCTGCGTGGCGCGA
The DNA here is from genome assembly GCA_031366605.1 of Actinomycetota bacterium. Classification (GTDB taxonomy): domain Bacteria; phylum Actinomycetota; class Thermoleophilia; order Miltoncostaeales; family Miltoncostaeaceae; genus CALMEC01. Next base: position 48,541 of record JANLOO010000023.1, on the reverse strand, counting down.
CGATGGCGACGGAAGTCGGCGAGGGTTGCCTTGATCGCTTGGGGGTCGCCAGGTCGAAGCCGAAATCCGACCATGGCGACCACCTCAAACGGCCTGATCGCGCTTGACCGGTATCCAAACAGCAGCTCGTCCAAACCGACGCGGCAACGCCCGTCGGCCGAGCAGATGACGGCCCACTCGAGCACGTCCTTGAGTTCGCCTGCATAGGCGCCCGCGTTCATCGCGACGGCTCCGCCGACGGTGCCGGGGATGCTGGCCCCAAACTCCAGGCCGGTCAGTCCGACGCCCGCGGCGCGCAACACCGCGCGCGGCAGTGAGGCTCCCCCACCGCACCACAGGCACTCCCCCCTGACGGAGATGCCCTCAAGGCGTCCGCGGAGGCGGAGGACGAGTCCACGAAACCCCGCGTCGTCGACCAACAGGTTGGAGCCCTTCCCCACGATCGCCACCGGCACGCCTGCATCACGTGCCCACGCCAAGGCGGCCGTCACCGCGCGCGCGGATCCGGCCTCGGCGAGCCAATCCGCATCCCCGCCGACGCGGATCGTCGTGAAGCGGGCAAGCGGGGCGTTGGGGACCAGGTCAGGGTGCGTCGAGTTCGTGTGCGTCACCTCCATCACCCAGACGTCTTTGGAGCCGGGTGATCAACTCCTGCCCCGCGCGCGTCACGTCGCCCGCGCCGACCGTCAACACCAGGTCACCGGCACGAAGCTCACGCGCGATGGCGTCACACGCGTCATCGATGCCGGGGACGAATCGTGCGTCGGTCGAGGGTGGAACAGCCTCGGCGACGTCACGTCCGCTGATCGACGGGTCGAGGGGTTCGCGCGCGGCATAGATGTCCGTGACGACGACCAGATCAGCCGCCCCCAACGCCTGGCCGAACTCGCCGAGCAGCGCCTTGGTTCGCGAGTAGAGGTGCGGTTGGAAGAGCACCACAATCCGCCCGGGGTGGCGACTGCGCGCCGCCGACAATGTCGCGGTGATCTCCACCGGGTGGTGGGCGTAGTCATCGAAGATGGTCACGCCCCCGACGGTGCCGCGGTGCTCAAAGCGGCGACCGACTCCCGTAAACGTCCGCAGGCGCGCGACTGCGGAGGCCGGATCGACGCCGCACCAGTCCGCAAGCGCCACGGCACACGCCGCGTTGGTCCGGTTGTGATGCCCGGGCACGGCCAGGTCCAGCGGGATGTGTCGCCCGTCGGTCATGACCAGCATCGCGGCGTCACCGCCACCGCTGACCGAGCAGAAGGCATCCGGCACGTCGCCGATGATTCGCACCGTACAGGGAGCCGCCTCGGCAACGGCGCGCGCCCGCGCATCTGGGCCGACGATCAACACCCCCGTGCGGGGAAGTCGCCGGATGAACGCACGGAACACCGCCGCGACCTCATCCAGACTGGCGTACGTCGTGTGGTGGTCGTGGTCGACATTGAGCAGGATCGCCGCCTCGGGAGCGAGCTTCAGCAAGGACCGGTCGCTCTCGTCGGCCTCGGCGACAAACCACGGCCCGTCGCCCCAGACGGCACCGGTCCCGCCGCCTCCCGCCACGGTCGCGCCGATGCACGCCGACGCATCCCCGAGCGCCTGCGCCAGCATCGCGCTTGTCGTCGACTTGCCATGTGCACCCGCGACTGCGAGACCCCGGCGGGCTGACATCAACTCCGCCAGCAGGTCGGCACGGTGCATCACCGCAAGGCCCCGGGTGGTCGCAGCGGCAAGCTCCGGGTTGTCGGCCGCGATCGCCGTCGAGACGACCACCGCGTCGGCGTCTGCCGGAAGCGCATCGGCGGTGTGCCCCACGCGCGCGTCCACCCCGATCTCACGCAACGCGCGCAGGACGTCTGAGTCATCGCGGTCGGTTCCGCTGACCACATAGCCGGCCTGCGCGGCGAGGCGGGCCAGGCTACTCATGCCGGCGCCGCCGATCCCGACCAAATGAATTGTTCGTGGGCTCACGCGGCCGCCAGCCGCAACGCAGTCGCCGCGATCACCTCAGCGGCATCGGGCCTGGCGACCGTCCGTGCAGCCTGGGCCATCGCCTCGCGACGCGCAGGATCTGCGAGCAGTTCGGTGACGAGGGTGGCGATGCGCTCGGCGGTGCATTCGGCATCGGGGACCAACACTGCGGCACCCGCATCAACCAGCCACCGTGCGTTCTTGGTCTGGTGGTCGGCGGTCGCGTGCGGATACGGGATCAAGATCGCCGGACGACCGATCGCGGCGAGTTCGAACACCGAGCCACCCGCGCGCGAGATGACCAGGTCAGCTGCCGCCACCGCGTCGTGGAAGTTGTCCAGGTACCCCATCAGGTGGTACCGCGGACCCGGCTCGCGATCCGCCAGAAGCGTCCGAACCTCGTCGACCTGGCCCGCACCGGCCAGGTGGATCAGCTCAAACGGGGGTCCGTCGCCAAATGCCTCGGCAACCGCCCGGTTGATCGTTCGTGCGCCCTGGCTGCCACCGGCGACCAGGACACACACCGCAACGTCCCGGATGCCCAGGGCGGCGCGCCCGGCCGCACGCGTCGCGCCGCGCACATCGGCGCCCACCGGTCGGCCGGTCACCACGTACTTGTCCCCCGTCCGCCCCGCAATCGGAAACGCCAACGCCACACGGCGGGCAAACGGAGCGGCCAGACGGTTGGCCATCCCCAAATGCGAGTCGGCCTCGGTCAAGACCAGCGGGATGCGCATGAGCCACGCGGCCAGCGCAACCGGACCCGCGACATATCCCCCACCTCCGATGACCACGTCCGCGCGTCTGCGGCGCAGCGCCGCCATCGCCCGCGGAACGGCCAGGGCGGCCAGCGCCAAGGCGACCAGGTTCTTGGGCGTCGGCCGCCGCTCGAGCCCACGCATTGGGACCACGTCCTCCGCGATGCCCGCCGCCGCCACAAGCCCCGCCCCGCTGCCGCGTCCGGTCCCGATGAACGAGACCGACGCCCCCTCAGCTCGCAATGCGTCGGCGGTCGCCAGTGCCGGTTTGACGTGACCCGCCGTTCCGCCGGCTGCGATCACCACTCGAGTCGGATCCGGTGCCGGCACGGCGCGCATGTGCGTTCTTCCCTTGTCGCGAGATGTTGACGAGAACCCCTACCCCGGCAAGGAATACCACGACGCTCGTGCCTCCCGCCGAAACCAGGGGCAATGGGACCCCGGTGACCGGCAGCAGCCCGAACACCTGGCCCAAGTTGATGCCCGCTTGGACACAGATCAGCGATGTGATGCCGGCTGCCAGCAGCCGTTGGTGCAGGTTGCGCGAGCGCATTGCGATGCGGTACCCGGCGACGCCGAGCACCACGAACGCGGCGATCATCGCGCACAGGCCGATCAGGCCGAGTTCCTCACCGATGATCGCACCGATGAAGTCGGTCTGCGCCTCTGGCAAGAAGAAGTTCTTTTGGATGCTGTTGCCGAGACCGCTGCCAAAAATCCCACCCGAGCCGATCGCGATCTGGCCCTGCACACTTTGGAACCCGTCGCCGGTCGGGTCCGCCCACGGATTGAGGAACGACACGACCCGCGCACGCTGATAGGGCGACGACATGATGACGAGCACGACGAGCCCTCCCATCACACCGCCGATGACGCCGAGCTTCTTGACGGGTGCTCCGGCGACGAACACCATTGCAAATGCGGTCAAGACCAAGGTCCCCGTCGTGCCGAGGTCCGGTTCGATCACGATCAACGCCGCGAACAGGCCGGTCAGGGCGATGAAGGGCACGAGTCCCTTGGGTTGGGCCAGCCGTTTGGGGTCACGGGCCACGGCCATTGCGATCCAGAGGATCAACGCCATCTTGGCGAGCTCGGATGGTTGGATCTGCACCGGCCCGATGGCGAGCCAGCGTTTGGCACCATTGACGAACACCGAGTGGATCGGGAGCCCCGCCGTGGGCAGCACGATCACCGCCAGCAAGGAGACGATGGACGTTCCCACCGCCATCGGGGCCAGACGACGAAACGCGTCCACGTGCATACGGGCGATGAGCCCGAGCACGCCGAAGCCCAAAAGCGCGTACATGATCTGCTTGCGGACCAAGCTGGCGGGATCGCTGCCCTCGATCACGGCGCGCGCACTCGAGACCGAATAGACCATCAACAAGCCCAGGCAGACCAGGAACACCACGGCTCCCAGCAGCATGCGCTCCGACCGATCACGCGCAGGGCGTGAGCGCGATCGTTTTGCCGGCGAGGTCTTGGCGGAGGCCACCACCCTTGAAGATTCGACGTCGGTGCCCGCGCCCCTCGCGACGATGTTCCCTGTTTACCTCAGGCGTGTGAGCGCATCTACGGCAGCCCGGAAGTCCTCGCCGCGTTCCTCGAAGTTGGCGTACTGATCGAAGCTGGTGCACGCCGGGGCGAGCAGGACGGTGTCGCCTGGCGATGCCAGCTCCGCAGCTGCGCTGACCGCGGCGCCGATGGTGCCCACCGACTCGATCGCAACGCCCGCTCGCCCCAGCGCCGCACCGATCTCCGCGCCCGCCTCGCCGACGAGGTAGGCCCGCACGACCCCGGACTTGGCCGCGGTGGCCAGGGCGGCGAACGACGTTCCCTTGCCCCGCCCGCCCACGATCAGGTGGACACGTGCCGGGTAGGCGTCGAGTGCCGCCAGGGCCGCGTCGGGGTTCGTGGCCTTCGAATCGTTGACGTACCGCACGCCGTTGATGTCTGCCACGACCTCGAGACGGTGCGCGACGCCGGGGAACGACGCGAGGCCGTCCGCCAACGCGTCTCGAAGTGCACCGGCGTGGGCCGCCAGGGCGACCGCGGCCATCGCATTCTGCCGGTTGTGACGACCGCGCAGGACGACATCGTCCCAGCCGGCGACCAGCCCAAGCTCGGCGTGGTGCAGCCCACCGGCGCTCCAGCAGATCGCGCCGGCCTCTGGCGAACCCTCGTCGATGTGGCGCACAGCGGCCACACCTGCGGACGGCGTGATGCCGCGCGGCGCGATCGCCAGGTCCACCGCGGTCTGGTTCGCGAACACTCGAAGTTTGGCCGCCAGGTAGTCCTCGAGGTCGACATGGCGGTCCAAATGATCCGGGGTCAGGTTGAGCAACACCGCAGCACGGGGATGGAACGATGCGATGTCCTCGAGCTGGAAGCTGGAGCACTCCACGACCAACCACGTGGCGGGATCGACCTGTCCGACCAGCCCGCTGAGTGGCGTCCCCTGATTGCCACAGGCGACTGCCGCAATCCCGGCGGCGATCAAGAGGTGCGCGGTGAGTTCGGTCGTGGTCGTCTTGCCGTTGGTGCCGGTGACGCCGATGATCGGGTTGTCCAGGTGGCGCGATGCGAGCTCGACCTCGCTGATGACCGGCACGCCGGCGGCGTCCGCTGCAGCGATCGGAGCGGCTGAAGCCGGAACTCCGGGACTCTTGACGACCAGATCGATCCCGGCGACGGCCTGCGCAAACGGTGCGTGGACCTCAACCCCGGCGGCGACGAGCTCGGGCGCCGCCACCGACGCCGCGTCGATGGCGATGACGCTGTGGCCCAAACGCGCCAGGAGCAGGGCGGCGGCGCGACCCGACCGCGCCAACCCGACAACCAATACACGCTGTGGGTCGGCGCTCATCGAAGGTCGCGGAAGAAGAGCGTGAACCCGGTGGCGGCGAGCAACGCGGCGATCAGCCAGAAACGCACGATGATCTTGGTCTCACTCCACGCGGCCATCTCGAAGTGGTGGTGGATCGGCGTCATCAAGAAGACGCGGCGTCGGAACTTCTTGAACACGATGACCTGCACGATGACCGACAGCGCCTCGACCACGAAGATGCCGCCGATCGCGATCAACAGGATCTCGGTCTTGGTCATGACGGCCATGGACGCGATGGCGCCGCCCAGCGCGTACGACCCGGTGTCGCCCATGAACACCGCCGCAGGGAACGAGTTGAACCACAGGAACCCCAGGCACGCACCGACCAGCGACGCGCAGAAGATCGCCAGGTCCCGCTGCCCGAAGATGGGACTGCCCACGGTCTGGGCGGCGACGAACGCCATCCCCGTATAGGCGAGCATCGCGATCCCACTGGTTCCGGCGGCGAGCCCGTCGAGCCCGTCCGTCAGGTTGACGGCGTTGGCGAATCCGCTGATCACCAGGAACACGATCACAAAGAACACGTATGGGCCGACCTCGAACACACGGTCGACCACAGGAACGTGCAATGTGGTCTCGAAACCCGTGACGCGCACCGCCACCAGCACGAATGCGAGCGACACGACGGCCAACAGCAGCATCCGCCACTTGCCCGCGAGCCCGCCGGAGCGTCGACGCCAGACCTTCATCAGATCATCCGCCAGGCCGATCAACCCGCACGCCACGGTGGTCGCCAACACGAGCATCGCCTGGGTGCTGCGTGTCGACAAGATCACAAATGGCAGTGCGGTCGCGACCAGGATCAGGACACCGCCCATCGTCGGCGTCCCCTGCTTCTGCGCGTGGGCGTCCGGAATCATGCCCTCGGCCCTGATGAACTGCCCGACCTCGTTGCGACGCAGCCAGGCGATGAACTTGGGCCCCAAGAACATCAGCAGGGTGGCCGCGCTGATCGCGGCGATCAGAACGCGCTCCACGGGTTACTCGGCCGCGATCACTGCGGCGACACGCTCGAGCGCCATCGACCGCGAGCCTTTGAGCAACACCACATCGCCAGTTCGCAGGTGCTCACCCACACCTGCGACGGCCTCGTCGACGGTCGCGAAGTACGCCGTCTCGACTCCTGCCGCGCCCTCGACGTACGCGGTCGCCCGCGCTCCGACGCCAATCACCAGATCGACGCCTGCAGCGGCTGCCGCCGCACCGACCTCGCGGTGATAGGCGGCCTCGTCGGGACCCAGCTCCATCATGTCGCCGAGCACGGCGACGCGGCGCCCCTCCCGGCCGGACAAATCCGCGAGGGCGGCCTGCATCGCGATCGGGTTGGCGTTGTAGCAGTCCTCGATCAGCGTCCCACCGACCACCAGGCTGCGGATGTTGCCGCGCATCGCCGACAGGGCGACCTCGATCGTCGCACCTTCCTGGGGCATGCGGTCCAACGCGCGGCAGCATTCCAACGCGGCTGCAGCGCACCGCCACTGCCAGGTGGTCGATAGGTTCATGTTGAGATTGAGTGTTGGCTCGTCCCCGAACTCCACAACCCTCACGTGCGAGCTGAGGCTTTTCAGATGTTGCCGCAAAAGCGGCTCATTCGCGGGAACGACAGCCGTCGATCCGGGCTTGAGCGACGTGATCAACTCGAACTTCGCAGCCGCGACGCGTTCGACGGTTCCCAGCAGTTCGAGGTGTACCGGCCCGATCGACGTGATGCAGCCGACGTCCGGCGGCGCGAGTCGCGCGAGCTCTGCGATCTGTCCAAGGCCGCGCATCCCCATCTCGACGACGGCGATCTGGGTGTCCTCGGCAAGCGCCATCAGCGACATCGGCACGCCCACCTCGGTGTTGCGGTTGCCGGGTGTGCCCTCGACTCGAATGCCTGCGGCACGAAGCATCGCCACCAGGATGTCCTTGGTCGTGGTCTTGCCCGTCGCGCCCGTGATGGCGACCACCTGGGCACCCACACGCTCGAGCGCCAACCGGCCACCGGCCTGCAGCACCTCGAGCGGCGACTTGGCGACCAGCACCGGCTTGCCGATCGCGCGCAGGTCACCCTCGAGCCATCGCCATGTGGACTCGCCGATGACGGCGGCGGCGGCTCCGCGGAGCAACGCATCCGGCGCGTAGTGACCGCCGTCCTGGGTCTCGCCACGCAGACCGACGAACATCGCCCCCTCGACCACGTCACGCGAGTCGACGAAGGCACCGTCGACCTCGGTGGACGGCGACCCGACCGGCATGTACACGGCGCCGGGCGTGGCTTTCATCACCTGGTTGACGGTCAGCTTCATACGTGTGCTCCCAAGACTTCGCGGGCCACGTCGCGGTCGTCGAACGGACTGATGACCCCGTCACGTTCTTGACCGCGCTCATGCCCCTTGCCTGCGATGACAACCACATCGCCGGTGCCGGCCAGTTCCGTCGCCAGCACGATCGCCTGCCTACGGTCGGCCTGGACGATCAACTCCGCCGGCCCCGTCGCCGCCCCCGCAACGATCTGCGCGATGATCGCTTCGGGATCTTCAGTGCGCGGGTTGTCAGACGTCACGATCGCGATGTCGGCCAGAGCCGTGGCGATGGCGCCCATCTGGGGACGTTTGCCGCGGTCGCGGTCACCGCCGCACCCGAACACGACGACCAGGCGCCGACCGTCGGGGACGAGCTTGCGGGCCTCGCGCAACACGTTGTCGAGCGAGTCGGGGGTGTGGGCGTAGTCGACCAGCACCTCAAACGGCTGGCCGGCGTCGACCGGCTCAAACCGTCCGGGTACGCCTGAGACGGCCGCGATGCCGCGGGCGACGGCGTCGTGATCGAGACCCAGCAGCTCCCCCACCGCCACGACACCCGTGACGTTGGAGACATTGAATCGCCCGCGCAGCGGGCTCGCGATTTCGATCGCGCCGCGGGGTGTCGCAATGCGGGCCTGAAACCCCTCACGCGACTGGCGGATCTCGAGCGGCCGGACGTCGGCCGGGTGGTCCACCGCAAACCCGAGCGCACCGCTCTCGACAGCGAGGCGCCGGCCGAACTCGTCGTCCAGGTTGGCCGCCCCCGGCGGGTTGGGCCCCTCGCCGTCGGGCCGCACGAACAACGCACGTTTGGCGAGGTAGTACTCCTCGACATCGGGGTGGTAGTCCAGGTGATCCCGGGTCAAGTTGGTGAAGAGCGCAGCTGCGAACCGGAGACCCGCCACACGGCGCTGGGCCAGCGCATGCGACGAGACCTCCATCGCACACGCGGTGTCGCCTGCGTCGCGCATGCGTGCCAGCATGTGCTGCAGATCGACGCTCTCGGGGGTCGTGTGCTGGACCGCCTCGACTACGCCGCCGACGCGCGCCTCGATCGTGCCGAGCATCCCCGTCTGATGTCCCGCCGCCTGCAGCACGGCATGCAGCAGGAACGCGCTGGTGGTCTTGCCGTTGGTACCAGTGACGCCGACGACCGACATGTGGTGCGAGGGATCGCCCTCGAGTGCCGCCGCCGCCAGGGCCATCGCCAGCCGCCCATCGGGTACGACCACCTGGGGCACGTCCAGGTCCAACGGGCGCTCGACGAGCAGCGCCGATGCGCCGTTGGCGACCGCCTGGGGAGCGAAGTCATGACCGTCCGCGCGCACGCCACGAAGGCACGCGAACACGCTGCCGTGAACGGCCCGGTCTGCGCGATAGACGATCCGGCTGATGTCGGTCAGCTCCCCGTCCGGGCGGGGCGAACGGAGGTGCGCTCCCGGGATGCCCGCGCTGAGCTTTGTGAGGATCATCGGGGGACCGATGCTACCAGCGGCCCCGGCGACCGAATCCGTTCACCCCGGGGGGATCGAGAGGGCGCTCAGAGCGTAGTCGGCGATGTCCTTGAACGCCGGTGCCGCAACCTCACCGCCCGTGTGAGGACCCGCCGGATCCGGGTCGTCCAACATGATCGCGATGACCAGGCGGGGGTTGCGCGACGGGACGTACCCGATGAACGACGAGCGGTACCGGTTGATGTACTTGCGCGTCTTGGGATCGACAGTCTGAGCAGTCCCGGTCTTGCCGGCCACGTCGTACCCCTTGAGACGCGCGGTGATCGCGGTGCCGGTGCTCCCCTCCACCACGGTCTCGAGGATCTTTGTCAGATCGAGTGACGTGCGCTCGCTGATGATTCGCACCCGCTCCTTGGGGGCGACCGAGTGCCCACCGACCCTGGCGATGACATATGGCCGCACGAGAAATCCGCCATTGGCGATCGCTGCGTAGGCGCGCACCTGCTGGATCTGCGTCGCGGTCAGGCCCTGGCCCAGAGGAATGTTGATGCGAGACCCGGTATTCCACTTCTTGACCGGGGGCAGGTCGCCGGCGTTTTCGGCGGCGAGGTCGATCCCGGTCGGCGTGCCGAATCCGAACTTCGCCATCCACGGTCGCAGGAGCCTGCGATCGCGAAGACGCTTCGAAATCGTGATCGCCCCGATGTTGCTCGATTTCTCGAGGATGTCTTTCGTCGACATCGTCTCGTAGCGCGTGCGCGTGTGCGATTCGTTGAGGGTGAACTCGTCCTTGGTGCCTTTGTTGATCGTCATCGACGGCGGGAGGTTGAAGAGCGTCGTCGGGGTGACGAGCCCCTCTTCGAGCGCACCGGCGACGGTGATCGTCTTGAACACCGACCCGGGCTCGTATGGGTCGGTCACCGACCGATTCTGCGTCGTCGCGGCATCGAGCTTGGCACGGTCGTTGGGATCGACTCGCGGGACGGAGGTCATTGCGAGAATGGCCCCCGTGTCGGGATCCATGATCACGCCCATCGCGCTCTTGGCTTTGTAGGTGTTGCGATAGCCGGCAAGGATCGTGTCGAACGTGTTCTGGATGTTGGCGTTGATCGTCAGCTCGATGTCGGATCCGGCCTTGGGGTCACGAGCCGCGGCGATTCGGACCGTTTGCCCCCGTCGCGGGTCACGGATCTCGGTCCGCGTGCCGTCCCGCCCTGCGAGCACGGTGTTTTCGCTCTTCTCGAGCCCCTCGATCCCGTTGCCGGACTCGAGGTTCGTGAACCCCAGCAGTTGCCCGGCGACCTTCCGCTGCGGGTAGTTGCGGGCCGAGGTCCGCGTGAAGTGCACGCCGTCCAGGTCGAGCTTCCTGAGGTAGTTCGACGCTTTGATCGACACGTGCTTTCCCAAGACGACGTACGCACGTTTGGATGCCAACAAGCCTTCGAGCCGGACACGATCCGCGGCGTCGCCGCGCGTGACGGATGTGATCGTCTGCGCCGTCCTGGCCGCATCCTTGACGTACCGCGCATCAGCGGTGACGAGCATCGTCGGTCGGTCGACCGCCAGGGCCTGCCCATCCGAACTGGTGATCGATCCACGCGGTGCGGGCAGTGTCACGGTGATCAGATGCTGACGATCCGCCCGTGCCGACAGGGTGGACGCACGGACCGTGCCCAGCCAGGTCGCACGCAGGGCAAGGACGAGGAATGCGCTGACCGCGACGACGGCGAGCAGCTGAATCCGTCGCTTGGAACCTCGGAGTCCTGGAGCCGAGGATGCCAACGTGCCGCCCGCCTAATGTCCGGAACGTGCGGTCAGGTAGGTCCAGCCGTCGCTCTTCGGTTGGGTCATTCCCATGAGTTCGGCCTTCTTGACCACCTTGCCGTCCCACTGCGCCTGCGAAGACTTGAGTATCGAGAGTTCCTCGCTGACGCCCACCGTGTCTCGCGCCACCTGGCCCTGCTGTTTGGTGATCGCCAGCTTGGCCGAGTTGAGCCACACCACCCCACCGAAGAGCACGGCGATCAGCGGGATCACCGTCAAGCCCAAGCGCAGGCGAAACCGCGTGCGACTGCGACGACGCGACGACGGGACCGCTTGTGGTCGCGTGCGTGGACGCTGCCGCTCATCCGGTCGGCGAGCCGGCTGGGACGCCAAGGCTCCTCGGGCGGTCACTACGTGGCCGCTTTCACAATCGCCCGCATGCGTGCGGACTGGGCCCGCGGGTTGCGCTCGAGCTCGTCGCGCTTGGCGGCAAGCGCCTTGGGCATCGCGAGCATCCCCTCGGGCTCGTGCCCGCACACGCACTGGGGAAGATCCGGCGGGCAGATGCATCCGCGCGCCTTGGCCTGCATGAACCGCTTGACGATGCGGTCCTCCAACGAGTGGAACGAGATGACGACGATGCGCCCACCGGGGGCCAACAGGTCGAAAGCGGCGTCGAGACCACGCTCCAAGAGGCCCAGCTCGTCATTGACGACGATGCGCAAGGCCTGGAACACGCGCTTGGCGGGGTGCCCGCCTGCGAACAGGGCCGGCGTCGGGATGGCGCTGCGGATCAGCTCGACAAGCTCACAGGTTGAGGTGATCGGTCGGCTCTCGCGCTGCCGGATGATCGTCCGCGCGATCTGCTTGGCGTAGCGCTCTTCGCCGTACGTGCGGAACCAATCGGTCAGCTCCTCTTCGCCGGCCTCGGCAAGCAGGTCGGCCGCCGTGCGCGGCCCCGTCGCGTCCATCCGCATGTCGAGGGGCGCGTTGCGCGAGTATGAGAACCCGCGCTCGGGCTGGTCGACCTGCATCGACGAGATGCCAAGGTCCATCAAGATCCCGTCGGCCTGCACGCCCTCGTCGGCGAGCGCGTTGAGCCCGTCGGCGAAGTCGGCGCGGATGAAGCGGGTGTGGCAATCGACGCTCTCGGAGAACGTTGTGAAGTACTGCTCGACGGCGCCGTCGCGATCGATGGCCAGATAGGCGCCGGAGCGCCCGACGAGCGGGGCGAGGCGACGGGCATGACCCCCCGCACCGAACGTGCAGTCGACGATCGTCTGACCGACGGTCGGGGCCAGCGTTCCGATCACCTCAGCGACCAGAACCGGCTCGTGCGGTGTGGCGGGCCTAGCGGGCACGCTCTTGAGTGATGCGCTTGCCAAGGGACGACACCTCCTCTCTGTCCTGTTCGTCCTTCAAGCGGGCTGGGTTCCAGAGTTCGAGATAGTCAGTGAATCCCACGAGCGTCACCTTCGCCTCGATGTCGGCAAGTGTGCGGATGAATTCAGGCACATGTACGCGGCCCTGCTTGTCGAGTGCTTCCTGGTCAAATGACTGCGCGTGCAGCTTTCGTGAGAGCTGACGTTGGGAGTCGTCCATCACGTCCATCTCGCCGAACATCTCGTCGACGATGCGCTGCCAGTCCTGACGCGGCGCCACCATGACGCATCCGTCGAACCACACCGACATCGTCACCCCCTGGGCAAAGTGGTCCCGAACCTTGGCTGGGATCGCCAGGCGAAAACGGTTGTCGAGGCTGCACTCAAATTGGCCGCGAAGCGGTGGGTGTTGCATGACGCCAGGGAAATTACCCCACATCTCCCCACAAAGCAACCCTTTTTCCCCATTTCATGGGCATCCGCACCCCTTCCGATCCCACCGTCCCCAGCGGAACGTTCGTTGCGAAACGCGCTCCTTGCATGACGCGTTGCATTGCAACCTTGATACGAACACTTGTTCGCCACCGATTTTCGGTCTAACGTCGTCGGTATGAGAAACGCATCCGCAGTCGCACACCCCATCGCGCCGCCCGTCGAGCGGCCGCGCCTGGTCCTGGTCCCCGAGATGGCGCCACGCACGCCTGCTCCCGCACGGCAGCGCTTTGCCGCGTTGTTGGCCGGGCTGGTCTGCGGCTTCGTGTTGGCAGCGCTCGCCGCCGTCGTCGGTGGCGGAAGCCCAAGCGCGTCGCTCGATATCGCCGCAACGCTTGGCGTCACGCTCATCGTGGTGCTCGTGCACGCACGGCGCACGACGGTCCGGGATCGTCGACGGACCCGAGCACGTCAGACACGGCGGCACCAGGACGGCACAGTCATCTCGTTCGACGCCGCTCGGGCGGCGTGACCCACGCTGTCGATGATCTGCGTCTCGCCGTATTGGGCGACGTCCACGGCAATGTCGCGGCGCTGGACGTCGTGTTGGCCGAGGTGCGAGCCTCAGGAATCCACCGCGGTGTCTGCACCGGCGATCTCGTCTTGCGCGGCCGGGAGCCCGAGGCGTGCGTGTCGCGGATCGCGCTGCTGGGGTGGCCGTGCGTGCGTGGCAACACGGATGGCAAAGTGGCATCGCGGACACCGCGCGCCCGATCCCATCCTGCGGCCGCGCGAGCAGGTTCGCGCTCGTGGACCGCACATCGTTTGTCGGACACCAGCCTCGCGTACCTGGCCGACCTGCCCCTGACAGTCCGTTTGCACTTGGGCCCATTCGCCGTATTCGTGATGCATGGAACACCGGATGATCCGACCGAGGTACTCGTCGACGAGGCCACGCCGCACGAGCGTCTGACCGAACTGGCAACGGCGCTTCAGGCTGACTGTGTCGTAACCGGCCACACCCATCGCGCGTTCGTCCGCGAGGTCGGGGGATGCGTCTTCGTCAACCCCGGAAGCGTCGGCGAGTCAGGGGATGCCGATCACCGTCCGTCGTGGGCCGTACTCGATGCCGGACCCGCTGGAGTCACCGCGACGCTGATGCGAACCGACACGCGCTTGGCGGTCCCGCGCCCAGCGTGAGTTGTTTCAGTAGTGGGCCCGTCCGCGGGCAACTGCGACCAACTGCGGCCCGTGCCCGCTCAACACCTCGAGCCCTGCGACGGGTGCGAGCGCCAACGTCAACGCTCGGCCGACGAGGTGGTGAGGAGCGCCAGGGATTTGTGGATCCAGCCGTGGCGCCGCACTGAACGCGAGCGTCGCCGGATAGCGCCACCCGCCCTGCGCGCGCACATCGATGTCGACGTAGCCGGCGTCCACAAGGACCCGCGTCAACGTGGCTGCGGCGTAGTGCCATCGGTGTCGTGAGGGCTCCCATCCGTGCCAGCGCCCGCGGAACAGGCGCGCCTCCCCGCTCTCGGCGTTCGGGACGAACACCACGAGCGCACCACCTGGCCGCAACCGCTGACGCGTCGCCCGAAGTGTGGCGTCGGGATCGGCCAGGTGCTCCAGGACGTGCGAGAGCACCGCGCCGTCATACCCGGTCTCGCTTGCCGGAAGCGCCTCGATCGCACACTCGTGGACGTCCGCCCGCCCGCCGAGCTGGCGCCTGGCCAGTGCGGCTTCAGCCGCATCCGGCTCAACTGCCGTCACCCGGTAACCGGCGCGCGCCAGAATGAGTGCCCGATTGCCGCTCCCCGCTCCGATGTCAAGGACCGCGCCTCCGGAGCGAACTGCACCGAACACCGGATCCAGCTCTGCCCGCGTCAGCGCGTCCGCCACTTGCCGGAGGATCCCCCCAGCTGGCAGGAGCGTCGGCGCCGCAGGCGCCGCGTTGACCGCAGGCCACGTGAACCCGACACCGCAACCGGTGCAGCGGTAGAGCGTGTGCCGCACCCCGCTGGCGCGGTCCCGCGCGCGTACCCACTGCCGCCCGGGGGCCGAACAGCGCGGACAGGACACTTCGCCTATCGGGTCTCGCCTGATGTTGACCTCGGATACTGCGCACGGGGGTTGCTGGAGCCGGAATCCTAAGGGTCCGCCAAGGAACTCATGCAGCGTTTGACGGCTGCACACCGTTGCCATACGCCGTCGGCGAGATCGCTGTGACCCACTGGTCGCAACGACGCTCGCCAACACCGTCTGCCTCGGTTTTCGCTCGTCCTCCGTCACAGGAGCCATTCCTTGACGGACCCTCACCGTCGCGTCGCTGCGTCGGGCTCATGTCAATGGCGGCTCCACCATTCGGGGAGTGGGATCGTCGACGGCTCATGGCTCGGTCGCGGTGGACGTGGGCGGTGCGGTCTCGGTGGGCGCGGGTGGGCGGGGCGCACAGGCCTGGCGGGGCGCGGCGTGAGGTTCTGCACGGGATGGCCCAGCAGCCTGATGATCGGTGGGATCACATCCACCGGCGTCTCGGGGCCAACTCGGGTCGGGCGCAATGCCACGAGCCCCGCAAACATGATTCCGACGACGGCGGTGATCGCCAGATACTCAACCGCTGCACTGCCTTGCCCTGTCTTCATGCCACTCCTCCGACGACGCCGCCGATTTGTCCGATCAGTTGGATGATGAGCACGCCGAGCACCACCAGCAGGGCCGCGGGCACCATGACCATGGCGACCACGAGCTGGACTTTTGGTGCGGCGCGGGCGGCGTGTTCGCGGATGTCCTGAGTGCGTGCCGAGCGCAGCAGCTCGCCCTGACGGGTCAACACCGACGCGATGGGTGCGCCCAACTCGTCTGCTTGCAGCAATGACCCGACGAGCCCGGTCAACTGGGGCACGCCGAGCCGCTGCGCAAGCGAGACGTATGCATCGCGCCGATGCGTGCCCAGGTCCAGTTCCCTGAGCGTCTGCCCGACTTCGATCGCGAGCACCCCCGGCAGGCGTTCGGAGGCGAGACGCAGCGAGGGTTCGAGCGCCATGCCCGACTCGGTGCAGATGACGACCAGATCGATCAGATCTGGCAGCTCCCGCACCACCTGCCGTCTCCGTTGACGAGCCCGGACCTGGACCCATCGCAGCGGACCGAAGTACCCGGCCACCGCGAGCAGGCCGCCGATGGCGATCCCCAGGGGACTGACGATCACGAAGATCAGTCCACAGGCACCACCCGACTCAGCGAGCGCGATCCGACTGCGCGCAATGGTCGCCACCCCCGAACGCGGATCGAGCCCGGCGGCTGCCGCCGCCTCGACGATCCGTCGACTCGCGGCCCGCACCACCAACCCCTGGGGCACCGGCAGGACACGCGAGGCTCGGATGGCAGCGGGCAACTCGACCGCGCGCACAGGGCGCTGACGGCGACGCGAGCGCAGCCCCAGCGCGAGCGCGGCGAGCGCCAACGACCAGATCATCAGCGGACTCGGCAGCACACCCGTCATCCCATCCCATCCCGTCCGATGATGCGTCGGATGATCGCGACCCCCACGATCTGGAGCGCCGTGGCCACGATGACGAGCAGCAACCCCGGCCCCTGGCCGAGCGTGCGGGCCAGCGTTCCGGGAGCTGCGATCTCGACGAGCACACCGCCCGCCAGGGGGAGCCCGGCGACAAGCCACGCAGACATGCGTGCTTGGGCGGTCGCGCTACGAGCCTCGCGCTCCAACGCCGCCCGTTCTTCGAGTCGGCGCGACAGATCCCCGAGCGCCTGACTCAAGTTGCCGCCCACGACGCGTTGTACCAGAACCGCGATGACCATCGTCCGCAGGCCCGGATCCGGCAAGCGCTCCACCGTCGCTTCGAGGGCGTCTTCGATGCGGGCACCCAAGTCGAGGTCGGTCGAGATCCTGCGAAGCTCGCTCGCCGCGGGCTCGGGAGCATCGGCAGCGGCGCGAGCGATGGCCTGCCGCAATGAGCGCCCCGCGCCGATCGCACTTGCGAGCTGCTGGGCAACGATCGGCAGCTGCGCCGAGAACCGATGCAGGTACCTGCGATCGGCGGACGAGACGAACGCCCAGGCGGATCCGCCGACCGCCCCTGCCGCAACGACCGCGACCAGCGTCGTCCGCAGCAGAAACCAGGCGGCGAGTCCTCCGAGCACCGCGGCCAGCGCAGTTCCCAGTACGAACGCCTCGGGGCCGAGTCTGACGCCGGCCCGTTGCAGCGCGGCACCCAGATCACGTCCACGGCGTGTCCGACGCAACAGGTCGCCACCCGGCAGTCGCCGTGCGCCGGGACGACACCCAAGGCGCCGGATGCCTGCGACGGCGCTGATCGCCGAGGCCGATGCCATCGCCGCCGGAATCAGCCCGGTCATGTGGAGTCCGCCAGGAGGGCCTCGCGCTGGGCCTCACGACACCAAGCGTGCCCGGCGTCCTCCCACGTAAAGGCACCGACCAGATCCGCTCCTTCCCAGTGATCGACCCGGAACCTCGCGAGCGGCGTGAGTTGGAGGCCGTCCTCGCCCGCGCTGGACGCGGTGATCTCGACGATCCGTCGCGAACCGTCCGCGAGTCGGGCTTGGTGGACGATCAGGTCGATGGCGTGTGCGACCTGATCGGCGACCGCGGCGTACGGCAATTCGAGGTCCCCCATCAACGCCAGTGTCTGGAGCCTGCGGATGGCGTCCTGCGGCGACGAGGCGTGCAGGGTCGAGAGGGAACCCTCGTGCCCCGTCGTCATCGCAGCGAGCATGTCGAGGGCCTCGCCGCCGCGGACCTCGCCGACCACGATGCGATCCGGACGCATGCGAAGCGCGTTGCGCACAAGCGCCCTGATCGAGATCGCACCACGCCCTTCGAGGCTGGCAGGCCTGCTCTCCAGCCGCACCACATGGGGCAGCGACAGGCGCAGTTCGGCCGCGTCTTCGATCGTGATGACCCGTTCGGCGTGGGGGACGAACCCCGCGATCGCCGCCAGGGTCGTCGTCTTGCCACTGCCGGTGCCGCCGATGACGAGGATGTTGCGTCGCGCAACGACTGCCAGCCGCAACAGCTCAAGCATCTCTTCGGTCAAGGTCCCGAGACGGACGAGATCGTCACACGTGAGCGCCCGCGCGCCAAAGCGACGCACCGTCAGCACCGGCCCCTGCAGACTCAACGGCGGGATGATTGCGTTGACGCGTGAGCCGTCGGGCAATCGTGCGTCGACCATCGGGCTGGCCTCGTCGACCCTGCGCCCGAGCGGCGAGAGGATCCGATCGATGACGTGCAACACGTGCGCAGCATCGGCGAACCGCACCCGTGCGGGTTGGATGCGACCTTCGCGTTCGACGAACACAGCGTCGGGGCCGTTGACCATCACCTCGGTCACGTTCGGGTCGCGCAGCAACGCCTCGAGTGGGCCGAAGCCCAGCGTCTCGTCCACCACCGACTGCACGATCGCTCGGCGTTGTGCGTCCGGAAGGATCCTGCGCTCCTCGTCCAGGAACGTCTCGACGATCTCGGCAAGCGCCGCCGGATCGACCCGACCGGGTTGCAGCGACGCCTCCCTGACCGCGCGCGCCCGAAGATGCGCGACCAGGTCCTGGGCCACCGGCTCGTTGGCGTTCATGACCACGCACCGTCGTCGGCGAGCGTCTGCATCGCCGCCGTCAATCCACCCTTGCGTCCCCGCGGGCTCCATCGTCCGGCTTCGAGATCGTCAGCCTCGCGTGGTGAGGGCGGCAGTTCGAACGCGGTCGACACACCGACCGCGTGGGTGAACCCCCGCGCGCGCAGGTGATCGCGACCCACGCCTCGATTGACCACGAGGCACCGGTCGCCGTTGACCCCCCAGATCTCGAGCACTTCAAGGAGCGCGCGGGTCCGGCGAGCACCCGCAACCGTCGGGGGCGAGACGAGCACGATGCGGTTTGCCTGCCGACAGGACTCCTGCACGTGGGGTCCCAGGGACGCGCCTGCGTCCACTACGACATCACCGAGCATGCGTGTGCTGCGCAGCAACAGGCGCGTCGCGCCCTCGTCCCACCATGTGCTCGCACTGGCCCGCCGCGGAGCGAGCAGCAGCCACACCCCCGACGCATGCGGGTGACACACCATCTCGACGTGGCTTGGCATCAACTCATCGATGACGGTGGTCAGATCGTCGATCGTGCGATCGGGTGGAACCCCCCACGCTCCTGCAATGTCACCGCGCTCCAAGTCGAGCTCGGCAAGTGCGACGGGTCGCCCCGCGGCGGCGGCGACAAGGGCCAGCCCGCCGGCCACGAGCGTCGCACCGACACCTCCGGCCGCCCCCAAGACCACGGTGACGGGTCGGTCGGCGCGATCGAGGCCAAAGCCGTGGTCCAGTAACTCCATCGGGATCTCGTCCGATGCGACGAGGGCCTCCCATGGATCGCGACCGACGACGCCCATGCGGCGCGTCACGGCGTTGTCCCATCCACCGCGCCGGCCGGGCGCGGTAGCAGACGCACACCACCCGAAAGATCCAGCGCCGCACTCAGTCGCAGCGCATCGCGCTCGCTGACCCTCAGCAGCACTGCGCCACCATCGAACGTGCCGGGCTCTGCACCGGGCGGCAGCGTCTGCGCCAGGACTTCGGCCGCCACCACCACGACGCGCGCATCGGTCGAACCTTCAGCCGGTGGCGCGACGACGTCGACACGGACCCCGGGCACCATCACCGCCGCGGCGGCGCCGGCCGCCGCCAACGGCACCGACACCGCCCGCTGCCCATCCTGCAGTGGTTCTGGACTGACACCGAGAGCGCCACCGAGGGCCGCGTCGGTCAGGGGCTCGCCGGCGGCGATCGGGACGGCAACCGTGCGACCCCGGATCTCGTCAAAGCTGCGTCGCATCCCGGACAGCACGCCGGCCGCGGGAACACGGACCAACTGGACGGAGGTGTCGGCTCGGTCGAGCCGAGTTCCAACACTCAGGTTGGTCGCGGCCACAAGCACCGTGTCCATCGGCGTGTGGGTGGCGGCCGCGCGCATCGTGAGCAGGCCCGCCAGACCGGCCAGTACGCTCGCAACCGCGAACCACCCAGTCGGTCGTCGTCTCGTCAGGTGCTTCATGCCGCCACCTCGACCGGCATGTCATGCACCGGCGCCCCACACCGCCGACATCGCTGCCCTGGAAGCCCACCGGCATCGCACCAACTGCACGGACGCCATGCGCAGTACGCCCAGCGCGCGAGCGTCGCCGGCCGCAGGGCCGGTACCGACAAACCCGTCGGTCCCCAGATCTGACGCGGCAGCGACGGTGCGCTGCCCGGCCCGCAACAGACCACGTCGAGGACCCGTCCGAGCGTGACGGCATCGCTCAGGCCGAGGGCGAGGCAGACACCAACGCTCCAGATCGCCTCGTCGAGCGCAGCCGGCAGCGTGATCACGTCGTGACCGACCAACGTCGCGACGGTCGCCAAGCACGCGGCACCAGGATCCACGGCCGCGGGGCGCGTCAAGACGACACCGGGTCGTGGCACGTCACACAGTACGTCCAACACCCGGTCCGGGTTGAGCGGACGCCACCGTCCGGCGCGCCGGATGCGACACCACCGCACCTCATCCCGGGGGACGACGTACACGCCGTCGCGCGTCGACCCGAGCTGCTGGGCGATCGTCTGGTCGAACACCGTCACCGCGCTCATGACGGACCGTCCACGCGTGGGAGCGGATACGTCGGACGCGCGGCGATCTCCCAACTGCGGCCAAAGGCGACCACGACACTCATCGCTCCTCCGGGAGGAGGCGGTATCCCTGCCCCCACACGTTGCGAACCCACCCGGACAGCCCGGCCGCGGCGAGCTTGCCGCGCAGACGACTCGCGTGTGTGTCGACGGTGCGAGTGCGCGCCCCTCCGGCGAACCCCCACACCCCTTGCAGAAGCTCGTGCTTGGAGACTACGCGCTGCGGATCGCGCGCCAGGAGCGACAGCACGCCGAACTCCTTCGCCGAGAGTGCCACGAGCCGGCCGTGGACCATGGCCAACATCGCCCGCCGGTCGACCTCGAGCGGCCCGACCCGGAGGGAGCCGGCCAGGTTGACACCATGGGCACGCCGAACATGGGCGCCGATGCGTGCGAGCAGCTCGGGGTAGTGAAACGGCTTGAGCAGATAGTCGTCAGCTCCCCGGTCGATGCCCCGGACGATGCTGTGCACATCGTCGCTTTCCGACATCAACACGATCGCCAGCCCCGGATCCCAACCCGAGCAGAGACTGCCCTGCCGCAGGAGCGACACAAGGTCGAACCCGTTCATCCCAGGTAGCGAGACGTCGATCAACGCGACGTCTGGACGTGCGGTCATCGCGACCTCGAGTGCCTCCTCGGCACTGCACGCGGTCATGACCGTGAAGCGGTCGGCGGTCAGGTTGTCGTCGAGGAAGCCCATCACATGAACGTCGGGATCCACGATGAGTGCGGTGAGCGCGCTGATTCCGACATCGACTGCCGGTGCTGCCCGCGGGGGTGAGAGCGTTGCCATCAATAACCTCGCTGTGGGTGTGCCGAAATGCATCGCGTTCAACCGATGCATCTACGTAAAGGGCCCAGCGAGGAAAAGCGTCCCCCCTCAGCGTGGGCGCATTTTCGCTACGAGCGGCCTTTTTCGTTGTATTTGGCCTCGTCGCGACGGCAAACCCAGGCAATGTCAGTCCGAAGGCACCTGCCGCAGGACGTCCCCGGCACGGACCGTCCGCAGCGCACCCGCGCGCGTTTCGAGTACACCGGCGGCCCCTCGAAACGATGCCGCCCGCCATGTCGGCAATGGATCGACGACCCGGAGCACTCGTCCGTGCGCATCCAGAAACGCGCATGCGATTGCCATGCGCATCCCCCACGTGTGGACCGACGCACACGGCGCGATCCACAGCGCCTCGCCGCCCGCCAGATCCGCCGTGCCCAAGAGCCCGACAAGCCGGGCGAACCACCGGTCGGCGACGTGGCACCGCGTGAGCACGACCTCGTCGCCCCGCATGATCGAAACGCAACGCGAACACGTGTGATCGATACGAAACCGGGACACCCGGGCATGGTGCCATCAATCGTCGGCGTCCGTCGCACGAGCCGCGCAGGTGTCACCGGACGCGCCGCGAAAAGGGTGTCCGAGACCCGCTGGTACACTCGCAGAGCCCTCTCCTGGAGCCATTTTCATGGGACAACAACCCCGCAAGAGTCCATCGAACTACCAATCCGGAACCGACTTCACCATGGAGTTCGGCAAGTTTCGGTTTCGTTTCAACACCCGCGACTTTCGTGAGCGGGTGGACATGGCGGCGGCTCAGCTGGGGTTCGTTCAGGCTGGCGCGCTGGCAGGCGATGAGTTGGATCAGCTGGTCGAACTCGTGGCCCACGGCGAGGTGCGAAGTGATGGAACGCTGGCGAGCCACCTCGCGGAACACCGCGAACGGCTCTTGGGTTTTGACGACGACCTGGTGCACTGGTTGCGCAAGCTCGTCTTCCGCGGCGCGTGGATCGACCAGCAGATCAAAGAGGACCTGGTCGAGCCCGTGTTCGACGGTGACGACTTCGTCTACCGCTGCACGGTCACATCCGACCTGATCGACGAGATCGTCGACAAACCGGACTGGTCCGAAGTCGGCTTCAGGGCGGATCCCGCGTGACCGGAAGCCACGACCCGCGCGATGTCTTGGACGCGGTTCGTCGGCTCGAGGCTGACCTGGGTGAGATGCGGGAGCGCGTTGTCCGCGAGCCGGCACCCGACATGACCACCGTGAGCGTTGCGGATCAGACGGCGATGGTCGAGGACCTCGAGGTGCTCGTCGACCTGGTCGGAAGCTCGTGGCGCACAACGCGGCAGGAAGTCGCCGCGGTGGCCGCAGAGCTCGCCGACCTCAAGCGCCTTGCGGACGAAGCGCGGGCGGCACTCAAGGACATGCGGTTCGAACTCCGCCTCGTTCGCGACGAGGCACGGGGGCAAGAACCGCCCTACTGAGCCGAGGTCCCGTTACGCCGAAGGGCGGAGCGAGCCCTGCACTGCCGCCATCGCCCGGGCGAACAACAGCCCCATGGCATCGGCGGCTTCCTCAGGCGTCGCCCGTGGACCGAGCGTTGTGAGGCCGGCGGCGGCGAGGGCGATCGCCTGCTCGACCAACTGAATGCGCTCGACGGGTCCGGCCTGGCCGCCAGTCTCGGCCTGCACCTCTTCGAACGCGGCCTGCTGTGCGCGCATCAGGTCCTTGAGCCGGTCCTTGAACTCGTCCGCGGCCCCTTCGCCGAATGCAAACGGGAACTCGTCGCGGGAGCTCACATCACCCCGCCCAGGCGAATCTCGTGCACCGGGGTCTTGCCGAAGATGTGCACGGTGTCGATGAACCGGACGGTGCCGCGGTGCAGGTTGAGCGCGATCGAATGGGTCCGCGCACCATCCGCGAAGTAGCGGACGCCGCGCAGCAGGTTGCCGTCGGTCACGCCCGTGGCGAGCACGTAGAGCGGCGCGGAGGCCAGGTCCTTGGTGGACAACACCTTGTCCGGGTCCGTCACGCCGAACTCGGCCAGGCGCGCAGCCTGTTCGGCGTCCTTCGGAATGAACTGGGCCTGGATCTCGCCACCGAGGCACTCCAGGGCGGCCGCGGTGATGACCCCCTCCGTCGACCCGCCGATGCCCATGTAGACGTGGTCACCCGTCCCGCGCACTGCGGCCGACATGCTTGCGGTGATGTCGCCATCGGGGATCAGTCGGATGCGGGCACCGGTCTGGCGGATCTCACCGATCAGCTCGGCATGGCGCGGCCGGTCGAGCACGATCGCGGTGATGTCACGCACCTGGCGGCCGTAGCAACGCGCAACGGTGTCGAGGGTCTCGGAAACCGGGGCGGTGATGTCGACGCGCCCCTTGGCGGTGGCCCCAACACAGAGCTTGCGCATGTACATGTCGGGGGCCGAAAGAATGCCGTCGGGCTCGGCGATGACGCAGATCGCGATCGCGCCGCTGTCGCCGCGGGCCACGAGGTCAGTTCCTTCGAGCGGGTCGACGCCGATGTCGAATTTGGGCCCGCCTGCTCCCAGGATCTCGCCGTTGTAGAGTTCGGGGGCGTCGTCCTTCTCGCCCTCGCCGATGACCACACGACCGGTGATGGGCATCTTCGCGAATTCTTTGCGCATCGCGTCGACTGCGGCCTGGTCGGCGGCGTGGTTGTCGCCACGTCCGAGCCAGCGGGCCGACTGGATTGCCGCGCTCTCTGTCACCGGGAGGAACTCGCCGAGGGAGATGTCTGGGCGGTTTGGGTCGACGCTCACCGGCGGGAACCTATCACTTGGGTACGTCGTACCAGCGGGCGGGAGCGCCACTGGCGAGCGCGTCGCTCATGGCAAGCGCGCGCGAAAGGAACTTGACGTTGTGGACACGGAAGATCGTGGCGCCCTGCGCGCGGCACCACGCGAGTGCCGCGGCTGTGCCGGCCAGGCGTTGTTTTGCGAGCGCCCCGGTGACGGCTCCGATCACCTTCTTGTTCGAGATCGGAACGAAGATGGGCCGACCGACCACGTGCAGTTCGGCGAGACGGTGCAACAGGTCCAGGTCCTGCTCGGGCGACTTGCCGAGCCCGACGCCGGGGTCAACGACGAGGCGTTCGCGTGTGATCCCGGCCGCCTCCGCCGCAGCGATCGCGTCCTGGGCCCACGCGATGACCGCGTGCGTGACGTCGACATCCGGGAACGACTCGGGCCGCACCTTGGGCGCTCCGAAGAAGTGGGTCAGGACCACGCCGACCTGTGAATCCGCCACCACCTCCAGCATCGCCGGGTCGCGAAGGCCGGTTGGGTCGTTGAGGATGCTCGCGCCCACGGCGATTGCAGCCGCCGCAACCGGTCCTTTGAAGGTATCGATCGCGACCGGAACGTCGACCTGTGCGACAAGCGCTGCGATGACCGGAACGACTCGCGCGATCTCTTCCTCCACCGGCGTGTGGTCAGAAAACCGCAGTGACTCTCCGCCCACCTCGACCACGCTCGCGCCCTGCCGAGCGAGGCGTATCCCGTGTGTGACGGCACGCTCAACTCCGTAGTGGGCGCCTTCGTCGGTGAACGAATCCGGTGTTGCGTTGACGATCCCGACCAGGTGGCTTCGAGCGCAATCGAGCAAACCGTTTGCATGTCGCCAGTGCATCAGTCCGCTGCGAGTCGCAATGCGGTCAACACCCGGTCCACCTCGTCCGGCGTGCTGTAGTGCAGGAACCCGATGCGCACTCCCCCACCGTGGCCTTCGAGGCCCAGGTGGGTCATCAGCTCCGGGGCGTAGTAGTTGCCGTCCCACACGTTGATCCCGCGCGCGGCGAGGCGTTGGGCGACCGTCCGGGGACTCTGGCCGGGGACGGTGACGCAGAAGGTGGGCGTACGCTCGCCGACGCGTTCAGGATCGTCGATGCCGTAGAGCATGGCGCCGGGCACGCCTGCCAGGCCGATCAGGAACCGTCGTGCCAACTCCTCCTCGTGGAGTTGGATCGCCGTGAACGCACTGTCGAGGCGACCCGATCGGTCGAGGCCCGCTCCAAGCGATGCGATGTAGTCCACGGTGGCGACGAACCCCGCGATGGCCTCGTGATTCTGGGTGCCCAGCTCAAACCGATGCCCAGGTGGAGTCTCGTCGGCGGGGCGCACCCGGTCCGCGGGCCAGGATTCCAAGAGCTGCCGCCGCGCCCAGGCCACGCCCATGTGCGGACCGAAGAACTTGTACGGCGAGCAGAGCAGGACTTCGACGCCGAGTTGCCGCACATCGATCCGGCGATGCGGTGCGAAATGCACCGCGTCCGCCCACGCGAGGGCCCCGGCTTCGTGGGCCAGATCGGCGATCCGCCGGGCGGGCGTCACCGTGCCGACGGCGTTGGAGGCCAGGGTGAACGCGACGATCCGGGTGCGCGGGGAAAGGGCGGCCTCCAATGCATTCAGATCGATCGCCAGGTCCGGATCGGTCACAGGAACGGTGCGAACGAACAACCCGTGGTCCTCGGCGACTTGCAGCCACGGACTGATGTTGGCGTCGTGATCGAGCACTGTCGTCACGATCTCGTCACCGGGCTCAAGCGTCCTTGCGACCGCGTGCGCCAGCAGAAAGTTGAGCGTCGACATGTTGGGGCCGAACACAATCTCATTGGACGACCCGCCGACGAGGTCCGCAGCCGCGCGGCGCGCCTCGTCCATCAACGCTTCCGATGAGACACTCGTCGCGAACACCCCACCCAGATTCGCGTTGTGCTCGTACAGGTACCCCGTCATCGCCGTACCGACGATGTCCGGCACCTGGGACCCACCTGGCCCGTCGAGAAAGGCCTGCGCGCCGGCGAGCGCCGGAAAGCGAGAACGGACGGCGGCGAGATCGATCGGCGGCATCTCCGGACCCTATCTGCGCCCCGTGACACCCCCGCACAAACACGTTAAGGGTTGGTTAATGGTGTCTGACACCAGATTTCTCCGAACCCCTTTGCGCGAAACGGATCGCGGGGCGTCGGGAAGGGTCGTTACGGACCATTCCGGGGGTGTTACAAGCGCGACGACAATGCGTCAGCCGACGGCTTTTGCCAGGCGCGTGTCCGGGCCTTCGACCCAACGGGCGCGGATGCCGCCGGGGGCGACGCGCAGGACGCTGACGTCGGCGGAGACGCCCGCTTCGATCAGTGCGACTGAGGCGCGCTCGGCGACAGCGACGGCGTCGGCACGACGGCACCACAGGAGCATCGTCGGGCCCGAGCCCGAGATCGTGACACCCAGGCATCCGCAGTCACCGCAGAGGTTGCGGAGCGTGTCGATTCCGGGCACGAGCGGCGCCCGGTATGGCTCGTGCAGTCGATCTTGCAGCAGGAGAGGCAGGTCATCGAGTTCGCCGCGCTCCAGCGCGATCGCAAGCCCGATGGCCCGCGCGAGGGTGTCGGCCGCGTCGGCAAGGGGCACCTGCTCCGGCAACGCACTACGTGCGTTCGCGGTCGAGACGCGCTCTGTTGGCACCACGGTGACGAACAGCAGATCCTCGGGCACCGGGATCTGGACGGCGCGGGCCTCGGGCCCGACGGCGACGATGCCACCCAAGATGCAGGCGCCGGCGTTGTCGGCGTGCCCCTCAATGGCCGCGGCACGCCGCAGCAACTCGTCCGGTGCCCAGCGGCAGGCACCGAGCGCGTTGGCCGCTGCGAGACCTGCGCAGGCCGCCGCCGCAGACGAACCGAGCCCACGCCCGAGCGGAATCCGGTTGTTGCATTCGACGATCAAGCCGTCCAGCGAGTCGAGCCCCTGCAGCATGGACTGACACACGAGGTTCTCGATGCTCTCGGGCAGTTCACCCTCGCCCTCGCCTCGAACGTGCACCTCAAGCGGGCCTGGTCGCTGCGTGACGATGACCTCGTTGCTCAGGTCAAGGGCAAGCGCCAGCGTATCGAACCCGGGTCCGAGGTTGGCCGACGTCGCCGGCGCGACGATGCGAAGTGACTCAGGCGAGACGGGCCTCTTCCGCGACCGTCACGGCAGTTCCCGTGCGAACAGATCGTCGTACGTCTCACGGCGGGTCACGAGTCGCGCCGTGCCGTTGTCGACGAACACCACCGGCGCGCGCGTCACACCGTTGTAGTTGGACGCCATCGAAACCCCGTACGCGCCGGTCGCCGGCATGCACAGCAGGTCGCCCACACGGACGTCAGGAAGATGGGCCTCGCCCACCAGGACGTCGCCACTCTCGCAATGCTTGCCGACCACCCGAAACGTGGCGGTCGCTTCTTCGTCCGCGCGATTCGCCAGCAGCGGTTCGTAGACGGCTCCGTAGAGCATTGGTCGCAACAGATCGCTCATCCCGCCATCCACTGCGGCGTAGGTTCGCACACCGGGGATGTCCTTGACGGTGCCGACCCGGTAGACGGTGACACCTGCCCGCGCCACCATGTTGCGGCCCGGCTCCACCTGCACCCGCGGCATCGAAACGCCCACGCGAGCCCACTCCCGTGCGACGGACTCCATCACCACGTCGGCGTATCGCTCGACTGACGGTGGCTGATCCGCGTGGGTGTAGGCGACGCCCAGGCCACCACCCATGTTGATCGTGGTCAGGTCCTCGGCACCGACTGAGGCGACGAGGTCGGCAACCACCGCGGCGGCGGCTGCGTAGCTGCCCAGCTCGAAGATCTGTGAGCCGATGTGGCAATGCAGCCCGGCCAGCTCGATGCCTTCGGCGGCGCGGCAGGCCGCAACGCCTGCGGCCGCGGCGCCGCTCTCGATTCCGAGGCCGAACTTCGAATCGATCTGCCCGGTCGAGATGTACGAATGTGTGGACGGTTTGACCCCGGGCGTCACGCGGATCAGCACTCGCTGGCGCATCCCCCGATCGCGAGCGATCCGGTCGAGCAACCCGATCTCGTCGAGCGAGTCGACCACGATCGTCGCGACACCCGCATCGAGTGCCTGGCCGATCTCCTCAGCGTCCTTGTTGTTGCCGTGCATCTCGATCCGCTCAGGTGAGAAGCCCGCCCGCAGCGCCGCCTGCAACTCGCCGCCCGAGGCCACGTCGATCGACAGGCCCTCCTCGAGTGCGAGCCGCAGCATCGCGAGCCCGAAGTACGCTTTGCTCGCGTAGATGACCTCGACGTCCGGCGCATGCGCGCGAAACGCGTTGACATACGCCCGCGCGGTTGCACGAAGGGCGCCCTCGTCGTAGACAACCAGCGGGGTTCCGTGTTCCTCGGCGAGTTCCACGAGGTCACACCCGCCGATCGCGAGGTGCCCCTCCGGAGTGATCGCCGCAGAGGGCGGAAGCACCTGTTCAAGGGCAGTCATCGGCCGCGGGACGGTACCAGATCGGGCATAAGACACGCGTCAGCGGACCGCGGAATGACGCCCTACGCCAGTTTCTCCATTCGCAGTGACACCACAGGCCCGACGCTTGCGGGCAACGCTTCGATCTTGGCGATTGCGGCCCGCACGTCGCGTTCGATGCATTCGTGGGTCAGGAGGACCACGGAGGCCTGCCCTTCCTCCCCCGGCTCGCGTTGCAGGGCGGCTTCGATCGAGATGTGTTCGTCGGCGAGGATGCGGGTGACGTCGGCCAACACGCCCGGCTCGTCGGCGACCTGCAGGCGCAGGTAGTAGCCGGTCGTGACATCGTCGATCGACAGCACGGGGATGTCGCTGACACGGTCCGGCTGGAAGGCCAGGTGCGGGACGCGGTGTTCGGGGTCGGCGGTGATCAGCCGCGCGATGTCGACCAAGTCGGCGATGACCGCTGACGCCGTCGGTTGCGCGCCGGCGCCCGCGCCATAGTAGAGCGTCGGTCCCACCGCGTCGCCCTTGACCAGAACGGCGTTCATGACGCCCTCGACGTTCGCGATCAGCCGTGACGACGGAATCAACGTCGGGTGGACGCGCAGCTCCACCCCACCCGGGCAGCGGCGAGTGATGCCCAGCAGCTTGACCCGGTAGCCCAGCTCCTCGGCGTAGCGGATGTCGGTCGGCTCGATCTTGGTGATGCCTTCGACGTGGGCCTGATCGAACCGCACGGGGATGCCGAACGCCATCGCCGACATCAGCGACAGCTTGTGCGCCGCATCGATACCCTCGATGTCGAAGGTCGGGTCCGCCTCGGCATACCCGTTGGCCTGGGCATCGGCCAGCGCTGCGGCGAAGTCCACACCCTTGCTGCGCATCTCGGAGAGTATGAAGTTGGTGGTGCCGTTGATGATCCCGGCGATCCACTCGATGTGGTTGGCGACCAGGCCCTCGCGCAGGGCCTTGATGATCGGGATGCCGCCACCAACGGCTGCCTCAAACGCCACCATCACGTCGTTGTCGAGCGCCGCCTTGAAGATCTCGTTGCCGTGGACCGCGAGCAGCGCCTTGTTGGCGGTCACCACGTGTTTGCCGTGGCCGATCGCCTCGAGCGTCAGCGTCTTGGCGATTCCGTAGCCACCGATGAGTTCGATGACGATGTCGATGTCCGGGTCGCTGACGACCGACGACGCGTCGTCGGTGACATCGACCTCGGGGCCGGTCAGCCTGCGCGCCAGGTCCATGTCCAAGTCCGCGACGCGCGTGATCACGAGCGGCCGACCGACGCGCCGGGTGATCTCGTCCTGGTTGCGGGTCAGGACCTCGTAGGTCCCCCCGCCGACCGTCCCGATGCCGAGCAAGCCGATGCGCACAGGTGTCTGGTCCGAGACGCTCACGACGCGGAAGGCTACATGCGCGGATCCTGGGGCTCGATCACCGAGACCCCTGTTGACTCAACAGTGCGCACGGTGGTTGGATTTCCCACTGGACGCCCTTGTGGTATTTTTAGTGAATGACCCACAGACCGACTCCGAACTTTTCTCTCAACCTTGGGGATCGCGGTCGCCTTGTACTGCCTGCCGAAATCAGATCCAAGATGGGGCTCAACCAGGGTGATCGTCTGCTGGGCACCTTGGAGCCGAACGGTTCATTGCGTCTGACCCCGTACCAGACGTTGGCAGAGGCCGGAGTCGGCATGTTCGCCGACGTTTCGCCCGAACGCCGACTCACCGACGAACTCAGAGACGAGCGACGTCGAGAGGCGGCTCAGGAACACCGTTCCAAATGACGAGCGTGCTCGATGCGTCCGCGCTCCTGGCATACCTGCGTGCGGAACCGGGTGCTCAAACGGTGGTCGCGGCCCTCGGAGCGGGAGCGTCGATCAGTGCCGTCAATCTGTCCGAAGTGCTCGCGAAGCTTGACGAGGTAGGCATCCGTGCAGACGACGCACACCGCAAGATGGTCAGCGACGGAATCCTGGGTAGCGCGCTGCAAGTCCAGCCGTTCACTGAGGCAGATGCAATTGCCGCCGGACAACTTCGTGTTCCTACTCGCTCTGCGGGGCTTTCGACCGGCGACCGAGCGTGCCTCGCCCTGGCGACACGCCTCGGCGTCCCTGCATTGACGGCAGACCGCCAATGGCTCAAACCATCCCTTGGCCTCACCGTCACCCTGATTCGATGACCTCCCCTCCGATCGTGACCACTCCGCGCCGTCCGGTCCACACATATTCGGTCGTCGCGCGCGATCCGGTGACGGGGGACCTGGGGTGCGCGGTGCAGAGCCATTGGTTCAATGTCGGCGTCATCGTGGTGTGGGCCGAGCCCGGGGTCGGGGCGATCGCGACGCAGAGCTTCGCGGAGCCTGCCTACGGACCGCACGGGTTGGAGCGGATGCGCGCGGGGACCGACGCGGAGTCGGTGCTGGCGGAGCTGACGGCCGCCGACGCCGAGCGCGAGGTCCGCCAAGTGGCGTTTGTCGACGCGTCGGGTCGGGTCGCCGCGCACACGGGCACGGGCTGTATCGAGGCAGCAGGACATGAGGTCGGCGACGGGTTCAGCGTGCAGGCCAACATGATGGCGAGCGCGGCCGTCTGGCCCGCAATGGCTCGCGCCTACCGGGATGGACTCGCGAACCTTGATCTGTCCGATCGGTTGCTGGCCGCGCTGACCGCAGCGCAGGAGGCTGGCGGCGACTTTCGTGGTGCGCAGAGCGCCGCCATCTTGATCGTCGGCGGTGAGCGCACCGACCGTCCGTGGGAGGCCACCCGCGTTGACCTGCGCGTCGAGGACCACACCGATCCCGTCGGGGAGCTGACGCGCCTACTCGCCCTGCAGCGCGCATACGACCTGATGAACAAGGGGGACGGCGCGGTCGCGATCGGCGACTGGGATCGCGCGCTCAGTGACTACGCCGAGGCGGCACGCCGAGCGCCGCAGATCGTGGAGCTGCCGTTCTGGCACGCGGTCGCGCTCGTCAACGGCGGCCGCACCGACGAAGCCCTGCCCATCTTCGCCGACGTGTTCGCCCGCGAGCCACGCTGGCGCGAGGCGGTGGGACGACTCGTCCGCGCCGGCCAACTGCCCGACGACGAGGCGCTGATCGCGCGTATCACCGCCGCCCACTGACCACTCCCGCGCGGCGTCACCGAGGTGGGGCGCCAGCTCCCCGATCAATCGTGTGGATGCGTTCGGTCACATGTTCGGTTTGCAGCGTGGTGTGAGAGATCCCGAAGCGTTCGCCCAACACCCGCTCCAGTTCACGCGTGCGCGTGTGACAGTCCTCGTTTCGATCGACAATCACGTGCGCCGACAGCGCCGCAAAACCTGAGGTGACCTCCCAGACGTGTAGGTCGTGAACCTCCGCCACGCCAGGGTGTCCTGCCATGACCCGCCCGATCTCATCGGGGTCCACGCCTTCGGGTGCGGCCTCCAGCAGCACCCGCCCTGTCGCCCGCAGGAGTCCCCAGGCCGAGCGCAACATCAGCACCGCAACGGCGAGCGCCGCGATGGCGTCGGCGCGATTGGCTCCCGTCGCGAGGATCACCGCCCCGGCCACCAGGGCAGCGATGGAGCCCAGTAGGTCCATGAGCACGTGTTGGTAGCTGCCCTCGATGTTGAGGCTCCGCCGATCTGCGCCGTGAAGCACCCACAGCGCCCCGACGTTGACCAGGGCGCCGATCGCTGCGACGACCAACACTGACGCGCCGGCAACGTCCGGCGGGTTGACCAACCGGCGCACACCCTCAGAGATGACGAGGCCCGCCAGGACGAGCAGCGTGATGCCGTTGGCCTGGGCTGAGAGGATCTCGACGCGCCGCAGCCCGAACGTCATCGCACCTCCAGCCGGCCGCGCCGCCAGACGCAACGCGACGAGCGACAAGCCCAGCGCGATCGCGTCGACCAGCATGTGGCCCGCGTCGGCGAGCAATGCGACCGACGACGCCAGGATCCCGGTGACGACCTCGACGACCAGGAACACGAGGATCAGGCTGAGGACCACCGCCAGCCGTCGCCCAGTGGCGTCGCCCGGACCATGCCCGTGGTGATGACCCGCGTGGGTGTGGTCGTGCTCGCTCACGTGCTCAGGCTACCCCCCACAACCGGTGGCGCGGCTACCCGACGCCGCCCGTCTGGCAATCGTCATCGCGACGCTCAGCCGGCAGACCCGGCGACGGGAACCACGCGCGACACGTGAACGCATCGGGTGTCGGTCCAAGTGCCTCCAGTTGGGCCAGGCGCGCAAGGGCCTGGTCGACTGTCGGCACGATGCCGGCGGGGATCCATCACGACACCATGAACGCCTGAACCATCGTCTCGAACCATTCGCGACGACGACGCATGACCTCGACGTGGCCGCTGCGATAGACGAACTCGCGCAGTGGTACTCCTCGTACGTACGGGTGGTGCGTCGGAGCGGCCATCCCGTCAGCTCAACCGGCGCTCGAGGGCGCGGTGGTCCGGCTCGGCGAATCCGAATTTGCGGTACAGGTCGTGCGCGTCTTCGGTGTGAAGGATCCACTTGAGCCCGGCAAGGTCGGCCCCGTCGACCGCCTCTGCAACGAGGGCCTGCCCGAGCCCCCGCCCCTGGAACGCCGGCAGCACGAACACGTCACACAGGTAGGCGACGGTCAGACCGTCCGACACCACCCGTGCAAAGCCGACCTGGATGCCGGCCTGGTAGAGCCCGACGACCCGGTACGACCGCTCGATCGTCTGGATGACGAACTCGCGTGTGCGCCCGCGACCCCAGTACGACCAATCGGCGAGGTAGCGCCACACCACATCCGGGTCGACCCGCGAAGGGTCGTCGTCGAGCTCGAAGCCGTCTCCAATGACCTCCGCCACGCTCAGTTCCCTGCGCGCTGGGCCCGGTCGAGCATGTTTGTGAGGTCGCGCAGCAGGTCGTCGGCGTGTTCGATGCCGACCGACAGACGAATCAGGTCGTCGGGAACCTCAAAGCCCGAACCCTCGAGCGACGCGTGGGTCATGGCGCCGGGGTGTTCGATCAGGCTCTCGACGCCGCCCAGGCTCTCACCGAGCGTCCAGATGCCGGTCGGCCCGGTCAGCGCCGCGTCGGCGGCGGCCTGCCCGCCCTGCACGCGGAACGAGATCATCCCGCCGAAGTCCGACATCTGGCGGGCGGCGGCCTCGTGGCTGGCGTGGTTGGGAAGTCCCGGGTAGAAGACCTCGCGCACCGCCGGGTGGGTGACCAGGTGCTCGACGATGTGGCGTGCGTTCTCGCAGTGGCGATCCATCCGCACGGCCAAGGTCTTGACGCCACGCAAGGTCAGGAAGCAATCGAGCGGGCCGGGAACCGCACCGACGCCGTTCTGGACGAAGTGCAGGCGATCGGCCACCGCGGCGTCGCGGGTGCCGACAAATCCGCCGACCACGTCCGAGTGCCCGCCGATGTACTTGGTCGTTGAGTGGACCACCAGGTCGGCGCCGAGCACGAGAGGCTGCTGCAGGTACGGACTCGCAAACGTGTTGTCGACGACGAGCATCGCGCCCGCGGCCTTGGCGAGCCGGGCGACCTCGCGGATGTCGACGACCTTGAGCAATGGGTTGGACGGTGTCTCGATCCACACCAGGTCGGTCGGCTCCGACAGCGCCTGCGCAGCGATGGCGGGATCGGCCAGATCGGCATACGCAAACCGGTAACCCTTGGGCTCGAGCAGCTTCGAGAACAGGCGGTACGTGCCGCCGTAGACATCGTTGATTGCGACCGTGCGCCCGCCCGGCGGGATCAGCTCCATGATCGCGCTGATGGCGCCCATGCCCGACGCGAAGCAGACGCCGTGTTCGGCTTCCTCGAGGGAGGCCAGGCAGGCCTCGAGCGCGGTGCGGGTCGGGTTGATCGTGCGCGCGTAGTCGTGCCCGCCGCGCATCGCCCCAACGCCGTCTTGCGCATAGGTGGACGTCTGGTAGATCGGGACGTTGACCGAGCCGGTCTGCGGATCGGGGTCCTGACCGGCGTGGATCGCCCTGGTCTCGAACTCCATGGAGTCGTCGCTCATCGCCGGTGCGCCAGAAACTCGAGCAGGTCGGTCCGCGTCAACACGCCCGCCGCCGTTCCACCGTCGGAGACGACCACCGCGGGCTGAGCTTGCAGGTCACCGTAGATCTCCTCAATCTGTTGATCCGCCCGGATGATCCGCAGCGGCGCGGCCATGGCCTCGGTCACCGGCAGTTGCAGGACGTCGGGCCCCTCGCGGAAGACCCGGTCCAGCAACTCGCGCTCGAGTACCGACCCCAGGATCTGGTCGAGCGAACAGGGGAAGCAATCGCCGTTGGCCATGACGGGAATCTGCGAGATGCCATAGCGCTGCAGCAGCGCGATGGCCTCGCCCACTTTCTGATCGGCCGAGACCGAGACGACACTGGGGATGCCGGGCTCTTCCTCGCGCTTGGCCCGCAGCAGCTGTGCGACGGTGGCGGTGGGCGCGGGGCGCTCCAACATGCCGTGTTCACGCAGCCACTCGTCGTTGAACACCTTGGACAGGTACGGCCGGCCGCCGTCGGGCAGGATCACGAGCACGGTCTTGGTGGGCGGCAGTTCCGCGGCAACCTCAATCGCCGCGTGCAGCGCGAGGCCCGCTGAGCCGCCGACCAGGATGCCCTCCTTGCGTGCCATCAGACGCGCCGCGGCGAACGAGTCACGGTCCGACACCGTGATCCAGCGGTCCACGATCGTCCGGTCGAACGCCGTCGGCCAGAAATCCTCGCCCACGCCCTCCACCAGGTACGGCTTGATCACATCGGTCGAGTAGATCGATCCGTCGGGATCGGCCCCCACGATCTGGATCGACGGCTTCTGCTCCTTGAGGTAGCGGCCGACCCCCGTCGCCGTTCCGCCTGTCCCGACGCCCAGCACCACGACGTCCAGGTCGTCGCCCATCTGCTCCCATATCTCGGGCCCGGTGGTGGCATAGTGCGCCGCCGGGTTCGACTGGTTGTGGTACTGGTTGGGGTTGAAGGCGTTGGGCGTCTCCTCGGCGAGCCGTTTGGACTGCGAGTAGTAGCTCGTCGGATCCTCGGGCTCCACGTTGGTGGGGCACACGACGACCTCGGCGCCAAACGCCCGCAGCAGTGAGATCTTCTCCTGCGACATCTTGTCAGGCATCACGAAGATGCAGCGGTACCCACGCTGGGCCGCGACCATGGCCAGACCCACGCCGGTGTTGCCGGAGGTCGGCTCGACGATGACGCCACCGGGTTTGAGCAACCCGTCGCGCTCGGCCTGCTCGATCATCGGAAGCCCGATGCGGTCCTTGATCGACCCACCGGGGTTCATGTATTCGAGCTTCGCCAACAGCCGCGCCCCACCGGGGGGCTGCAGTGCGGGGAGCCGCACGATGGGCGTGTTGCCAACGAGGTCCAACACGGTCGGGAACTCGCGCATGGAATGATCCTAGAGCACGGAGCCACGAACCCGTCGCGACTTGATCAACCGCTCGGATGACTCGGACGACTTCCGGCGGCCTGACGAACCCGAAGGGCAGCCCGTAACTTTCGACGCATGACCGGCGAAGTACTGGTGTGACGAACAACACCGACGCCGAGCTGCTGGCACAGGCAATCGCAACACCAGCGGCGTTCGAAACGTTGGTGATCCGCCACCACCCGGCGATCTACCGATACGTCGCACGGCGTCTGGGGCCGAACACCGCGGAGGACGTCGTCAACGAGGTGTTCACGACCGCCTACGCGATCCGCTCCCGCTATGACACCGCCCGACCGGATGCCAGGCCGTGGCTGTTCGGGATCGCGACGAACATGATCCATCGTCACCGCAAGCACGAAGCCCAGGTGCTTGCCGCCTACGCCCGGACCGGAGTCCACCCCGAGCTGCCCGACGCGCCGCACCACGACGACGAGCTGGGCCCGGCGCTCGCGGCCGCCCTTGCGGCGATGCGTCGTGAGCATCGTGACGTCCTGCTGCTCCACGCCATCGCCGATCTGACGTACGAGGAGATCGGCGTGGCGATGAACGTCCCCATCGGAACCGTCCGCCGGCTGGCTGAGCCGCGCCCGCGCAGTCGCCGCCCGCGAGCTCGCCGCCCGCGGGGTGTTGCCGACTGCCTCCCCCATCGCCATCGAAGCGAAGGTCACCGAACCGTGAACGAGATCGACGAACTCTTCCGCGACTACATGGCACACAGTCCCGGTCCAGGACCCGGTGCCGCGCAACACGTCGCTCGCGCCGTTGTGGCCGCACCCGCTCCAGTCAAAGGCATCGGATTGCGCCGTCCACGTCTCAGAATCGCCTCAATCGTGTCTGGTCTCAGCGCCGCCGGTCTTGCGAGCGTGCTCGCGTTCCTGCTGGTTCAAGCGCCGAACAACGCATCCCCCGGATCGGAGGCCGGAACCCCTCGCGTGAGCTGGGGAATGTCGGCGTCCGTTCGCGTCGTCCCCCGCCCGGGCACGAGCCTCGATACGGCGGTCGAGCATGCGGTGCGTGCCATCGCCGACCGTGGACGCGCCCGTGACATCGCCGGACTCGCCGTCGAACGGGTCGGCGCCGACACGCTCCGCATCACGGTCCCGGCCGCCAACAACGATGCGCAGGTGGCAGACCTGACCGGATTCACCCCGCTTTCGATCTACCGGAGCAGAGACGCAACCGTCGTCAAGACGCGCGCGGAACTCGCGGCCGCCACCCTGCGCCTCGGCGGTCCTGGCGCCGGCTACCTCGTCATGCAGGACACCGACCAGATCGGCGCGCCCCGCTACGCCGCGAGTCGAGCCGAGGCCGATCGACAACTGGCGATCGCCAACACCCCGACGATCAATGTCCCGGCCAACTACCCCCGCACCATCGCCGTTCCCATGCCCGACAACGTCCGGGTCGTATTCGAAGCGGATGCCGCGACCGGCAAGGTACGCCAGTTGGCCTTCTTCAAAGCAGACCCGATCGTCCGTCCGGCCGACATCTCAGCGGCCCACGCCGACGGCACACGAGTCGTTCTGACGGTCGATCCGACGGTAGCCGTGAGTTTGGCCGCCGAAGCCGCCGCAAGCCCCTCCCCCGACGCGTTCATCGCAGCGGTAACGATGGAAGGCCGGGTGGACGTAGACGTAGGCGTGCCCGTGCTCTCGGGCAACGAACTGACAATCCAGACCGGCCAGGCCGATGCGGCCGAGGCCATCGTGGCGCAGGCGGGCAGACCCCCGGTGGACGCGGACCTGGCCGTGCTCCACACCGAGCGCTACGGGCAGATTCCACCACTCACAGGCGAGCGCGTCACCCAACTGCCGGCAGAAATCGAGCGCGCGCGTACCCGTGTCCAGGATCCAAGGTCGCCCGAGGCGGTGTACGTGGAGGTGCCGAAGGAAAACATCGTGAAGGTCGTGGGCACGACGCTGAATGGCCGCCAGGTCGACCTGTTCGCGGGTCGGACGCCCGCCGCGGACGATGTCCTGTGGATAACGCCGTCGATACCCACCCCAGGTGCAAACTGTCAACCGGCCCTTGGCGCGCCGAAATTGCAGAGCTGCGGCGCAAGCGGCACCGGACGCATCGGATCGCAACGTCGAGATATCGGGTTCTTCGGTCGCGTGAACAGCACCGACATTGCAACCGTCGAAGCTCAGGTACCCGGTCATCCGCCGCTCCCAGGTGCCGTTGCCAACGGCTGGTTCCTGATCACCGCTGATGTCGACGCCGATCTGCCGGTGCAAGCGGGGATCCTCGTCGCCAAGGACCACACCGGAAAGGAAGTCGCACGCGCGCCAGTCGGGGGCTACTCGTTCCCGACGGCTCCGAAGTTGTTCGCTGTCAAGCACACCAGGACTCCGTAGCCGGGGAATCTGACCACCGAGTCCGCATCAGCGTTCACGCTCCCAGCGAACGAGGGGACACTTGTCGCCCGGACGGAGCGTGTACCGTGGTGAGGTCTCGATGGCGACCGTTGCCCCCTTCGACATCCCGTACACCAGGATCATCGCTCCCGATGGGAGCGTTGACGGTGACCTACCGGATTTCGCACGTGACCCCGCTGGGGTGATCCCGCTCTACCGGGCGATGGTGCGTACCCGCACGTTCGATGCGCGGGCGATTGCATTGCACCGCACCGGGCGGCTCGGGACGTACCCTTCGGGGCTCGGCCAGGAGGCAGTCGGCGCCGGAATCGCCTACGCGATGAAGCCCGAAGACGTGCTCGTCCCCGCCTACCGCGACACCGGCGCGCAGCTCGGGCGGGGGGTCACACCATTTGAACTCCTGATGTACTGGGGCGGCGACGAGCGTGGGAGCGACTACTCCGGCCCCAGACGCGACTTTCCGGTGTCGATCACCGTCGGCGAGCACCCGCCGCACGCGGCCGGAGTGGCCCTGGCGATGCAGATCCGCCGCGAGCCCCGCGTCGCCGTTTGCACACTCGGCGACGGCGCGACGTCCAAGGGCGCGTTCTACGAGGCGATCAACGTCGCGGGATCCATGTGGCTGCCGCTCGTCGTCGTGATCGTCAACAACCAGTGGGCCATCTCGGCACCGCGCGCCATCCAGTCCGGTGCGCCGACCCTCGCCCAGAAGGCCGTTGCCGCGGGCTTCCCCGGCGAGCAGGTCGACGGAAACGACGTCATCGCGGTCGCCGACGTCTGCGCACGCGCGGTCGAGCGGGCCCGCACAGGCGAGGGACCCACGCTGATCGAGGCGATCACCTACCGCCTGGGCGACCACACCACGGTGGATGACGCCCGGCGCTACCGCGAGGACGCCGAGGTCAGCAAAGCCTGGGGAAACGAACCGCTCGGACGCATCCGTGCGTTCCTGGTCGCCGGGGGTGTGTGGAGCAAAGAGGACGAAGAGGGCCTGCTCGCCGAGTGTGCCGCCGAGATCGACCGCGCCGCCGAGGAGTACCTGGCCACCCCCGGAATGCCCGTCGAGGCCATGTTCGACCACCTTTACGAAGAGCTGCCACCAGCAGTCGAAGCGCAGCGCCGCCAGGCCATCCGGGAGACGGCAGCCGATGCCTGAGGTCACGTTCGTCCAGGCGGTCACCCAGGCGTTGATGTACGAGATGGGCGCCGACGACCGCGTCGTCGTGTTGGGCGAGGACGTCGCCGCGACCGGTGGCGTGTTCCGCGCGACCGAAGGCCTGGTCGAGCGCTATGGCCCTGACCGCGTGATCGACACACCGATCTCGGAGACGGTCATCGCCGGACTCGGCATCGGCCTGGCGGCCGAGGGCATGCGTCCGGTCGTCGAGATCCAGTTCACGGGGTTCATCTATCCCGCACTGGACCAGCTGCTCAACCACGCGTCGCGTCTGCGCAACCGCACCCGCGGCCGGTTGACCTGCCCGATGGTATTGCGCGCCGCGGGCGGCGGGCTGATCAAATCGCCGGAGCACCACTCGGACACCCCCGAGGCGTTGCTCGCCACGATCCCCGGCCTCAAGGTCGTGGTGCCGTCCACACCGGCCCAGGCCTATGGACTGCTGCTGGCGGCCATCCGCGATCCCGACCCGGTGGTCGTGCTCGAGACCTCCCGCCTGTACCGCTCACTGCGCGAAGACGTCCCGGACGACGGGGTGGCACTGCCCATCGGCATGTCGTTCGTGCGCCGTGAAGGCACCGATCTGACCCTGGTCACGTGGGGGGGCATGGTTCCCGAGGTGCTGGCCGTCGCCGACGAGCTCGCGGCCGACGGCATCGAAGCCACGGTCATCGACGTCGCGTCGATCAGCCCGCTCGACATGGACCCGATCCTGGAGTCGGTCGGTCGAACCGGCCGCTGCGTCATCGTCCACGAGGCCGCCCGACAAGGCGGGTTCGGCGCCGAGATCGCCGCGCGCCTGGCCGACGAGGGACTGACATCCCTGGCCGCACCCGTCACCCGCTTGACCGGCTACGACGCCATCTACCCACTCGCCCGACTCGAGGGTCGCTACGTCCCTGACCGGCGCCGAATTGCCGCAGCCGCGCGCAAGGTCTTGGAGTACGCATGAGAACGTTCGTCCTGCCCGATCTGGGCGAAGGCCTGCACGAAGCCGAGATCGTCGCGTGGCACGTCTCGGTCGGCGACAGCGTCGTCGCCGACCAACCGCTCGTCGCGGTCGAGACCGACAAGGCCGTGGTCGAGATCCCGGCCCCGTGGGGTGGTCGTATCGCCGAGCTTCATGGCGCGGTGGGTGACATCGTGGAGGTCGGCCACGCGCTCGTGGACTTTGCCGAGGGCGCCGCACCCGAGTTCACCGGGATCGTCGGAACCGTCCCCGACACCGCCGCACCGGCGTCAGGGCCACCGGCCATCTCCGTCACACCTGCACCGCGCATGCCGGTCGCAGCCGGAGGCATCGTGCAAGCGTCGCCGGCGGTACGTGCCCTGGCCAAACGCCTGGGCGTCGACCTGACCGAGGTGACGCCGACAGGCCCCGGCGGGCTCGCGACGGCAGCCGACGTGGAGCGCGCCGCCCAAGATCCGTCAGACGAAGAGAGCATTTTCGAGGATCTGCGCGGCCCGCGGCGAGCAATGGCCGAGGCCATGACCCGCTCGGGCGCCGAGGTGGTGCCGGCGACGATCACCGACGAAGTCGACGTCGACGCTTGGCCGCAAGGAAGCGACGCGACGGCGCGCCTGATTCGTGCAATCTGCGTGGGATGCAAGGCCGAGCCATCGCTCAACGCCTGGTTGCAGACCGGCGCGACCGGCCGCAAGGTGCACGCCCACATCGATCTGGGCATCGCGGTGGATTCGCCGGACGGGTTGTTCGTTCCGGTGCTCCGCAACGCGGAGACCTTGGCGCCGCAGGCCGCGCGCGAACGTCTGAACGAACTCATCGCAGCCGTTCGTGATCGCTCCATCCCGATCGAGGACCTGCGCGGAGCGACGATCACCCTGTCGAACTTCGGCTCCCTCGGCGGCCGCCACGCGGTCCTCGTGGTCGTTCCACCGCAGGTCGCGATCCTGGGCGCCGGCCGGGCAGCGCCACGCGTCGTGGCAGTCGACGGTCAGCCGGTGGTACACCGCGTCCTCCCGCTGTCGTTGACGGTCGACCACCGGGCGGTCGCCGGTGGCGAAGGAGCCCGATTTTTGGCCGCGATCGTGGCGGACTTGAAGCTCGCAGACTGACGATCAGCTCGGGAGTCCCGCGCAACGCCCGCGTCCCGTCAACCATCGATGTGATCGCGGGCGCCGAAATGGCCATTTGATCACGGACGCCCCGGCCAATGGTTACACGACGTGTGACAGAGAGTGACAGAGACGACACATATGGATGGCGGGCCGTGTCTGGATGGTTGGACGCGACCGCTGATCGAGCCGGTCCGAGGGCGTCGGTTGTCGCGTTCTCGTCATCCGAGGATCCGCGTCCTGGCAGTTCAGGACGCTCCCTTTGGGAAGGCGCCTCCCCGCGGCACGCCAACGTCCGTCCGAGATCGTGCTGAGGCGCTACCCTCCCATGAGGATCGAACCTTGGAGGACACCCGTGG
This sequence comes from Actinomycetota bacterium, assembly GCA_031366605.1. GTDB lineage: Bacteria > Actinomycetota > Thermoleophilia > Miltoncostaeales > Miltoncostaeaceae > CALMEC01. The sequence goes on along the minus strand of JANLOO010000023.1, from coordinate 6,420 downwards.
CCAGCTCTCCCCTTCATCGACTCTCGGCGCTTGGACAAAGCGTGTGGGTCGACTACCTCTCGCGCAACCTGTTGGAGAGCGGTGAACTCGAGCAGATGACGCGTGACGACGCCGTCGTCGGCGTGACGTCCAACCCCACGATTTTTCAGAAGGCGCTCGCCGAGGGCGACTCCTATGACGCGCAGCTGCGAGAGGTGCTGACCCGCACGCAGGACCCCAAGGAGATCTTCGTCGCCCTGGCCTCACGCGACGTCTCGGACGCCTGCGATCTGCTGCACCCCATATGGGAAGCCACAAAAGGCGCGGACGGCTACGTGTCGATGGAGGTCGATCCGACGTTCGCGTTCAACGTCGAGGCCACCCTCGACGAGGCCATGCGCTTGCACACCGAGATCAACAAGCCCAACCTGCTGGTCAAGATCCCGGCCACCAAGCCCGGCCTCGCTGCGATCGAGGAGATGATCGCCCGCGGGCACAGCATCAACGTGACACTGATCTTCTCGCTCGAGCGCTACGCCGAGGTCGCCGAGGCCTACATCGCCGGGCTTGAGCGCCTGGTCGAGGACGGCGGCGATCCCTCGATCGTGCATTCGGTGGCGAGTTTCTTCGTCTCGCGGGTGGACAGTGAGGCGGACAAGCGCATTGATGCCGTCGGCGGTCACGACCATCTCAAGGGCAAGCTGGCGGTCGCGAACGCCAAACTCGCCTACGAGCGGTTCCATGAACTCTTCTCCGGACCTCGGTGGCAGGCCCTCGCCGCAAGCGGCGCCAGGACACAGCGGTGCCTGTGGGCCTCGACCTCGACCAAGGATCCGGACTACAGCGACACCCTGTACGTCACGGAGCTGATCGGTCCCGACACCGTCAACACGATGCCCGAGGAGACGATCCGCGCGTTCCAGAACCACGGAGAGCCCACCTTGACCCTGTCGACGGACCTGGAAGAGGCGCGACAGCTGCTCGCGGACATCGCGGCCGCAGGTGTCGACTACGACGACGTGACCGCGCTCCTCGAACGCGAAGGCGTCGAGAAGTTCGCAGCGTCGTTCGCGCAGCTGATCCAGGGGATCGTCGCGCGAAGCCAGGCAGTCCAGACCGTCTGAGCACGCCACGACCGATCACCCTTGCCGCGCCCGGCGGACCTCAGCTCGCCGGTGATGTGTGGTGGGTCGATGCCGGCGCGCCGGGGGTTGTGGTGCTGCACGGCTACGGGAGCGGACGCGCCAACCACGGTGACTACGCCGCCCGGCTCGCAGCGGTAGGAATCAACGCCCTCGCCCTCGACCTTCGCGGACACGGCGACAGCGGCGGGACAACGGACGCCGGCATGGTCGACGACGTCATTGCTGCACTCGACTGGTTGACGGCCGAAGGCGCCTGCGCGCTCGGTATACGTGGTTCGTCGCTGGGAGGGTTCCTCGCACTCCACGCCGGAGTCCGACACCCCGCGGTGCGCGCCGTCGCCGCAATCTGTCCGGCGCATCAGGACGGCCTCGCACACCGCCGCGGTCTGACGTGGGCACTCGACATGCCGCTGCAGGACGTCGTCGCACACGACGACGCAATCGCCCGCGGCTACTGGCACGCCACAGGCGACGAACTGGTGCCATGGCAGTGGTCACAGCAGCTCTTCGCGCTCAGTCCGCAACCGCGGTATCTGCGGATCGCGATGGGCGGCCATCACACGTCGTTGCAGCATGATCCCGTCGTGCAGGCGGGCACGGTCGCGTTCCTCCGCGAGCACCTCTCAGGCGAGTAGCGGGATGAGGCCGCCGATCACGCCCGCCGCCAACCCGGTCAGAATTCCTGCGCGGCCGGGAGCCATGGACAGGACCCTGACGCCCCGTGACCAAAAAGGGACACCCTGAACAACGACTTGGCGCACCTCGACGACGACATCGTGTCCTGCCGGATGTGCCCACGTCTGGTCGAGTGGCGCGAACGCGTGGGTCGCGAGAAGCGCGCGGCGTTCCGCGACGATGTGTATTGGGCACGGCCGATCACCGGATTCGGCGACACCGACCCCTGGTTGGTGATCATCGGGCTGGCGCCTGCCGCTCACGGCGCCAACCGCACCGGTCGCGTGTTCACAGGCGATCGCAGTGCGGACTTCCTGGTGTCGGCCATGTACCGAGCAGGCCTCGCGTCTCAGCCGACCTCGGACCGAATCGACGATGGCCTCCAACTGATCGGCTGCCGCATGACCGCCGCGGTCCGATGCGCCCCACCCGCCAACAAGCCGACGCCCGACGAAGAGCACGCCTGCCGCCCCTTCCTGGCACGTGAGCTCGCGGTGTGTGCCAACGCCCGAGTCCTGCTCGCACTCGGGGGCTTCGCTTGGACGACGACCCTCCGACTGCTCAATCCACCCCGCCCGTGGCCCAAGTTCGGCCATGCCACCGAGGCCACCATCGGCCCGTACACGCTCATGGGCTCATACCACCCCAGCCAGCAAAACACGTTCACCGGCCGCCTGACCCCGGCAATGCTGGACGAGGTCCTGACACGGTCTCATCAGCTCGCCGCCCGTGCCGATCCGTCGCAGACCAGCCGAGACCGGCTGTAGCGTCCTGGTCATGGATACTCGACGTGAAAAAGCTCCCGGCGCAGTCACGTCACTGGTGCTCGGCATCCTCGGCATCGTGATCTGCGGCCTGCTCGCCCCATTCGCCTGGCAACAGGGCAAGAAGGCCGAAGCGCTGGCGCGCTCCGAAGGCTACGACGGCGAGGGCCTCGCCACCGCGGGGAAGGTCCTGGGGATCATCGGCACGGCGTTCCTGGTGATCACGTTCGTCGTGGTGATCATCCTCGCCGCGAGCGGGAACATCGGCAACAGTTAAGCCATGATCCTCGTCGACCGTTCGGGCTCGTTTCGCGAGCGAAAACCGACCAGGGGAACGCACACGATCTCGGGTGCGCCCCTTGCCATCGCGACCGCACTCGCCGGCGCCGCGGCGGCCGCTGTCGCCCTGGGCGCCAGTGGAGTGGTCAATGGCGCCGCTCGATCGATCGTCACCTGCCCGCTGCGCGCATCGACCGGACTTCCATGCCCGCTGTGCGGAATGACCCACAGCCTGATTTCGTTCGGGAACGGCGACTTTCTGGCGGGACTGTCACAGGCGCCTGCGATTCCACTCGTGCTCGCGGTCACGATCACGCTGCTGGTGTTGGGACCTGTCGCACTGATCCGCCGTCGCGGCCTGCGATTCCCAGCTTGGGGAGCGGTGGCAGCGGTCGCCATCGTGGTGGTCGCGTGGGCGCTGCGGCTCTCCGGCACGCTGCCCGGCCTCGCTACAAGTAGTTGACCGGGTTCTGCGGCGTGCCATTGACACGGACTTCGAAGTGCAGGTGCGGGCCGGTTGAGTGGCCGGTGCTTCCCACCGCACCCAGCACCGTCCCACGGCTGACCTGCTGACCACTGGAGACCGCGATGCTGCTCATGTGCCCGTACGCGGTCGAGATCGTCCCGTGTGAGACCACCACCAGGTTGCCGTAGCCGCCGCTCCAACCGGCCACGATGACCGTTCCTGCAGCGGCGGCCCCGATCGGGGTACCGAAACCCACACCGAGGTCGATCCCCTCGTGCATGCGGCCCCAGCGAAATCCAAACCCGGACGTGATCGGCCCGCTGACCGGCCACGAGAACTGCCCACTCCCACCCACGCTCACCGTTGACGGCACGTTGACCGATCCCGATCGGATCTGGGCAGCGAGCTTCGCCGAGCGGGCCCGCAAACCACGTGCCTCGGCTTCGAGTTCCTTGCGGTCGCCCTTGACCTTGGACAGCAGCGTGGCGAGGGCGCCACGAGCGGCGACGAGCTTGTTCTTCTCGGTCGCGATGATCGCAACCGCCTGAGCCGCTTCGGCCTCGGCGACGCCGACGCGCTGCTCGGTCCTGAAGACCTCGTTGCGCGTGTCCTTGATGCGTGCGGCGGACGTGCGCGACGCGTCGGCGTTGGTCCGCGTGGCGATGATCAGCCCTTTGTCCTGGTCGGTGACCCGCTCCAGGTTCTCGCGCACCGACGACGCGTCGCTGATGCTCCCAGAGCGCAACAGCACCTCGAGGATGGTCGGGGAGCCGACGCGATATGCGACCGAGATGCGCTTGGCGAGCGTCGCCCGCTGGCGTTTGAGCGTGGCACGCAGCTTGGTCAGTCGCGCGATCTCGGTGTCGAGTTGCACCGTCAGCGCCTGCCGGTGCGTCCGCAGGGTCAGAAGCTCGCCATTGAGCACACGCCACCGGGCTTCGACGGGCGCCAGGCGCACCTCGACCGCACGAATCCGGTTGTTGAACCGTGACACGTCGCTCGTCAGCACACCCTCACGCGCCCGGGCATCACGTGCGCGCTGCTCGACTTGACCCAGACTGCGAGCGCCCTCGGACTCGTTGACGATGCCGACGGCGAGGAGCGAGGTCGCAGCCAGGGCAAGCGCGCCAATTTTCAGACGGAATGTCACAAGACGTAATACGCAGCGGAGCGACCGACCCCTGCCTGGCTTTGGAGGGGTCGCGACGGACGTCCGCTAACGCGTCGGCGGCTCCGGGTCGACTGCCAGAAGATCCGTGTACGGGTTGACCGCGGCCCCACCGCCGGGATGGACCTCGAAATGCAGGTGAGTCGCACCGTAGCGTGCGTCACCGGTGTTGCCGACGCCCCCGATGACCTGTCCGGCCGTGACGACCGTGCCAACGTCGATCCCCTCCGTGATGCTGTTGAGGTGGGCAAAGTAGTACTCGTTGCCCTGCGTGTCTTTGAGCCAGATCCAGATACCACCCAAGCCCGTCTCAACACGGGTCAGTCGCTTGATCGTCCCGGCCGCGACCGCACGCACGGGCACGCCGCGGGCTGCCATGACGTCGTTGCCCTGGTGGCTGCCTTGCGACCGGGGCGCGCCGTAGTCGTTGGTGTACGTGTGCTTGCCGGCGACCGGGAACGCCTTGAGGTAGACACCCGTTGCGGCGTTGGGCCCGGCGAGGGGGTAGTTCGACGGGTCGACCGGCGCGGTGGGTGGGGTGGGTGCGGGTGTGCCGCTCTGCACGTCGCGGATCGTGATCCCCAGGCGCTTGAGCAACACCGCGGTGGCGATGCCGGTCTGGCGCATCTTGAGGCGTTTTTGCAGCGACTTGACCGCGTTGCGGGTCTTGAGGCCATACGCGCCGTCGATGCCGAGCGTGAATCCGCGCTTGCGCAGAATCCTTTGGAACTCACGCACGTCAGTGCCGACGGCACCGACGCGCAGGGTACGGGCACCGAGTACCCGTGAGGTGTCGGCGACAACGGTCAGCGGTTCGGGCGGGGCGCCTGCGGAGATGACCTCGGGCGCACCAGGCAATGGGACATCGACGGCAACCGCGGCCGGAACCACGATCAGGGTCGCGAGGAGCAAAACCCACCCTACGACTCCTCGGGGCCGGCCGGAGGCGACGAAGTCGCGCGGTCGGACGTTGGTAATCAGAGGCTCCTTTTTCGCCACTGGCGGTATTGCCAGTTGGGCTGTAAGTCACCCCCGCTGTCGGCAGAGAACGCCGGGCGGGAGGTGCTCCTGGGGAAGCGGTTGAACGGCGGTCACTCTGGCACCAGTTCCGGACGAGGTCAACCCCGCCGGTCTCAACAAATCACGAACCAGCCGCAATTCACATACTTCCGTAGGACGTATGTCGGCAGCTCGCATCCCGCTCTTGATACCGGGTCTCAGGTCTGCAACGCGATTTTCACCCCAATCCAGGGTGACGGTCAGCCCTTAGTCACATCCCGCTGCCGCAACAGCTCGGCTGCGCGAGCCCGCTCGGCGGCATCCAGTTCGGCAAAGTCGGCGTCGCCGAGATTGCCGGCTTTGTAGTCGAATTCGATCTCGCGAATAGCTCGCAGCGACTGGTCGACTTCGTCCTGCAACGCCTGCCGCCGTTCGTCGCCGTCGGCGGGACTCGTCCCTTCGGCCCGGTTGCGAACGAGCGGCCAGGCCACTGCCGCGACGACGACGAACCCGACCACTGCAACCAGAATGGCGGGGCCCATCAGGCGGGGGCGCGTTGCTCGTCGGCTGCGGGCGCCTGGGCACGCATCCGGTGACCAGAGCTCGGCCACGCGGCGACGACGGAGCCCAACAGGAGCAGCAATCCTCCGAACCAGATCCATGAGACGAGCGGGTTGATGAACACGTGGACGGTCGCCACGCCGCCGGCCAATCCCGCCAGGTTGACCCAGATGTCGCGACGAAGCCCGCCGGTGATCGCGATCTCATCACCTGATTCACCGCTGGCCAGATACCGGTTTTTGGCGGGGCGGAGCGTCGCGACCGAGTCGTTGCCGCGGGTGACCAGCAGCGTGGCCGAGACCCGCATCTTGTTGGCGTCGCGCCTGCGATCGAACGCCTGCGCCGTGAACGTGTAGCCGCCAACCGTCGCCTGCTGGCCTTGCC
>JANLOO010000056.1:0-90341 GCA_031366605.1 Actinomycetota bacterium | reverse complement strand
CCATGGTAAGGAGGGGGTCAACGGTTCGAGTCCGTTACTGGGCTTCGCCTTCGGGCGATCATGGCGGCGTAGCTCAGCTGGTTAGAGCAGCGGAATCATAATCCGCGTGTCGTAGGTTCGAGTCCTACCGCCGCTATCTCGCGAGATGTGAATTGCGCTGTACTCGTGGTTCCGATTGAGTCTTTCCGCTGCACACGCGTGGCCTTCAAGCGAAACTTCCCGCCGGCTGGTTCCCCAACCCACGCCGCCGACGGGTCGCCGATCACCTCGCTCCCTGCGCGTGTGACGCGCGTCGGGGGGCGGCGCGGACGCTGTCGGGGTCGTTTCGGTATGAGAGCCGGGTTGGTCACGGTATGAATGCTCGAAAAACCCCACCCGGGGATGTCGCGCGTCCCCTCGCGTGCCGACAGAGAGGTCATGGCAACAACGAAAGCAGTCTCCAAACATCAAGCGTCAGCTGAGTCGCCGGTCGTGATTCCCCCGTCGGCGGCCTTCGACGAGCGGGCTGCCCTCGATCTGCTCTGTTTCAGGAACTTGATGCGCACGGCGACGGACATCGTCTACTTCAAAGACCTGGAATCGCGGTACCTGCGCGTCTCGCGCGGGACGGCGGACTCGTACGGAACGGACGATCCTCTGCAGGAAGAGGGCCGGGACGATTTCGCCCATTTCACGTCCGAGCACGCCCAAACAGCCCGCGACGACGAGCAACGCATCATCATCACCGGCCAACCGATGATGGACTCCGTCGAACACCAGAAATGGCCGGACCGCGACGACACCTGGGTCTCGACGACCAAACTCCCGATGCGCAGTGAGACCGGACAGATCGTGGGCACGTTCGGGGTCTCACGCGACATCACCCCCCGGATCATGGCCGAAATGCAGGCGCGGAGGGCCACTGAGGCGCTCGAGCACTCGCTCAGCGAGCTGCGTCGCGTCGAAGCTGATCTGCGGCGGGTGCTCGAAGTCTCACCCGACGCCATCGTGCGCTTCGACGCGCAATTGCGGTTCACGTACATCAATCAAGCTGCCCTCGCGCTCACCGGCCGGCCGGCAGGGGACTTCCTGGGCCGGACCTGCCGGGAGATCGCGGGCCTGAGCCCGGAGTTCGTCGCCACATGGCTTCCCGCGCTCGAGCGAGTTCTGCGTGAGTGCGCGCAGGTGGAGGTGGATCTCGAACTTCCCGGCCCCGCCGGCTCGCGGTGGCTGCAGTCACGAATCGTTCCGGAGATCGGATCGGAAGGCCAAGTCGAAGGGGTTCTCGCAGTCACGCGCGACCTGACCAAGCTCAAGGTGGCCGAACACGAGCTCGAACACCGGGCCCGGCATGATCCGCTCACCGGACTCATGAACGGTGCCACGCTCCTGCACGCGTTGCGGGAGGCGCTCGCCCGTATGCGCCGTGCCCCCTGCATCCTCGCCGTGCTGTTCATCGACCTGGACGGCTTCAAGGCCGTCAACGACACCTACGGTCACGACGAGGGAGACCGGGTGCTGACCGATGTCTCGCGACGCCTTCTCGAGGCCTGCCGCGGTCAGGACATCGTCGCACGGCTCGGCGGCGACGAGTTCGTCATCGTGTGCGAAGGGCTCCACGCGATGACGGATATCGTCGCCGTCGCGGAGCGCATCGCCGGGGTGCTCGGGCGGCCCTTCGTGTCAGGGAGCGATCCGCTCTACGTCCGCGCGAGCATCGGCATCGCAACAACCAGTGACCCTCGCCTGAGTGCTGAACATCTCGTCAAGATCGCCGACAAGGAGATGTACGCAGCCAAGGCGGCGGGCGGCGACAACCACCTGCTTCGCGCGGTGAGCGCGTTCGACGGCGACCACCACGACTGACGGATTGGTCCGCGTGCAGCGGTGTCCGACCCACGGCGCTTCTTGATGTGGGCAGATGTCGGGCGCTTCTGACACTCAAGTGGTCCTGGATGGCCTCCGGTTGTGGTCCGGTCGCCTTCACGCAACCGTTGCCGGTCGGCACGGCGAACCTCATCGACGGCGTCCCGCGCGCGTTTGACGGCCCGGAGGGTTCATTGCCTCCGCTCGGCGGACAGAGTCGGATCGTTGGCTCGGGCCGAGAGAGGCTCGCCTCGATACTGCACACCCCGACAGCCGGTCACGAGATGGTGCTGTCTGCCACCTCGAGCGCAGTCGCGCCGGCACCGCCGGAGAGGAATGCGAGGAACGCCGCGACCACGTCGGCGTCGAACTGCCGGCCGCGGCCCTCCTCCAGCTCGGTCCGCGCGATCAGCGGACTCAATCCCTGTCGATAGGGTCGGTCGGCGATCATCGCCTCGTAGGCGTCGGCCACGGCGAGGATCTTTGCCTCGATGGGGATCTGCGAGCCGACCAACCCGTCTGGGTAGCCGCTCCCATCGGGTTGTTCGTGGTGACGGAGCACCCATTCACGTATGGAGGAGAGCTCGGGGTGGACGAGGAGACGTGCCCCAATTTCGGGGTGTCGCCGCATCTGGACCCACTCCTCGTCGGTCAATGCCCCCGGTTTCTGCAGCACCGCATCTGGCACGCCGACCTTGCCGACATCGTGCAAGAGCCCCGCGATGCGGACCTCCTCCACCCGGTCACCGTCAAGGCCGAGCTGGACGGCGATCGCGGCGGCGTAGCCGGCGACGGCCTGCGAATGCTGATGCGTCGAGGGGTCGCGGGCGTCCACGGCGACCGCCAGAGCGAGCACGCTTCCCACATATCCCTCCCAACCGGCCTGGGCACGTTCCGTCCGCTCGATACGGATCGCCGCCTGGCTCGGGCTGAAAACCATCGTCCGATCGCGCCCGAGCGCCTTCGCGTCATACATGGCGCTGTCGGCCGCCCGCAAGAGTTCGCCCGAGCTCACGCCGTGGCCGGGGAAGCTGGCGACACCCACGCTGACCGTGACGTTCGGTACGCCCTCAACGGTTTGGGAGGTGATGGCCGCCCGTAGCCGTTCTGCGACCAGCCAGGCCGCTCGCGAGGAGGTGTCCGGCAGGAGTACGAGAAACTCCTCCCCGCCGAGGCGCCCGGCCAGATCACCCGGGCGCAAGGCCGCCTCCAGAGTGCGCGCCGTGACCCGCAGCACACCGTCACCGGCGTCGTGGCCCTGACTGTCGTTGATTTCCTTGAATCCGTCCAGATCGAGCACCAGCAGCGACAGTGGCCGTCCGGCCCGCCGCGCCTGCTCGACGGCGCGTTCCAGACACGCCTCCAGCGTACGACGGTTCGGCAAGGCCGTGAGGGGGTCGGTGGCGGCCTGCGTGGCAAGCTCGGCGCGAGCCTCGGCGTTGGCGATCGCGACAGCGACGAGCGCAGCGAACTGGACCAGGCGTTCCTCGCTGTCGGGCGGAAACGGCTCCGGCGAGCGGGTGACCACGGCGACCGCCCCCCACAGTTGTGAACCAACCCGGATCGGCGCTGCCACGCCGCTCCGGTACGGAATCGGCCCCATGACCTGCGCCGTCGGCTCGTCAAGCATTCGATAGTTCTCCATCCGCGCCGCGCGTCCCGTGCGAAACACGCGGGCGCTCGCGCTGTCGCCCGAGAGCGGCAGGCCCACACCGAGCAACCGACGGGGCACATCCTCCGCAGCCCAGCTGCCGATCAGCACCCCGAGGGTCCCACCCTCGAAGCGCACGACAGCTCCTCCGTCGGCATCCAGCAGCTTGGCGACCTCCTCCCCAACCAGAGAGAAGACCTCTTGCGGTTCATCCGACGCGACCGCTGTCGCCACCCTCCGAAGCGCTGCCTGCTCGGCGGCCAACACCTCGTTCTGCGCTGCTGTGGCCATAGCTTCGGCGTGCAAGCGGGCGTTGGCCATCGCGAGGGCGGCGAGGTTGGCCAACCCGCGTGCGGCCTGCTGCTCGATCGCTGAGAAGCGCCGCGGGCCTGCGTAGCTCAAGAACAACGTGCCCAGCAGGGCCGGCGCGTCGTCGGCCCGCACGGAGCGGTGCTCGAGGCGCACACCGAGGAACGCCCCCGAACCCAGACGGGCAGCGAGCGCAGGCGAGACGATCGGACTGCTCGTGACGTCCTCGACGACGAGCAGGGGGTCCAACTGCGCGAGCTGAAGGCCCCAGATTGGGAGTTCCGCGGGCCCACGACCCACAGCGTGCTGCAGGAAGGCGCGGCGCTTCGGATCGTCCTCCGTCGTGTAGACCGCTGACACGACCTGGGCGTCGACGTCGTTTGCATAGCAGGTGGCCCGCTGGGCCCCCAGGGCGCGCTTCGCCGAATCGGCGATGATCTCGAGCGTCTCCGCAAGGTCCACCGAGGTGCCCAACCCGGCGGCAGCGGCCCCAAGGATCTCATGCGCACTGCCGACGACGGGTTCTGAGCCGCCGTCCACCCGGCCCCGCCCTTCGTCGATGGCGTGCGATGTGCTCCTCCGCCGAATCTCTGGGTCGTCCCCGGTCATACCGCTCTGTCTCGCAAGTTTTTACATTCTTTCGCTATTTATCGGTCCTGAGGGCGGCAAACTTGAGACGCGGCACCACACGGGCATCGCGCCTGCACGGCATCGCCCGTCTGCGGTGATGTGACGTCGCCGGTCAACGTCTGCGTCGCGGATCCAAAGTCACCCATTCGACACGACGACCGCACGGAGTGACCGCTCCTGGGCTGCCCAGGGCCGCCACATCCCGCCCAAGGCGACCGGATTCATGGAACACCGGCGCGACCGCACTTGCGGTGGTCCGTTTGACCGCAGGACCCTTGGCTTCGATACGGAAGAAGTCCGCGCTAAGGTTGACAATTCGCGGCCTGGATGACCGCGTCAGCACACCTGAAGGAGCGGCATGGGGCCGCAGCGCGTAGCGATCGTCGAGCGGGGTGATACACGGTGAACCGCACCGCGCGGATCGTCCTTGCGATCACGCTGACGATCTCCGCTGCCGCGGTGGTCATCGCGTCGTTCCTGGCCAAGGACACCGACCCGCCACGATTGGGGCTTTGGCTCGGTCTGCTGCTGGCGGGCGCGGCGATGGAGCTGATGACGATCCCCGGCGACGCGGACGAAGCCGAGCACCCATTCAGCCTCGCATCCAGTTTCCACTTGGCAGCAGCGATCCTGCTTCCCCCAGGGTGGGCCGCGATCGTCGCCGGTGGATCCACCGCGCTCGGCGAATCGATGCGCCGGCGCTCCCCGATCCGGGTGCTGTTCAACACCGGCGTGGCGTTCACGGCGACCCTCGCGGGCGGGGCGGCCTACCACGGTGCCCTGCCGAACGGCGACGAGCGAGACTTCGGCTGGACCATTTACCCGGCCGTCATCGTGATGCTGTTGGCATACGTGCCGATCATGATCGTCGCCGTGGAGTCGATATCGACGGCGGTCGCCGGTGATCGCTGGGACGTCAAGAGCTGGATCCGTCCCCCCGAACTGCTCGCCTACCTGATGGAGGGGTGCCTCGCGGTCATGCTGGCGGTGTTGATCAGCAGCGCACCTCAGGTGCTCGCATTCTCGGTCCTGATCCTGGCGTCCGTGTTTCTGTCGATCAAACGTCACCGCGCCCTCAAGAGCGAAACCCGGCGGACGTTGCAGGCGCTCGCCCAAGCGGTCGACGCACGAGATCCGTACACCGCCGCCCACTCGGAGCGCGTCAGCGCGATGGCATCACGCCTGGCTGAGCGCATCGAACTGCCGACGAAGCAGGTGCTGGTGACGCGATGGGCAGGGCGACTGCACGACCTGGGCAAGGTCGTGGTCGACAACTCTGTCCTGCACAAAGACGGCCCGCTCGACGATCGCGAATGGCAGCTGATGCGCAGCCACCCCAAGGTCGCCGTCGACCTGTTGGCGCACCTGAGCCTGACCCGCGACATGTTGCCAGGCATCCACTACCACCATGAGCGCCCCGATGGCCGCGGCTACTACAGCCTGGACGGCGAGGACCTGCCCATCGAGGCGATGCTGATCGCACTGGCGGACTCATACGACGCAATGACGACCGATCGGCCCTACCGAAAGGCGCTCAGCTCCGAGGAGGCCCTGCGTCGGATCGAAGCGGGCCTCGGCACGCAGTTCGACCCGGAGTTGGGCACGGCGTTCATCGCCATGATCCGCAGCGACCAGGTCACGCCCCGCGGCATCGAGGACCGACAACGCCGGCAAACATCACGGCTTGCCACAAGCACCACCGAGGGGCCGGGCACGTAGCCGCCCCCGGGGGCGGTGCGCTGCTACGCTGACCGGGCTTCGGGCGGTGGTCACCTACGGGTGCTTGAGGGAAGCCGGTGTGATTCCGGCGCGGTCCCGCCACTGTCACCGGGAGCGTCATCGCTGGGCGAAAAGCCGGCCACTGGGACAAACCGACCCGGGAAGGTGCGAGGACGTGATGATCGGAAGCCAGGAGACCTGCCTCCGTCCAGAGCACCGCAATCAACCTCCGTGGAGAGGCCGTGGTGCGACACCGACGATGGATCACCCTCGTGCTCGTGACAGCCGTCGCGTACCTGACCGCGGGTTGCAACCGCGTCTCTGACCGCGCGACCGGCAGTGCGCACCAACTCGTGACCCAAGGGTTCGGCGGCCGCACCCTGCACGACGGGGCCGCAGCCGACCGGGGGTCCGTCCTGAACGCCCTGCGCGCGACGAACACGGTCGAGACCGCCTACGGCGGCGGCTTCGTCAACGCGATCGACGGGCTCAAATCAGATCGCGCGGGGCGACGCGACTGGTTTTATTTCGTCAACGGCGTCAGCCCTGGACGCGGCGCCGACCAGCAGCGACTGGGGGCGGGCGACACCGTGTGGTGGGACTACCACCCCTGGGGCGGCCTGACCGACGGCGGACCTGTCGTGGGGTCCTGGCCGGAGCCGTTCGTCCACGGCTACCCGACGCGACCCGACACAGTCACCGCCGACGCCCCGTTGGACGTTGCGCTGCGCACTGCCGGTGCGACGGTGGGCACGCAACCCTCTCGATGGCGCGTGCGGGTCGGCGCCGACCCCACCCTGCGAGCCGACGACCCCGCGTGGCGGCGCGCGATGGCCGATCCCGCCGCCGCGGGATTGACGGTGCGGATCGATGGATCTCGGATCCGAACGCTCCGCGCGGATGGCACAACACTGACCGACGTTCCAGGCGGACGCGCCATCGCGGCCGCCGTCTTGACCGGCGCCACCGCCGAGGATGGCGGCGTGCTGCTTGCGGTCGCCGGCCTGGATGCCGACGCGGCGCGCCGAGCCGCGCAACGGATCGCACGCGACCCAGCCGTACTGCGCGGACGCTTCGCGGTGGTCTTCGACGGGGCCGGAAACCCCATCGCCGCAGGCGGACGGGACCGATTGTGAGACACGCCCCGGGCCCCGTGTTGATCTTTGGCACAGCACTCTGCACCCTGGCGTTCGTGACCGACCAGCCCCTGATCCTGGCGGCGCTGGCGGTTGGTGTCATCGCCCTGCACGTGGCCGCAACCCACCGTCGCCGCATGTACCTGGTCGTGGGCGTCGCGGTCGGCCTGGGCGTGATGCTGCTCAACCCGTTCGTCCAGGCCAATGGCGATCTGATCCTGTTCGCGTTGCCGGACATCCCGATCTTCGACCTGCAGGTGACGCTCGAGGAGGTCATCGCAGGCGCGGCGCTGGGGTTGCGGTCGTTTGTCGTGACCGTCGCAATCGGGGCCGTCCTGGCGCACGTCGATCCCGACCGGCTCCTCGCACTCGCCAGCCGCCCGCTGCCGCGCTCTGCGCTGACCGCATCGATCGCCGCGCGCATGCTTCCCACCCTCGAGCGCGACGCACAGGCCCTGTCCGAGACAGCCCAGCTCCGGGGCGTGTCACTGCATTCGGGCCGGTGGCGCATCCGTGTCCGGACCGCCGGCGCCCTTGCGGTGCCACTCGTCGGCTCGGCCCTGGAGCGGTCGCTCGACGTCGCCGAAGCGATGGCCGCCCGGGGTTATGGGGCGGGGCCGCGTACCCGCATGGCTGAGGCTGCATCGTCACGAATCGATCGGTTCGTCCTGGTCCTGAGCCTTCCCCTGGTGGCCCTGGCGGGACTCGCGATCGTCGGACCGCTCGACCGATTTGACTTTTATCCCACGCTCGACCCGGTGGCCACCTGGCCGACGCTCGTGGCCGCGGGCGTTGCGATGGCAGTGACCTGCACCGCGGCGGCGGGGATGCGTCGGTGATCGTCGCCGACGTCCAATCACTGTCGTTTTGGCCCGGACGCGCCCACCGGCCCGCGCTCGACGATGTCAGCCTGCAGATCGCGGCCGGCGAGGTCGTGATGATCCAAGGCCCCTCGGGCGGCGGCAAATCCACGTTGCTGCGCGCGCTGGCCGGGTTGGTACCGCATTTTCATGGCGGGCGGTTCGCCGGTCGCGTGGTCGTGGGGGGATATGACACCCGGATGACTGAGCCGGCCAAGTTGGCGACGGTCGTCGGCAGCGTGTTTCAGGATCCCGAGGCCCACGCCGTGCGATCGACGGTCGATCGCGACGTGGCCTTCGGACTCGAGAACCTGGGCGTGCCGGCAGACGAGATTCCGGCCCGCGTCCGCCAGGCGCTCGCGCTGGTCGAAGCCGATCACCTGCATGATCGTGCGATCGACACGCTGTCAGGCGGCGAACGCCAACGCGTCGCGATTGCCGGGGCCCTGGCGCTGCGCCCCCACCTGCTCGTGCTGGATGAACCCACCTCGCAACTTGACGACCACGGGGTGGCCGCGTTGCAGCGCACGATCACGGCGCTCGCAGCGACGGACGTCGCGGTTGTCGTCGCAGAACACCACGCCGATCGCCTTGCGCATCTGGCTGACCGAACGCTTCGCCTGGCAGCCGGCCGCCTGGGTGGACCTGAGGTGACCACCGACGCGGGTGTCCCAACGGGATGCGCCGGCCATGAGCTGCTGCGCATCGAAGGGCTCGAGGCGCGCTACGGCGAGTGCGCGGTCCTGACGCGAGTCTCCCTGTCGCTGGCGGCGGGAACCATCACCGCGCTGCACGGCCTCAACGGGTCAGGCAAGTCCACGCTGGCACGGGTCATCGCCGGTCTGCACCCCGCGCACCTGGGACGCGTGATCGTGGACGGCCGGGACGTGACGGCCCAGCCCGCCCAGGTGCGCACGGCGACGATCGGGTTTCTGCCCCAGGATGCCGGGCGTTGGTTGCTGCGCGAACGCGTCGACGACGAACTCGCGTTTGCGGCCTGGCGGTGTGTCGACGCCGCGCGGCGACCGCGCGTCCAAGCGGTCATGGCCGAACTCGATCTGACGGCGCTGGCCACTGCGCACCCGCTCGACCTGTCCGTCGGCGAGCGCGAACGGGTCGCCCTGGCGGCCGTCCTCGTCGCCGACCCGCAGGTCATCGTGCTGGACGAGCCCAGTCGCGGAATGGATCCCGCCCGCAGGGCACTGCTTGCCGACGCGCTTCGTCGTCGCATTGCACGGGGCGCCGCGGTGCTCGTTGCGACCCACGACGCAGGGTTTGCGGATGCCATCGCCGACCGTCACGTCGAAGTCGTCGAGGGTCGCGTCCTGCAGCCGGCCAACCGGGTGCGCCAATGAGTGCGGGCGCCATCGTCGTGACGCTGGTGTTGGGGGTGCTGGCCGTCGGGCTGGTGATGACCGAGCGGGGCGGGCGAGACGTGCGCCGCTTGGCGCTGATCGCGGCGCTGACCGCAGCTGCGACCGCAGGCCGAGTGCTCTTTGCCGCGATCCCCAACGTCAAACCGGTCACGGTCATCGTGCTCGTCACGGGTGCGGTGCTCGGCGCACGGGCGGGCTTCGCCGTCGGGGCGTTGACGGCGTTGTTGTCAAACATGGTTTTTGGCCAGGGCTCGTGGACACCCGGACAGATGGCGCTCTGGGGGGCGGCGGGCCTGGTCGGCGCTGCGCTCCCCGCGGTGTGCCGCAGGGGACCTGGTTTGGCGATCGTCGGATTCGCCTGGGGTTGGATCTTCGGTTGGGGCATGAACCTGTGGGGACTTGCCACATTCGGCCCTCAGGTCAGCTGGGCCGCGTTCCTTGCGAAGCTGAGCACCGGCGTCTGGTTCGACGCCGCCCACGCCATCGGCAACGTCGTGTTCGCGCTCACGATCGGACCGGCACTGGTCCGATTGCTGACCCGCTACCGCGACCGCATCGAAACCACCATCGACTGGCAATCGGCCCCGCTGCCCGAAGCGGCTTAGACTGTTAGTGGTCCCCGCCCGCGTCGGCGCCCCTGGCCATCTCTCGGGCGCGGGTCAACAGACGATCGGTTGCGAGGGCGGTGCGCCGTCGGGCCGCGTCTGACCAGGTGTGGCCCTCGGCGACGGTCGATCGCACGTCGTCGATCATTCCGGCGATCTCGTCCGGCGTCGTGGCACCCACCTGCGTGCGGGCTCGCACGCACGCCTGGGGATCGAGCGCGTTTGCGATCGCACCGTCACCGATCGTGACGCTCGCACCGATGACCTCCTGAGCGACATCACGCAACAAGCCGGCCGTCAGCTCCACAGGAGGCCGGCCCTGTTCGGCGAGCGCACGCACGGCGCGCCCGACGATCGTATGGGCCGTGCGATAGTCGATCCCGGCCTCGACGGCGACGACATCGGCCACGTCGGCGGCCACCGTAAAACCGTCATGCGCGGCCTGGGCCATCCGGTCCGTGTCGATCGTCATACCGCCGAGCACGCCTGCGGCCAGGTTGGCCGTGGCCAGGCCGCTCTCCAAAAGCCGCGGGATGGCGCCGTTGAGCACCTGGTAATGGTCGGTCCGGGCTGAGCCCGTGTGCAACGCGGTCAGGATCGCCGTCACCGCGCCGGCCGCCTCGGCCGCGGCCGCACGGATGACGGCGAGGGCATACGGGTTCTTCTTTTGCGGCATCAGATCGCTTTGGCGGCTGTGCGCATCGGCCAACTCGACCGCACCGAACTCCCGACTGCAGAGGATCTCGAGATCCTGTGCCAATTGCGACAGTCCCGACAGCGCAATTGCGACCGACGCGGCCAGCTCTGCGTACCCGTCGGCGGCCCACATGGCGTCCTTGGTGTGGCGTGCGACGTCCTCGCACCCCAAGAGTTCGGCCAGGCGCACCCGGTCGATTGGCCACCGGGACCCGGCGCTGCCCCCGACGCCCGCAACCGACGTGTCAAGCCATGCATGCACGCGACGAAGCCGCGCCGCATCCCGCACGAGCGGTTGCGCATACCCGATCAGCAGGTGACCGATCGTCGTGGGCTGGGCAGGCTGCAAATAGGTGTAGTCGGCGGCAAGGTCCTCGGCGTGGCGCTCGGCCTGATCGGCCAGCGCCGACGCCGCATCGAGCAGCGCGTCCTGAAGGTCCAGCGTCTGGGCCCGCGCGACCAGCCGCAGTGCGACCCGAAACGCCTCACGCCGCGGACGGCCAGCGGTCAACCACCCCGATGACGATGCCCCGACGCGCCGTCGCAGCTCGTGTTCACGCGAGTTGAACGCATCACCGCGCTGCGGATCCCACGGAAACTCCGCGGGCGGGATGTCGTGGAGTTCGAGCAGCCCTCCCGTCAGGCCCGACGCAGTCACCGCGTCCAACGCCCCGGTCTCGACCAGCGCCACCGCGTGCGCCAGGTCGGAGAGCGAGAGCGCGCCCGCCAGCCGCTCGGCGTGTTCGATCTCGATGCGATGGCCGGCCTGGACGAGTTCGACCGCGGGACCACCGGCAAGCCGTCCCGTGCGCCCAAGGTTCTGATCCGCCATCGCTGGAAGGCGCCACCGGGTCAGACCCGGCCGGCGACCTCGTACCCCGCGTCGACGATCGCGGCGGTGATCTCGGCGTCCGAGAACTCACCATCGACGATCACCCGCTTGTGATCGAGCTGCACGTCCACGCTGCTGACGCCCGGGACGCCGCCGACGGCAAGCGTGATGGCGCTGACGCAATGGGCGCAGCTGATGTCCGGGACGCTGAGCACGGTGCGCATGTCCCTGAGTCTACGACGACGATGGCGCAACCGGGCCTGTAGCCTTGACGTGTTCGGCTGACGGGGCTCAGCGAGGCGACGACAAGGATCATTCGTGAAGCGTTTACCGGCGTGGCTGATCGGAATGTTGGTCCTGCTGACCGCCCTGCTCATGTGGGTGGGCATCGAGGAACGCGAAGCGGTCGGCCCGGTGCCGATCATCCTTGCGGTGATCTGGGCGCTGTTCATCCTGGGCTCGGCTCCCAAGATCTTCAGCCGGGACGACGACCACTGACGGTGGCGAACTGGACACCGGTCCGCGCCGCACGGTCATGCCACGTGCGCCGGGATGGGTCCCTGAAGTACCACAGGTAGCTGACCGGCAGCGCTCCGCCGACGCCGTACTTGACGACCCAGCGTAGGGCAGACCACGCCAGGCCGAGCTGCTCCTGGCCGCGCAGGTTGACGACGCGGATCCCGACCAGGCGCTTGCCGACGCTCATGCCGGCTCGGGCTTCGGGGAGGATGCTCCACAAAATGCCCGTCACCAGCAACCCCGCCACCCCGATGGCGGTCGATCCGCTCCATCGCACCGCGAAGTACGGCACCAGCGCATGAGGCACCGCATCGACGATCCACGCACCTGCGCGCGCACCGAACGACGCGGTGTGCCCCTCGATGGCCGACATCGCTACGACCCGCCGAACACAGCTGGGCGGCGTTCACGGGTGGCGGCGAGCCCCTCGATCAGGTCGGCTGAGCCGAATGTCTTGACGCGCCACTGCTGCGCCTTGGCATCAGCACCGTCGTCGTCGGCGACGGCACGCAGCACGACCCGCATGCCTTCGACGGCCATCGGGGCATTGGCCGCGACGGCGGCGGCCATCCTTGTCGCCAGCGGCAGGAGCTCCTCGGTCGAGGCGACGTGGTTGACCAGGCCGATGTCCAGGGCATGCCGGGTGTCGAAGGCCCTGCCGGTCAGGAACAACTCGCGGGTCCGGGACAAGCCGATCTCGGTGACGAAGCGACGCAGGCCGTCGGCCGTGTAGACCAACCCGATCCGTGCAGGTGGCATCGCAAATCGCGCGCCCTCGCGTGCGATCCGCCAATCACACGCCATCGCGAGCTCGAGGCCCCCACCGATCGCGTCGCCGTTGATCGCGGCGATCACCGGGAACGAGGTCATGGTCATCGCGGCCGCAACGGCTTGGATCCCGTGTTCGATCCGCTTGATCCGCTCGATCCAGTCGTTGGCCTGCTCGGTGCCAAGTTCGGCGCCGCTCGAGAAGTGGCGATCGCCCGAGCCGGTCAGGATGGCGGCGCGGGCCGAACGCGCGTCTGGACCGGCCAGAGCTCGCGCGAGCTGCTCGAGCATGCGCTCGGTCAGTGCGTTCGCGCGTTCCTCGTTGATGAGGCTGAGCACCAGCACCCCGTCCTGGAGCGAATGCTCGACCCGGTCTGGCAGCGGTGGCGGGGCGCTCGTGCTCACGCGGGGATCTTGCCCGGCTCGACGGGGGAGCGCGCGGCGGGCGGGAGACCCGCATCCTCATCGGCGGAGGGCGTCAGGGCCTTGATCCGGTCCAGGTGCCCGAGCAGGAACTCCCGTGCCCCGTCCATGAAGCGGGTGACGAGCCTCAGCTCATCGTCGCTGAACCGGTTGAGGAACCCCACGCCCTCCTCTTTGATCGGTCCCCAGATCGCCGCGCACTTGCGCTCGGCACGTTGGGTGCCTGCGATCAGGACGCGTCGCCGGTCCACGGTGTCGCGCACCCGGGTCAGGTACCCGGCCCGCTCCATCCGATCGACGAGTGCGGTGATGGCCGCGGTTGAGAGGTGGGCGCGCCGCGCGAGTTCACCGGCCGTCAACGGTCCGCTCTGGTCCAGGATGTCCAGACACCGGCCGTCGCTGCGGTTGATCCCCAACACATCGACCGCCGCATCGTCAAAGACGGCCTCGGCATTCGTGAACGACCGCACGGCCATCCTGACCTCGTTCAACAGCAGGTCGCGCTCCTCCTTGCGATCCTCACGCGCCTTTGACATAGTCCCTTTCATTCCAGAATCGAAACATTCGATACCGGTATGAAACATGCTACCGCGCTTGACCGGTCACGACCACCCGTCTCAGTGTGTTCGGGTGTGACGTTCGAGCGCCCGTTCATCACAATCCACGCCGGGAGACACCGACCATGATGGATCGTCTGACCAACGTCGTCACCCACCATCGTCGTGCGGTGATCATCATCTGGACGCTGTTGACGCTGTTCGGGATGTTCGCCGCCGGCCAGGTCGGCAAGCGGTTCCTGGTGGAGTTCGGGACACCTGGATACTCGGCATTCGAAGCGAACCAGCGGACCGTCGCCGCCCTCGGCAACGGCGAGATCCCACCGTTCATCGCGGTGCTCAAAACTGACGGTGACATCACTGAGGTGGCGGGCGTCGAAGGCGCGATCACGGCGGCGGCCGCGACCACACCGGGCAGTCGCGTCAGCTCGTATTTCGACACGCAGGACGATTCGTACCTGTCGCCCGACCGGACGACCACATTCGCCGTGATCTATCCGCCCGGCAAGCAGACGTTTGACGCGGTCAAAGACGAGCCGACGCGCACGGCGCTGGCCAAGGCTGCGCCGGGGGGTGTCACGACCCACTTGACCGGAATCCAACCACTGCTGTCGGAGTCGGCGGACGGACAGACAGGCGGCCCCAGCGTGCTCGTCGAAGCCATCATCGGTGGCATTGGCGCGCTCATCATCCTGCTGTTCACGTTCGGCACGTTGCCGGCCGTCGCGATGCCGCTTGTGGTGGCCATCGCCGCGATCCTCAACACGTTCACCCTGGTGTGGATCCTGACGTACATCACCGATGTGTCGCTCGTCGTGCAGTTCCTGATCGCATTGGTCGGCTTGGGGATCGCCATCGACTATGCGTTGGTGATGATCTTCCGGTTCCGTGAAGAGTTGCGCCATGGCGCCGATACGCAGACCGCGATCGAACAGACGATGCGCCATGCCGGACGTTCGGTGATCGTCTCCGGCACGACCGTTGCCGTCGGTCTGATCAGCATGGTCATCATCCCGGTGCCGTTCATCCGTTCGATCGGACTCGGCGGGATGCTGATTCCCGCGGTGTCGGTGCTCGCCGCGCTGACCCTGCTGCCGGCCCTGCTCTCGCTGCTGGGGCCCAGGATCAACAGCCTTCGTGTGTTGCCGCGACGAATGGTGGAGGGCAGTGACGACGCGGACGCCGGGTTCTGGAACCGCTGGGGCAAGCTCGTCATGCGCAAGCCCGCAGTGGTCGCCACCATCGGCGTTGCAATCGTCGCGGTACTGCTGTTCTTCGGCGTGCAACTCAACCCCGGCAGCGCGCAGGCAAAAGACGTCCCAGGTGCCGGCGACGCGCACATCGGCTACCAGACACTGACCGCCGAGGGGATCACACCCGGCGCGCTGCTGCCCATGCAGATCGTGGTCGAGGGTCCGGCGGCCGCCGGTGATCTGTCACCGGTCATCCGGCGGCTCGAGGCAACTCCGGGAATCGTCGGAGCGGCCGCCCCGACGCAGTCGCGCAAAGGTGACTTTGCCGTGATCGAGGCGTTCGCCGATGCGGACGTCGCGGCCAAAACCACGCAGGCGACGATCACGCGGCTCAAGGACGAGACCGTCCCGGCGCTTCGAACCGAGCTCGGTGGGGATGACAAGGTGACGCTGTCGGGGGTCGGCCCGCAGGACAGTGAGTTCATCCACGCGGTCTACGGGACCTTCCCGTGGGTGCTCGCGTTCGTGATCCTGCTGACCTACATCCTGCTGATGCGGGCGTTCCGATCGATCATCCTGCCGCTCAAGGCGGTGATCCTGAACCTGGTGTCCTTGCTGGCGGCGTTCGGCATCATCGTGTTCATCTTCCAAAAGGGCAACGGCAGCCAGGCGATCTGGAACGTGCCCTCGACCGACGCCATCATCTCGTGGATTCCCGTGATGATCTTCGCGTTCCTGTACGGACTGTCCATGGACTACGAGGTCTTCATGCTGACCCGCATGCGCGAGGCCTACGACGAGACCGGCAGCACCACCGCAGCCGTTTCGCTGGGCCTGGCGCGGACCGGCAAGCTGGTGACGAGCGCGGCGCTGGTCTTGATGTTCGCGTTCTTCGTGCTGTCGACGGGCCCGGGAACCGACATCAAACAGTTCGGGATCGGGCTCGCCGCGGGGATCATCTTCGACGCGACGGTGATCCGGGCGCTGCTCGTGCCCTCGCTGATGAAGCTCCTGGGCCGCTGGAACTGGTGGCTGCCGAAGGGCGCGGCCAAGATCCTGCGGGTCGAGCCAAGCGCCAAGTAGTCGCCGGGAGGCGGGCCCGGTCGGTTCGGCCGGGCCCCTATGCGACGGGCAGGGTGAACGTGATGCGGGCGCCGCCGTCGGGGCGGTTCTCGGCCCAGATGCGGCCACCTTGCGCTTCGACAAGTCCGCGGGCGATCGCGAGGCCCAGCCCTGCCCCGGCTTGACCGCGGGTGCGGGCCCGATCGCCCCGCCAGAAGCGCTCGAACGCGCGCTGCAGGGACTCGGGGGCGAACCCTGAGCCCGTGTCTTCGACGGCGACCCTGACCTCGGCGTCCGCGCGTTCCACGCGCACTGCGACGGAGCCATCGGACGGCGTGTGCCGCAAGGCGTTCGTGACGAGGTTGAACAGCACACGCGACACACTGTCCGGGGCGCAGCGCACCGCGAGCAGGCCCGGAGGAATCTGTGCGCCCAACGTCACGTGGCGTGCTGCGGCCTCGGCCTCGAGGCCACGCAGGCACCGCTCCACGAGCCCGTCCAGCGAAGCCTCGCTGATCTCGAGCGTCAGCGCGCCCGAGTCGATCCGCGCCAGTTCGAACAGGTCGTCGACCAACATCGCCAGCAGACGCGTCTGCTCACGCAACTCGGGGAGGTACCGCTCGGCCGGAACCAGCCCGTCTTCGACCGCCTCGATCATCGCCTGCATGGCGGCGATGGGCGTGCGCAGGTCGTGACTGGCCCACGCGACAAGCTCACGACGTGCATCGAAGAGCCGCTCGATGTGCTCGGCCATCGCGTTGAACGAGTTCGAGAGGTCAGCCAACTCATCGGGGCCGCCATGGGCTGCGCGCGCGGTCAAATCACCCGCGGCCAGCAGCCCGGATGCTTTGCGCAACCGTTGGATCGGCTCGTTGACCCATCGCACCAGCAGGAACGCAGCGATCACCGCCGACGCTGCCCCTGCGACGATCCCGGCGAGCGCGGTCAGGTCATGTTCGGACTCGAACATGACCGCGCCCGAGAGCATCACCGCCCCGAGCGGCAACCCGACCGCCAGCACGGCCAACCCCACGAGCTGCCAGCGCAGGGTCGGCAGGCGCCGCAGACCGAGCGCCGCCAGGATCCCGACGACCAGCGTCAACCCGCCGACCTGGAGCGCAAAGCCGATCACGGGTTGAACCTGTAGCCGACACCCCACACCGTTTCGAGGTGGTCGGGATGGGACGGATCGTCCTCGACTTTTTCACGCAGCCGACGCATGTGAACGGTGACCGTGCCGGTGTCCATGGCCGCCTCGTACCCCCACACCCTGGCCATCAGGTGGTCGCGGCTGAACACGCGCTTGGGGTTGCCCGCCAAAAACCACAACAGGTCGAACTCACGCGCGGTCAAACGAATTTGCGCGCCGTCTTTGGTGACCTCTCGCGTCCCGGCGTCGATCGCCAGGCGGTCGAACACGAGACGCTCGTCGCGCGACGGCGTCGATCCGGTCCGCTTGAGCAGGTTGCGCGCGCGCACCGCCAGCTCACGAGGCGAGAACGGCTTGACCACGTAGTCGTCGGCTCCCAGCTCCAGGCCCACGATGCGGTCGGTCTCCTCGCCTCGGGCCGTCAGAAGGATGACCGGCGTGTCCGATTGCGTGCGGATCCACCGGCACACCGCGAGCCCGTCGATGCCGGGCAACATCACGTCGAGGATGACCAGGTCGGGGTTGTGTTTCTGCACGAGCCGGCGCGCGGTCTCGCCATCGCCGCATTCGATGACCCGGTACCCCTCGCGTTCGAGGTACCGCACGACGACCTCACGAATGAGCGGCTCATCATCGACGACCAGGACCGTGCGCACGAGCGCATTCAAGCCGATGTCGACGGGGGACTCGGGGACAAATGTCGTCAGCGCCATGGACGCAGTTTGGCAACGGGAGCTTACGGGCCGATTAACTGGTCCTGGCACACAGGAGATCGACGAGTGACGGTAGTGTCATGGGATCGATCGATCAGAAGGGGGCACGTTGCAATGGGCGATGACCTGGGCTTTGCGAAACTCGACTTCGCGACGTCGGAGCGATTCCAGCTGCTGCGACGGGAGCTGGGCGTCACGACGTTCGGGCTCAACCTCATCGTGTTGAAACCAGGCCAACGCGGACGAATCCATCGCCACGAGCGGCAGGAAGAGGTGTTTGTGGTCCTCGAAGGCCGGCTCACGCTCGTCAGTGAGGGTGAGGAGCGCGACCTTGACCAGTGGGATGTCGTCCGCGTCGCGCCTCAGGTGCGACGGCAGCTCGTCAACCGCGGTCCGGGCGATTGCGCCCTGCTGGCGATGGGTTCGGCCAACCCACACGAAGGACGTGACGGCACGGCGTTCGCGACCTGGGACGACACCACGGGCACACCCCCGCAGGAGACACCCCTCCCCGAGGATCTTCCGGCCGCCGAACTCCGCACGTCCTGAGGATCAATCCCTGAGGTCGTAGGTGATGAGCCCTGTCCGGCACGTGCGGATGACCGCGCCGGTCGCCGCCGTCTCGGTGTAGGTCACCCGAACCGTGCCCGCCATGCGGGTCCCGCGATCGAGAAACCGCCCGGTCAGCTTGTAGCTGTATGTCTCGGTCGCCCCGGTCGCGGACGCGGGGAAGGGTCCCGCCGTATACCTGCCACCCCAACGACCCAGGCGGCTGATCAGAAACCGCTGCGGACCGGTGCGATCACTCGCGCGTTTCAACAGCGGCGTGTCCGACGTAGCCGCAGGACCAAGATCACACGTCTTGCTCTCCCAATCCCACACCACACGGGACACGCGAAGGCGACGCGGCGTCACCTGGACGACGATCGGCCGATCCTGGCTGCTGAGCCCGCCGAACGTGACCCCACCCGCTGCGTTCGCGTGCTGCGCGCCAACCCCGGGCATCGCCGCGAGCATGAGCACGACGGCGCTCACAGGCCAGTGCCACGAGGGACCTGCCAGTAGGTGCATCTCGACCTCCGGAACCGGGTGACGTCGGGCCGGACGCTACCGGAGCGGAGTCCCCGCCTCCTATGCGCCCAGGTGCGCCAGGTCCAGGACTTGGGCGATGAAGTCGTCGAAGCTCATCCCTGCGGCCTCGATCGCGCGGGGCAGCGCGCTCGTGTCGGTCAGGCCGGGAATGGTGTTGAGTTCGAGCACCCACACGTGGTTGTCGGCGTCCAGGATCGTGTCGATGCGGGCGAACCCGCGGCAACCGAGCGCTTGGTAACAGCTGAGCGCGACGTTGACAACCGCCTCCGTGACGTCCTGCGGCAGGTCGGCGGGGGCACGCAGGTCGGTGGCGCCCGGCGTGTAGCGCGACTCGAAATCGTAGAACTCGCGGCCCAACGGAATCGCTTCGACGACCGGCAGCGCGTGCGGATCGTCGTCCCCCAGGACACTGACCGACAGCTCGCGCCCCGCGACGTAGTGCTCCATCAACAGGCGGTCGTCATAGGCGAGTGCGGCCATCAGCGCCGCAGGCACCTCGCTCGGCTCATGCGCCAGCCTGATGCCCAACGCGGAGCCGCCACGGGCGGGCTTGACGACCAGCGGCAGGCCCAGGCGTGACTCGATCTCACCGAGCGCATCGGCGGCGCCCAGCTCGCGGAACGCCGCCTGACTGAATGCGTACGAGGCCGGCGTGGGGATGCCCTCTTCGGTGAACACCGCCTTGGCGACCACCTTGTCCCACGAGCGCTCGCATGCGGAGACCCCGGAGCCCGTGTAGGGGACACCCAGGATCTCGAGCAACTCCTGAACCGTGCCGTCCTCACCGCCCTGGCCGTGCATCGCGATGAACGCCGCATCGGGCCGATCGGCGCGGAGCACGCGCACCAGATCGCGGTCGACGTCCAGCGACAGCACCTCATGGCCCAGCCTGCGCAACGCCACCTCGACGTTGGCGCCGCTGCGCAAACTGACCTCACGCTCGAACGAACGTCCGCCTTTGAGCACCGCGACTTTCATCGACCCCCCATGCCTTCGAAGAGTTCTGTCAGGTCCCGCACGACGCTGCCGATGCGGGCGATGCCCTCGCTGATGACCGCCGGCGGCATCGCCGAGTAGTTGAGGCGCATGCAGCTGGTTCCCTCGCCGTTCAGGAACGCCGCCCCGCCTGGCACGAACGCGACCTTCTGTTGATCGAGCGACTTGGCCAACAGATCGTTTGTGTCGATGAACGACGGCAGCGTCGCCCACACAAACAAGCCACCGCGCGGACGCGTCCAGGTGGCCGAAGTCGGGAACTCCTCCTCGAGCGCGGTCAACATCGCATCGCGACGCTCGCGGTAGACCTCGTTGACACGGGCGACGTGATCGCGCCAGTCGTGGCGGCGCAGGTACTCCAACACGAACCGTTGGCTGAGCGTGCCCGAGCACAGGTCTTCGCTCTGCTTGCCGTGGTTCATCTTGCGCAGCACCGGCGGCGGCGCCGCGACCCAACCCACCCGCATGCCCGGTGCCAGGATCTTGGAGAACGTGGACACGTAGATGACCCAGCCACGGCCCTCGTCCAACTCATACAACGACGGAAGCGGGTCGCCGTCAAACCGGATCTGCCCGTACGGGTTGTCCTCGAGGATCATCAGCTCACGTGCATGCGCGATCTGCACCAACCGCTCGCGACGCTCACCGGACATCGTCACGCCGCCAGGGTTCTGGAAGTTGGGGATCGTGTAGATCAGCTTGACGCGCTTGCCGAGTGCGGCGAGGCGGTCCAACTCGGGCTCGAGCAGGTCGACTTGCAGGCCGTCGTCGTCCATCGGGATGTGCACGACCTGGGCCTGGTAGGACGTCAGGCAGGGCACGGCGCCCGGGTACGTCGGGCCTTCCGCGATGACGACGTCGCCAGGATCGACGAATGTCCGGATCGTCAGGTCGATGCCCTGCTGCCCCCCGCTGGTGATCATGATCTGGTCGGCCGTGGCGCTCGCCCGCTCGTGGGCCATGATCCCGACGATCCGTTCCCGCAGCTCCCGCAGACCCTCGGTCGGGCCGTACTGAAGCGCCGAGGTCAGATGCTCGTGGCCGACCGCCTGCATGACCTCGTCAAACACCTCTCTGGGAAACGACGACGTGTCCGGAAATCCCCCGGCCAGCGAGATCACGTCAGGACGCTCGGCCAACGACATCAGGTCGCGCATCGCCGACGAGCGAATCGCCATGGCGCGGGCCGCGAACCGCGCGTCATACCGATCCGCGTCCGTGGGGGTGACTTGGCTGTGTGTCTGGCGTGCGTGGTCGGTCGCCACGATCGTCTCCTGCGTTGAACGGCACCATCGAGTGTAAAGCTATTCGCACCCGGGCTCCGCCTCCCCTGCGACGGCGCCGCATGGAAATCCAGCTGAGGGCGGCGTTGAATCCAGCCGCCATCAGCATTTGAGTGGCCCGAAGGGCTGCGAACAGGCCGACCAAGAGCCGTGCTGAGGGCGGCGTATCGCCCACCCCCTGGTACCATCGGCGGTCGTGGCCTTTCAGGACGCCTCGCCCGCTCGCCGCGGTCGCTTCCGGGTTTTCGCCCTTCCCGATCTGCGGCGGACCAGCCCTGAGGATTGGGCGCAGCTCGTCCGGTTCTGCGTGGTCGGCGCATCGGGGTTTGCCGTCAACCTCGTCGTCTTTGCGCTGCTGTTCAAGGGTCTGGGTGCGCACTATCTGATCGCCGCGATCGGTGCGTTCTGTGTGGCGTGGACGACGAACTTTGTGCTCAACAAGCACTGGACATTCCGCCGTCACGGCCTGTCGACCCTGCAACAGGGAGCCAGGAACCTCGCGGTCAGCCTGATCGGCCTTGTGCTCAACCTGGTCGTGCTTGAGGCATTGGTCCGCGCCGGGATGCCCGAGATCGCCGCGCAGGCCATCGCAATTGCGGCGGTCACGCCGATCAGCTTCCTGATCAACCGTCGTTGGTCGTTTCGGTAGGTGTGAGGACACGATGACGCGGCCGGTCCGCCGTGCCGCACTCATCCTCGCGCTCATGCTCGCGGGGACCGGCGCCGCGATCGCAGCGCCCCAGACCCCGGCCCAGGCGTTGGGACCCGAGGCGTCTCCCGACGTCGGCACGGTTGCCTCGCACAAGCCGCCTCAGGCGCTGACCTCTGTCCGCGCCACCGAGATCGCGCGAACGTCCCGCCGACTCACGGATTGGCTCACCGACCACCCGATCGCGCGTCAAGCCGCGGTGCGCGACACCGAGAAACACGTCTGGACGGTGTCGTTCGTCGACATCAAGGAGAAGGTGCAGGCCGAGGTTCTGGTCGACGACACACGTGGTGTGATCACCGAGACGCGAACCGGCCCGCAGGTGGCCTGGCAGATGGCACGTGGTTACCCGGGGGCATTCGGTCGCTCGGTCACCGAACCGCAGATCAGGATTCCGCTGCTGGCGCTGTTCTTGATCCCGCTGGTTCGGTGGCGTCGGCCACTGTCGTGGCACACGCTCGATCTGCTGGCGTTGTGCGGGTTCAGCGTGTCCCTGGTCTGGTTCGACCGCGGCGAGATTTTTACGTCCGTGCCGCTCGCCTACCCGCCGATGCTCTACCTGGGCGGACGCCTGGCCTGGATCGGTCTGCGCGGCTCGCGGCCCGTCAAAGCAGTCGCGGCCGACGCCATCGTGGCTGAGCCCGGATCGCGCCGCCCACGTTTTGCCTCGTGGTGTCCGACGTGGCTCCTCGTCACCGTCATGCTCGTCGCCGTCGGCCTTCGGCTTGGCCTCAACGCGTTCGACAGCAACGTGGTCGACGTGGGCTATGCGGGTGTCATCGGCGCGGACCGCATCGCGCACGGACAGACCCCGTACGGCACGTTCCCGACCGATTGCGGGCAATGCGACACGTATGGACCGGTGACGTACCTGGCCTACGTGCCGTTTGAGCTGGCCATGCCGTGGGTCGGCAAGTGGAACGACCTGCCCGCCGCCCACGGTGCCGCCGTGTTGTTCGACCTGGTTGCGCTGCTCGGTATGATCGTGCTGGGATGGCGACTCGGGGGTCGGCGCCTGGGGGTGGGGCTGGGCCTCGCGTGGGCGGCCTTTCCGTTCACGGCCTATGCACTCGAGAGCAACTCAAACGACGCGCTGGTCGCGGCGTGCCTCGTGTGGGGCCTCGTTCTGGCGCACCGGCCGGTCGCCCGGGGTCTCGCGGTCGGCCTGGCGGTCATGAGCAAGTTCAGCCCGGCACTGCTGCTGGCGCTGTGGGCCCGACATCCGTTCCCGCGCGCAACCACCACGCGCCGGCGCCTTGGCGCCTACGTGGCGGGCGTCGCGCTGGCCGTGCTGGTGACCGGTTGGGTCCTGGTGCTGGACGGCGACAACGGGTTGCGTGCGTTCTGGTCACGCACGTTGGGATACCAGCTGGATCGGCAGTCACCGTTTTCGATCTGGGGTCAGTACACATGGCTGCGACCGGTGCAGATCGGACTCAGCATCGCGGTCGCGCTGTTCGCGCTGTTCGTCGCGTTGCGCCCCCGCCAACTCGATCTGCGTGGGTTCGCGGCGCTCTCGGGTGCGCTGCTGATCGGAATCCAACTGACCGTGACGCACTGGTTCTACCTGTACATCCCGTGGTTCGTACCGTTCGCCCTGGTCGCGCTCGTTCCCGAATGGCCGGCCCTGCGAAGCGTGCCGCCGACGATGGACCCAACCCCTGAGGCCGCGCCCGAGCCGCTGCTGACCGGCTCACTCACGTGACCCGTCGCGCGCTGTCGGGGACGGTCACCGGCCTTGCAATCGTGGCATGGCTGATCGCAGCCAACTGGGACGTGTACCCACACCAACATCTGACGGACCTGCCCGTCTACGACGAGGCCGCCCGGCGGATCACCGATGGCGACGTCCCCTACCGCGACTTCGGGTTCGAATACCCGCCCCTTGCAGCGGTGCTCATCACCGTTGCGCGGTTGTTGCCGCTGTCGTTCGCAACGGCGTTCTCGCTGATGATGCTGATCGCACTGTGCGCCGCGGCGCTCGGCGTCGTCGCGACGGCGCGGGCACTCGGAATGAGCCCACGACGCCAACTCGCCGCGGGCGCGGTTGTCGCAGTTCTGCCGCTCCTGCTGGGCGATTTCGTGGCGACGCGGTTTGACCTGGCGGTCGCGGCGCTCCTGGCGTGGATGCTGTGGGCGGCGGTCAGCCTGCGGTGGCGTACCGCGTGGGGGCTGCTCGCCGCGGCCGTCGCGTTGAAGCTGGCCCCCGTCGTGCTGGTGCCGCTGCTGATCGTCTGGCACCGCCGCCACCGTGGCGGCCGTGCTGCCGTGGGCGGCGCAGGGCTTGCCGCGGTTGGCGTCATCGCGACGTTCGTGCCGTTCATCGCGCTGTCTCCCGACGGGGTGTGGCGCATGTTTTCGTACCACCTGGACCGGCCGTTGCAGATCGAGTCGCTGGGGTCGGCGTACCTGCTCGCACTCCATGCGCTGGCGGGCATCCCGCTCCGCGTCGAGACGACGTTCGGCAGCCAGAACCTGCTCGGTGGTGGGCCCGCGGCGATCGCAGCGATCTCGACCGCCCTGGCATTGGTCGGGGTCATCACGGTGTGCATCACCGTCGTGGTGCTGCTGCGACGCGCACATGGAGCGACTGCAACGCGCCTGTTCGTCACCGGCATCGCCGCGACGCTCGTGGTCGCGATCACCGCCGGAAAGGTGCTGTCACCCCAGTTCCTGTTGTGGATCGTCCCGGCCGCGTTGCTCGTGACCGGCCGCTACGGGCGGTTGGCGTTCGCAACGACCGTCGGCGCGCTGCTGGCCACCCAGCTCTACTTCCCGGTGCGGTACTGGGACCTGGTGGCACTCGAGACCGGACCGATCGCACTGCTGGTGATCCGCGACACGCTGCTCACCGTCCTGCTCGCATGCGCGTGGCCTCGACCGGGCTATTCGCCCGAAACACTGAACGCGGCGATCGACGTCGCCAGGCCGTCCGCGCCGGCCTCGACGATGGCTCCCTGAACCAGCACCTCGCCGTCAGCGGGTTCGAACCTGCCGGATGATCCGGACAGGAACCGGCGCAGCACGATGTCCGAGCGCACGCCGATGACCCCGTCGTGCGGGCCCGTCATGCCCAGGTCGGTCATGTACGCGGTCCCTCCGGGCAGCACTCGGGCATCAGCCGTCTGGACGTGGGTGTGGGTGCCGACGACCGCGGTCACCCGCCCGTCCAGATGACGTGACAACGCGACCTTCTCACTGGTGGCCTCGGCGTGGATGTCGACGACAACCCAGCGCGTTTCGCGTTTCGCGCGTTCGACCAACGCGTCGACGACTGCGAACGGGCTGTGCGCCGCGTCCATGAACACCGAGCCGAGCAGGTTGATGACCGCCACCCGAAAGCCGCCGGCCACGTCCACCACGACATACCCGCGGCCCGGTGCCTTCGGCGCCATGTTGTCCGGGCGCAGTACCCGCCGATCGGCTTCGAGCAGCGGAAACAGATCGGTCTGGCGCAGCGTGTGGTTGCCGCCGGTCAACACGTCGATGCCGGCGTCCAGCAGTTCCTTGGCCTGACGGCCAGATGTGCCCGAACCTCCGGCCGCGTTCTCGGCGTTGACCACGACCATGCCGGGTCGGTGTACCTCACGCAGATCGGGCAACTTGGCGAGGAGCGCCTTGAGGCCGACCGTTCCGAACACGTCGCCGATGAACAGGATGCGCAATGGATCGGCGGCGTCACTCACGAGCCGACCCGCACGACCTCCATGTGGACGTGGTTGCCCGCGCCGGAGACGTACTTGGCGACCTCGGGGCGCGCGACGTCCGAGAGGTTGGTGGCATCGCGAACCTCTCCGATGCACGTGATTCCGGCCTTGACGAACGTTCCGACGTTGGGTCGGTCGAAACTGCCGACCTGGCACACCGGGCCCGCCCGACGGTCCTCGGGAATGCCCCGGATGTGCCGCACCCGGACCACCACATCGCTCTGCGCATCCGGGGTGATGTCGACCTGGTAGCCGGCCATCACACCCGCGACCTCATAGTCGACGACGCTCGTAATGGTTCCGTCGACCGGGGCGTAGACGATCGCGCCCGCGGGTGCTGCGATGTCGAGGCCCGCGGTGTCAGGACCTGCGCGCCCATCGCGCGGGGCGATCGTGTGCTTCCAGGTCGCGTCCGGCTTGAAGCCCACTGCGTTGGCGTCGTCGACCGACCGGAACAACGTGAAGGCGATGCGCTGACGGTCGATCGGCAGGTGGATGTCCACCAAGCCCGCGCGCGCGATGATGCGGTCAGGCGGCCGGACACCCAGGTCCAGGGCCGACGCGGTGACGGGCGAAGCCACTGCACCCGGGTCCACGCCGCCCGAGCTGCGTGCAGTGGACCAGACGACCGCAGCCACGCTGACCACGCACAGCGCCGCCACGGCGCCGACGAGCGAACGCCGCCTTCGGATACGCGCCTCGCGCTCCCGCAAACCGCGGGTGGGCTCAAGTCGCTCGGGGATCACCGCAGCCACGGTGGCAGAGGGTACCGCACATGACGCCCGGAACGCCAGCCGCGACGGTTGTAGGATTCTTGAAATGAGCAGGCACGTTGCATCCGTCCGCCGGGTTACGGCGTGAGTTCGACGACCCCATCCCTGCTGCGGGGCGCCGGTCTGTCAAAGCGATTCCGTGATGTCGCCGCCCTCGATGACGTCACGATCGCATTGCAACACGGGACGGCGGTCGCGTTGCTCGGACCGAACGGCGCAGGCAAGACGACCCTGCTGCGCATTCTTGCCGGGGCCAGCTCGCCGTCGGCCGGGAGCGTCAGCTGGGAGGCCACCGCGGTCTCGGGCGTGGGCTGGGTCCCCCACGCCCCGGCGGTGTATCGCCGGCTGACAGCACGCGAGAACCTGCGCCTGTTTGCTGCGCTTGAATCCGCTCCCCAACCGGACGTGTTGGCGGAGGAACTGCTGACGCGCGCCGACCTGACGCGGTATTGCGACACGCGGGCAGGTGAACTCTCGACCGGGACCCTGCAACGACTCAACCTGGCGATCGCACTGGCTGGGCGGCCATCGGTGCTGCTGCTCGATGAGCCCACTGCGACGTTGAGCCCAGATCAGGTCCGGCGGCTCTGGACCTGGCTCGATGAGCTCCGCCGCGACGACGGCCTTGCGGTGTTGTTCTCGACGCAATCGGTCGACGAGGCCGTACGCCATGCCGAGCGGATGGTGGTGCTCAACGCCGGCCGCTCGGTCTTCGACGGAACCGCTGCTGCGCTGGTTGATGCCTACGGGACGGCCGGTGTCAGCGAGACCGACGCAGCCGAGGCCGCGTTCCTCAATCTGGTCGGAGCCCCTGCGTGACGGGCGCGTTGCACCTGCTGCGCAAGGACCTCCGCCTGTTGCTGCGCGGGCGGGGGCTGTTGGCGATCCTGATCGGCTACCCACTGGTGGTCGCGGCGCTCGTCACGATCGCGCTGCAGAGTGGGGAACGGCGGCCGGCAATCGCCTTCGTCAATCTGGACACCGGAAACCGCACCGTACGCGTGGGCGATCGCCGGCTGAGCGTCGCCGACTACGAACAACGGCTGGCCAACGATGTCGACGTCAAGCGCCTGGCCCCGACCGCTGCCGCGGCGGCGTTGGAGGACGGCCGCGTCAGCGCGGTGCTGACGCTGCCACAAGGGTTCATCAGTGACCTGCAGTCGGGCATCAGATCACCTGAGATCGGCTTGCAGGTCAGCCGCCGGTCGCCCATCGAGGCGCAGTCGATCTCGCGTCGCCTGGAGGCGGCGGTGTTCGGGCTCAACCAGGAGCTCGCGGGCACGTACGTCACACAGACCTTGGACCTGGTGCGCATCATCGTCGAGGGAGGCGACATCGCGGTGTTCTCGCGCTCGGGCTCCATTCTGGGACTCAAACGCAGCGAGGTCCTGGTGCGGCAGCTCCAGGCGGTGCTGGTGGGACAGGGCCAGCGCCTGCTCGCAAATCGGATGGACCCGCTCCTGAACTTCATCGTTGAAGCCGGTGTCAACCTTGACCTGGCCAACGCCGCGGCCACTGCGATCAGCCGACCGATCACGCTCAAGGTGCCGCCCACGCCGCCGGGGCGCGAGCCGCTGTCTGCCTTCGGTTTCGCCGGGGCGCTGCTGGTCAGCCTGGCGCTGGTCGGCGTGCTGTTGTCAGCCGCGGCGTTGTCGGCCGAACGCGAGGACAACACGTTGGTGCGCCTGCGCCGGGGGCTGATCCGCCCCGAGGCCCTCGTCGGCGAGAAGGTGCTGTTCGCGGCGATCGTGGCCGCGGCGATCGGGTTGGTGCTGCTCGTTGTCGTGGCGCTGGGGACGTCGCTCGCGGTCGATCGCTGGGCGTTGTGGGTCCCCACGTTGCTCGCCGCCGGCCTGGCCTTCGGCGGGTTCGGGGTGCTGATCGGTGCAGCCGCCCGCGAGACACGCGGCGCGCTGCTGGCAGCCCTCATGCTCGCGCTGCCGCTGATCTTTCTGGGGCTCTTCACTGAGAGTCGCATCGCAAGCGCGATCAGCCAGGCTGTACCGTTTGGTCCTGCGTTCCGCTCATTCCAGACGCTTCTTGTCGAGCCATCGGTCTCATCCAGCGGCCTGTGGCTGCGTCTGGGGCAACTCGTACTGCTGGCAGCGGTGCTGACCGGGGGAGCCGCGCTGGTCCTGCGAAGGAGATCCGAGTCGTGAACGACATGTACCGGGCGTTGCTGACCAAAGTGGCCGACGACGCGACACGCCTGGCCGAGGTCATCGACGGTCTGACCGAACGCCTCGCAGTCGCGGAGGCCCAACACGCGCTCGTGGCCGACTGGACCCACGGTCGCGTGGAACTCGTGCGCTCCGCGCTGCAGGACGAACACTTTGCCGACGTGGCGCGACTTCGCACCGAACTCGAACGGGCCGAAGCCGAACTGGCCGCGGTTCAGGAGCTACGCCGCCGCCTGACCGGCGAACACACCTGATTCGTTGGGTAGCGTGTATTCAGCCGACGGTGTGGGGAGCGGCACGCACGACCGTGCCGAACGGCGGTGTTTGGGGGGCGAAGCCGGCCCGGCGCTTATATCGCACCGAACATCCGACGGGGACCGCTTAGAACGCAGCCGACCCCTTGAGGGCGGATCGAAGGCGTTGCCGGTACTCGGCCGGCGAGATGTCGATCGCGCCAAACCGAGCGGTGTGGGGTGAGGTCATCTGGATGTCCCACAGCCCAAAACCGCCCTCGACAAGGTGCGCGTGAGTGGCCACAAGCGCGGCGTGACCGGCATTGCCAACCCGGTGGAACATGCTCTCGCTGGTGAACATCTGCCCCAGTGCGACGCCGAACAGCCCGCCCACCAGACGGCCCGCGAACCAGGCCTCGACGCTGTGCGCAAAACCCGCTTCATGGAGCGTACGGTAGGCGGCGGCCAGCCGCGGGCTGAGCCACTCGCCACCCTCACGCGGGAGGCCGCACTCGGTGACCACTGCATTGAATGCGGTGTCCATTCGGATTTCGAAGGGATCGTCCCGGAGTGCACGGCGCACTGAACGGGGCACGCGGAAACCATCCAGCGGGATGATCGCCCGCGGATCGAACTCGTAGAACCCGACGTGCCCATCGATGTCCATCGGGAACCATCCCGCGGCGTAGGCAGCAAGGAGTTCCTCGAGGCTTGGGGTCCGCGACACCGCCACACCGTATCCGGCACGCGGCGGAAAGACCGCCCAGAAGCCGCCGCGCGCCGGGCGCCACCCGGATGTCCGGGCGGGCGAAACAGCCATTTGGCGGCAATCGCAGCGGCCACTTGTGACATTTTGCGCGCGCATTTTGTGACAGAGACGACACACATCGGTCCGACGCAACCGGCCGGCGGACCGGATCGAACCACGACACCTTGTGATCAGGGGAGCGGGTCGGCTCCGCCGCCCAGGCGGCCGTCGATGCCGAGCCGGCCGAATCGGGCCTGGCCGCCGCGCCAGTGGGCTTGACGGAAGACGTCGGTCACGAGCGCCTCACGTTCGTCTCGGCTCAGGTCCTCGAGCTGGCGGATCTGATCCGCCGAAACCGCCACATCGGGGAAGGTCGCAAGCGCACGGAGTGGATCCTCGATGAGTGCGGTACGAAACGCCTCATCCGCGATGACGCGCACCCAGAGTCCGGGTCGGTCCGTCTCGTCTGACATCTGCACCTCCTTCGCGCCGTGACACCGCAAGACAACCCGGCAGAACGCACCTGCACGGTACACTCGACGGCCGTGACGGACGACATCTCAAGCCACGCCGCCGGACGGTTCCCCCAGGTGCGGCCACGGCGCCTGCGCGCCACCGCAACCCTGCGCCGCATGGTCCGCGAGACCCGGCTCTCACGCGATCAGCTCATCTTGCCGTTGTTCGCCGTGAGCGGCTCGGGCGTGGAGCGGCCGATCACAGCCCTGCCGGGGCAGTCGCATCAGTCACCCGACGTGCTCGCCCTCCGTGCTCGCGCCGCGTTCGACGCCGGCATTCCGGCGGTGTTGCTGTTCGGCATCCCGGACCACAAGAACGCAGCGGCCACCGGCGCCTATGAGGCCGGCGGCGTCGTGCAGGCCGCTGTCCGCGCGATCAAAGACGCCGTCCCGGACATGGCCGTCATCACCGACGTGTGCCTGTGCGCGTACACCGACCACGGCCACTGCGGCGTTGTCGTGGACGGCGAGGTCCACAACGACATGAGCATCGAGCTGATCGCCCGCACCGCCGCGAGCCATGCCGACGCCGGTGCCGACATCGTGGCGCCCAGCGACATGATGGATGGACGTGTCGGCGCGATCCGTACGGCGCTCGACGCCCAAGGCCACGAGACCACCGCAATCCTCTCGTACGCCGTCAAGTACGCATCGGCGTTCTACGGACCGTTCCGTGAGGCGGCCGGATCCGCCCCCGGATTCGGCGATCGGCGCGGCTACCAAATGGACCACGCCAACGCACGCGAGGCCCTGCGCGAGGTCGCCCAGGACACGGCTGAGGGCGCCGACATCGTCATGGTCAAGCCCGCCGCCACTTATCTGGACGTCATCCAGGCCGTGCGGGCCGCGACCAATCTTCCGGTTGCCGCATACCACGTCAGTGGTGAGTTCGCGATGCTCAAGGCCGCCGCCGACCGCGGGTGGTTGAACGAACGCGACGCAGCGCTCGAGACGCTGACCGCCATCCGTCGGGCCGGTGCCGACCTGATCATCACGTACTTCGCCGAAGACGCAGCGCGATGGCTGGCGGAGTGACCAACACCAGTGCCACGCTGTTCGATCGGGCGCAGCGCGTCCTGGTGGGGGGCGTCAACTCGCCGGTTCGGGCGATGCGGTCGATCGGACGCGATCCGATCTTCATCGAGCGCGCGCAAGGCCCCTACGTGTGGGATGTCGACGGCAACCGGTACGTCGACTACCTGTCGTCGTGGGGCCCGGCAATTCTGGGCCACGCCCACCCGGGCGTGTTGGCCGACCTGACCGCCGCGTTGCCTCGGGGCACGTCGTACGGCGCACCGACCGAGCGCGAGATCGTGTTCGCCGAGACCGTCGCCCAGGCGTTCCCATCCATCGAGCAACTCCGCATGACGTCATCGGGCAGCGAGGCCGTGACCGGCGCGATCCGCCTGGCACGTGCCGCCACAGGCCGCGAAGCGATCGTCAAGGCGATCGGCGGCTACCACGGCGCCATCGACCCCCTCCTGGTCGAAGCCGGCAGCGGTGCGACGACGCTCGGCACACCTGACAGCCCCGGCGTTCCCGCAGGGGCGGTCCAGAACACGCGCCTGGTGCCGTACAACGACCTGGCCGCCGCAGAGGCCGCGCTTGCGGGCGCCGCTGCCATCATCGTGGAGCCGGTCGCCGGCAACATGGGCACGGTGTTGCCGGCGTCCGGCTACCTGCAGGGCCTGCGCGCGGCGTGCGATCGCACCGGAGCCCTGCTGATCTTGGACGAGGTCATCACCGGGTTTCGCATCGCGTACGGCGGCGCGCAAGCGCGCTTCAGCGTACGCGCCGACCTGACCTGCCTGGGCAAGATCATCGGCGGCGGATTGCCCGTGGGGGCGTTCGGGGCCTGTCGCGAGATCATGTGTGAGCTCGCGCCCGAGGGTCCCTGCTACCAGGCCGGGACGCTCAGCGGCAACCCGCTCGCCACAACCGCGGGCCTGGCGACGCTCGCCGAACTGGCCCGCCCCGGCGTCTACGACCGGCTGGAGGAGTCGGGCGCGCAGTTGGAGCAGGCCATCCTGACGAGCGGCCTGCCGGTGGTCGTCAACCGGATCGGCTCGATGCTGACGCCCTTCTTCACCGACGGCCCGGTGAGCGACTACGCATCGGCGACCCGAAGCGACACGGCCGCCTACGGACGCTTGGCACGTTCGCTGCTGGACGCAGGCGTGTACCCGCCCCCCTCCCAGTTCGAGGCCTGGTTCACCGGCCTGACCCACGGCCCAACCGAGTTGGCCCACACGCGGGAGGCGCTCCGACGAGCTGCAGCGACCGATTGAGGCGTGCCCTGGCCACACAACCCGGCCTGGCCGGCAACCTGATTGAGCCCGCACCTGCGCTCGTGGCTGCCCCGCTCGCCGCGCCGGGCCTGTCGACCGACCACGCCGCGGGACTCGACCTGATCCTGGAGGGCTTCCTGCTGCACCATGGCCGTCCCCGTCACCTGGACCTGCCGGACATCGGCCGGCGCGTGTTGGCGGGCGACTACTGCTACGCCCACGGACTGGTCTGGGTGGCCGAAGCCGGTGACCTCCACATCATCGAGCTGCTGGCCGACCTGGTGGCGATGTCGGCCGCCCTGGTGTCGACCGGCGACCGTGACGGGCTCCCTCCGCTGTGGCGGACGACGATCGCCGCGATCGCAGACGATGATCCCGCGTTCAGCGAGCGCCTGCGCCTGGCCAAAGATGCGCTGCGCACGCGATCCGACACCGCCCCACTCCATCGACTCGCCATCGGCCTGCCGGACGCACACGAACTGCAGGAGGCCCTCGATGCGTGACATCCGCGAGTGGATCGACACGCTGCGCCTGGCCGGCGAACTGGTCGAGATCGGGGCCGAGGTCGATCCGCACCTCGAGATCACCGAGATCGCCGACCGCGTGATGAAGTCCCCCGACGGCGGCAAGGCACTGCTGTTCACCAACGTGCGCGGCAGCAGACTCCCGGTGCTGATCAACCAGTTCGGCAGCTGGAAGCGCATCAACATGGCGCTCGGAGTCGACCGCCTGGAGGACCTGGCCGACCGCATCCAGGACCTGATCGAGTTGCAGCCGCCGCAGGGCATCGTCCAGAAGGTCAAGGCGCTCGGCAAGCTCAAGGAACTCGCGTCGTTCTCGGCCAAGACCGTCAAGGATGGCCCATGCCAGGAGGTGTGGTTGACCGAACCCGACCTGGACCTGCTGCCCATCCTGACCTGCTGGCCCGACGACGGCGGCCCGTTCATCACCTTGCCGCTGGTGTTCAGCCACGATCCGCGCAACGGCTCGCGCAACTGCGGCATGTACCGCATCCAAAAGCTTGACGCGCGTACCGCGATGATGCACTGGCAGATTCACAAGGACGGCGCTGCGCACCTGCGTGACAGCCAGGGGCGGGTCGAGGTGGCGGTGGTCATCGGGTCCGAGCCCGTCGTGACCTACGCAGCCAGTGCGCCGCTGCCTCCGGGAATCGACGAGATGATGCTGGCGGGGTTCATCCGCGGCAAAGCGGTCGAGATGGTCAAATGCCGCACCGTCGATGTCGAGGTGCCGGCGACGGCCGAGATCGTCCTCGAGGGCTACGTCGATGCCACCGACCTGCGCCCCGAAGGGCCGTTCGGCGACCACACCGGTTTTTACACGCCGGTCGACGACTACCCCTCATTTCACGTGACGGGGATGTCGATGCGTCGCAACGCCGTGTACTCGACCACCATCGTCGGGAAGCCGCCGATGGAGGACCTGTACCTGGGCAAGGCGACCGAGCGCATCTTCCTGCCGCTCATCCGTATGAGCGTTCCGGACCTGGTCGACATGAACATGCCCATGGAGGGTGTCTTCCACAACGCGATCCTGGTGAGCGTCAAGAAGCGCTACCCCGGCCACGCCAAGAAGTTGATGAACGCCATCTGGGGTCTTGGGCTGCTCTCGTTGTCACGGTGCATCGTGGTCGTCGACGACGACGTGGATGTGCAGAACGCGAGCGCCGTCGCCTTCCGGGCGTTCAGCAACGTGGATGTCGGCCGCGACATGTTGGTCACCGAGGGTCCCGTCGACGCCCTGGACCACGCCGCCCCGTATTTCGCGTACGGCTCCAAGGTCGGTTTCGACGCGACCCGTAAATGGCCGGGCGAGGGTGTCGTGCGCCCCTGGCCCGACGAGATCACCATGAGCGACGAAGTGCGCGCCCTGGTCGACGGCCGCTGGAGCGAATACGGCTTGAGCTGAGCGAAATTCGGCGGACGCGGGCGCCCGCCGCCCTGATTCAGGGTTTCGCCAGCGCCACCGTGGGAGAAGCCTTGGTCGTGCTCGTCACCCCTCCGGCCGAGGCGGTCAAAGCAAACGTGTACCGGCCTGGCTTGACCGCCCGTCCGCCGAGTTTGGCGGGCAGCACGACCGTGTTTGCACCGGCGAGCCCGGACCGGACGAATGAGCCGATGATTTTGCCCTTTGCGTTGCGGACCACGAACGTGACACGGGCAGCGACCGACAGCGAGAAGCTCACGCCCGCCCGACACTTCGCGCGCACCTTGGCCTGTGGAGTGCCGATCGGCACGCACTTGGTGCGCAACCGCGAGATGACCGGGGCAAGTGCGCGGGGCAGGTTGCCACCGGATGACTGTGACGCGGCCTCCCGCCGAACGGACCTGTCGATCGTGTAGCCGAACGTCGCGATGGCGCCGACGTTGCCGACCGCATCGATCACGCGCGCCTTGAGGGTGAGCGAACTCGTCACGAAAACCTGGCCGATCGCGACGAGCGCCGTCGGGTCGGACCCGTCCGTCGTGTAGACGACGCGCGATCCGGTGCCGTCGGAGTGCTGCAGTTGGACCGCCTGTGTCTCTGAGTACGTTCCAGGCCCCGGGGAGGCAGTCGGGACAATCGGGGCGATCGTGTCCTTGGGGATCAGGAGACCCTGACCAGGGATACCGGGATTAACACCGATGAAGTAGGTTCCCGTCGCGTTCAAGAGCCCGTCGGTCAGGCCCGCAACGTCCGCTTTGGGAAACGTGACCGTCCACGACTGCGGGACCAACAGCGGCGGGACCAACAGCGACAGCGGGGTGGGGTTGACGATTTGGTGCAGCGCCGGCGTTGCCGGATCGTCGTCGTCGAGCTTGACGTCGACCTGCGTCGCATTGAGCGACACTCCGCTCAGCACGACATCCTCCACCCCGAGGTTCGCGACATTGATCGTGCTCGGGGTCGCATGAATCACCGCGTTGTTCGCGACAGGTTGGGTGCACCCCCCGGCCGGACCGGCCTGCGCGCCCAGGATCATGATCGTGACCTCTTGTGGGATCAATACAGCCGGAGCCCAGAGACCACGCACGTCTGATGACAGCGCCAGAGCGATGTCGGACAGGACAAGCCCGGCGTATGTCGCGGTCCAGTGCACGTTCGTAGTGCCCGGCTCGTCGTACGCGATCGTGCCCTCACCGGCTACTCCCACGTGGCCGGTCCTAAGGCGCTTACTGCCGCTCTTGATAAAGGAGCCAGACTTCGAAATGAGCCGGTTCTGGATCTCGTCGGGCCCGAACTGTGTGCCATCCACCTTGGCTGCGGTGCCTTTCACTGTCACCACACCGGACACGTCTTGGATGGAGTCGACTGTGACGTTCTGGACGACGGTCTCGTCAATCCAGGTTTGGGGAGCCGGGTCAGCCGGACGCACACGGATGGTGTCACCGGGCAGAATCACCGGCGTGACGCTTGTCCAACAGTGGAGCGGGTTGACGTTGAAGGTGCCAGCAGAATCCACCAGCCCGCTAGCAATCCCCACCACCGTTCCGCCGCGCACGACCTCTGTAGAGATGTTGTCGTCCGGTGTGTACTCGGACAACTCAAGCGCGGACGAATTGGCGAGCACGGCGATGACATGGGTCGCAGTCACCGCCGCGCTGGCTGAGCCGGTGGCGAGGCCCATCGTCAGGAGGAGCGCAGCACGGCAGGCCAGCCGTGTGCGGCGTGAGGAACGTGCAAGCCGGGTCATGCGGGATCTCCAGGTCGCAATCAATCAGTCCTCAGACTGTATGTCGACGACCGCATCCCCTTACTAGCCGTGCGGGGGGACTTGGGACCCCCCGAACGTCTAGTCATCCGGCTTCAGCGACGAACGCCGCAGCGACCCGTGTCCCACAACGGTGGGGAGGCGGCCGAATAGGGTGGGTTGATGGCGAAGACCTTCACGATCGTGCCGCGCGGGTCGTTTGCGCTCACCGAAGCTGCGGGGTTTGGCTTCGGACCCCGAGCGGCCCAACCGTTCGCGGGGACGATGCGGCTGGCGTTCTGCCTGGACGACGGCAGCGGGCACGCGGGGGTCGTGCTGAGTCAGGCCGCTGACGGTGTGGTGCACGGCATCATCGCGGGTGATGGCGAGATCCAGGCCGTGCGCGCACAGGTTGCGCGCATCTTGTCGCTCGATGGCGACGGCGAGGCGTGGCAACGCGTCGGCGCGACGGACCCCGTGATCGGGCGACTTCAAGCCGGACATCCCGGGCTTCGGCCCGTGCTCTTCCACTCCCCGTACGAGGCCGCCGCATGGTCTGTCATCAGCGCGCGCCGCGGGCGCAGCCAGGCGATGCAGGTGTACCACGAACTGTCACAGGCGCTCGGCGTGCGCCTCGAGGTTGATGGCGAGGAGCTCTGGGCCTTTGCGACGCCACAGCGGCTCCGCACCGTCGGGGAGTTCCCCTCGCTCGGCCCCAAGCGGTGCGAACGCCTGCGCGCAATCGCTGACGCGGCGCTCGCCG
This sequence comes from Actinomycetota bacterium, assembly GCA_031366605.1. Classification (GTDB taxonomy): domain Bacteria; phylum Actinomycetota; class Thermoleophilia; order Miltoncostaeales; family Miltoncostaeaceae; genus CALMEC01. Next base: position 53,319 of record JANLOO010000056.1, on the reverse strand, counting down.
GCCGGCTCGACGTTGCGCGCCTGCAGGCGCTCGGCCCCGACGGGGCGATGGACCACCTTCAGGCGTTGCCCGGCATCGGACCGTTCTACGCGGGCCTGATCGTGATCCGCGCCTGCGGGTTCGTCGACGTCCCACCCCTCGCCGAACGACGGATCCTGCAAGCCGCTCAGCATGCCTACGGCGTCGAGGACATTGCGGACCACCAGGCGCTGCTCGTCCGCTCGGACGGCTGGCGCCCCTTCCGCACCTGGGCGGCGGTCCTGCTTCGTGTCGCGTTCGAGCGCTCCGAACTGACCGGGGAGTGATCGGTCCGGGGCGCCACCCGCACCCCCGGACCGGTTTGCAGGCGTCGCCCGCCTACACCTTGGGGGTCGCGCGGAACGTGACCTGCAGCGTGGTCACGATCGATGCGGGGACGAAGCACTTGCGCTCCTTGACCCGGCGCACGACCTTGGTCTTGGCTGCGCCGTTGACCTTGACCCGCTTGGTGACGGCCCGTTTGACAACGCCGCAGAACTTGCCGCTGAACGGCCCGCTGACAGCCCCGCTGCTCAACGAGATCGCACTGAACCCCCCGCCAAACCCGCCGACGCCACCGAAAAGGTACGGATTGGCCTGCTGCTCGACGCTGAACACCGCGCCGAGGGTCAGTGCCGCGGCATCCGCGATGACCTGGGCCGCCCGCTTCGCATCAGCGAGTGCAGCCGGGGTGGCTTTGAGTTGGGCCTCGGCGACCGCCGTCCTGATCGAGGTCTCGCCCTTGGGATTGGTTGGCGTCACCGCGATCTGGCCGGTGCCGTAGGCGACGACGGTCTCGCCTTCGGCAAGCGCCGAGGACGTGCCTCCGAGCACTGCGGCCGACACGACCAGGGAAAAGAGCTTTCGGTTCATCGGAACACCTCCGGGTGGTTGGGCACGACAGATTGGTCGCAAGTCGAGCCGACGTCGACCGCGTATGCAAGCGCGACGGTTGTGATCGTCGTACGTCACGATGCGACGATCGGTCACGGTCCTCTGATGGAGGAGATGCCCGTGAGACGGATTTGCTTGCGTCGGCCGTCCCGGCACTTCACGATGCGAGACGTTGGGGCCGAATTGCCGCGCACCGGCCCAGCCGGTTGGCCCACGATGAGCACGCGTGGTAGACCCATGTCGCTCAGGAAACGAAACAGGAGGCCCGCCGATGCGCGTGTCCAAACGAATCGTCCTGCCAGTGTGCGTGACGGCGCTCAGCGCCGGCGCCATCGCGCTTGCGGGTGGAATCAACCCCAGCTACGGACCGGGACCGGTCTACGCACCGGGTCCGCAGGGAGGATCGCTGCCGGTCACGGCCCTGACGGCCAACCTCAACGGCCGGCGGGAGATCAACACGACGACCGGCAGACGCCGGGCCGGCGACCCCGACGGCCGTGGCATCGCGTCGGTGTTGCTTCGCGGCAGGCGACAGATCTGCGTGTCGGTGCTGGTGGCCAACATCGGTGTGCCCGTCGCCGCGCACATCCATCGCGCCCGCGCCGGTAAGAACGGCGGGGTCCGGGTGACGCTCGGGACGTCGATTCAGGGTGGTCTTGGCGGGGCGACCACGTGCGCCCGGATCGACAGGACGCTGCACGCCGATATCCGCAAACGGCCGCAGCGCTACTACGTCAACGTCCACACGGCGACGTTCCCCAACGGCGCCATCCGCGGCCAGCTCTCCAAGGCCGGGATCGGCAGCTGACACCGGCGGATCGTCTCGGGGTGGCCACATTTGGTCGCCCCGGGCCGGACGCCGCTCGCTCCAGGGACATCCGACCCGTAAGCTCGCGTTGAAACCAGAGGCCGAGTCGGGTTGAATCCAGCTCATTCGGTCGACCGGAGGGTCAGTGGAGCACGAGCACCAAAACGGAGCGCCTACGGAAGACGGCGAGCACGGCCTGTACCAAGGACCGCGCGCGCACGTTCCCGAGGTCCACGACGAGCATGCGGACGACCCGGGGTACCACACCCGGACCAAGTTCCTGAGCATGGTGGCCATCGCCATGGGCGGCGTCATGACCGCCGCCATCCTGGTACCGGTCATCGGCTTCGCCGTCGCCAGCACGGTCAAGGAGGAGGAGTGGCGTTGGGTCGACGTGGGCCCATACAGCGACTTCAAGACGGGCTCGACGACCTCGATGCGGGTGGATGGTCCCAACCCCGAAGCCGACCGGCGCGTCTACGTCCGCAACCGCGACGACGAACTCATCGCGATCTGGAACCGCTGCGCCCACCTGGGCTGCCCCGTCAAGTACTCACCGGGCTCCGACGGCTACGTGTGCCCATGCCACGGTGGATCCTATGACAGCCGCGGAAAGGTGACCGCAGGGCCGCCGCCGCGCCCACTGGATCGCCTCGACATCAAGCTGGTCGACGCAGCCGGCAAGGACGTCGCGTACGCTGACGCCAAGCCAACCGACCGCGTGCTCGTCGGCAAGGCCTACTCGATCGACGGCGACGAGAAGCCGTTCAAACTGCACCCGCCCGGCGAACCGGTCGACGGCGCCCTCTCCCACCTCTTCCCGTTCGTTTAGGCGGCCATGGCAACCACAGAGCACCCAGAGCCCACAGCGACGGACATCGGCCCCAAGAGCCCTGCCGTGCAGATCGGCATGGACGTCGTCGACTACATCGACGAGCGCACCGGCATCACCACCGGCGCCAAGTGGTTCATGTTCCGCAACATCCCGCGCGGTACGAGTTGGTTCCAGACGCTGGGCTTCACCGCGATGGCGGTGTTCGGCATGCAGGCGATCACCGGGATCATCCTGGCGATGTACTACAAGCCGGACCCGACGACCGCGTTCGGCAGCATCCAACACATCACCAACGAGGTGACGTGGGGATGGCTCGTCCGCGGCATGCACAAGTGGGGCGCCAGCGTGATGATCGTCATCGTGTTCCTGCACATGGGGCGCGTGTTCATCTGGGGCGCCTACAAATACCCGCGCGAGCTGACCTGGGTCACGGGCGCGCTGCTGCTCTTCATGACGATGATGATGGGCTTGACCGGCTACCTGCTGGTGTGGGACCAGAAGGCCTACTGGGCGACGGTCGTCGCGGTCAACATCACGTCGCAGGCGCCGATCCTTGGCCCGTACCTGGGAGAGATTCTGCGGGCGGGCCCCGAGTTCGGGCCGGACACCTTATCCCGGTTCTACTCCATCCATATGCTCTTGATACCAGGGGGCATGGCCGCCTTCATCGGGATCCACCTGTTCCTGGTGTCCAAGCTCGGCATCGCTGAGCCGCCGTGGGCCAAGCGCCGCCTGGCCATCGAGCGCGAAGAAGAGGATGCGCGCCGTGCCGCGGTGCGTGACCGGGTCCCGTTCGGCCGCACGCCGGTGCCCGCGGGCGTACCCGCCCCCGACCCCGTCCGTGTGGAGACCAAACCGTGAACCGAGCCCAGAAGGACGCCTACAAGCGCGACTACGCGGCGGCCAAGGCCGACGGCAAGCCGTTCTTCCCGTACGCGATCTACAAGGACATGATCGTCGCGACGGCGGTCATCGCGATCATCATCGCGCTGGCCATCTGGGCCAGGGTCGAGGTCGGCACCGAGATCGACCCCGCCACCGAGGATTACGTCCCGCGACCAGAGTGGTACTTCTTCTTCCTGTTCCAGCTGCTCAAGGTCTTCAAGAACCAGGACGCATTCCGGCCGCTCATCATGGCGACGTTCATCGTGCCCAACCTGCTCCTGGGCCTCATGATCGCGTGGCCGTTCATCGACCGCGGCCCTGAGCGGCGCATTCAGAAGCGCCCGATGTCGATCATGGTCGGCGTCGCCGTCATCGCGTTCCTCGGCTACATGACCTACAAAGGCGCGACGACGCCGGAAGGCACTGCGACGAAGCAGCTCGTCACGATCCCTGCCGCCGACGCCGACGCCGTCGCCGGCGAGGTGTTGATTCGCGGAAGCGTCTGCCTGAGCTGCCACACGATCGGGGGTCAAGGCGCTCCAGGACCAGGCCCGAACCTGACGAACGAAGGTGCGAAGAACCGCGGCCTCCAGTGGCAGATCGACCACCTCAAAGACCCGGCGTCCAAGACCCCCGGATCGAGCATGCCGAGCTTTGCGAGCTTCTCCGACCCACAGCTCAAGCAGATCGCGACGTTCCTCGAGGGTCTCGGAACCAAGTACAAGTAGGTCCGGGACAACTGACCCCGGTGGGCCCGTGAAACGCGACCGCCCGCCGGTTTCAGTAGGCGACCCCCCGAGGGTCATCTAGCATCCGGTGCGAATGCGGTTCTTCCTCGGGATCACCGGCGCCAGCGGCGCGATCTACGGCGCGCGCGCCCTGCAGGCATTGAGCAGTGCGGGCTGCGACGTGGGCGTCTGCGCCAGCGACGCGGCGCTGCAGGTGGCCGGCCACGAGCTGTTCGGCATGGGACCGCGCCCGGCGGTCAGCGACGAGCAGATCACCGCGCGCCTGCTGGACCGGTTCGCAACGGGCCCCGGCACCGTCGAGATGATCGACCCGCGTGACCTGACGAGTCGATACGCCTCGGGCTCATCGAAGCTCGATGGCATGCTGATCGCGCCGTGTTCGATGTCGACGCTGGCCGTCATCGCCAACGGCACCGGCCAGAACCTGATCCACCGCGCCGCCGACGTCGCGCTCAAAGAACGCCGCAAACTGGTGTTGATGGCGCGTGAGACACCGCTGTCGGCCGTCCACCTCGAGAACATGCTGACGGTCACCCGCGCCGGCGCCGTGGTGCTGCCGGCCATGCCCGCGTTCTACAACCTGCCGCAGAGCATGGACGGGCTGGTGGACTTCGTGGTCGGCCGGGCCCTGGATCAACTGGGCGTGGAGCACGACCTGACCCGTCGGTGGGGCGAGCGACCCGCCGAGGCCGGCGCATGAGCGCCACGCAACCCGGACGACTTCCGGCGGGCGAGGTGCGGGCCATGTTCGACCGCATCGCACCGCGCTACGACCTGATGAACCGCCTGATGAGTGGCGGGCTGGACGGGCGCTGGCGACGCCTGGCCGCAGCGGCCGCGGACATCTCGCTGGGCTCACGTGCCCTGGACGTCTGCACCGGTACGGGCGACCTGGCGTTTGAGTTGGCCGACCGGGTCGGCCCCAACGGATCCGTCATCGGCGTGGATTTCTCGGAGCAGATGCTCGGGCGCGCGACGGCGAAGGCCGCGGCCAACGGCGCGCCCGCGACGTTCCAGGTGGCCGATGCCCTGGGGTTGCCGTTTGGCGACTCGGAGTTCGATGGCGCCACGGTGGCGTTTGGCGCGCGCAACCTGTCGGACCTGGACCGCGGCCTGGCCGAGATGGCCCGCGTCGTGCGGCCCGGCGGACGCGTCGTCGTGCTCGAGATCACGACGCCGCAGCGCCTGCGGGCGCTCAACGGCCTGTGGTTCGACCGGGTCGTCCCGCGTCTCGGTGGGTTGATCGGCGGCGACCGTGCGGCCTACCGCTACCTGCCGGCCTCCGCCAAGCGGTTTCCACCTCCACCGGAACTTGCAACGCGCATGACCGAGGCGGGCCTCACAGACGTGTCGTGGCGGGGATTCATGGGCGGCATCGTCGCCCTGCATCATGGACGCGTGGCCTGATCGCCACCGCGGCCCCCAGGATGCGCCTTGTGCGCCCCTTTGCGCCGCTCCTTCGCGCGAGCGAGAAGCGCCTGGCGGCGGTTGTCGCCGACCACGTGCCACAACTCTCAGAACCGGCGGGCGCGACCCTGGCAGCGGGCGGAAAACGCCTGCGGCCACTCTTGGTCTTCTGCGCCGCGCCGCGCAAGCGCGGCCGCGACGAGGCGCTGGTCGCCGCCGCGACCGCCGTCGAGCTGGTCCACATGGCGACGCTCGTCCACGACGACATCATCGATCGGGCGTCACTGCGCCGCGGACGGCCGACCGTCGCGCAGGCGCAGGGACCGGACGTGGCGTTGCGGGTCGGGGACTTCTTGTTCGCCCGGGCATTCTCGGAGCTGACCCGCACCGGTGACCCGCGTGCGGTGCAGGCGCTCGCGATGGCCGCCCTCGAACTCTCGCGCGGCGAGATGGTGCAACAGGCGGCAGCGCATGACCTGAAGCTCTCCGAGGAGGCCTATCTGGCCCGGTGCCGCGACAAGACCGCGTCGCTCTTCGCGGTCTCCTGCCGTTTGGGGGCAATGGTCGGCGGCGCGGACCGCGACACCGAGGAACGGCTCGCGGTCTTCGGCGAGCACGTGGGTATGGCGTTCCAGATCTTCGACGACATCCTGGACCTGACCGGGAGCCCCGCCGCCACGGGCAAGCGACGCGGCACCGACCTGCGCGACGGCACCGTCACGCTCCCCGTCATCCTGGCGCTGCAACACGAGCCCGCGCTCGCACCCGAGATCCAGGCACTCGGCAACGGCGGTGGCATCGACGCGTTGTGTGACCGGCTGGCCCTGCACCCCGGTGTGGTCGAGGCCCGCGAGCGCGCCCTGGCGTTTGTCGCAACCGCACGCGAGGCGGTCGACAGCGGTCTGGACGGGGTGGCATCGGGCGCGCTGCTCGAGATCGCCGACGGGGTCGTCGACCGCTACTCATGACGCGAGATGCGCTGGTAGCACTGCTTCGTGGGCGCGACGCCCTGGCCGCTGCCAGCGGGCTGACCCTCGCCGATGCCGTTGACGTCGCCCGCACCGGGGACCCCGACGCGTGGTTGGTCGACGGCGCCTCGGAGCGTCCGGTGGACGAGCATCGGCTGGCCCACGCCGCTGGGCGACCCAGCGTGGCCACGGTCCTCTACGGCGAAGACGTCGATGCCGAGGCCACCGCCGACCGCATGTTGGCGCTGGCCGCCCTGACCGGCGAGACCGGCCTGTTGCGCGCCGTGTGCCCGGTCCCCGCACCCGGCGTGCGGACCCCCGGCTCGTGGGGGGTCGAGGACTTGACCGTCGTCGCAGCCGCGCGCGGTCTGTTCGACTTGTCGGTGCGAATCCGTCCCAGCTGGGAGCGCCTGGGTGCGCAAACCTGCGGGGTGACGCTCGCGTTCGGGGCGGACGAGCTGATGGTGCCCGCAGACGACCGGACCGACGTCGCTGCGCTCGCGACCGCCGTTGGCCGCCAGGTCGTGCAACGGTGAGCACGGCGCTCCGTGTCGGGCGCATCGTCGCGCTCAACATGTACCCGATCTACCACCACTTGGAGCAGACCGCCGACCCGGGGTTGGTGTTCACCGACGGACTGCCGGCCGCCCTCAACGCCGCCCTGCTGGACGGCGACCTGGACGTCTCGGCGATGTCCAGCATCGAGTACGCCCGAAACGCGGATCGCTTGGAGCTTCTGCCCGTGGCGTCGATCTCGGCCGCGGGCGCGGTGGATTCGATCCAAGTGTTCTCGCGCGTGCCGTTCGCGCAGATCCGCTCCGTCGCCGTGACGCCGCACAGCGCGACCTCGGTGGCCTTGTTGCGCATCCTGGTCGGATCGGAGGTCACGTTCGCGCCGCTGACGGATCCACCCGCGGACGCGCTCGATGCATTCGACGGCGTCCTGCTCATTGCCGACGAGGCCCTTCACGGCCTGCGCGACGGGCTCGCTCCCGTCCATACGGACTTGGGCGAACGCTGGCGCAACCTGACCGGGTTGCCGATGGTGTTCGCGGTCTGGGCGGCGCGCCGTGACGTGCCCTCACACGCGCAGCTGACCCACCTGATGGCGCTGCTGCGTGATGCCCAGACACGGTTCGCCGACGATCCCGACACCGTGGTCGCCGCGGCGGCCGAGCGTTTTCCATTCCCGCCCGACTACATCCGCGGCTACTTCTCACGCCTGGGCTACGGCTTCGGCCCCGACGAGCGAGCGGGGCTCCGTCGCTTCCTCGAACTGGCGCACGAATCCGGCGAACTGACCAAGGTGCCGCAGACCGCTCGGGCCAACGTCGTCGGGATCGGGGTGTTCGACGGGCCGGGCAGCCTGTCGAACGACGTTGACCGCCATCTCCGCGAGACTGGTTTTGACGAGCGCGATCGGACGTCGACGGCTCCACCATTCGTGGCACCCTGGGACGCCTGACTCCGGCAACGGGATAACATCAGCGGTCGTGGCCACGCTCGCACCCGCACATCACCTTGAGATCCTTGAACGCGCCGACGCCGGTGAGCGGCTCAACGAGGACGATGCGCTGGCGCTGCTGGGCTCGCGCGACCTGATCGCGGTCGGGGCGGCTGCGCGGCGGATGCGCGAGCGCCACTCGGTGCCGGACGAGGTCACGTTCATCATCGACCGCAACGTCAACTACACGAACGTCTGCGTCACCGACTGCGACTTCTGCGCGTTCTACCGCCATCCGCGCGATGCCGAGGCCTACACCCTCCCCAAGCACGTCATCTTCCGGAAGATCGAGGAGACGCTCGCGCTCGGCGGGACGGCGCTCCTGCTGCAGGGGGGCCACCACCCCAACCTGCGGATCGAGTGGTACGAGGACCTGTTCACCGACATCAAATCGCGGTACCCGATCCACCTGCACGCGCTGTCGCCCTCCGAGATCATGCACATCGCGCAGTACTCCAAGCTGACGTTGGACGCGACGATCGCGCGACTGCGCGCCGCCGGCCACGACTCGCTTCCTGGCGGTGGCGCCGAGATCCTGGTCGACCGGGTGCGGCAGGTCATCGCCCCGCGCAAGACGACGAGCGACGAGTGGCTGGCGGTCATGCGCGCCGCGCACCGCGCCGGCATGTCGAGCTCGGCCACGATGATGTACGGCACGGTCGACACCTGGGAGGACCGCGTCGAGCATCTGCGCCGGCTCCGGGATCTGCAGGACGAGGACCCGGGCTTCCGGGCGTTCATCTGCTGGAGCTATCAGTCCGGAGGGGGCAGCATCCGCGGCGACGATCACGTGCCGACCACTGCGGCCGACTACCTGATGATGCTCGCCGTCAGCCGCCTGTACCTGGACAACTTCCCGCATTTCCAGTCGTCGTGGGTCACGCAGGGCCTACGGGTGGGTCAGCTGGCCTTGGAGTTCGGATGCGACGACATGGGCTCGATCATGATCGAGGAGAACGTCGTGCGCGCAGCCGGCACCGCCTTCCGCCTCGACACCGAACGGATGGCCGGCGCAATCGAGGCGACCGGTCGGCGCGCCGTGCAGCGCGACACGGCGTACCGCGTCGTCAAGCGCTTCTGATCCAGCCTACGTTGGGGGATCGCCCTCGTAGGGCAAGCCGTCGGCTGCCCACGCCAGGATGCCCCCGGTGAGGTTCGCGACCTCGTCGTAGTCACCCGTTCCGTCGAGGTGGTCGGTGACCTGTCCACTGCGGTTTCCGCTGCGACAGAAGATGACGAGGGGCTTGTCGGTGGGCAGCTCGTCCATCCGGCCCATCAGCTCGCTCATCGGGATCAACGGCATCCCAGGCACATGCGTGGTGTCGTACTCCTGCTGCTCACGCACGTCAATGATCGTGACCTTCCCCGCCTGCCAGGCGTCGTAGGCATCCTTCGGCGAATAGACCTTCACAAGCGCTCCCTCCCGTTGCACGCAGGGTCCGCAGGGTAGCGCCCCGGCCCGCCCGACGTCCACACCGGCGTCCGGTTCAACCCGCTTCGACGAATGGGCGGAGCGCACGATGGCCAAGTGACCACGGGTGCGCACAGTCAATGGCCACCGGCGTGACGGTCAAGTGGCCGAAACGTCGATCACGGCCTGCTCAGCGGGGTGCGCGAAGATTTGGCCGCTGCCGCCGCGGTCAAATGGCGGCCGTGCGTGCCAAGTGGCCGCGTCGCAACTCGGTGTCGCAGGGGCCTCAAACGAGCGGCGGGCGCCCAGAAGGACGCCCGCCGGATGAGCGAAATGAATACGGGGTGGTGCTAGAAGTCCATGGGGAGGATGAGGTCTGACTCGAATGCCTCGATGAGGCGCTCGACGTCTTCCTCCATGTTCGCCCGCGAGAACGTCCGCAGGTTCGCGAGGAGTTCCTCCGTACCGTCGTTGAGGGCGTCGTCGAAACGCTCGACCTCATCGTCGTGGTACTCACCGGTGTGCCACCACTCGCAGTCGGGGCACCGGAGGGTGATCTCCCACGAGTCGCCGCGACGCTCTTCCCACCCGACAGGGTAGACGAGGCCACCGGCACATTCGGGGCAGACGTGGAGATCGACCTGCTCGGTCGCAGTCGCCACGGGCGAGTTCTGCTCGTTCATTGCCAGCTCCAAATTGTGTGTCTCCCCACCGAAGACGACAACCTCGATGAACTTGCCGCCGGGGAGAGCGATCCGCTTTGTGTTGTAACTCCGCATCAGATTCATCCTGAAAGAAGTGGGCCAGTCCGGCGATCCGTGCCGTTCCTTTGTCGTGCGCCCGATTGATTGATGCCCTGCTTATCGGTCCTCGCAGGCCCGAACTTGAACCCCGTTCGATGGCCTTACGCTTTCTTCACACAATGCGCGAGAGTGAGAATGAGAACCGGACGGCGCACAGGTGCCGACGGCCGATGCCCGGGGTAGATTGATCGGGTGCGTTGGCCGATCTTCGACGGCGTCCCAGATGCCGAAATGCAGCGGGTTTTGTCGATCGCACGGCGACGCACGTTCGCCCGCGGTGAAGTCGTCTTCCACCACGATGACCCGGCGGACACGGTCCATCTGATCGTGTCCGGACGGTTCGCCGTTCGGGTCCGCACCCCTGTGGGGGACACGGCGATCCTGACGGTCCTGGGCCCAGGTGAACTTTTTGGAGAAGTTGCGCTCCTGGGGACCGAACAGCGACGCACGGCGACGGTCGAGGCGCTCGAAGCAGCAGAGACACGCTCGATCTTCCGTGACGACTTCCACAACCTCCGCGCGAGCCACCCCGGTGTAAGCGATGTCCTGATCGCGATCCTCGTCGGCGAGGTCACGCGGCTGTCTCGGCACCTGCTCGAGGCCCTGTACGTGTCGTCTGACAAACGCGTCCTGCGCCGCCTGGTCGAGTTGGCCGGCCTCTACGGCACAGCTGATGCGGACGAAGTGACGATTCCGCTGCGCCAAGACGACCTGGCGGGACTCGCCGGGACGTCGCGCGCGACCGTCAACAGAGTCCTCCGCCAGGAGGAGGGACGCGGCACCGTCGCACTGGCCCGCGGCAAGGTCACGGTCACCGACCGCGTCGCGCTGGAGCGCCGGGGCCGCTAACGCGACTTGGCGAGGATCGTGCGTCGCTGCCCTGCGTGCACCTTGATCGTCCGACCGGAGCGAAGGATTCGCACGATGACGGTGCCCTCGGTGACGCGGATCAAGGTCCGATCGCACAGATCGGTCGTCGTCCACGCCGTTCCGCGGGCGATCGCCGAGGCGTACCGGCCGATCGTCCGGAAACTCCCCTTGACCCGTACCCGCAGGCGCCGCACCTTCTTGCGGGGCGCGGCGGCGTGTGAGGTGATGGCCTTCGTGCCGCGACAGCCATCGAGCTTCTCGGTCAGCTTGAGATCCCCGATGATCGGTCCGGACGTCGGTTGGGTGATGCGGAACGTCCCGCGCGCCGCTGTGACGGTGCGGAGGGCTCCAGACCGATTGCGAACGGTCACGTCCAGCTCGCCGGCGATGGCGTCGACGTCGGAGATGTTGGGCGTCAGGTCGCGTTCGCGAAGCGGGATGAACGCCGTGCGCGTCCGTGGCCTGACCGTCACGAGACCGGCAACCGGCGTGAGGCCGATCGACCGCACCAGCACGGGATCGGGGACCTGGCCGACATCACCGAGCTTGCGGATGCGTTGGTTGGCGGTGTCGCCGACAAGAAGCCCACCGCCCGGGGCGAACTGCAGTGCATTGGGGGTGTTGAGCAGGCCGGCGCTGGCCGGTCCCCCGTCGCCCCCAAAGCCCACCGCCCCACCCGCGATGGTGAAGATCGCGCCAAGTGGCGTGACACGGCGGATGCGGTTGTTGGCGGTGTCGGCGACGATGTATCCGCCGTTCGCGATCTCGACGACATCGGATGGACCCGCAAGCTGCGCATCGGTTGCCAGGCCTCCATCGCCGCCGAACCCGGGTGTCTCCCCGCCGACAGTCGTGATGATCCCTGCGGCATCGACCTTGCGAATGCGGTTGTTGCCGGCATCGGCGATCAGGAACCCTCCGTCCGATGTCGCCGTGACGCCGCGGGGATTGCTGAGCTTGGCAATGACCGCGGGTCCCCCGTCACCGGAGAACCCACCCGAGGTTCCCGCGACCGTCGAGATGATCCCGTTGGCGCCGATCCGGCGGATGCGGTGGTTTGCCGCATCGGCGACGAGCAGGGCGCCGCCGATGACCGCCAACTCCCGCGGTGTGTCCAACTGCGCCAGGGTTGCGAGTCCACCGTCGCCCGCGAGACCTCGCACGGTGCCGGCCAACGTCGAGATCGTGCCGTCGGGTGCGACGCGACGGATGCGATGGTTGAGCGAATCCGCGATGTAGTACCCGCCATCGGCGGCGAATGCCACGTCGGTCGGTGTGTTGAGGAACGCGCCGGCGACCGTCGAGACGATCGCTGTCGCCACATCGAGTTTGCGGATCCGTTGGTTGTGCGCATCGGCGATCAGCACCGTCAAACCATCCGCCGAGAGTCCGATGCCCTCCGGCCGATCGAACTTCGCGACAGTCGTCGCCGCACCGTCGCCAAACCCACTCACCGTGCCGGCGAACGTTGTGATCGGCCCGTCGGCCGCACTCGCAACCACGACGCACAGGACGCCGGCCACGGCGGCGCAGACGAGGACTCGTACACGGATCGACATGCCGCAAACCCTACGCCCGGGGGGACACGGCGTCTGTCGCCCAGGTCACACGGACGGTGTGCGCGCCGCGACGTTGGCTACTAGTCTGGCCAGCTATGCGGCTCGATCGTCGACGACTGCGCGTCCTTACGATCGCCGCGGCCGGAGCGCTCGCCGTCGTACTGGGGCTGATCATGAGCGCATCGGGCACCCTGGACGATGTCGAGCTCGCAAGCATCGACCAGCGCTTCCAGATCCGTGGCGTGCATGGCGTTCCGAAGGACGTCGTGGTGATCGGGATCGACAAGCAGTCGATCGCCGCGCTGCAGCCGGCACGACCACCGTTCCATCGAACCCTGCACGCCACCGCCATCGCCAACCTGACCAAGGCCGGTGCCCGGGTGATCGTCTACGACATCCAGTTCAGCGAACCCACCGAGGCGTTTGACGCGACGCCTGCCGCCAAACAGGCGGCAGAGGACGAGGATCTCGCACTCTTGGACGCGTTGACCGCCGCGAAACGCGTCGTGCTCGGCACCGACGAGTTCTCGGATACGGGCGAGCCCAACATCCTGTTCACCGACGAGGATCTGGCAGCGGCCCGCAGCCCGATCGGGGCAGCCCTGTTCTTTCCCACATCGGGCGGCGTGTACCGCCACGTGCCGTACGCGACCAAGGGATTCGCGTCGCTGGCGCGTGCCGCTGTGGAGAAGGCCTCGGGCACGACCCTCGCGACCGACGGCTTTGGCTCGTCCGGCGCGTGGATCGACTTTCACGGCCCGGGCGGAACGCTCCCCCGGCTTGCATTCTCAGATGTCGTTCGCGGCGCGTTCGACGCAGCCGCCGTCCTCGACAAGATCGTCGTCGTCGGCAACACGGCACCTGACTTGGGCGACGTCCACCCGACGCCGTTCGGAGGCGCCCCCATGTCCGGGCCCGAGATCAATGCCAACGCGATCTCGACGCTCCTGCGCGGAGTGCCGCTGCGCGACGCGGCAGGCTGGCTCAACATGCTGATCCTGGTGGGCCTGGTGGCCCTTGCGACGTTGGCCGCGCTGCGGCGCTCGGCGATTTTGGGGGTGTTGGCCGCAGCCGGCCTGATCGCAGGATTCATTGTCGTTGCGCAACTTGCGTTCGACGGTGGGCGCATCGTGGACATCGCTTCGCCGGTCCTTGCCGTCGGGGTCACCGGACTGGCGGGGCTCGTCATCAACTATTGGTTTGTGGTCCGCGACCGCGCCCGACTCCGCACCGATTTCGCCCGGTTCCTCCCTGCTCCGGTTGTCGACGATGTCATCGCCGAGGCCGGCGAAAACGGCAGGCTCGGTGGGCGACGCCTGTACGCCACAGTCATGTTCGGCGATCTGCGCGGGTTCACCGCGGCGGCGGAGCGACTGCCACCCGAAACGGTCATCGACGTCCTCAACCGCTACCTGACAGAGATGAGCGACGCGGTGCTCGACCACGGTGGGACCCTGGTCGCCTACCAGGGCGACGGGTTGATGGCCGTGTTCGGCGCGCCAATCGAGCAGGCCGACCACGCCGACCGCGCGCTTGACGCGGCGCGTGAGATGCGCGACGTACGCCTCGCGCGTTTCAATGCCTGGGCGACGGGCAACGGCATCGTCGACGACTTCCGCATGGGCATCGGCCTCGCGAGCGGCCCGGTCATGTCGGGCAACGTCGGCTCCGAACGCCGCCTGGAATACGCCGCCGTCGGCGACACGACCAACACCGCCGCCCGCCTCGAGGCGTTGACCAAGGAGACGCCGCACATGCTCCTGATCGCTGACACCACGCGCGCGGCGGCGAGTCGCGCAGTGCCGGATCTGACCGCCGTGGGCTCCCTTGACGTACGCGGCCGACAGGTCCCGGCCTCTGTGTGGACCCTTGCCGAAATGCGCGTGGGGCCGGCGGATGCCGACCCCACACCACCCCAAGAGGCTGCTTCGGACTAGCGCTTGGTGATTCGGACGAACTTCTTGGTGGTGCCGGTGTTGCCGGCCGCGTCGGTCGCCTTGGCGGTCGCGGTGGCTTTGAGCACGCCAGAGCGGCGGATGAATCGCTTGGCCTTCGGCGTCAGCGGGACCGTGATCTCGAGCGTCTCGCCGCCCGGGATCATCTCGTGGCCACTGCCCAGGAACCGGCCCTTGAGGGAGCCGAAGCGACCCTTGAGCGTCAGCGTGGTGTCGCAGCTCAGCTCGTCTGTCGGGCACGTGACCTCGAACGTCGCGGTCCCGGCGAACATGCGGACCCGGGTCGGCGTGATCGTGACGTGGGGTGCGGTGGTGTCGAGGACAGGTGCCGGATTGACGGTGATCGTTGCGACCGACTGGTCGACGGCGCCATCGTCGTCGGTGACCTGCAGGCCGACCTTGACCTGACCGAGCGCCGCGAACATGGTGCTGCTCGACGGCGACGCGGCCGTGTTGGTCTCGTAGGTACCGTCGCCGTTCAGGTCCCACTCGTACTTGACGATCGTTCGGTCGTCAGTCGATGCCGCGCCACTCAACGCGACGGTCTGGTTGACGACAGCCGGGTTGGGCGTCGCGGAGATGACTGCGGTGGGACGCCGGTTGACGCGGATGGACAGCGGCTGGTCGGTGAACACGAAGTCGCGGTTGACGACCCGGAGCGCGATCTTCTTCTGACCGGCGGTCGGGAACACCATCGAGACGAACTGCACGGTGCCGGTCGAGCGCTCGAACGTTCCGTTGCCGTCCAGGTCCCACAGGTACTCGCGGATGAACCCACCCGGATTGGGGTCGAACGATCCGGTGGCCCGGTAGGTGACGGTCTCACCGGCGGTCGGAACCGCGCGATCCGCCGTCAGCAGCGCGATGGGCTTTGCGTGGACCGCCAGCGTCCGGGTGGTCGTGCCCGTCTTGCCCTGGTTGTCCGTGACGCGGAGCTTGACTGCAACGGTCCCCGGTGTCGTGTAGCGGTGATTCGCCGTGCTGAACACGGTTGACCGGACTTCGAAGACACCGTCGCCGTTCAAGTCCCACTCGTACTTTGCGATGTCGCCGTCGACGTCGGTCGATGCGGATCCGTTGAAGATGGTGTTGTCGCCGACGGCGACGGGGTTGGGTGTCGCGGTGAAGGATGCAACCGGCGGGAAGTTGATCGGGATCGGGGTGATCGGGAGGGCGTTGGCCGAGTTGACGCCGGCAAGGGCGGCGAAGGTGGCTGCGCCGGCGAGGATCGCATTGCGGAGGGTGTTTGCGGATGTCTGCGTGGTCGTCATTTCGAGCTCCTTGGTTGGGGTGTTCATGACCATGGAGTCAATGTACGAGCAAGCGTTTTCCGTCTCTCACCACGTCGCGACACAACGAATGTCACGCTCGTGACACAAGGGTTCTCGGCTTCGGTCATGGCCGTTCTGCGCGTTGCCTTCGACCACGCTGAGGCCCACCTCTGAGGTCCGGGCGATCGACGGTCCACAACCGAAGCCGATGCCGACGAATCCGTCGAGCAATGGAAGCCGCCTGAGGCCCGGCCACGCTCCGGGCGGTCGATATTTTGAGACTCTCGTGAGACTCCCCGTGTCTGCGGAGAAAACAGAACTGAGCGCCGCGACTCTCGCGTCGCGAGGTTCTGCTTTCACTCCCAGCGGGGTGGGCGTTTGCAACGCCCGCGCAACTGACACCGGATTTCCCGGAATCCCTTTCCGCGACACGACTCACGGGGTGTCGAGAAGGGTCGAAACCCGGCTCAGCGACCGAGGGGGAGTGGCAGCTCCTCGGCAACGCGGTCGGCTTCGAAGCTCGAGCGCACCAGAGGACCCGCTTCGACGTGACCCAGCCCCACCGAGCGACCGAGCTCGGCCAGCGCCGGGTACTCGGCCGGGGCGTAATAGCGCTCCACGGGGAGGTGCTCGGCCGATGGGCGCAGGTACTGACCGACGGTCACCAGCTCGCACCCGACGGATGCCAGATCCGTGAAGACCTGCGCCACCTCGGGCAGTCGCTCACCCAACCCGACCATGATGCCGCTCTTGGCCCGCAGGCCCGCCGCGGACGTGCGCTCCAAGAGCTCGAGCGTCCGCTCGTACCTGGCCCCGGGACGCACGCGCCTGTACAGGCGCGGGACCGTCTCGGTGTTGTGGTTGAGCACGTCGGGCGCGGCCTCGATGATCGCGTCCAGGGCATCCCAGTTGCCGCGCAAGTCAGGGATCAGGACCTCGACCTTGGCCTGGGGCAGACGCTCACGCAGGGCCGCGATTGTCGAGACGAAGTGCCCCGCGCCGCCATCCGGAATGTCGTCGCGGGCGACGGCCGTCACCACGACAAAGCGCAGGCCCATCGCCGCGGCCGCCTCGGCCACGCGCGCCGGCTCACCGGGATCGGGAGGCGCGAGCGGCTTGGCGCTGACCACGTTGCAGAAGCGGCAACCGCGCGTGCAGTTCTCACCCGCGATCATGAACGTCGCCGTGCCACGACTCCAACATCGCGAGATGTTCGGGCAGGCGGCCTCCTCACAGACCGTGGTCAGTGCCTTGTCACGCATCAACGCCCGAACCGCCACGTACCCGGGCCCGTAGCTGCCCTTGCCGATGACCCAGCGCGGCAGTCGCGTGGCATCGATCAATTGCTGCACCTCGTCGACGCTGACGTCGACCGTGTCGAGCGCACCGGGCGACGCATCGCCCACCACCGTGCCGTCGGCGAAGACGACGTCGGGGACACGGCCTGCTGCACGTGCCTCGTCCAAACCGAGGACAAGGTTCGGCGTGCCGTCAACTCGGAATCCGCGCTCACGATCCACTCCGCCAGGGTACCGGTCGCCCGGTATGCTCGCCTCCGCCCATGGTCCTCTCCGATCGCACCATCCGTGAACAGCTCGCCACCGGCCGACTCGTGATCGACCCGTTCGACGACGCGCTGGTGCAGCCGTCGTCTGTCGACGTGCGCGTGGCCCGCGAGTTCCGCGTCTTCCACAACAACCGGCAGCCGTACATCGATGTGCGCAAACCATCGGACGAGTTGACCGACCTGGTCGAGATCGCCGACGACGAACCGTTCATCCTGCACCCGGGCGAGTTCGTGCTGGGCTCCACGTTGGAACGCATCGCGATCCCCGACGACCTCGTCGCGCGTCTCGAAGGCAAGTCGAGCCTGGGGCGCCTGGGACTCTTGATCCACTCGACTGCCGGCTACATCGACCCGGGTTGGGATGGCTACATCACGCTCGAACTCTCAAACGTGGCCCGGCTGCCGATCACGATCTACGCCGGTATGCGGATCGGGCAGCTGTCGTTCCAGATGCTCACCACCCCGGTCGACACGCCGTACCAGGGCAAGTACCAGGGACAGCGCGGCCCCACCGCCAGTCGGATCTCCAAGGACTTCGACCCCGGCAGCTGACCGGGGTCAACTGCGCGAGTCGCCACGGTGGCGACGGTCATCGCGCTGAGGTCGGAGCCAGGTCGTGGCGATGCCACCCCCGATCATCGCGGCCACCAGGCCCAGAAACGCCGTCAGGACCCACGCACGGGTCGCGCCCGGCACAAAGCTTGGCGACGACGGTCCACCCAGAACGCTCGCGAGATGGCCGAACACGACAAAGACCGCATGAAACGCATAGGCGGCGACCGCGGCAAGGGCGGCGTGCAATGGCCTAAGGACCTCCGCACGGACGCCTGCCAGGAATCCGCCGAGCATGAACGCGGCGGCGACTGCCACCGCCCGCGTCAGATCCCCCCGCTCCGCGCCGACGAGCAAGCCGATCGACGCGATCAGCCCACCCCAGCCGACGGCCATCCCCTCGAGCCGCGTCACGTTTGCTTTGCCCTCACGCAGCCCATGCTACCCTCGTAGGACTGGCATCCCCCCAACCGCGAAGGAGCCAGAGCCGTGGGACAGATTGGCTGGCCACAACTACTCATCGTGCTTGTCATCGTGCTCGTGATCTTCGGAGCCAAGCGGCTGCCTGAGGTTGCACGGAGCCTGGGATCCGGCGTGCGTGAGTTCAAGGACTCGGTCACCGGTAAAGATGAGCCGGACGAGCCCACGATCACCCAGGGCGACGACACCAAGCAGCCCTAGCGGTCGCGGGGCGCGCCTGCGGGCGGCCCAGGTCATTCCGATCGCCGGTCCCCCGATTGCCGACGGATCGGTTGCCATCCGTGGTGGTCAGATCGTCGGGGTCGGACCCGCCGACCAGATCTCCCGGGAGTGGCGGCATCTCCCGGAACGTGACCTCGGTGACGCGATCCTGCTGCCCGGATTCGTCGATGCGCACTCCCACCTGGAGTGGAGCCTGACAGGTGGCCTCGTCGAGGCGGGCGGCTTCGCCGGCTGGCTCGGGGCCCTGCTGGCGTTGAGCCCGCGGATGGGCATTGACGATCACCAGGCGGCGGCGGCGGTCGGTGCATTGCGCTGCCTTCAACACGGGACGACGACCGTCGCCGACAGCGGCCCGACCGGCGCCGGCGCGGCCGCGCTGCGCGAGGCCGGCCTTCGCGGGATCGTTCACCTTGAGGCGTTCGGCAGACACACCGGCGACGCGGCCCGAGACGCAGCGATCGCGATTGCCAAGCGGGTGGTCGCCTTGGATGACCACAGCTGCACACGCGTGCACATCGGGGTCTCACCCCACGCGCCGTACACCGTCGGACCGGACTTCTGGGAAGCGCTCGTCAACCACCCGGACCTCGCACGTCGGTCATGGGCCACGCACCTGGCGGAATCTCCGGACGAGTCGGAGTTGCTTGGATCTGGAACCGGACCGCTCGCCCGATTGTTCACCGCACGCGGAACGGAGCCGGGTCGGTGGCCCGGCCAGGGAAGCCCGGTGGCCAGACTCGACCGTGCCGGGGTCCTGCGGCCCGGTCTGATCGCAGCCCATTGTGTGCAACTCGATCCGGATGACCCTGCGCGCCTGGCGGCGGCCGGGGTCGGCGTCGCCCATTGCCCACTGTCCAACGCGACGCTGGCCTGTGGCCATGCCCCAATCGCCCGGCTGCGTGACGCCGGCGTCACGCTGGGCCTCGGCACGGACAGCCCGGCGAGCGCAGGCGACTACGATGTGCGCGCGGACGGCCGTGCCGCGGGGTTGATCGCCTCCCTGACACACGCCGAGATCGTCGAGCTCGCCACGCTGGGGGGGGCCACGACGCTCGGCCTCGACAGGCTCGTCGGCTCGATCGAGATCGGCAAGCGCGCCGACCTGATCGCGATCACCGGCGCGCCCGACGACACCGATCCCTACGCGGCGGCGCTCGATCCGACAGCCCGCGTCAGCCTGGTTCTGGTCGACGGGATCGTGCTTCTGGAGGACGGCGAACCGGTCACGCTGGACCCGAGCGCCATCCTCACACGGGCGGCTGCATCGCGTCGGCGACTCACTGCGGGATAACCGTCGGGGCGGCTGTGTTACCTTGCTGATCGTGCTGCTCGATCAGAAGAGGACCCGCAGGATGGTGGTGATCGTTTCGATCATCTGCGCCGCCGCGTTCGTGGGTGTCCTGCCAATCGTGCTCGGTCTCGTGGTATTCGGCGACAGTGGAACCGGATCGCAAACGCAGCAGGTCCTGAAAGACGCGGAGAATCGCGTCAAGACGACCCCTGACAACATTGACGCGCTCGTGTCACTGGCGGCGCTCTATCGCGGCGCGAACCGCACCCAGGACGAAGCCGTGACATTGCAGAAGGCGATCGGGGTGGGCGCCAAGAACAACGCTGAGCTGCAGGCTCTGCTCGGGGGGTTGGGCCAACAAGTCGGCCAACGCCTCCAGGTGTTGCAGACCTACACCAAGGCGCATCCCACCGATGCCGATGCGTTCCTGACATATGGACAGTCGGCCGAGACCGCGAACCAAGTCCTGACCGCGCGATTGGCCTATCAACGGGCACAGCAGCTCGCACCCAAAGGGTCGACGCTGAGCCAGAACGCCAAGACCGCGCTGGATCGACTCAAATCCACGCCGGTGGCGCCGACCCCGACGGTGCCCACGCCGACCGCCACCGCTCCGGTCACCCCGGGATCACCCGTTACCCCGTAGCGGCTCCCGAAACCGACTGGTGGTAACATCCCGCGCCGCGGGCCGTTAGCTCAGCTGGTAGAGCAGGGGACTCTTAATCCCAAGGTCGAAGGTTCGATCCCTTCACGGCCCATGCCCACTGTTTGTCCGGGGGCAATCGGCTGCAACCATGACGCGAGGGATGAACCCCGGACGGGGTCCTATCTCGAAGCCAGCTCGTCGCAACGACGAAGCGCTACGCGAGATGTGTGCGGTGCGCATGGCAACCTCCGAGACCGCGGGCGTGAGGGCGAATGCGGCCGGATAAGCCGTCGGCGCGTCCTGGAGCCGCGGCGGTTCAGTCGTGTTCGGCCCCGGCCAAACGTTTCGCTGTCCGAGAGTCGAGTCCCGCGGTGGGCCGCCTCGCTGGCGCTGGGGGGTTGACAGCGACCGGAGTTTAGTCGATTGTCTTAGTCGAATGACTGAGGAGCTGGATAGCGGCAGGTCTGCTTCGACGGTGGATGCGCCGAACCGCCGCAGCGTGGCGGAGGCAGCGTTGCTCGACGCTGCGGAGCGGTTGCTGCTCGATGTCGGGGGCGCTGGGATTACGACGCGTCGTGTTGCCGAGGAGGCGGGGGTCAACCACGGGCTCGTCCACTACTACTTCGATTCCGTCGAGAACTTGCTCGTTCGAGTGCTGGAGCGGTTCACGAATGCGCTGATCGCGCGTCAGCGGGAGTTGTACGCGGCTGACATGCCTTTCGTTGAAAAGTGGGGTGCGGCGATGCGCTACCTCGAGCAGGACAGGCCGTACCAAAAGGTCTGGTTTGAGCTGCAGGCGCTCGCGTGGAACCGGCCGGAGTTGCGGACACGGATCGTCGGCGTCAACGACGCCTGGCGCGCGGTGCTGGCGGACGCGTTCGCGCCCGTGCGGGAGGAACTGCGGATCGAGATGCCGCTGGAGGCCCTCGTGTCGCTCGTGATCACTTTCAACGAGGGGATCATGCTCGAGCGGCTCTCGGGGATCGAGACGGGGCAACGCGAGCTGCTCGCGTGGATCGAGGAATGGGTCGCGGATGGCGGTAGCTGAGCAGCCGCGCGTGCGTGAGCAGACGCGCGCGCGGTACCCGGACGAGTCGGGCTTCGTCGAGCGCGAGGGCGTCAGCCTTTCTTACGAGGTCTACGGCTCGGATGGCCCGACGGTCCTGCTGCTACCGACCTGGTCGATCGTTCATTCACGGCAGTGGAAGATGCAGATCCCGTACCTCGCGCGTTACTGCCGCGTCCTCACCTTCGATGGGCGCGGCAACGGCCGCTCCGATCGCCCCGGCGAATCGGATGCGTACGCGGAGCGGGAGTACGCGGCGGACGCGCTTGCGGTGATGGACGCGACGGACACTCAAAGCGCGGTGCTCGTGTCGCTCTCGCTCGGCGCGCAGCGGGCGCTCCTGATCGCGGCCGAGCATCCGGAGCGCGTCGACGGCGCCGTCTTCATCTGCCCCTCCGTACCGCTGGGACAGCCGCTGCCGGGACGGACGACGTCGTTCGAGGAGGAACTCGACAGCGAGGAGGGGTGGGCGAAGTACAACCGGCACTACTGGTTGCGCGACTTCCGCGGCTTCCTCGAGTTCTTCTTCTCGCGGATGTTCACCGAGCCGCATTCGACCAAGGCGATCGAGGATTGCGTCGGTTGGGGCCTCGAAACCTCGCCCGAGACACTGATGGCCACCGCGCTCGCGCGGCATCTCTCGGAGGAGCAGACGCGGGAGCTCTGCCGGCGCGTCGGCTGCCCGGTGCTCATCGTCCAGGGCGGCGCAGACGCGATCACCGGTCCCGGCCGCGGCATCGCGCTCGCCGAGGCGCTCGGCGGCGAGATCGTCCTGCTCGAGGGGGCGAGTCACGGGCCGCATGTCCGCGACCCGGTCAAAGTCAACCTTCTGCTGCGCGACTTCCTCGTGCCACCCCCTGCTCCGCGCACGTGGGTTCGGGGCAGGGCACGCCGCAAGCGCGCGCTGTATGTGTCGTCGCCGATCGGCCTCGGGCACGCGCGGCGCGACGTCGCGATCGCCGACGAGCTGCGGAGGCTGCACCCCGATCTCGAGATCGACTGGCTCGCGCAGCACCCGGTGACGGCGGCGTTGGAGACGCGCGGCGAACGCATCCACCCCGCGAGCGCGCTGCTCGCAAACGAATCGGGGCACATCGAGAGCGAGAGCGCCGAGCACGACCTGCACTGCTTCCAGGCGATCCGCAGGATGGACGAGATCCTGCTCTCGAACTTCATGGTCTTCCACGACCTCGTCCGCGACGACCAGTACGACCTCTGGATCGGCGACGAGGCATGGGAGCTCGACTACTACCTCCACGAGAACCCAGAGCTCAAGTGTGCCGCCTACGCCTGGCTGACCGACTTCGTCGGCTGGTTGCCGATGCCGGACGGCGGCGAGCGCGAGGCTTTCATCGCTGCCGATTACAACGCCGAAATGATCGATCACATCGCGCGCTTCCCGCGCGTCCGCGACTGCGCGATCTACGTCGGCAACGACGACGACATCGTCCCGGATGCGTTTGGCCCAGGCCTGCCGCTGATTCGCGACTGGATGCGCGACCACTTCGACTTCACCGGCTACATCACGGGCTTCGACCCCCCGGAACTCGCCGACGGTGACGCGCTGCGCTCCCACCTCGGGTACGAGGACGACTAGCAGTTCTGCGTCGTCACGGTCGGCGGTTCCGGTGTCGGCGCCGACCTGCTCCGGCGGGTGGTCGCGGCTTTCCCGCAGGCCAAGGAGCGTATGCCTGCGCTGCGGATGATCGTGGTCGCGGGACCGCGGATCGATCCGGCGACGTTGCCCACGGCCGAAGGTCTCGACATGCGCGGGTACGTGCCCGACCTCTACCGGCACCTCGGCGCGTGCGACCTCGCGATCGTCCAGGGAGGCCTGACCACGACGATGGAGCTGGCAGCCAACCAGCGGCCGTTCCTCTATTTCCCGCTCCGCCACCATTTCGAGCAGAACTTCCACGTGCGTCACCGCCTCGCCCGCTACGGCGCGGGCCGCTGCATGGACTTCGACCAAGCGACGCCGGATGCGATCGCCCAGGCGATCGCATCCGAGATCGGCCGCGACGTCGATTACAGACCGGTCGAGACCGACGGTGCCGCGCGCGCGGCGGCACGGATCGCGGAGCTGCTCTAGGAGAACGGCTGCACATCGTGATTACGGTCAGTAGCGACGGAAAGGGTTAATTCATGGCCTCAGGTGTTGGGATCGACGTCGATGTTCTGAAGAGCGAGATCAAAAGAAGACCTACGTAACGTTTGGCGCCCACGGAACGACAGTCAAAGCGTTCAGGCCACTCACCTGACGCGACCGAACAAGGAGAAGACGATGACCAACAAGGCCGTAATCAATCTGTCGACCGGTCTGGAGGACGCCGAGACCGTCACCGTCGCGTTCCTCGTCGCCGGCGGCGCTCTCGAACAGGGTCGGCGAGTGGCGATGTTCTTGACGAAAGAGGCTGTCCGGCTCGCGTTGCCCGGCATCGCAGATGCGGTCGCCTGCGACGGCTGCCCGCCGCTCGCACGGCTCTTTCAGCAGTTCGCCGAGCGCGGCGGCGAGCTACTTGTATGCCCGATCTGCTTCAACTCGAAGAAGCTTGACGAAGCGCAACTCGTCGACAACGCCCGGCTGGCCGGTGCCACTCCCTTATGGCAGTGGATCGGCGAGGACGCGGCGACCGTCTTCAGCTACTGACCCGACGACCCACGCCCAAAGGAGGCTCCCGGATGGGCGTGGTGTTCAGGACACTCGATTCGCCCCGAAATCCAGGAGATAGCTCGTAAACAGCCGCGGTGGATTCACCGAAATCGTGGTCGCGACCGATCGTGTTGGCGGATAGGATCCCATTGACCGACGGTGGTTCCTCGGCGTGCCGGCCGCGATCAAGTCCTCGGCCGAGACAACCGACGGCCGCGTCGCCGTGATCGAGCATCTCGCGCTGCAAGGACGCCGGTTCACCGCTGCACGTCCACCACAACGAAGACGAGTGGTTCTACGTCACCGAAGGCAAGCTGGCCTTCTGGGTCGGCGGCCAAGTGATCAAGCCGCCCGCCGGGTCGTTCGTGTACGGCCCGCGCGACAGTCCCGCACACGTTCGAGGTCACCTCACCCGAGGCCCGCTTCCTCCTCGTCGCCGAGCCCGCCGGCTTCGAAAACGTCATGCGCGAGCTGTCCGAGCCGGCGCAGTCCCTCACCCTCCAGCCGGCATCCGTCCAGCCGTTTGACCCTGTGCGGATGATGGCCACCGCAGCCGAGTACGGGATCGAGATCAGATCCCCGGCCCGCCCGGCATCCCCTCCTGAACTCAAGCCGGTAACGCGGAGCGCGCTCGGTCCGCGGAGAAGGGCGCTCCGCATGCGACCTGTGGGCTGGTTCGGGCCTCCGCGGACTGGACGACTGGCGTCTATCGCCAGCAGTCCCCACGCGGCCTCTGATGCAAACCGGAGTGCAAACGAACGCCTCACAACGCGACGGCACAGGACATCACTTACACCGCTGCCGACTGGTCCAGATGCCGTTCAAGACGGACGCAGCAACACCAGACCGCATTACCCGACATCCCGGTCAGGAGCCTCTTAATCCCAAGGTCGAAGGTTCGATCCCTTCACGGCCCATGCCCCGTGATCCCTTTCCACGTAAAGGATCACGCTTCGCCGTAGACCTCTTTGAAACTGCAATTTGCAGAGGGGTCAACGCTGGGGTCAACACGGCGAGCTTGGAGGGACCATTTTTCCTCTCCGGTCCTTCCAGGTCGTAGGGTCCGACGCATGTTCGCCGGGCCACGCTTGGGGACTGGTCCGTGTCCTGGCGGGAGCGCTCCGGACAGGGCGGGGGACGATGCAGGAGGGGGAGCATTTCCTCCTCGGGGGTTCGGCGATAAGCGGCCCGTCGATGTTCGCCGGATCGAAACTCCTCGTAATCCAGAGCGGGACTGGCGTCTACGGTGTCGCAGCCGCTCCCTCGGTGGGTGGGTCCGTCGCGAGTCTTAACTTGGATGGCAGACCGTAGACGTATAGGAGGAGAGCGTCGAGGAACGAGAGCAGTTGCTGTGCCTCCTGCACGGTGACCGAGTCGGCTGGGTGGGCACCGTCGTTGCCGCTCAGTCGGAGCTTCTCTGCCACCTCGAAGAGCGACTGGGTGATCTTGCCTGCGTCGCGGAGCCGGGCCAGTTGGTTGATGAGATTGTCCTTCCGAGCCCCAAGGTCCAACGCGGTAGCCTGCGCGACCCGACGAGCCATTACAGCGGCGGCGTTTGGCGCGTCATGCTCATACACCGATGACCCTCGCGAGCAGCTTCCGCGATCCTGTCCGGAACCCCTCGTAGTCGGGCGTCTCGTGCCCGACAGGGCGCCACCAAAGGAAGATCATCCGATTAGGCCCATCGTCCGTGTCGTCGCCGAATATGGGCATGGCACAGGCCCCGCACGAGTAGAGGTTCACATCCTCGAACCTCTCGGGATGGTCCGCGACTATCCGCCGCTCGAACTCAAAGCGGGACTCAGCGTTCCACCAAGGGCAAGGAATCGGCGACACGTGCACCGAGGGCCTGGTCGAGGCGATGCGCTACTCACTGCTTGCAGGCGGCAAGCGCATCCGCCCGGTGCTGTGCCTGGCGACATGCGAGGGCCTGGGCCACGATCCCGAGGATCTCCTGCCGACCGCAGCGGCGTTGGAGCTCATCCACACGTACACCCTGCTCCACGACGACCTGCCGTCGATGGACGATGACGACCTGCGTCGCGGCCGGCCGACGTGCCACCGCGCGTTCGGTGAGGACGCCGCGATCCTTGCAGGCGACGCACTGTTTGCCGAGGCGATCCGTCTGGTCGCCGAGCACCAGCCAGGAGGGCCCGCCACGCGCCTCGGCATCATCACCGAGCTCTCCGCGGCCTCGGGCGTCAACGGCATGGTCGGCGGGCAGTTCCTCGACCTGCGCGACCACGGTCGACGATCGGCCGACGCGTTGCGTCAGGTCCACCTGCTCAAGACCGGCCGGCTGATCGCCGCCGCGGTCCGGTGCGCCGTGATCTCCACGCGGCCCGAGCCGGGGGTCGCGACCGCCTTGCGCGCATTCGCGAATGAGCTGGGCCTGCTGTTTCAGATCGTCGTCGACATCCTGGACGTCGCAGGCGACGAGGAGGCCCTCGGCAAGCCCGTCGGCGCAGACGAGCGCCACGGCAAGATCACACCTATGTCAGCTTCCACGGTCTTGCGCGCGCCCGGGCGCTCGCGTCGGAGAGCCACGCCCGCGCCGAGGCGTTCCTGACCGCGGTGCCCGGCCCGACCGACGACTTGGCCGCCCTGACCGAGCTGATCTTCGCGCGTCAGAGCTGAGCGGACCTGATCGGGCCGCGGCGCTGTTCGCCGCGGACTTGGGGGCTTCACGGCCCCCTCAACTCGCATGTGGCGTCGCGACCGAGACGTGCCTGCTCGTCGCCGCCCGCGCAGTACAGCGTTCGGAGGAGCTCTGCGTCGGCCGGGAGCAAGGTGAAGGGCTGCCCGTCAAGGGCGGTCACGGCACGGAAGTGGCGCTGATCGAACGTCAACAGCCGATGGGTCCCGAAGCGGTGCGCGAGCACGATGACCGAGAGGTCCGCCAGGCCCAACCCCAAGTCGGCGTGGCGGCCATCGATCTCCAGGGCCAGCCGATGATCGTCCACTGACAGACCCACGACCTCGAACCTGCCCTCCGCGACATCTGTCAGAAATGCCTTCGCGGCAGACCGGCCGAGTCGCGTGCGGAGCAGGTAGTCGACCTCTGCGGTGACCGGTGCGGGCACGACGATGGTCTGGGGCTCCGACCGTAGGACCTCCCACACCGCGTCGCGAAGCGGCTCGCGCTCATCGGCCGCTACCAGGAGCGGGGCGGCGTCGACGATGAGCGTCACCGCCAGAAGCCCTCGAACAGCTCCTGTCGGGGATGTCGGCGATCGACCGGCCATCTTCGCTCGACAGCCCGGCCAGCTCGAACAGGGCGAACTGCCGGTCACGCGATTCGGCGGCCTCGAACTGCGTCAACGCCCTGCGCATCACCTCCGCCTGACTCAATTCCAATCGCTCGGACAGCCCATCGACCTCAATCGCCGGGGGCCATTCGACCCACGGTTCAGTTCAGATTTGCCACGACTGACATACCAACGGGGTGGCACAACTCCTTTCGCCAATCACAAGAGGCACCGATCTGTTCGCTGCCTTGCCCCTCCGGGCGAGCTGACGGAGCGGGACACTGGGGGGCTCGGTCAGACTGGCCCGCCCTGCGCCCATTCGAGGGGTTGCATCTTCGCCCCGACGCCCTCGAGGAGCGCCTCCGCTGCGCGGTAAGCGAGCGCCTGGATCGTGAGCGTCGGGTTGTAGCCCCCGAGGCTCGGGAACTGGCCGCCCCCGAGGACCCACAGGCCGGGGCACTCGTGGGACTGGCCGTCGGCATCCACCACGCTCTCGGCCGGGTTCTCGCCCATACGGTGAACACCGCACTCGTGGGTAGACAGGTGGTAGAAGGGGCGCGATGCGTGTTGCCATGACTCGCGGATGCCCATCTCCTGGGCGATGCGCTCCTTGACCGTCGCGAAGAACTCGACCGAGCGGGCGTCGTGGTCGTCCCAGTCGTGGGTGATCCGCAGGGCAGGCACGCCCCACGGGTCACGCACAGTGGGGTCCAGGTCGACGCGGTGGCGTGCCGACGGGAAGTTCGTCGTCTGCGAGTACATGCGGTAGAGCCGTCGGTAGTTGGTGCGAAGCCACTCCTTGAAGCCGACGCCCCATCGCGGGGCTTCGGGGTTCATCGAGTGGACCGCCTCGAGTGGCTGGATGTCAGTCGGAAAACCGACGATCGGCGAGCCCCACAGGACCCCGGAGCCGTCGGGCACACGATCCGCTCCAAGGTCGTCCAGCGCACTGCCGGCCACGAGCGTTCCGACGAACGGGTTCGAGTCCTCAGGAAGCACCCCGTTGAACCACCCGAAGTTGTGGGTCATGAAGTGTTGGCCGACCTGGTCGTTGGCATTGAGATCCGAGAGCAGGAGCAGACGGGCGTTCTCGAGCGAGTAGGCGGCGAGTACGACGATCGGCGCCTCAATCTCGCGCCGGACCCCGTCCGGCCCGAAGTACGTCACCCCGCCGGCCCGCCCGTCGGGGCCGCGGTTGACCTGGCAAACGCGCGACTGGGCGCGGACCTCGAGGTTGCCGGTCGCGAGCGCCACGGGCAGCGAGGTGGCATGCGTCGAGGACTTCGCCCCGACGTGGCACGGGAATCCGTGGCACCACCCGCAGTACGTGCAGGCCGACCGGTTGGCGAACGGGACCGAGTTGATGGCCGCGGGGATCGGGTAGGGGTGATATCCGAGTCGTCGCGCCGCATCGGCGAACACGCGGTCGCCGGGTGCGGCGTGGAGTGGCGGCATCGGGTAGTCACGCGTGCGGGGATCGTCGAACGGGTTGCCGCCGTCGCGCGGTTCGCCCGCGACGTTGCCGGCTGCGCCCGAGACGCCTTGCTCCCACTCGACCAGGTCGTAGTAGCGCTCGATCTCGTCAAAGCCGAACGGCCAGTCCACCAGCGTCGTGTCTGCGGGCAGGGCGCCCGGGCCGAAGCGCTCGACGATCGCGCTGCGCATACGGAACTCTGGAGCGGGAAAACGAAACGCGGCGCCACCCCAATGCAGGGTTCCGCCGCCGGTTCCGATCGCCGGCATCCCGAACAGCGGCTCGTCGACGCCGAGGGGGCCTGACGACCACGGCAGCACGGCCGCGGTGTCGCGTGACGTCGCCCGCCAGGTGACAGGATCGCGCGTCATGTTCGGCGAGATCGCCCCGCGGGCGTAGTAGCGGATCTCGTCGTGCTTGAACCGGAAATCGGGGTCGCGGAAGTGCTCGCCCTTCTCGAACGCGACCGTCCGCAGGCCCGCCGTGGCGAGCTTCTCGGCGAGGATCGCCCCGACCGCGCCGAGGCCGACGATGACGGCGTCGACGGATTCAGTGCTCATTCGGAGTCATCCCACGGGCGCTCGCGCCGCAGGTCCGCCAGGGACTTGACGGGGAGGCTCATCGCGTCCACTCCGGGCGCCATCTCCTCGAGCGTGTACCCCCAGCGGGCGCCTGGGAAGCCCAACAGGCGCCACCCGACCAAGTCCCGATTGCCGCCGTAGGCGGGGTCGCCGAAGGTGCCCTGCAGGATGTGCTCACGCACCACCTCGAAGAACGTTGAGAGCAAGCTCCCCTCGTCCCAACCGACGTCACGCACCTCGGTGTCGCCTGTACCGCCCTGTCCCCCTCGTTCAAGATCGGCAAGGACGGCGTCTTGCGCCTCGGTTTCGAGATCCGCAAAGGCGGCACCATGACGCTCCTGCGTGAGTGCGTCGAGTCCGAGGATCGCCCGCCGGTAGAACGGCCGCAGCTCGCGTAGGAAGCCTCCGAGGGCCCGGTCGATGTAGATCTTCGCGCCGGCCTCGCGCGCCCCGGGATCGGCGGCATCGCCAGGGATGATGCGACCGGCGATGGCGTCGATCGTGTTGGCTTCCTCCTCGCTCAGGATCGTGAGGGCCTCGACGCGATCCCCGCTTCCCGTCGGCATGCTCACTCCCCTTCGGCGAGGGGCTTGAGGAACTCGTATGCCTGCCGCGCGTCGTAGTCAGGCTCGATGCCGCGGCTATGGAACCCGGTCTCCATCGTCAGGTAGCCGTCGTAGCCAACCTCGCGCAACGCCCCGATGAGCGACGGCCAATCGCCGACGCCCTGGCCCGGAGGCAGGCGGTCATTGTCGGAGATGTGGATGTGCTTGAGGTTCTTGCCCATCTCGTACACATAGTCGGTCGGCACCTCGTGGCGATAGAACGCGTGGAACGTATCGAACATCAGCTTGACGTTGGGGTGGTTGACGTCCTCCATCAACTCGATGGCGTCGTAGCTGCTCTCACACAGGTTCGTGTCGTGGGGCGTCGGCTCGATCACCATGGTCACGTCGTTCTTGGCGGCGAAGTCGGCGATCTGCTTGAGCGCCTCTTGACTCCACTTCCACGCCTGGCGCCGGGTCGTCCCGAACACCCGCCAGCCCGGCAGATAGATCAGGGTATGGCAGTCCCAGTCCCGGCAGAGGGTGATGATCTCCTTGTAGTGCTGGACCGTCCACCGGCGCTCCTCGATGAGCGGTGAGACGGGGTTGTTGCCCGGTCCGCCGGACGGCGCAGGCAACATGCTCGAAACGACGATCTCGTGCTTTTCGAGCAGCTTCTTGATGTCGCCGCGGCGCTTCTTGGTCAGGTGCGCCGGCCATGCGTGTGGCGCTCCGGCACCGATCTCGATGCCGTCGTAGCCGATCGCCGCGAGACGTTTGATCGTGTCCTCGAGGGTGTACGACGGCGTCCACACGAAGAAGCTCGTGTAGGCCCAGTTGTTGTAAGCAAGCTTCATCGAGATTCTCCAGTGGCGTGGTTCGACGGTTGACCGGATGGGCGCCGCAGCGCAAGGGGTAACGCTGCGACGCCCATCGCGTGGTCGGGTCGACTAGAACGTCTTCCCGTCGACGGCGGCCACGTTGTCCTTTGTGACCAGGGTTGCCGTCAGCTTGATCCGCTCGGGCACGGTCTCACCGGCGCACAGCTTGGCGGCGGCGGCGATGTGCTCGGATGCGTTGATCGGGTACGCGACCGTTGCGGCGTAATCGCCGGCCTTGACGGCCTCGAGCGCGGACTGCTGGGCGTCGATGCCCACGACTTTGATCTCCGAAAGGCGGCCGGCTGCCTTGATCGCCTGAATGGCTCCCAGGGACATCTCGTCGTTGTGGGTGTAGACGAACTGGATCTCACCCTTGCCGTGCTTCTGGAGCATGTCCTCCATGACCGACCGACCCTCTTCGCGGTTGTAGTTGGCGGTGGGGCTGTCGATGATCTTGAGACCCGGGGTGCCCGCGATCGCGTCGACGAAGCCCTTGTGGCGGTCGATCGTCGGCGATGCGCCGAGCGCGCCCTGCAGCTCGACGATGTTGCCCTTGCCGCCCGACGCCGTGACGACGTACTCACCGGCGACGGTTCCGGTGTCGACGTTGTCGGCGCCGATGGTCGTCGACACGGGAGCGTCGACAGAACGGTCCGAGGCGATGACCTTGGTGCCGGCGGCGGTCGCCCGCTTGACGGCGGGCGCGAGCGCCTTGGCGTCAGCCGGCGAGACGATCAGCACGTCGAGGCCCTTGGTGAGCATGTCGTCGATGCCGTTGGACTGGACCGTCGAGTCGCCCCGGCCATCGCTGATCGTGAGCTGCATTTTGGGGAACAACGCCTTCTGGGCCTCTTTAGTGCGCTTGCCGGTCGCGGCGCCATAGGGGTGGTTGAACCCGTTCCACGAGAGACCGACCTTGCAGTCGATCGATGCTGGGTCGGCCTTGATCGCAAGCGCGGCCTGACATTCCGGTCCGCAGAAGTCGCTCAGCGTGATCCCGGCAGGCGCAGCAACGCTCCCCGTGGTCGGCGCGGCCGTGTTGTCATCCCCACCGCATCCGGCGGCGATGGCCGACGACGCTGCAGCGAGCAGCGCGACCAGGAGAAATCGTCTCTTCTTCATATTGTTACCTTTCTTCAGGTTGATTGGTACGCGTGGTTTGCGTTGCGGTCTGCCCCGAGTCCCCCGTTTCGGGGCCCGACCCACCTGCCGAAGCGCGGAGCGACGATGCGCGCGCCGCCCATTGTGTGAGGACGACGGCGAAGATGATCACCGCTCCCTTCACGATCAGCTGGTAGAAGGGCGACACGCCGGTCAGGTTGAGCACGTTCGAGAGCATCGCCAGAAGCAACGCGCCCGCGATCGTCCCCACCATGCCGCCGAGGCCGCCCATGAGGCTGGTCCCGCCGATCACGACCGCAGCGATCGCGTCGAGTTCGGCGAGGTTGCCGGCGGTTGGATCGCCGACGCTGAGGCGTGATGCCGTCATGATGCCCGCGATCGCGGCGCAAACCCCGCTGATCGCATAGACGGCGATGGTGACGCGGGTCGTCCTGACCCCCGACAGGCGCGCCGCCTCGACGCTCCCACCGATTGCGTAGACGTACCGCCCGAATGGGAGGTACCGCAATGCCAAAAGCCCGAGGGCTGCCACCACCACGAACAGGACCACTGGACCCGGGATGCCCAGGTAGGTGCCATTTCCGAACACGTCGAGCAACCCGCTCGATCCGAAGAAGTCCTTGGGGCTGCCGTCGCTCATCTCGAACACGACGCCTCGCACGATTCCCAACATCGCGAGCGTCATGACGAACGGTTGGATCTGCAGGATGGTCACCCCGACCCCGTTGACGATGCCGACGAGGAGTCCAAGCCCAAGGGACAGCAGGATCACCAAGCCCATCGCCATCCCACCCTGAATCAGCATCGCCGCGGCAACTGCGACCAGCGCGAGCGTCGACCCCACCGACAGGTCGATGCCGCCGGTCAGGATCACAAACGTCATCCCAACCGCAACGATCCCGGTGATCGTGGATTGCCGCGCCACGTTGATCAGGTTCTGCTGCTGGAAGAACTCCGGCGACAGGATCGCCGTCAGGATGAGCACCGACGTGAGCATCACGATCGGGGGCGTGTAGCTGCCCATCCGGCGCATGAGCCCGCCGCCGAACTTTCCGATTCCGGTGGCACTGATTGCGCTCATGTGGCGACCATCCCTCCGACGGCGTGGCTCATGATGAGTTCTTCGGTGGCGTTGGCCCGGTCGAGCTCGGCCGCAATCTCTCCGGCGTGCATGACCAGGACGCGATCACTGACCTGCAGGATCTCGGGCAGCTCCGACGAGATCACGATGATCCCGAGGCCCTCGTCGCACAGGCGCCGGATCAGCTCGTAGATCTCGCGTTTGCTTCCGACGTCGATCCCGCGAGTTGGCTCGTCGAAGATCAGGATCGAGGCTCCAGACTCGAGCCACTTTGCGAGCACGACCTTCTGCTGGTTGCCCCCGCTGAGGGTCGCGACGCTCGCACCCGTGTCGCCAACGCGTATTCGGAGATCCTTGACATGCCGCTTCGCGAGGGCCTCCTCGCGCAGCGGCCGCACGATGCGCGCGTGCGTGGCGACCATCTGAACGAGCGGGATGTTCTGGACCGTCGACAGGTTCATCAAGAGCCCCTGTGTCTTGCGCTCTTCGGGGACCAGACCGATCCCGTTGGCGATCGCCGCCCCCGGTGATCCGATCGTGGTCTCGCGTCCGCGGACGAAGATGCGGCCGCTGTCGATGGGGTCGGCTCCGAAGATCGCACGTGCCAGCTCGGTGCGCCCTGCGCCTCGCAGGCCGGCAATGCCCAGGACCTCTCCCGCCGCGAGGCTGAAGCTGATGTGGTGAAGGACGCCGGCACGGTTGAGGTCCTCGACGCGAAGCACCTCTTCGCGCGCCTCCCGCGCAGGACGGGCGTCGAGCGCCGCGAGTGTCCGACCGACCATCTTCGAGACGATGTGCGCGGCATCGACCTGGCTGACGTCGCCGGCATCGGTACGGGTCCCGTCCTTGAGGACGAGGTACCGGTCTGCGATGTCGAAGATCTCCTCAAGCCGGTGCGAGATAAAGATCACTCCCACCCCGCGCTCCCGCAGCGACCGGATCGTGGTCATCAACGAGTCGACGTCCGATCCTCCGAGCACCGCCGTCGGCTCGTCGAGCACGAGGACGCGCACGCGGCGATGCAGGGCCTTGGCGATTTCGAGGATCTGCTTCTCGGCGACGCTCAGGCCCGAGACCGGCCGATCGGGGTCCAGGTGGACGTGCATCTCGGTGAGGGCGCGGACGGCCTCGCGGCGGGTGGCGCGCCAGTCGATCAGCCGGCCGCGCTTGCGGTAGCTGCCGAACATCAGGTTCTCGGCGACCGTCAACGACGGAAACAAGTTGAACTCTTGGTAGACGGTGACGATGCCCAGGCGCTCGGCGTCTGCCGGCGTGGCGATGCGAACCGGCTCACCGTCCAGCAGGATCGTCCCGGAATCGGGTTGCTGCGCGCCCGCCAGGATCTTGATGAGCGTCGACTTGCCCGCCCCGTTCTCGCCGACGAGCGCGAGGACCTCTCCCGCCCGCACGTCCAGGCTGACGTCATCGAGCGCACGCACGCCGGGAAACGCCTTGGAGACGTTACGCATCTCGAGCATTGGACTCTCGGGAGTCCCCGTTGTCGGCGTATCGGTCACAGGCCCTCCCCGTTCGCCGCGACCCCGGCCCACGCGGGCTCGCGCTCCTGGTCCAGCGGGATGACACGCGGCTCGTTACCGGGCACGAACGTCCAGTCGGGAAGGTGTAGCTTCTCGCCGCCGCGCAGCGCCGACTCGTGCGACAGGATTCCGGCACAGGTGATGTTGGCGGCCTGGACGGCGTTGGGATAGGGATCCTCGTTGCCGAGCACGGCCTCGATCAACCGGTGGGCCAGGTGCGGGTGTGAGCCACCATGTCCGCCGCCCTGCACGAACGAGCGGTGCGCCGAGTCGCCCTCCTCGGTGTAGACACCGCCGGTGGTGAACGCCTGGATCTCTGCGGGAAGCAGGTGGGCGTAGTCGGGTATCGCTACCCGGCTGGGCTGCTCACCGAGGTGGACGACGTGGTCTTCGCCCTCGACTTGCGTCCACTCGAACGTCCGGATCGATCCGTAGACGTCGAAGCTCTCACGGTACTGGCGGGCGACGGCCCACAGGTGTCGCGTGACCTCGGCGCCGATGTCGCTGTCGCGGAAGCCGATGTGCGTGGTCTCGATCGCAAACGGCGAGCCGTACTGGGCGTGCATCCGGTCGAACACGGTGCCCGACGCCAAGCACGACACCCACTCCGCCTCGTTGCGGCACAGCGCAAGCGTCGGCGAGATCGCGTGGGTCGCGTTGTGCATCGGCGGCATCCCGTCCCAGTAGGAGGGCCAGCCGGTCATGTCCTGGTGATGGGAGGCGCGGACGAACTGCACCTTCCCCAGGTCACCGCGCTCGTAGAGCTCCTTGACATAGAGGAACTCGCGGCTGTAGATGACCGTCTCCATCATCATGTACACCAAGCCGCTGGCCGCCTGCGCATCGACGATCCGCTTGCAGTCCTCGACGCTCGTGGCCATTGGGATCGTGCATCCGACGTGTTTGCCCGCCTCGAGGGCTCGGACCACATGGTCGGCGTGGTGCTGCAACGGCGTGTTGACGTGGACGACGTCGATCGCCGGGTCCGCCAGCATCGCCTCGTAGTCGTCGTACCGGACGTCGATCCCGAACTGGTCGCCGATCGCGTCCAGGCTCGAACGGGTCCGCTGACAGATCGCGTACATGTTCGCATTGGGGTGGCGCTGGTAGATCGGAATGAACTCCGCGCCGAACTCAAGTCCGACGATGCCGATATTGAGCGTCGAGTTACGTGCCACCGTGCGGCCTTCCCGTGGTTGTCGTTTCGCGGACGCGGTGCGTCGCATGGGTGTGGAGGCGCGGTGTCATGCCGCGCGCCTCTTCGATCCGTTCGCCGGCCCGGCCGACGCCAACGCAGCATTGACCGCGTCGGGCGCGAGGATGTGCTCGATGGCCATCACGGCCGCGCCGTGGATGCCGGCGTCGTCACCGAGGACGCTCCGCGCGATACGCAGCCTGCGCGTCGCGAGCGGCAGCGAACGCTGGTAGACGACCTCGCGAACGCCGGCGAACAGATAGTCCTCGGCGGTCGCGATGTCGCCGCCGAAGACGATCGCGTCCGGGTTGAAGAAGTTGACGATGCCGGCGAGGACCTCGCCCAGCAGGCGCCCGGCTTGGCGGATGAGCTGGACCGCCTGCAACTCGCCTGAGCGGGCCAGACGAACGACGTCTCGCGCATCGCGCGTGTCGAAACCGAGCTCCCCCAGTTGACGCGCCATCGCGCCACCGCCTGCGACGGATTCCAGGCAACCCGGGTTGCCACACCGGCAGATGTCGTGATCGTGCCCCGGGATCTGGATGTGGCCGATGTCGCCCGCCGCGCCATCGGCGCCGCGATGGATCCGCCCGCCGGCGACGATACCGCAGCCGATCCCGGTCCCGACCTTGACGAAGAGGATGTGGTTGGCCCGATCGCGCCATTCCCGGTAGTACTCGCCGAGGGCCATCATGTTGACGTCGTTGTCGACGAGCACCGGGGCGTGGTAGCGGGGGGCCAGGTGATCGGGCACGGAGTAGTCGTGCCAGCCGGGCATGATCGGCGGGTTCTGTGCCCTGCCGGTCGAGAACTCGACAGGGCCGGGCAAGCCGACGCCGATGGCCCGCACCTCGCCGGCATTGCGTCCGGCCTTGGCGAGAAGCTCGTCGAAGCGATCCGCGATCATGTCGAGCACAGCCGCCGGCCCCTCGACGATGTCGATGTCAGCGGAGGTGGCGGCCAGAATGACGCCGGAGAGGTCGGCGACGGCGACCCGGGTGTGCGTGGCGCCGGCGTCCGCGGCGAGCACCACACCACGCTCGTTGTTGAGGGAGAGCGTGCCGGGCGGCCGGCCGCCGGTGGAGGTGTCGCCTTGTTCTTCGGTGACGAGGAGCAAGGCCAGCAGGGCGTCCACGCGCTGGGTCACTGTGGAACGGGCCAGACCGGTCAACTGCACGAGCTCGGCGCGGGTGCGCGCCCGGCCGTCGCGGATCAGCTGGAGGACATCACCCGCCGATCCCGATCTATCTCGTGACTCGCGTTCCGACATTTACCGCGCCTCCAAACCGAAGCCACGAGTCAACCAACACATGTGGCACCGCTTTTATACCTCACACGACGAAGTTTTGCAAGATCATCGTCCAAAGTCCGGTATCGATGCTATCCATGACCCGCATCGGCCACGTCACACCCGTTCCCCTCTGCTCCCGATCTCGCCAGCCGGTGCACTCGCCCCGGCCGTGTCTCGGCTGCTAGTGGTGTGTCTCAGTTTTAGCTGGCGATTGCGTTGAGTGTGACTCGGCCGCGGCGGACCTTCTCGAGGATCTGATCGGCGGTGGCGGTCCATTGGAATGGTTCGGGGTTCTCGTTGTGGACCGCGAGATAGGTTTGGATCGCGTCGATCAGGTCGGGGACGCTGTGGAAGATGCCGCGGCGGATCGCCTTGTCGGTCAGCTTGGAGAAGAAGATCTCGACCATGTTGAGCCACGAGCTCGCGGTCGGCGTGAAGTGCAGCTCAAACCGCGGGTGCTTGGCCAACCAGACCCGCACGTTCGGGTGGTTGTGGGTGGCGTAGTTGTCGAGGATCAGATGCACCTGTAGGCGCTTGGGGACCTGCCGGTCGATTGTGCGTAGGAACTTCAAAAACTCGACGTGTCGGTGACGCGGCAGGCATTGTCCGATCACCGAGCCGGTCAGGACATCGAGCGCGGCGAACAGGGTCGTGGTCCCGTTGCGCTTGTAGTCGTGGGTCATCGTCCCCGCCCGCCCGGGCTTGATCGGCAACGACGGCTGGGTGCGATCAAGCGCCTGGATCTGGCTCTTCTCGTCCATGCACAGCACAACCGCCTTCTCCGGAGGGTTCAAGTACAGGCCGACGACGTCGACGAGTTCCTCCTCGAACCTCGGGTCGTTTGAGAGCTTGAACGTCTCGACCCGATGCGGCTGGAGTCCCCTGGCCGACCAGATTCGCTGAACCGTCGCCGGCGAAACGCCGGCCCGAGCCGCCATCGTCCGGCAACTCCAGAGCGTCTCCCCGGGCGGCGTCTCATGCAGCGTCAACCGCACGATCTCCTCGACCTTCTGCGCCGCGATCGACGGTTTGCGTCCGCGCCCCGGGCGCACCGCCGAGAAGTCCTTCAGACCATCGTCGCAAAACCGATCGCGCCACGCCTTCACCGTCATTGGCGCGACCCCGACCAGAGCGGCAATCCTGGTGTTCGCGACGCCATCGCAGGCCATCAACAGAGCCCGCGCACGCTGGACGTCACGGTGCGGGGCGGTGCGCGAGCGGACCAGCTTCTCCAACACCAAGCGCTGCTCATCGGTAACTGCGAGCGGGGAGGTAGGCGAGCGCATAACGCATCCCACCGCAATCACCAACTATTTGCGAGACACACCACTAGGACTTGGTGCCAGCGTCAGAGACCTCCAGTCCCGGAACCAAGCAAGCGTGCAATCGCACATCGTGTACTTGAGCGGGCTCGCGAGCAGGGGTCGTTTCTGCTCCTCGACGAGAGATGGTACGGAGACTCCATCGCGACATCGATCACCTTCTGAGCCTGCCTTCGTATCAAACGAGTTGATCTCCGCATTCGCCTCCCACTCAGTCGCCGGGGGGTCAACAGGGGGTCAACACGACCACCTGAGATGGGGTGAGATCACCTCCCTGCCGCTCACGCAAGACGCCTGCATCAGAGGGACATCGTGAGATAGAAGGAGACGCCGGGAGCGACTCTTAATCCCAAGGTCGAAGGTTCGACCCCTTCACGGCCCATTGAGGTCTGGACGTGCAGCTTCGGCGTCCCGTGATGACCGTTGTCCTGGATCGCCACCTGTTCACGTTCCCTTAACCCCCTGCGGCTACGATGCGCGGGATGGCGGTCGACGTCAACGTGCTCACATACGCCGACGCGCTTGCGGCGGGATTCGTCTCGTTCGCGAGTCCCTGCGCGCTCGCGCTCGTGCCGGGGTACCTGTCGTTTGTCTCCGGGGCGTCGTATGACGAGTTGACCGGGGCCGCGACCGTCGCCGTTCGCGCGACATCGGTCGTACGGACGACAGGGGCCTTCGTGGCGGGCTTTGCCGCGATGTTCACGCTGTGGGGCGCCGGCGCCGGATACCTCGGCAACTCGCTCAACGGCGATCGCGACACCGTCAATGTGGTCAGCGGCCTGTTGCTGATCGCGATGGGGATCCTGATGGTGTTCCTGCCACGCCTGCGCTTCCTGCAGGGCGAGAAGCGCCTGGCGATCATGAAGCGGCCGACCACGCTCGCCGGGGTGACGCTCGCGGGCGCTGCGTTCGCGATCGCATGGACGCCCTGCACGGGACCGTTTCTGGGACAGGTGCTCTCGCTCGCGGTCCCGACCGAGTCACCCAAGATCGGAGCGTCGTTGCTGTTCACGTACGCTCTGGGCCTCGGCATTCCCTTCCTCTTCGCCGGGCTCTTCTTGACCCAAACCATGTCGATCTCCCGCAAAGTCCGCGACCACTGGCGGATCATCAACCTCGTCGCCGGTACGGTCACGATCTTGTTGGGGATCCTGGTGGCGACCGGTCGATTCACCGTCATCACCCAGAAGATCAGCAGCCTGGGCATCGGGCTGTGAAGGTCCTCTCGGTCATCGGCAACCGCCCGCAGTTCGTCAAGGCGGCGCCCCTCGCACGCGCCTTGCGTCGCCACGTCGACGAAGTGTTGGTCCACAGCGGCCAGCATTACGACCCCGAGTTGGCTGATCTGTTCTTCGACGAGTTGGACATTCCGGCGCCCGACCACGCGCTCGAGATCGGTCCAGGGACGCCCAACGCGCAGCTCGCGCTGATCCTGCAGCGCCTTGACCCGCTCCTTGTCGCCGAGCGACCGGACATGGTCCTGGTCTACGGCGACACGACCACGACGCTTGGCGGCGCGCTCGCGGCGGCGAAGCGGGACATCCCGGTTGCGCACGTGGAGGCCGGCTTGCGCTCGTTCGTGCGGTCGATGCCCGAGGAGCAGAACCGCGTGGTCACCGACCACCTGTCCGAGCTGCTGTTCGTGCCGACCGACGCCGCGGTGGCGAACCTCGCTCGGGAGGGCATCACGGCGGGTGTCCACAACGTTGGCGACGTCATGTACGACGCGGCACTGCTGTTTGCACCCGTTGCGGCACGCCGGGAGGGCCCGCACGCGTTCGGCCTGGAGCCGGGCGGCTACGTCCTGGTCACCGTGCACCGCGCCGCGGCCACAGACACGCCACAGGCGCTCGCCGCGCTCGTTGAGGTGCTCGGCGCCATCGGCGAACCCGCCGTGTTCCCCGTCCACCCCCGAACGCGTCACAAACTGGAGCAGGCAGGCCTGTGGGAGCGCCTGGCAACGATCCCCGACCTGCACGTCGCCCCACCCGTGGGCTACCTGGACTTCACCGCACTGCTCGTCGCCGCCAGGGCAGTCGTGACCGACTCAGGGGGCGTGCAGAAAGAGGCGTACTTCCATGGCATCCCGTGCGTCACGTTGCGCGACGAGACCGAATGGGTCGAGATCGTCGAAGGTGGCTTCAACCACCTGACCGGGATGAACCCCGCACGTGTCACCGCCGCATTGGCCGACCGCGCCGTGCCCGCCGAACGCCCCCGGTACTACGGTGACGGCAACGCCTCAGAGCGCATCGCGCACGTCATCCTGTCCGCGTCATAGCCGCGGAGCGTCCGCTGCTGGTGTGCCTGAACTTGCGCACAAACCGGTTAAGGGACGGTTAACCGTGTCTGACACCGGATTGCCCGGGAAGCCGCTCGCCCAGACGGCTTTCGGGGTGTCGGGAAGGGTCGTTCCGGGCACGGCCCGCGGTGTCACAAAGTTGGATCTGCAGCGGCGTGAGCGGCGGTCAGTGCCAGTCGGGTGGCACCTCAGGCGGTGGGGCCGGCAGCTCGTAGATGTCGGCTTCACCGTAGCTCGCGACCAGGGCACCTGGGGCGATGCGGACGTACAACTCGGCCTCACGCGCACGCTCGGCCCGATGCCACCGTCGGGCCTCGAGCAGGTCCGTCAGACCGACGCTCACGG
This sequence comes from Actinomycetota bacterium, assembly GCA_031366605.1. Lineage (GTDB taxonomy): Bacteria > Actinomycetota > Thermoleophilia > Miltoncostaeales > Miltoncostaeaceae > CALMEC01. Next base: position 11,980 of record JANLOO010000056.1, on the reverse strand, counting down.
CAACGCCCACGATCGCTCCGGCCGTGAGGCCCTCCCACCCGGCGAGGCGATCGAACGTCAGGATGACGATGGCCGAAAGGAACACGGCGCCGCTCAGCCGGATGCGCCGGTCGCGCCCGTCCGCGCGCGTCTCGTAGACCACCCGCGGGGACGGTACGCGCGGCTCACGTAACCCTTCTCGCAAGCGACGCGGAACGTTGATCAGACCAGCGATGCCGGCCAGCGCCGCGACAACGACCGCGACGAGCCCAGTACGCCCCGGCCGCAGCGGCTGATCGAGGAGCCACTGGATCGTCCACCACGCCGCCGCCGCACCGGCCGTTGCGACCGCCAACCACCCCCGCAGCCGCACTTCCTCGGCCACTCGAGCAATCCGCGGGAGGCCCGCCAACAAGACATCGGCCATGTTGGCTACGATAGCGAGCGCGATGCGCACCTCAAGCCCCACAACCCACTGCCTGTGACCGACCGCTCGCCGCAAGTCGGCGTGATCGGAATGGGATACGTCGGACTGCCGCTCGCCACCACCCTCGCCGAAGCCGGCGTCGCGGTGCTGGGCCTCGATGCCGTGCAGTCCAAGGTCGACATGCTGAACCGCGGCGAGTCGTACATCGAGGACGTCTCCTCTGAGCGGCTCGCCCCCCTCGTCGCCGACGGCCTGGTCCGGGCGACGACCTCGTGGGATGCCATGCGGTGGGTCGAGACGATCATCATCTGCCTGCCCACGCCGCTCAACGAGCATCGTGAGCCGGATCTGTCGGCCGTGTTGGGCGCGGCGGAGAGCCTGTCGCAACGGTTGCGCGCCGGCCAGTTGGTGATCCTCGAGAGCACGACCTACCCCGGAACGACGCGCGACGAGCTGGGTCCGGTGCTCGAGCGCTCGGGGCTTGTCGCCGGCAAGGACTTCCACCTGGCATTCTCGCCAGAGCGCGTCGACCCCGGCCGTGTCGACTGGACGACGCGCACGACGCCGAAGGTCGTCGGCGGCCTGACCCCCGAATGCACACGCCGCGCGATGGAGGTCTACGGGACCGCGTGCGACAACCTGGTCCCGGTCGCCACCCCCGAGGTGGCCGAGATGACCAAACTGCTCGAGAACATCTTCCGCAGCGTCAACATCGCCCTGGTCAACGAGCTGGCGATGCTCTGTGACCGTATGAACATCGACGTCTGGGACGTCATCGACGCGGCCGCCACCAAACCATTCGGGTTCATGCCGTTTCGGCCCGGCCCCGGTCTGGGCGGCCATTGCATCCCGATCGACCCGTTCTACCTGACGTGGAAGGCCCGTGAGTTTGAGTTCCACACCGAGTTCATCGAGCTGGCGGGCAAGATCAACTCACAGATGCCGGCGTTCTGCGTGGGCAAGGTCTCGCGTGCGCTCAACAGCCGCCGCAAGCCGCTCAACGGCAGCCGCGTCCTGGTCATCGGCGTCGCCTACAAGGCCAACGTCAACGACATGCGCGAGAGCCCGGCGCTCAAGATCATCGACCTGCTCGCCGACGAGGGCGCCCAGGTCGCCTACCACGACCCCCACGTGCCGCAGCTGGCCAAGGTGGGGCTGCACAGCGTGCCGCTGGACGCCGAGCTGCTCAACAGCGTGGATGCGGTCGCCGTGGTCACCGCACACGACGGAATCGATTGGGAAATGATCGCCCGCGAGGCGCCTTTGGTCGTGGACTTCCGCAATGTCGTCCCGGTCGTCGACGGCAAGGTCTGGAAGCTGTGAGCATCCGCCTCGGCGTCGTCGGCCTCAACTACTGGGGCCCCAACCTCGCGCGGAACTTCGATCGGCTCCCCGGTTGTGAGCTCGCCTACTGCTGCGATCTGGACGAGGAGATCCTGGAGCGCCACCGCCCGGCGTTCCCGGCAAGCACGTTCACACGCGACCTGGACGACCTGCTGGGCGACGAGACCCTGGACGCCGTGGTCATCGCGACCTCGGTACCGACGCATGCGAACTTGGCGGTGCGTGCCCTCGAGGCCGGCAAGCACGTGTTCGTCGAAAAGCCCCTGGCCCTGACCGTCGCCGACGCGCGACGGGTCAGCGACCTGGCGAGCGAGCGCGGCCTGATCGCCATGGTCGACCACCTGCTCGTCTACCACCCCGGTTTGCAGCGGGTCAAGGACCTGATCGACGAGGGCGCGCTGGGCGACCGGACGTTCTACATGTACGGCAACCGTCAAAACCTGGGGATCGTGCGCCCCGACGAGAACGCCTTGTGGAGCCTGGGCCCGCACGACATCTCGGTCATGATCTGGCTGGCGGGCGAACGCCCCTCGGAGGTCGCCGCGTGGGGCACCTCGTACCTCCAACCCGGCGTCGAAGACGTCGTGTTCGGCCACGTGCGGTTCCCATCCGGGGTGACCGGCCACCTGCACCTGTCGTGGCTCGATCCGCACAAGATGCGCAAGATGACCGTGATCGGCTCAGAACGCATGGTCGTCTTTGACGACATGGAGACCGAACGCAAGGTCACGATCTACGACAAGGGCCCGATCACCCACACGGCCACGTACGGCGAGTACATCCAGGTGCGCTCGGGCGACATCCACATCCCAAAGATCGACGGCACCGAGCCGCTGCGCCGCGTGTGCGAGCACTTCGCGGACTGCGTCGCGAACGGCACCGCGCCGATGTCCGATGCCGTTGCCGGCCTTGCGGTCGTCGAGGTCCTGGAGGCCATGACCCAATCCATGCACGACTCGGGACGACCAGTCACCATTGGAGGCAAAAGCACGTGAGTCGCGAGAACTTGGTGTTGCATGACGGCGTCGTGCTGGGCGCGGACGTCGAGATCGGGGCCAACGTGGTGATCCACGCGGGCACGGTCATCGGCGACGGCTGTGTCATCCAGGACAACGTCGTCATCGGCAAGCAACCGCGCCTGGGCAAGACGTCCACCGCCAAACGCGACCAGCTCGCCCCCCTGCACGTCGGTGCCGGGACCGCGATCTGCGCGGGGTCCGTGTTGTTCGCCGGGTCGGTCATCGGCAAGGACTGTGTGATCGGCGACCAGGTGGCGATCCGCGAGCGCGTGACGATCGGCGACAGCGTCATCGTCGGCCGGGGCAGCGTCGTCGAGAACGACACGTCCATCGGCGACCACACCAAGATCCAGGCCAACTGCTACATCACAGCGTATTCGCTGCTCGAGGACCACGTCTTCATCGCGCCGTGTGTCGCGACGACCAACGACAACTTCATGGGACGCACCGAGGGCCGGTTCGGCAACATCAAGGGGCCGATAATCCGTCGTGGGGCACGCGTCGGGGGTGCCTGCGTGATCCTGCCGGGCATCGAGATCGGCGAAGAGGCGTTCATCGCAGCCGGGGCCCTGGTCACCAAGGACGTACCCGCGGGCAAGCTCGTCGCGGGCCTTCCGGCACGGGTCTGGCGGGACGTGCCACCCGAGGAGCTCCTGAGCGCGCAATAGTCTGTGGGTTTTGCCTGATTTTAGAGGTTCGCGGGGTTGGCTAGTGACACGTGTTGCGGAGTGGTAGCGTCCGCCCACCTTGGCCGTGTCCCGCAGGTGCTGTCTTCTTTTTAGGGGGGATCGCGGCCGCAACAGGCTACGAGGAGAGAATCAAAAATGAAGCATGGTCGATGGACCATTCTCGGGATCGCAGCAGTCGCTGTGCTCGGAGCTGTCGTCGCCGGGTGTGGCGGTAGCAGCAGCTCGAGCAGCGCCTCGGTCACCGATCTTCCGGCATCGTCGTGTCCTTCGGCGTCGCTGAAGGGCCCCGACGGAAAGGCTGACTACCTCATCGCATCCGACCTGCCGCTGCAGGGCGCATCGCGCCCGCAGACCGAGCAGATGGGCAAGGCGATCGAGTTCATCTTGAAGCAGCGCGGCTTCAAGGCCGGCGACAAGGCGATTGCCTACCAGGCATGTGACGACGCGACGGCACAGGCCGCGTCCTGGGACTCGGCCAAGTGCACGGCGAACGCCAACGCATACGTCGCCAACAAATCGCTGATCGGTGTCATCGGCACGTTCAACTCAGGTTGCGCGAAGCTTGAGATTCCGATTCTGAACCCGGCCCCCATCGCCATGGTGAGCCCCGCCAACACCTACGTCGGACTGACGCAGGGCGGCCCGGTCGAGCCCGGTGAGCCGGACAAGTACTACCCGTCGGGCAAGCGCAACTACACACGGGTCGTCGCAGCCGACAACTTCCAGGGCCCGGCCCTGGCGGTCTTCGCCCAAACCGACCTGAAGCTCAAGAAGATCTTCATCCTGAACGACGGTCAGCTCTACGGCGCAGGTCTCGCCAACAACTTCCGTGACGCCGCCAAAAAGCTCAACCTCGGGGTCGCGGGCTTCCAGAAGTGGGACCCCAAGTCAACGAGTTTTGAGCCGCTCGGCAACACGATCAAAGCGACCGGCGCTGACGGCGTGTTCCTGGCCGGCATCGTCGACAACGCAGGCGGCAAGCTGGTCAAGGACCTGCGCGCTGCGATCGGCCCCGACGTCAAGATCCTCTCGCCGGACGGCTTCACGCCGATCGAGTCGGTCATCAAGGACGCAGGCAAGGCCGCCGAGGGTGTCTACGTCAGCGTCGCCGGTCCTCCGGTGGATCAGCTGACGGGCAAGGGCAAGCAGTTCGTGACCGACTTCGGCGCAACCGTCGGCGGTCCGGACAAGGTGCAGGTCTACTCGGCATACGCCGCGCAGGCCGCCGAGGTCTTGCTTGACGCGATTGCCGCGTCGGACGGCACACGCCAGTCCGTCGTGGACAACCTCTTCAAGACCAACGTGACCGACGGCATCATGGGCTCGTTCGGCCTCGACGCAAACGGCGACACCACCGCCGGTGGCGTCACGATGTACCAGATCAAGGGTGACAAGCAGGTCACCGTCAAGGTAGTCACGCCCGACGCCACACTGGTCGGAAAGGGCTAAGTAGTCAACGGATCCTCGTGAGGGGGGCTTCGGCCCCCCTCACGATGTTCTCCGAGAACCGTGTCAACTCACGCCCACGAACCGAGTAAGAGCTGGTTCAGACCCAGATCACGACCGAAGGTCCAGTCGTTGGTGGGCCTTCTCCTCGTCGCGGCTGTCGTCGCATGGCTCGTGGTCAACCTCATCGAGAGCCCGGCGCAGTTTCTGACGGTGCTCGTACTCGGCCTGACGTTCGGATCGTTGTACGGGCTGATCGCGCTGGGATACACGCTGGTCTACGGCATCCTGGAGCTGATCAACTTCGCCCACGGGGACTTGTTCATGCTCGGCGGGCTGCTCTCGGGCTCATTCATCATCTCGGTGTTCCACCTGCAGGGCGGCAAGGCCTGGTACGTCCTGTGGCCGCTCCTGCTGTTGACCCTCGTGATCGCTGCGACATTGTGCGCGTCCATCAACGTCGGCATCGAGGCGATCGCCTACCGACGACTGCGGAACGCACCGCGGCTCGCGCCCCTGATCACCGCGGTTGCGATGTCATTCATCATCCAGGGCATCGGCCTGATTTTCTGGGGACCGCGCCCGACGAGCACCAATAACCTGGTCTCGGAGTCCAAGGTCTTCGACATCAACGGGTTCAGCGTCACGTGGAACAAACTTGTCGTGATCCTCGTGACGGCCCCCGTCCTGATCGGATTGATCTGGCTCGTCCAGAAGACCCGTCAGGGCAAGGCAATGCGCGCAGTCGCCCAGGACATGCAAGCGGCCAGCATGATGGGCATCAACGTCAACAGGACGATCTCGTTCACGTTCGCCGTCGGTGGCGCACTGGCCGGCGTCGCAGGCATCCTGTGGATGATCTACCCGGGCCAGATGCGGTTTGACACCGGCTTCCAAACCGGTTTGATCGCGTTCACCGCCGCCGTGTTGGGTGGCATCGGAAACCTCAAGGGCGCCGTCGCGGGCGCCATGGTCATCGGACTCATCCAGGCGTTCAACGAGGGCCTTTCGATCGGATCGCCCGGCAGCAACTGGACGCAATCGATCGTCTTCAGCATCCTCATCCTGATCCTGGTATTCCGCCCCGAGGGCCTGCTCGGCGAGCGCACCCCGGAAGGTCAGTGACGTGACTTCGGCCGGCGGCGCCACTTCAGGCATCAAACGTGCGGTCACCATCATCGGCCAGGCGTGGCGGAGCATCCCTGCGCAGACGCGCCGATTGATTCCCCCGGGAGTTGCGCTGCTCCTGGTGCTGCTCTTTCCGTTCTACCGCGACGCGCTGACGGGACTCCCCGGAGCGGGTCGGTACTTCCCGGATGTCGAGTCGATGATCGTCATGCTGATCTTCACGATGATGGCGGTCAGCTTGAACGTGGTCGTCGGCTACGCCGGACTCCTGGACCTGGGGTACGTGGCGTTCTACGCGATCGGGGCGTATACGGTTGCCGTGTTCGCATCGACGCAATTTGGCGGCACCAACGAGCACCCCCGCACGATCCGTTTTGGCGCGATTGCACCGCACAGCCTTCCCGGAATCCACATCTCGATCTGGCTGCTGCTCTTGATCGCAGCTGTCGTCACCGCGGTACTGGGAGTCATGATCGGACTGCCGACGCTGCGTCTGCGGGGCGACTACCTCGCGATCGTGACGCTCGGCTTTGGTGAGATCCTGCCCCAAGTGGCGCGCAACGGCGACGACCTGTTCGGGACCGGATTCAACTTGACCGGCGGCTCATCCGGTATCACCCCGGTCGACCCTCCGGGGTTCGGTCAGTCGCTCAACAACGTCCTGCCGTTTCTGCCCGAGAACTTCCGCACCGCTGAGAACTCCGCGCGGCTGTTCTATTGGTCGGCGCTGGCGTTGCTCGTGCTGACGATCTTCTGCTGCCTGCGACTACGCGATTCGCGCCTGGGTCGCGCCTGGGTCGCGATCCGCGAGGACGAGACGGCGGCGGCGGCGATGGGTATCCCGTTGATGCGGACCAAGACATGGGCCTATGCGGTCGGCGCCTTCTTCGGTGGCCTGGCGGGCGGCTTCTTCGCCAGCTTCAAGAGCTCGGCGTTCGACACGGATTTCTTCTTCCAGATCTCGATCTTCATCCTGTGCATGGTCATCCTGGGTGGGATGGGCAACATTTGGGGCGTCATCGTGGGTGCGCTCTTCTTGAGCTACCTCGACCGGTATGGGCTCAACACGCTTGGGTCCGACATCAACGGTCGCTTCGGGACAACGCTCGACATCCCCAAGTACACGTTCTTGATCTTCGGCGTCATCTTGTTGGTGACCATGCTGTTCCGACCTGAGGGCCTGTTCCCCGAGGCCCGGCGCAAGGCGGAGTTGACCGAAGGCGTCAACGAAGAGCCGCTGTACGAGGAGACCCTCTACGACACCCAACATGAGTAGCGAGCCGACCACCATGGCGGCCGACGCCGGGCGAACCGACGACGACCTGCTGGCCGCGACCGGTGTCCGCAAGGAGTTCGGCGGGCTTGTCGCGACCAACGACGTCGACTTCTTCATCCCGCGTCAGAAGATCGTCAGCCTGATCGGCCCCAACGGCGCCGGCAAGACCACGTTCTTCAACATGCTGACGGGCGTGTATTCCCCCACGAGCGGTGTGATCATGTTCGACGGGGAGTCCATCGTCGGCAAGCCGCCCCACGCCATCACCAAGAAGGGCATCGGCCGCACGTTCCAGAACATCCGCCTGTTCGGCCAGATGACGTCCGTCGAGAACGTGCTCGTCGGCATGCACTGCCGCTTGAAGACCGGGGTCGTGGGCGGGATCTTCCGTCCTCCCCGCGTCAGGCGCGAAGAGCGCGAGGCGCACGACCGTGCCCGCGAGCTGTTGGAGTTCGTCGGGCTTTCGGGCGTCGATGACGAATGGGCGCGCAACCTGTCATACGGTGATCAACGCCGACTCGAGGTGGCACGTGCGCTCGGTACCGACCCCAAGCTGGTGCTGCTCGACGAGCCGACGGCCGGAATGAACCCGCAGGAGACCCTCGACTTCATGAAGTTCGTCCACAAGCTGCGCGACGAGCGGGGCTTGACGGTGCTGCTCATCGAACACGACATGAAGCTCGTGATGGGCGTTTCCGAACGGGTCACGGTGCTGGACCACGGTGAGAAGATCGCCGAGGGCCTCCCATCCGAGGTCGTGCGCGATCCCAAGGTCATCGAGGCGTACCTGGGCAAGGCGGCGGTGGGATGAGCACTTCGGCCACTGACAACCTCGTCCTGGACGTCCAGGACATCCACACCTACTACGGCTCGGTCTACGCGCTCAAGGGCGTCAGCCTGCAGGTGCGCGCCGGCGAGGTCGTGACGCTGATCGGCTCCAACGGCGCGGGCAAGTCGACGACGCTGCGTTCGATCAACGGGATCAACCATCCCAAGCGCGGCAAGATCTTCTTCCTGGGGCGCGACATCACGCAGGCGCCGGCGCACGACATCGTATCGATGGGCGTCTCGCAGTCCCCTGAGGGCCGTCGCCTGTTTCCGCGGATGACGGTGCTCGAGAACCTCGAGATGGGGGCGTTCCAGCGCACCGACAAAGAGAACTTTCAGGAGGACCTGGACCGGGTCTACACGCTGTTCCCGAGACTTCATGAACGGATGACCCAGAAGGCCGGGACGCTGTCGGGCGGCGAGCAGCAGATGGTCGCGATGGGCCGCGCGTTGATGGCGCGTCCCAAGCTGCTGATGCTCGACGAGCCGTCGATGGGCCTGGCCCCGATCTTCGTCGAGCGCATCTTCGACATCGTCAAGACGATCAACGAGCAGGGCACCGCCATCCTCTTGGTCGAGCAGAACGCCCTGATGGCCCTCGACGTCGCCCAACGCGGCTACGTCCTGCAGACCGGCCAGGTCGTCTTGTCAGGCGATGCCAAGAACCTCCGCACCGACGACGAGGTCCGCAAGCGCTACCTGGGCGAGGAGTAGGGCTCGTCGCGGGCACGCGAACGTCTTTTTGATCGGCTCAGGGGGTGAACCGCCCCGGGTTTGTTAGACGGTTTGTTTTCCCATTTCTGTTGTGACGTGGTTGTTCCAGTACGCCTGTTCGCAGGCGATCGCCTTGGGCGGCCTTACGCCTCCGCCCGCCGCGTCTTCTGGATCGTCGACAACGGCTCCTCCCATCGCGGCCAGAAGGCGATCGACCGCCTCCAAGGCCTTGGCGAAACCTGGTCCTCGTCCACCTGCCGCTGCACGCAAGCTGGCTCAATCAGATCGAGATCGTCTTCTCGATCATCCAGCGCAAGGTGCTTCAGCCCAACGGCTTCGACAGCCTCGCTGTCTTCGCCCGCACCCTGAACGAGTTCGAGCACCACTACAACCAGATCGCCGAGCCCTTCGACTGGCGCTTCACCCGCGCCGACCGCGCCGACCTCGTGGCCCGGCTCGCCCGGCACGAGCCGTGCCTGCGGCTCGCCCCCTGACAGGGCATACGGCCGCAACCACTCTAAGCCGGGATCGCTCCTGCCCGACCGGCCGCGAGTGGGCCCTCCCGCGCTGCTGCGCTTGCTGCTGACGGCGGAACGGCGGGCAGGTAAGGTGGGTCTGCCGCACCAACACTGCAGGAGGAGGACACATGGCGATCGAGTTCGACGAGGCCACGAGCGCCGCCCTTGAGGCTGAGCTTGTCCCCATGGGGACGCTCTGGGCCAGCTTCGGCGACATCCACACGATCGAGGGGGCTCCCTTCGGCACCCGCCTGATCGTGGACGTGACGGACCTCCGCATCGAGGGGGAGCGCCTCAACGCGAGGATGAAGGGGCAGGCCACCGCGGACTGGGGTTCATTGGCGGCTGATGGCACCTTCCAACTGGACGTCCGCGCCACCCTGGAGACCGCCGACGGAGCGCTGATCTTGGCCCAGTACAACGGCCGGTGCGACTTCTCCAACCCCGAGGCGCCGGGCCCCGTCTACAGCGCTCCCCGGTTCGAGACCGGCGACCCGCGGTACGCCTGGCTCAACAAGGTGCAGGCCGTGATGAAGGGGAAGGTCGAGATGCCAACCCACATCACGTACCGGATCTACGAGGTAAGATAGCGCAGTCGGCGGCGGCCGTCGGCGCGCGGGGCAAAGGCTGGTAATCCCCTGGGCGTGGCCTCGAGCCGTGGCGAAACGTCCAGCGGGATCTGGCCTTCAACTCGAGTTCCGCGGGGGCCGACCCTATGACGGTACTTCCGAACAGGCCACTGAGCCGATCCACCCATACCGACTCCTCCAGTTCGCCGCACGCTGACTCACCGGCTCCGAAGATCCGCGCTCCTCGACACGCGAGTGTCCTTCGCCCTGGCTAACGCAGCGGGGTCACAAGTCGCAGCGTCGCGGGCGTCCGTACGCGACGACGCGGGGTGAACCACGTGTCGCGCAGACCGAGCAGGCGTCGTACCTCGGTGCCGCGCATCTCTTTGACGGCGCCACTTCGTGAGGTGAACCGGATCAGCTTGACCCGCGGCGAGACCCCGCGCGCAAGGACCTGGATGCGCCGAACAGGTCGTTTGATACCCAGTAGGCGGGCAAGCTCGGCATCGGTGAACGTCTATGGGTCACGCCAAATGTGATGGGGGGAGGCCGCGTCGAACGCTTCGTCGTCCACGCTGACCAGGTAGGACCGCGGTCCACTGCTGAAGACGTTCTCGACGTTCTCGGTTCGCCCGCCGGAGGTCGAGAAGAAGAACGTGGTCACGATCTTGCCGTCCACCGTCACCACCTGGCCTGCGGTCGCGACCACGGCCGCGGTCGCACGGGGGTCCTCAGAGCTGGCGCCGCCGTACACCTGACTGCGCTCGTCGTCGTACATGTCGAACTCACCGACAGACCGCTTGGTCGCCATCGCGTAGGACCGCGCGGCGATCGCCTGGGCCTGGAGCGCTGCGGGGGCCGTGTCGCCCCATTGCGCCGGCATCTCGCGAACCACGACACCCGGCAGGTACTGCTCCAGGTCGACGTGGTTGACGACCGTGAACGTCGCGGCATCTGGGATGATCCGCACCGCGCCCCGGTAGCGGACCCCCCCGAAGCTCGTCGTCGTCGTCGCGTCGGTCGGAGCGAACCGCACGGGACCCTGCGCCTTCAGCAGTTCCGCGCCGGCCGGGTCGCTCACCACGACGGCATCGCCTGAACGGGCGATCTTGAGGTCGACGCCTGGCGGCAGGGCGCGGATCACCTGCAACGGCGTGTTCTCGGCGACGACCCCCCACGGCCCGGTGGCGCTGAGCGTGACGGTCGTGGCCCCGGTGCCCAGGAGCACCCGCACAGGGGTGACGGGAAGCACCGTCAACGTGGTTCCTCGGTAGTACCGCGCGATGATGTCTTGGGCGCTCTGGCCGGCGCGCGCGGCGCCGTACGCCCCGTACTGCGACATCCCCACACCGTGCCCGAACCCGCGCCCCTCGAACGTGAACACGAAGCGGGGGGGCGGCTTCTTCTTCGTCGTTTTGGGCACCGGTTTGGGAGCCGGCGCGGCTGACACCCGGGGCAGCCCGCTCGTATCGGGCGGCGGTGGAACCAGACCCAGAGCAGGCACGGCCACACCGAGTAGGGCGGCGATGACGACTACGGGATGGCGGGTCAAGCGCGCAAACACGAATGGTCAGTCTTCCACGAGATGTCGTCCCTGCAAATCACCAGGGTTCGACGGTCCCATCACGGATCCTGCCAATGGGCGACTCGTGGATCCGTCCGGATGTTCGTCGATGAATCCGGCGGGCGAAAGCCGAGCGAGCGCAGGACGCAGGCCGTCCGCATATCCGGCCGTATTCGGGCCGCCGAGGACGGACGCTCGCGACGGTTCTACCACCGGTGGCAAACGAGGCTCGCCGACACCGTCCGGCTCGGTTTTCGCTCGCCACCTGCAGCAGTCATTCCTGCGCGGGCCCTAACGGTTGCCGTATTGGGTCTCGTAGTAGGCGCGGTAGTCGCCGCTTTTGATCGGCTCCCACCAGGCGCGCTGATCGCGGTACCAGGCGACGGTCTCGGCCAACGCCGCCGCGAACTCCACCTTCGGGGCCCAGCCCAGACCACGCAGCTTGTCCGTCGCGATCGAGTAGCGACGGTCGTGACCGA
>JANLOO010000001.1:0-7575 GCA_031366605.1 Actinomycetota bacterium | reverse complement strand
TCCACGCGTACGAGCACCGCCTCTTGCGCGCCGATCGTGAAAGCGTCCGGCGCAGGGCACAGACCACGGCGTTGCATCATCTGCGGGTCGCCCTGGGACGCTAAGTGCTCGCTTTCGTAAGTACGGCGACGTATCCCGCGCGAAAACTGAGTCAGGCAAGGACGCAGTGTCTTGCCGCTATCGGTACCCATAACGGCGAGACCGAGGACTCCGCCTGGCGACGGTTTGCAGCCGGGAGACGTGGTTGTACTTGCGAAAGCGAGCACTAAGCGCGTCGGGCTCTCCCTGTGCGGGTCTCGACCCAGAAAAGCCTGAACCCAAATGAAAAGCGGGCTAAAGGCCAGAGGCCCTCACCCGCACTTCGCAGCGTAGCGAATGTTCGTCTGGGGTCAAGGTGTGCCCACAACTCGGGTGCGGCCACGGTAGATCTTTACGTTGACGCCGGAGCGGTCGACACCTCTGAGAAACGACGAGACCGAGTACGCCTCACGCACATACCTGGCGAGATGTGCCTTCGGCGAGTTCGTACCGGCGAGCCCGAGGTCCTGTCGGAATTCGAACGCAACCGCTGCGGTGAGCAGGTCCACGATCTGCAATGGAACCGCGGCTCGTGAATCCAGGCGGCAGACACTCGTCACCGCGAGCCTGCCGAGGCGCACGTTGACGGTCTGTCGCACCTCCGCCTCGAAGTGGACCTCATCAGGCGTCGAATACTCGTCCGCGAGGACGCACACAAGCTCCTGCGGTTGAATGCTCCCGATAAGAAGCTGCGCGGCGAGCCGCTCGTACGCGCGCCACGGGCTGCCGAACCTCGCGACCGGGTCTGCAAGGGCGCGATCAGCGACGAAGCATGAGAACCGCACCCCTCGGACCTTTCGAACGGCATCGATCACCGCTTCGTAGAAGGGCATCGAGTCGCGCGTTGCATCCACCCAATGGATCTCCTCGTACCGATGCTTGCGGTCCTTCAGCTTCTGCAACGGGCGCAGAAGATCGGCTGGCTCGCTTACCTTCAAACACCCGACTGCGAAGATCCGATCACTCGCAATCGCACCCGTCTCATCCAGGAACGCGACTGACGTCGGGTGGTCCACAGGCAAAGACCAATCATGTGCCAACTGGACGCCCCGATCTGACGCGTTCGAAGAGCGACTCCCAGCGGCCGATCACCTTCTGCCAGGTCTCGCCAACCGCCCACGCCTGACCTGCTCGTGATTGCGCGGCGCGGAGTGCGGTGTCCGAGGCCAGCCGGGTGAGCTGGCCTACATAGTCTGACTCGTCCAGATACACGAGCCCGCCGCCCGAACGTGCGGTCTGCGCGGCAAGCACATCGCTTCGGCCGTTCGCCAGCGTCGGGCATCCGGCCTGCCAGGCCTCCATCAGCACCAGCGACAGGCTCTCGTTGACCGACGGCAGCACCAAAACCTCGGCGGCGGCCAGCAGATCGGCCTTGGATCGGTCGTCGACAAAGCCCAGCTGGGTGACCTGGTCGGGGACATGCACGCCTTCGGGCCGGCGCCCGGCGACAACCAGTCCGAGTTCTCCCGCCGCGGCCCGGTATGCGGCGTGCATGGCAAACAGGCGGTCTGTCCCCTTGCCGGGATCGACACGGCCCAGGTAGAGCGCAAAACGGTCCGGCAGCGCAAACGTTTGGCGCGCGCGGAGCGGGTCACCAGGCGAGGTCGGCGTCAGGCCCGCACCGACGATCTCATCCGGCTGGCCCGGCGCACCGTGCAGATCGCGAACGAGGCATCGCTCCTCTGGCGTCAGATATGCGAGTCCGGCAGCCATCGCGATCAGGCCACGCGTGATCCCAAATCGCAGCATGGGTTCGTCGTGAGCGGTCGGCACCAGGATGGCCCGCTCGCGGACCAGGGGCATTGCGAGCTGGGTTGTCGCGTAGAGGTACGTCCACAGTGCGACCACGTCATAGTCCCCGGCGCTTGTCGCCAACTCATCCAGCAGCCCGCGGCTGACCGGGCCCTGGGCCGTCGCCCACGCGACCTCGCGATCCCATCCGCCCCATCCCAGGGCAACCTCACGTCCCAGCCGACTTGCCGCCACCGGATCGGCCGGATCGGCGTCAAAGCGACGGACCTCAACCGAACCGTCCGTGGACGACCCGGCGGGGTAGTGCGGCGACCAGTGCAGGTAGTCCCGTGCAGTCGTGGTCAAGATCGTGACGTGGTGGCCGGCGGCGACGAGTGCGCGGGCGGTCTGGCGGCACAGCGCCTCGGCTCCGCCGGCGACGTCATCGCCGTAGCGTTGGACGACGAAGGCGAGGTTCACCGCGGGTTGCTCAGCGGTCGGCGGGAGCGGTGCGCTCGAGCCGGGCGACGCGCTCCTGGAGCGCCAGGATCGTCGCGCGCTGCTGGTGGCGTTCGCGTTCGAGCTGACCGATCAGCTCGACGAGCGACGGCGCGATGATGCGCAGAATGGCGCGTCGTGCCCCTGTGACCAGGGGACCGATCGGCCCGCCCCTGACCGACCGAGTCGGCTCCGGCACGATCAGCGCAGGCAATGGAGCCGGGGGTGAGGCCTCGCGGAGCGCGTCGAACAGACGCTCCGGATCGGATTGAGAACCGCTCACCAGGCCCCCCGTTTGAACAGCACGGTCGGGATCGTCTTGAGCAGGATCTCGATGTCGAGCCAGACGGACCACGACTCGATGTACGAGAAGTCGAGGCGCACGAGCTCGTCGAACCCGACCTCGGACCTGCCGCTGACCTGCCACAAGCCGGTCATGCCGGGCAGCACCAGGTAGCGCTTCTTGTGGACATCGTCCAGCAACGCGTAGTCGCGCTCCGGAAGCGGCCGTGGGCCGACCAGCGACATCTCGCCGCGCAGGACGTTGAAGAGCTGCGGGAACTCGTCGATCGAGAACCGGCGCAGGAACGCACCGATGCGCGTCACGCGAGGGTCTTCACGCATCTTGAAGAGCGCCCCGTCGGCCTCGTTGCGCTGCTCCAGCTCGGCCTGACGGGCCTGCGCATCCACACCCATCGTGCGCAGTTTGAGGCAGTCGAACGCCGTCTCTTCGACGCCGACCCGTCGACTGCGAAACAGCACCGGCCCGCGGTCGTCGAGTTTGATGGCGATCGCCACCGCCAGCAGGATCGGCGAGACGACGATCAGGATCAGCGTCGCGACGATCAGGTCGAACAGACGCTTGCTCAAGAACGCCGCGCCGGACAGGACCGGTGGTTTGAGGTCGAACAGCGGCAACCCGGGCGCAGGCACGGCGCGGAGCGTGTGGGACAAAAGCTCGGTCGCGGTGGGCGCCAAGCGCACGGCGATGTCCTGATCACGACAGGCATCCAGGAGCGCCAGCACGGGGGCGTCCGCGCCCATGGCGCCGGCGATGATGACCTCGTCGACGTCTTGCCGGGACAGTGAGCGGCGCACGGCGGGGTTGAGCCCGGTCGCAACATCACCCGTCTGATCGAGCAGCTCCATCTGATCGACGACCCGGTAGGGAACACCTCGTGTGCTGGCGGATCGCTGAAGGCTCGCAGCGATGTCGGCGGTCAGCGCAGGTGTGCCGACCAGGAGCGCCCGGCGCTCGACCTTGAGCAGGTCGAACACCAATGCCGTCAGGCTCGCGTGGCTCGCGCGCAGGGCGACGGCGATGACGCTGACGCCGATGAACGACGCGTAGAAGACGTAGTAGGTGGTGAAGCTGTTGCCGGCGGCGATGACGAACGCCGCGACGATGACGGTGGCGAGCGCCGTGCTGCCGATGACGCGCGCCGCCTGTCCCCGTCGCTCCCGCGCGTGGTAGAGCTGAGCCCTGGCGAACACGAGGACCAACACGACCGACGCGATCGGCAGCACGCGGCGCTCCTCGAGCCAGATCGCACCGAAGTCGACAGGGTCGCCGCGCAGCACGAGCTTGCCGGCGAACGCGGCGAGGATGCCCAAGATCAGTGCCGCCAGGTCGATGGCGACCAGCGTCAGGACCGAGAGCACGCGACGCACCCACGTACGTGCCACGGATCGTCCCACCAGGGGTTTGAAGCGGGCATCCCGCCGAACGTGACCTCGACCGGGGATGCTGCCCATCGCTACCCGCGTGTGGTCAGGGTGACTGTGGGGCTGGTTCGCGTCGTGGCCGCCCCGCTGGGAGCGCGGCCGGTCCACTTGGCGCGCAGGGCGATTTTGGACGTCAGACGCAGACGAACCCGCAAGCTGCCGTCCGCGCTCGTCGTCACCCGTTTGAGGCGCACCCATCGGCTGCCGGACTTGCGCTCGATCACAACCCTTTGAACACCACGGCCCACGCGCGACTGCCCCACGAGCGTGACGCGCGCACCGCGTGCGAACGTGGTGACGCCCGTCGAGGTGGCAAACGGGAGCCCGATCGCCTGGTAGCCGAGTTTGGGTGTGCCGTTCTGCTTGAGGACACCGGACGCCCACTCCGGGTGGTCCTGCAGCAGGTAGTACACCGTCAAGGCGACGCGCCGGTTGGCCGTGACGCGCCGGAAGGCATCGACGATGTACGTCGCCTGGTTGGCGGGGGTGAAGTAGATCGGATATTCGGGGACGGCCCGCGTCGCAAAGCCATATTCGGTCAACCACAACGACTTGCCCTTGAGGTACGTCTTGTCGATGGCCTTGACGAGGACGTCCAGGTTGTACAGGTCGACGTACGAACGCCCTGGCGATGTGTCCGTCCTGGGAGCACTAAACGGGTACGCGTGGTGGCTGACGACATCCATGGGCGGTCGCAGGCTTGGCGCGTTCAAGGCCGCGATGAAGGTGTGTGGCATCACCCGCAGCGGGGGATCGCCCAACGCACGGCAGTTGGGGCAGAAGTCACCCGCGGGCGCGGTCACCGCGCCGGCGATCACCGCTCTGGCATCGACCCGTTTGACGCCTGCGGAGAACGCCTTGAGCAACGCTGAGTATGTGGTGGGCGATGCGGCCACCCAGCGGCTGCCGACACGGTCGTACTGCGGTTGCAGGAAGAGCGCGATGTTGGGCTCGTTCCACCCTTCCCACTTGCGCACGCCACGCGGCGAATAGCGTCTGGCCGCGGCCTCGCCGAACGCGCCGAAGTCGGCCGGGTAGAGGGGCCGCAGAGACGAATCCGGAAAACGGCCCTCATAGTCCGGCATCGCCTTGACCGCGGGATCCACGGCCCACGCAGGTGTCCCGTACACCGCAAACAGGACTTCGACGTTGTACGTCGCGGCAGCCGACACGATCGCGTCGTACTGGCGCCAGTCGTACGCCGGGTCGGCGGGGTTGGTGGGATCGGTCGGACGGGTGCGCGCCACGCTGTCCCAACGCAGGTCGACGCGGATCAGCGCGGCACCGGCATCGGCAAGCAGGCGCACCCGCTCGGCCGGATCGGCCGCGTACGGAATGCGGTCGTCCTGCATCCCCGCGATGGGCGACCGTCCGGCGGAGGTGGCCGTCAACGTGGGCACGGCGGCCGATGCCGCGGCCGACATGGCAAGCATCGCGCACAAGATGAGGCTTCCGATGTGCGCCAGGCGGCGCAACGGTGTGGTCACGCGGCTCATGTGGGTGTCGACCCTACCAGTGGCCTCACCAAAACCGGGTACGCGCAGGGCACCTCAACCATCATGCCGCGGCCCGGACGCGACCCCGGCTGACCGCCCCGTCGACGATGGCGAGCGAAATCTCGCCCAGCGGCAACCCGTCGCCGGCCGCCTGAGCCAGCGCCTCCGCACGGGTCCGCGCGAGCCTGAACCCCAGACGAAGCGCCGCATCGACGCCCGCCAGCCACTCACCGGCCCGGTCGACGTGTACCAGCACCGCGCCCTCGCCGCGCTCCAGATGCGCGCGGACGTCTGCCACGAGCGCCTGCGCCTGACGCCCCGCCTGGTCCTGGCTCACCAACGGGTGCCAGCAGATGCGAAACCCGGCCAGCCCGGCCTCGAGCAGCCCGTGCCGCGTGCGCATGCCGGAGATGATCGACGTAACCCCCTGCGCGGCCCACCACCCGAGCTCCCCGTCACGCCGCAGCCGGCGATGCGACCTGCCGCCGCCGCCCGGGCGCTCCGCGATGGCAAGCCGCTCGGGGATCAGCCATGCGTATGTCATGGGTTCGTACATTGCCCGCCTCCTCACCGTTGTCCGTGGGGAGCATCGTGCCGGGCGAATGTGTCACAGCGCCACACGCAGGTGTGTCGAAATGCACTCGACTCTGTGCCAATTGTTGTGACATTTGACGGCCGCGGATCAGTCCGGCGTCGCGACGTCCCGTATCCACTGGGGGACGGGCACGGTCTCGCGTGTCTGGCGTTCGACGCAGACGTGGATCAGCTCACCCTGTGCGACGACCTCGCCATCGCGTGTGAACGTGTGGCGACTGCGAAACGACGTCGTGCCGATGCCGCCCACCGAGGTCGCGAGCGTGATCAGGTCGTCCAGCATCACGCGCTTGCTGATCGACAAGTGCACGTCGACGATCGGGATCCCGGGCCCTTCCGCCAGCACCCGCGTGAACGGCCACCCGATGTCGGCCAGCCATTCGCTGATCGAACGGTCGATCCACCGGTGAAACGTCACGAAGTGGATCTGCGCGACGTCGACCTCGGCCATGACGATCCGGTGCGTCTGGGTGTGGATGTGCGGTCCGGACATGCGCGTGCAGCGTAGCGGGCGGGCCCGATTCACAAAAAAGTGACGCAAATTGCGCATTTGTGGCCCTGGTGAGGGGGGACGGAAATTCGGCTCAAACCCTTAACGCAAATGCACAGGACCGTTTAACGGGTGTCCCACCTACAAATTCTCGAACGCAAGGGCCCGATCACATTGCTCGCCACCGACGTCACCCAACCAACCTCCGAGGAGCGCCGCCAGGCCGTGTGCATGGCGATGGCGTGGGCTCCGGGCCTGATCCGTTTCGCGGCCAGGTACACGCACTCGATCGAGGACGCCGAGGACGCATACCAACGCGGCATGGAGGTCGCGCTGACCAGCGCCCCGGTCACCGATCCCGACCAGTTGATCACGTGGCTCCATACGATCATCCGCCGCGAGGCCGCGGTCATCTCACGGACCCGGCGGCGCGAAGAGCCCACCCGTTGGGAGGAGCTGGACGAGACGATCACCGCCCGCGCCGAGCAGCCGGCGAGTCCCGACGCGGTCGTGGAGTGGCGGGAGCGCTACCGCGGTCTGCAGGACGCCTGGAGCGGCCTGACCGACGCGCAGAAGGTGTGCGTGATGTTGCGCAGCACAGGGGTCACGCGACCGGAGATCCAGCTGATCACGGGGTTCTCGGAGCGAAAGGTCCACCGGGAGATCGCAGAGGGTCGCGCGCGTCTGACGGAGTGGGAGGTCCGGATGGCCACCGGCGAGGAGTGCGTGCTGATCTTCCCGCTCATCGACAGCGTGATCGACGGCAGCGCCGGCCGTCGCGATCGACGCGTGCTGTCGCGGCACGTCGGCCACTGCCCCGCGTGTCGCGCCAGCTACCGCGGCCGGCGCGACCAGCTGCGGCTGCTGGGCTCACTCGTGCCGACTGTCCTGGTCGGCGGGCAGGTGATGCAGGCGGGCCCACCCGATCCGGGCCTGGCACTGACCTGGTGGGACCGCGTCAGC
>JANLOO010000007.1:0-152700 GCA_031366605.1 Actinomycetota bacterium | reverse complement strand
CCGCGCAGCCGGGGCATCGGGCCCACGCATCGACCGACCCAGCACCTGCATGTCGCCACCGTCGGGGATGACGAGGCCCACGACGCTGCGGATCAGCGTCGTCTTGCCCGCCCCGTTGGGGCCCAGCAAGCCGACGAACCCGCCGTTGGGCACGACCAGGTCCACCCCGTCGAGTGCCTGCACGTCACCCGGGAACGTCTTGCGCACACCGCTGCACAGCAGTGCCGGCACGTCAGGGCTGGCGGTGCGCTTCACGCGGCAAACGGTAGCTGGCGCTGACCTGGTGCCGCCCGCATGACGCCGTTAGTTCTCAGTCGCCGCCCAGTCCGGAAGCGTCTCGAGGAAGTCTTGGCTCACACCTGTCACACGGACGAAGTGATCATCCATCTTCGTGGCGGCGATCATCCGCATGCCCCAGATCGCCCAGGTGACGCCGACTACGACGACGAGCACACCAAGCCACGCAAGTCCGGTGCTCCCCTGGTATGCGGCCAATACCCACAGTGCCGGGGCTCCGATCAGCGACGAGATCAGCGCGATCTTGGCTCGGCGACGACGCTCGCGATGATCGGCGCAGAGGCTGATCGTCAGGGTCGTCTTCTTCTGGATGATCATGACGGCGATCAGAAACGGGACCAACCAGAGGACGATCAGCAGATACGCCCAAAGCGGAACGTAGGTGACCTCCTTCACAAACGGTGCGCCATCGCCGGGCCCATTGCACCTGACACATCGGTGCGGGAGCCCGGCGCCCTTGCGGGCCACAAGCCGTTTGCCGCGTCGCCAAACATCACTGCCCTGCTGTGCGAGTTCGGCGTTGCATCGACGGCAACGGGCCTCGACGTGAGTGCTCGCGAGACGGCATTGAGGGCATTGCACAGCGATGTCCCGCATGCGCAGCAGCGGCGGCAGGCCGGAAGGTTTGAGGATCGACACCTGGTTCTCCAATCGGGACGACGACGCCGTCGAGTCATCGGCTGCGGTCGCCATCAACTTGATGTGTCAACCCTCCCAAGATCCCGACCGACGGGCAGACAACGGAGCATCCCGGCGACACGATGCCCATGCAGCTCGCATGGGAGTCTGAGGTGGAGGGTGTCCACGATCCGAACGGCACTCGCGTCGCGCGTCGTCTCTCAACCGTAGATTTACGCCATGGCGAAGAAGCGACGGCAGGGACGGTCACGTCACGGAGGGCGCACACCTTCGTGGCCCGGAATGGGCCCGACGTCCGGGCGGGCGCAGCACGGACGGATCGGCGCGGATCCCCCGCTCATGCGCGACATCCGTGACGCACTCGCCGACCCCCTGGCGATGCTCGCCCTCGTCAGCACCTTGCTGGCGGTGGTCGACCCCCGGTCCGCAGATCCGTTTGCACGAGTCCCCGAGCGCGGCCGCGACCAAATGACGCGAGCGAAGCTGATCGAGAGTTTCGTCGCGGTGGAGCGGCCGGAGACGTCCGCCCTGCTGTCGGCCATCGCGGCCATGAGCGCCGACGCCGCCGAACGCCGCCGGCTGCAACAGGTCGTTGCCGGCCGCGGTCACCACCTGCCCGAGTGGCTCACCGGCATAGCGACGACCGTCGCCGACCGCGCGGTCGAGATGACCCATGTCCTCGGGGACGGGGACAATGTGATGGTCGGCGTCAACCTCCCCACGGGACACGCCCTGTCGGTCGTCCTGTACATCGATCACAACCTGGGTACGGTCGCGAAGGACGGATTCGTTGTGGCGGACCCGCTCGCAGAGCTCATCGCGTTCATGCGCTCCAAGAACGACGACCCCGACATGCTCTGGACGGACGTCGACCGAGCGGATGCACGAGCGCGGATTGACGAAGCCATCGCGCACGGCGGCATCACCTACCCGCGGTTCGAGACCGACACGTGGCCGGCAGCGCGTGTACTCGTCGAGTGGGCTGCCCGCCTGCTTCCCGAAGGCGGAGCCGGATACGTGCGACCGCAGTGGCCGGACGAGGCACGGCAGGAGTTGGCGGACCGGTTCCTGGCATCCCGCCATGCCGCGGCGCTCGACCGTCGCGATGCCCCGGGACTCCTCGAGAGCCTCCTGTGGTTCGGATGCGACTACGGCCCCGGTGACCCCATGCGATGGAGCCCGACGGTCGTCGAGATCCTGCTCGGAGACTGGATTCCGCGCAAGATCGTCGCTGACGTGGCGTACCTGCGGAAGGCGCCCGCCGTGCTGCGGGCGTTCATACGATTCTGCCACGAGGAGCGGGGTATCCGGCCGACGCTGACCGCCGAGACCCTGGCGGCGGTCGATCTCTGGGAGCCCGCGTACCAGGCGACAATCCGCTCAGCCAGGCTGCAGGGCGCAGAGGCGATTTTGGCGGCGGTCGGCGCGCTGGACCCGGACACCCCATGGCCGCCGTTCGAACGTGCGGCACTCGACGCGCTCATCGTCGAACGCCTGGAACGGGCGGTCGGAGGGCCGCAGACGCTCGCGACCCTCGGTGACGACCCGCTGCCCGACGAGCCGTTCGACTGGAACGACGTTGCCGAGGACATCCGGGATCGCGTGACCGAGGTCGTGGTGCTCTGCGACGAATATTGCGAGACGGTGCTCGACATCGAGTACCGCACCGCGGCCCGTCGGTTGCTCGCAGCGGTCGCGTCGGGTGACCCGGCGGTGTTTCGGCGAAAGGCACGCGCGGACACGGCGGCCGCCGCAATCTGCTGGATCATCGGCAAGGCGAACGAGCTGTTTGAGCCCTCCGCGGGTGGGATGCTTGCCAAGGACCTGACGGCGCACTTCGGGTCGAACGGGGGGAGCCCGTCGCAACGGGCGGCGACCTTGCTTCGGGCCGCCGGGTTGCGCGACGCCACGTACGGGGCCATCGCGCTCGACTCCCCGCGCTATCTCGTGTCCGCGCAGCGTCGGCGCATCATCGAGCGGCGCGACCGCTACCGCGACTGATCACGGCCGCGCCAGACAACAGCCCCGCGCGGAGGCGCCAGACAGTGGTGCATGGGCCGGGTTCGACCAACCCCACTACGCTGCACCCCATGTCAGCTGACGCCCCATCGCCCACCGCTTCGGGGTTCGACATCCCGACCGACAGAGGCGGCGCCTTTGTCCGCCGCGACAGCGTGTTCAGGCGTTGGGTGACGGCGGACGGCTCGTCGGACTTGATCGCCGAGGCGGGGCGGTACCACCTGTACGTGTCGCTCGCGTGCCCATGGGCGCACCGCACGATCATCTTCCGCAAACTCAAGCGACTCGAGCGCGTGATCTCGATGTCGGTGGTCGACCCCGTACGCGACGAGCGGGGATGGGCGTTCCGCGACGTTCCCGGTGGCGGGGAGGATCCGGTCAACGGCTTCGAGTTCCTGTCCGAGGCGTACCGCGCGACCAATCCGGCGTACGCTGGCAACGTCACGGTTCCGGTGTTGTGGGACCGCGATTCCGGCACGATCGTCAACAACGAGTCCTCCGACATCATCAGGATGTTGGGGTCGGCGTTCGACGCGTTCACCGACTCGACGACGGACGCCTACCCGACCAGGCTCCGCCCCGAGATCGACAAGGTCAACGCGCGTGTGTACGAGACCGTCAACAACGGCGTGTACCGGTGCGGCTTCGCCCAATCGCAGCAGGCGTATGAGCAGGCGCTTTCCGCGCTGTTCGGTTCACTGGACTGGGTGGAGGAGCGCCTGTCGCGCCAGCGGTACCTGGTGGGCGACCGCATCACCGAGGCCGACTGGCGCCTGTTCCCGACGTTGATGCGGTTTGACTCGGTGTACGTGGGGCACTTCAAGTGCAACCGCAACCGCATCGTCGACATGCCCAACCTGTGGGCGTACACCCGCGAGCTGTACCAGCGTCCCGGCATCGCCGAGACCGTCAACATGGACCACGTCAAGCGCCACTACCACATGACGCACCCGTCGCTCAACCCGTCGCGCATCGTCCCGATGGGGCCCAGGATCGACTTCACAACCCCGCATGGGAGGGACTGACTCCGCGGGGTCACGACCAGATGTCTGCGATCGGCAGCGCGACGATCCGGTCTCCCATCGAGAGCCGCCGCGTCCCCGTGTGGAGCACGACCCCCTGCACGAAGTCTGACCCGACCCGATCGAGGCGATCGCGGAACGCCGCGAGGCCTGCCGCGTCAGCGGGGCGAGGGGCAACGGTGGCCTTGACCTCGATTGCGCAGACCCGGCCATCCGGCGTCTCGATGACGATGTCGACCTCGATGCCGCCGGTTTCGCGGTAGTGGTGAATCGTCGCCGGCAGATCCCCCCAGCCGATTTGCTTCTCGATCTCGGCGACGACGAACGTTTCGAGAAGGGGACCCGTCATCGGGTCGGTCGGGCGACGGAGCGCGGCGACGTCCTTGCCCAATAGCGCTGCGGCAAGCCCCGTGTCGACCATGTGGAGTTTGGGTCGGTGCACGACCTTGGAGGCGAGGTTTCTGCTCCAGGCGGGCACGAGGTGCACCAGAAAGACCGTCTGCAGCCACGCACGGTAGG
Organism: Actinomycetota bacterium; assembly: GCA_031366605.1. Taxonomy (GTDB): domain Bacteria; phylum Actinomycetota; class Thermoleophilia; order Miltoncostaeales; family Miltoncostaeaceae; genus CALMEC01. Next base: position 148,204 of record JANLOO010000007.1, on the reverse strand, counting down.
TCTCCGTCGTCGTCCGATCCGTTCCCAACGACTCCGCGACGTGACTGGCGACATGTTCCTGCGCCGTCCTCGCCGCGAACAAACGAACCATTCGACCGAGGAGATCGCCCCGGCGCAGGTCGGCGACGACCCTGATCTCACGTTCGATGACGGTCTGGACATAGCGGGTAAACCAGCGGCGACGGGCCTTCGGGTCGATCCTGCCCACTTCGGGGAAGCCCCCGCGGCACACGAGCGCAAGGTAGTCGTCCCTGCTGGGCGTTTTGCTGCGTGCTCGCGTCAGCCGCCCCGGATCGCCGAACAGGCGGTCGACGAAGTCGCCTGCCGTGCCGTTGATCTCGCTTTGTGCAAGGGGCCACAGCGTCACGAGATCGACGCGACCGGCGAGCGTCTCGGAGATCGTCGGTACAGAGAGGAAGTTCGTCGACCCGGTCAGCAGCACCTGCCCGGGTCGGGGATCGTTGTCGACGAGCACCTTGACGGCGAGGACGAGCGGCTCCCCGACCCGCTGGATCTCGTCGATGACCGCAGGTGATCTGAGCTGGTCCAGGAAGGTCTCGGGATCGGCGGCGGCCGCGAGACGTTCCCGGGCGACATCGAGCGTGACGTACTCGCCGCCAAGCGCCTCGGCGACAGCGCGTGCGAGCGTCGTCTTGCCTGACTGGCGGGCGCCGTGAAGCACCACGACCCGGAATGCCCCGAGCGACCCTCGGACGACCTCCTCGGCCCGCCGTTTGATGATCTCCATGTGGACAGAGTACTACTCATCGACAATTTCTCTGCGTACTAACTGGCAAAAATTCTTGTCACTCATTGACAATACTTCCGCACGGTTCTCGGCCCGTGCCGAACCTGACGTCAACCGCCCCATAGAAGTCCGGCGAACCGCCGGGAATCGTTCGTGAGCGTGCCCGCGCAGGCCGCGTCGCCGCACGAGAAGCGTTGGAAAAGAACATAATCAGCCACCCGTGTGCGAACGCTCCGATTGTCTGCACCGGCGGCGGCGACCCTCCCTCAAAGGAAGAACCATGGCCAACGAATACACGCTGACGATTGACGTCGATGCCCCACCGGACGTGGCCTGGTCGGTCGTGGGCGACGTCGCGGCGGTGCCAAAGTGGTTTGCCAAGTACGTCGAGTGCAGCATCGACGGCGACATCCGTACGTTGCGCAGCGCCGAGGGCGCCGAGCTGGTCGAGCGCCTGCTCGAGCGCGACGACGCCGCGCGGACCTACGCCTACACGGTGATCGCGGGTCCGCCGCTCAAGTCGCACTGGGCGAGTTTCTCCGTCACGCCGAGCGACGGTGGCAGCACGATCGTGTGGCATACACGTGCCGAATTCCTGGATGAGTCCATCGACACCGAGGACCGTCTTGCCGCAGGCCAGCGCGCCGGGCTGGAGCGACTCAAGGCCCTGTGCGAGGGCTGACCCCGGGCCTCGCTACTTGAAGATGTTGACGGCCCGGGCGGCGACCAGCAGGACCGTCAAGGCCGAGACAGCCGACTCGAACATCATCAGCACCTTGGCCAGGCGGCTCAGCGGCATGACGTCGGTGGGGCTGAACGCGATCGCGTTGGTGAACGAGACGTAGACGTAGTCGATCAGGCGCGGGTGCCAGCCGGGCGCGGCGAGCGTCGGGTTCTCCATCTGTGGAAACTGCATGTCCGGTGGTGGCGGGTCGGGGAGCAGCCGCCGCGCGGGCCCGCCGCGGTCGAGCGCCCAGTACAACAGGCCGAACGCCACGACGTTGGTCGACCACACCGAGCCCGCTTTGAGCAGCAGTTCGCCGCCGCTCTTCTCGTCACCGCGGATGAGCGACGCAAGGAGCGCGACGAGCAGCGACGCATTGGTCAGGCTGACGAGCACGAGCAGTTCGAGCGCGAACGAGCGGCGCTCGCCCTCCTGGACCACGCGCATGCGCCGCCGGCTGAACGCGAGGGGACCGAGCAAGACGATCTCGGGCACGACCGGGACGAGCCACACCCACCAACCCAACCCCGCGAGCGTCCAGTCCCCCGCCTGGCTGACGAATGCGAGCACGAGCTGCGAGACGATGAGAAGCCCGACCGCAGGCGCCGCCTCCCACCGCGACTCGACCTCCTCCTCGTGCAACGGGTCCAGTTTCATCACCCGATTCTGTCCTGACGGTACGGACGGCGCGAATCCCCGGGGTGGACACCCGCCACCAGTGAGAGCACTCGCTATCCTGTCGCATCGACGGCGGCGCGAGCCCCCGTCACGCCGACGTAGCTCAGCTGGTAGAGCACATCACTCGTAATGATGGGGTCCGGGGTTCGAGTCCCCGCGTCGGCTTCGGTTGGGGCAGTGAAGCACCGCCTGTCGGAGCCGTCCGTTTCGCGCGGTGGTGCCTCCTACGAGTGGCACTACGCAGCGTCGATGTAACGGCGCAGCGCCCGGCGGATGACGTCGCTCACGGTTGTCCCGTCTCTTGCTGCGCGTTCGTCGACCGCAGCGCGAAGCGCCGGGTCAAGGCGCACCGGGACAAGTTCCGCCGGTCCGTCGCCGAGCGAGGGGCGACCGCGCTTGCGGAGAGGAGCCGGCTCATACGAATCCTTTGCAACATCCTCAGCGAGCTTCTCGATGTCGCGGTGAGTCAACGCGCGACCGGTCTTGGTGCGGTATGGCCTGGCTGTCATGCGTCCGACCCTCCCGGCAGAAGCTCGTAGAATCTGGGGCGAAGTGCCATCGCGTGGATCACAAGCCACCGCTCATCAGCAAGCTCGAGCAGGATGATCTCCAGGAGGTTGCCGGCCCGGTCCGAACCGATCGCCAGGATCTTTGGTGGATCAGCATCGGGTTCGAGATCGACCCATGCGAGAGCGTGGCCGATCGCGTGGCGCAGGTCGTCTTCGGCAACGCCGTGCTTGAAGGCTGAGTTGTGGATCTCCACACACCGCTTATCGTATGACGATAATCAGTGTCCTGCAAGGCGCTCGCCCCGATGAGCTGACGGCGGCCACAAGACCTCGCAGCTATCCCCAACAGAGACCGCTGCCAACTTCACAGTCCGGCACCGAGAGACGTCGACCCTGTACACCTCCACGGGCGGCGAGCGGTACCACACAACCGCATGCCGTCCGTGACTCACACTCGTCAGTGTCGCGCGTGGTCGTCGTGGTGTCGCTTGACGTACTTGATGCAGGCGCGTCGGCTCACGAACGGCGAGCCGTCTGCCCGGGTGTGAGTCATCCACCCGTCCTGTCGGCAGTCACGCCTGTCCTTCGGGACATTGCTGGACAAAAGGGTGACGTCGTCGATCAGGAAGCCTTGACCCAGGTTGCCGATGTTGGCGGTGCCACTTTCGCGGAACAGCAGCTTTGAGGTCATGGGGACCGTGTTACCACTCCCCAACTGCTCCGGGTCGAAGCGGTAGTAGTCCTCCCAGGTCGTACCGGTGCTCCTGCGGTCGTCCCGACGCGAGTGGTGGGCGCACTTCCTGCCAAGACTGTGCTCGTGGCGCGCGCCCCTGCAATCGCGGTGCACCTTGGTGCCCCGAACCCGCACCAGCTTTCCGTCGATGAAGATCCTGACGACGTCGTTGGCGAGCCCCTGCTTGAAGTCAAGCGAGAACGTGATGCGGTGGGCCGCCGCCCGGGTGAGCGTCGCGACGTCGGTCTCGTTGAACGAGGCGACGGTGCCGAGGGGGCCCGGATCCGTCACGTCGTCGAAGAAGACGTGGACGCCGTCGGGCTGATCCTCGAACCGCAGGTAGCTCATCCGTGCGCCGAACCCGTCGTCAGGGCTGACCGACATGTGGAGGCCCGACTGCTCTGTGGCCTTCGTCGTGCCGATGCTGAAGCTCGCCTCGAAATGGCGGTTGACGGCCGATTCGCCGGCGGGGCTCGCCAGGCCGGGCGAGAAGGTCTGGTTGCTGAAGCTGCCCCTCGTCGTTGCATCCGAGATGCGAAGCGCTTGGAGCCCAAAGCCGAATCCGGAGGCCGAAGCGAAGCTCGCGAGCGGGGCCACAGTCGCATCAAACGCTCCATCGTTGGCCCAGCCCTGCTGACCGTCGATCGTGGCGACAGCGAATATCGGTGGCTCGAAATTTGATCGGAGCGATCTGTCGGCGGTGGCGACCCCCGCCGCGCCGAGGACCATCCCGCCCGCCAGGACGGCGATCCCCAGGCGCCGTGGCGTTCGGGTCTTAAGGCACCTCATGGTTCCCTCCCAGTTGGGTTCACATCTGACGTTGTTCGTTCGCAGATCGAGCACCCATGCCGGGGTCCGGTCCGAAGCTCGTGTCGCGATGACGGGTTCGCCGCCGACGGTCCCCCACGACGTCCGCCCCCGGCGCGTCCCCTGCGACGCGCGCCCTGCAATGATCGTGGCATGGACGGAGCGACCGACCTCGCCACGATGCTCGCGACCCTGCACGTCGTGCGGGAGCCGGGCGTCGTGACGGTGGCGACGATCCCCGAGGGGACAACGCCTCCGGCGGAAACCCGCGCCTGGATTCGCGAGCGCGAAGGCATCACCGTCGTGCTCGACCGGGATGTCGCGATCGCGCACGGGTTCCCGCACGAGTTCGAGGCCGCGTGGCTCACCCTGACCGTGCATTCATCGCTCGAGGCGGTCGGCCTGACGGCAGCGGTGTCTGAGCGGCTCGCCCAGGTCGGCATCCCCGCCAACGTCCTGGCCGGCCACTACCACGACCACATCCTCGTGCCGGTCGGCCGTGCCGATGAGGCGATCGACGCCCTGCACGACCTTCGCACCCCGCCGAACGCGGTATCCTGAGGGAGGGCATACGGAAGGATCGACGTGGCCGACTCGCCGCTTGGACCAAGCAGCCAGCCGAGTCGACCTTGAGTTCGTCGCGTTGGTAGCCCTCGGTAGAGGCGTTGTTACAGCGCGGCGAGACAGCGATCGAGGTTCGCCATTACGAGCGCGCGCGCTTCCCCATATGGCATCGCTCCTGGAGCGAGATCGGGCACCGTCTCGTCATAGCTGCGAGCAAAGTCTTCGATCGCGTCCTTGATTCGGTTGGACGGGTTGCCCGGCTTTACCAGGCCCTTCGCGAACTTGGGCGGCACGATGGGAGCGATTGACTCAGCGGACGCTAGGCCACTGCTGAGGATAAAAGCCAGGTCGGCGAGATCCGTCGGTCTACGTCGTTGCGCGAGAGTGCGAAGCTTCTCGGCGGCGAACTCCTGTGGCTGCAGTACCGGTAGGGGGAACGGGTCGTAGTAAGGAAGTCCGATCATCGCAACATGCGGGTCGAGGATGACCGCCTCGCGATAGCTGACCTCGACTGCAACCTCCCCGGGGTTGGTCGCGAGTCCCCGGTATCTGATTGCGGAGAAGTCGAGACTCTTTGGGCTGTCTGTCTCTGGTTCTTGCACCCGCAGGGTAAACAGTGAGCCTCGCGCGGACTTTCTGATCGACGAACGGACCTCCTCCGCCTCCAATGGCTCCCGGGGTGGAGACAACCGGGTTGCGTCCAGATCGATCGATAGGCGGGATAGGCCGTAGGCATGACGAAGCACAAACCCACCCTTGAAGCACAGCGAATTGCCGAAGTCGTCGACAAGTTGCGATGCGATCGTTGTAAGAACGTAGTCTCGATCAACGAAGGCGAGCGGAAGCGAGAACTCTTCTGCAATGTCTCGTAAATCGTCTGTTGAATGGACGCGGCGGACTCGCGTCATCGTTCACCCACCAAGGTGTCGATATCCTGGAATCTGACGCCCCAACGAGAATCGCGATTCGGTTGACGCTCGATAGGCATCGACAGATTGAGCGGGATTGCTCCCTTAGTCCGCCCACGCAACGCCCGAAATGGCATCGCTTTCCCATCGCCGACCAGATGCTCGGTCAAGAAGCCTAGTCGCCGCGCCAGGTGTGTATTCCGGTACCGAGCTGCCGCGAGGGCTAGCTTTTCCGTCTCGCCCACTCGATCAAGGTATCGCCTGAGCGCTTCCACCAGGTGTGCGAGCGAGACGCCCCACCGGGGATGAGCGAGCGAGTCAAGAAGGGCACGTTCCTCGCTCGCAAGATGTGTCGGTAAGAGCCATGAACGCTCTGCCGCTCCCCAAATCCGCGAGGGCGGCATCTTGACGTACTTCACGGTTTCGCCCTGCCACTGCCAATTCCTGAGCCTAGCTTCAGTGATGACGACAACCGATCGGAACGCTTGGTCGGATAGCTGATGCTCGGCGAGAGCCCTACCCGCCGTGACGAGGTGCCGGTCAGGAGTCACAAAGCCAACGATCTCGAGGGCGGATACCTCGAGGGTCAGCTTCCGCGATCGAATCGCCCAGATTCCGCGGCGAATCGGCACAATCCAATCCTTCGCTGCGAGTGAGTTGATGAGGGCGCGAGCCCCGGCGGCCGTTCCTGCGATCTCCATGACGAGGGGCGTATCCTCGGGAATCCGGAGAACGCGTCGGCCCTGACGATCAAGCGTCGCCAGGAGCGCAGTCTCGGATGTGGACAGCGTCCTTGTCGTCGTCATCCGTAATAACGTATCAGTTTTAGGGGCGGGAGACGACTTGTGCGAATTCCTGGGTTATTGCGGGCGATAACCCTGGTTGTTAGCGAAAAATCGGAGCCGGAAATCGTGAGCGCTCTTTAGTCCTAGGGTCTAATTGCGGACTATTTTTAGGGGAGCAGCCTGCAGGCGGCTTCATCGATCGGCACGAGCGCTCAGTCCCGATGGCCACGCGGCCGGGGAACCGCAGCGGAACCGCCCATCGTTTGGTCATTGCCTCAGCCTGGGAATTCCAGACAGTCCTGCGGTCTTCCCCTTCCTCGTAATGATGGGGTCCGGGGTTCGAGTCCCCGCGTCGGCTTCGGTGGGGAGCCCTGCAAACACAGGTCTTTTCTGCCAGTCAGGTACGCGTCCAGAGCGCTCCACAGCCCGGGTGGCAACACAAGTGGCAACACCCCAGTTTCGGAGCCTCATCCCACCGGCCTGCGTCGGCAGGAACCGTTCGCTGTTTAGTCAAGTAGCGGAGTCAACAACCCACTTTTCGCGATTCAACCGGTCCTCTCCGAATAGGGCGTGCATCGCCAGGTAAGCCCGCCAGCGTCGCCTAAAGCAAGAGAGAGTCAGGACAGTCGTCCCAGTGTTTCATCAAGAACGCGGCTGAAGACACGCCAAAGTTCCCGAAGGCAGGTCTCCACCAGGATTACCTCCTGATGGGCACTCTTTCCGCGGTGGCTCACATTCGGTCGCACTTGGTAGTAGTAGCCGATTGCCTTTACGGGGTCCGACCGGACCAGGCGTTCCGATTTCGCGGGGTCGTCCGCTCGATAGACCACGTGTTCTTCCCGTTCGGGCGGCACGATCGTGAGAAGTGCCCTGGCAAGCGATGCATCGTTCTTCGCGAAACGCTTGATCTGCTTGGACGGTCCGCCCTCGAAGCCCCAGCGCAAAGCGGCGAAGCGCTCGATGGCCGTCCACAGGAGTAGATACTGCGTCTGTGCGATGAAGAAGCCCCGGAGCTCGGGCGGACCGCCCGACGGAAGACGACCGCGAATTGCTCCCGGCTCGGCCAGCGCCATCGCCTCATCAAAAACCGGATCCCGGCGGCTTTGCCACGGACCATCCGGACGATGGGCACCGTGGCTGATCGACCTCCCCACGAGGACGTTGGCTTTGACGGGGACTCCTTCGCTCGCAATCGCGTCTCGTGGTTCCCAGCGGTAGACGTTTCTTGGCTCGAGTTCCACAATTGCCGCGTATGCCGCCTCCTCTTGCCCACTCCTGAACCCGATCAAATCACCGTCGACCCGCCTCGGGCCGCGATAGCCAAGAGACGGTGCAACCGATCGGCAACTTCACCGTCCCCATCGACGGCCGTCGAGTCCCGATTCTTGAGGCGCCGCTCCTTGCCGAGCAAATGGGGGACGAAAAGGAGGATCCAGCGCTGCGTGAATACGCGGTGCGGGTCGAATGGATCAAGACCCTTCCGCGAGAGAAGGCCGTCTGGGAGAAAGGCATGTACGCCAACCAGAACTCGGTCACCCGCATGCGTTCGTCCTTCACCCTGCAGCGAGTGACTGAGGCGTTTGCTCTACCCGACGACGCGAGCGGGTGACCCCTAAGCTGCTGAGCGTCTGAGATCAGCCTCCGGAGAGGCTCGCGATCGGCACGGAGCCGGCCGGCCGTCGCGATCCGCGCGGAGTGTCACAGCACCGACTCCTGCTGGACCGCCGCCGCCATGCCGTCGACGGCCCGGACGATCCGTCCCGGGCAGAGGACGATGGGTATCCATTCGACACGGTTGCCGGGGATTGTCTCGGGGTGCTCGTGTCAGCGGTCACCTTCTCTGGTGGTGGATCGCGTCGATCGGTCTAGGGTGGTCCTCGGATGCCCATTCCCCGCGTCGCGCTCCATATCCTCGTGTTCTTCCCGCGTGGCGGCTCAGCGCAGGTGGTGCGCTACTTGAGTCGGTTCCTGGTGGATACCGGGACGGGGTGGCACGCCCGGGTGGTGGCTGGGTCGCTCGGCGCCCCCGGCAAGCCAGGGCACGCGTTGTCGTTCTTCCGCAGCGTAGGCGACGTGGTGACGGTGCCCTACGACGCGGCGATACGCGCACCGGACCCGATGAATGCGAGCCCGCCGCTTCACCCCTCCTACGAAGACCGCCCGGGCGCGCCGGACCGGGTGTTCGCGTCGCTCGACGACGCGACCTACGAGCACCACGTGGCCGCGTGGATGGTCATCCTCGGGGCGCCGGGGGTGCTCGCAGGCGTCCAGGTTGTCCACCTGCACCACCTCACTCCGGCGCACGAAGCGCTCGCCCGGTTGGCGCCGGACCTGCCCGTGGTGACCCACCTCCACGGGACCGAGCTGCTCATGCTCCAGGCCATCGAGGATGGGGCCCTCTGGCCACACGGCGCGGTCTGGGCGCAACGGATGCGCGGCTGGGCGGCGCGGTCGACGCGCATCCTCGCCTGCTCGACCGCCGCAGCCGACCTGGCCGCCCGGTTGCTGCGACTGGCCCGCGACAAGATCGTGCTCGTGCCCAACGGCGTCGACCCCGGCGTGTTCAACGGGGCTCGCGCCGACCCGGCTGAGCGGGCCGCCCGCTGGCGGCGCTGGCTGTGCGAGGAGCCCCGGGGTTGGACGCCCGAGGACCCCTGGCCCGGCTCCATGCGGTACCAGCCGGCGCAGCTCGCGCCACTCCTCGACCCCGCGGCCGTCATCGTGCTGTTCGTCGGTCGGTTCACCGCCGTCAAACGCACGGCGCTCCTGGTGCGTGCCCACGCCCGCGCTCGTGAGTTACTTGGGCATCCGCTGCCCCTAGTGCTGTGGGGCGGCGCGACCGGGGAGTGGGAGGGCGAGCACCCCGCTCACGCCGCGGCGGCTTCCCCCTGGGCCGCCGAGGTCTATCTGGCTGGGTGGCGTGGACACCGCCACCTGGCGCTGGCCCTCGCCTCAGCGGATCTGCTGGCCGTGCCCTCGGTGGCCGAGAGCTTCGGTCTGGTCTACGTGGAGGCGATGGCGATGGGCGTGCCGCCGATCGCTTGCGACGCCGCAGGGCCACCGACGTTCATCGACGCCGATCCTGCCTCTCCCACCCGGACGGGCTGGCTCGTGCCTCCGGACGACGAGGCCGCACTCGCCGACGCGCTCGCAACCGCGGCGAGCGACACGGCCGAACGGGCGCTACGCGGGGCCAACGGGCGAGCGATGGTGGCCCAGCGCTTCACCTGGCCGGCAATCGCGTCGGACGTCGCGACCCTCTACGACGAGATCGCAGGTGCTTGAGTCGGCCGGGAGGGGGCAAACGCAAGGTCACGGCCGCGAACAGCAGGCAGGTGGAGCCCGAAAGCGGTCTCGTCTGCCGCGGCGCTGACCCTGACGCCGCACTCGATCGCCTGCCGCGGGAATCACACGAGGCCTGGGCCCCAGCTGGGAGGATCTGAGCACGGGAACGACTGCTCCGAGGACTCGTCGACGATGTCGCTGGGGGAGGGAGACACGCTTGAGGGCGCTTGGAGCTCTCCGGTTGCGACCTCTCGTGGCTCGTCGGGCGCTTCGGGCAGGTCGAGCGCATCCCGCCAGGTTCGTGGCACGCCTCGGCGCCACGGTCCACGCTTCGGCCCCTCAGGCGACTGTGCGGCGGGATTGCTTCCGAAGAACTGACTCACCCGAGGCCCCCAGATCGCGCCCGGAGGGGCCAGCCTGTGGGAGCGCCTTCGTCACCTGCCGACGTCGGCCCGAGGCCGCTGCGTGCTACTTCCCGCGCGACGTCTTCTTCTGCTTCTTCACCTTCAAGCTGAGCATCGGCGCCTTCGCCTCGGTTCCCAGGGAAACGGGGTTGGGCACACGATGCTTCTTCGACTTCCCTGCCATGCCGATCCTCCTCGATCGAGGGCGAGTGGCAACGGACGATCAGGCCTTCTTGCGGAATCATTTCGATAGCTGTGCGAGCAGCTTGCGCAGCACGACATCCCCCTTCCGTTGGCCCGCTGGAGTGACCAGGGCATCGACCGTCAATCGGTCGCAACGAGGAAGACCACCGGCGTCGCAGAGGCCACGAAAGGCCTGCCCCTAGGGCGGAAGCGCGACTTGGCTCGTTGGTTACACGCATCGTACTCCCCCGGGCGGCCGGGCACTGCAGCAAGAAGAGGAAAGGTGGCAACGCGGTGGCAACACAAGGCCCGTGAACATCCGCAAACGCCTAGCCCCTCCGAGACCCGAGAACCCTGTGATTAGCGGCATCACGCGCAACAGGCGCAAGCAACTGCAAGTCCTGCCGCTTGCTCGTAATGATGGGGTCCGGGGTTCGAGTCCCCGCGTCGGCTTCGGTTGGGCCAATGACGCGCGCCGGCCGGTTAGAAGCGGCGGCGGATCCAGAGTTCCAGCAGTGGATCGACGATGCGGAAGCCGTCGCGTGTCACCTCGCCGTTGTCGCGGAGGCGTGTCAGCCCGGCCGCAATCGCGCCCGACGTCAGGGCGAGCGCATCGATGGCGTCCTCTCGGTAGGGCGAGCCGTACGTGGCGATGGCGCGCAGGACACGTTGATCGACGACCTTGAGTGCGCGCCAGTGCGCTTCGAACTCTTCGTCGACGCCGGCGAGGGCAGCGTCCAATGCCAGCTGCCAGTGGACTGCATCCGCGGACTTGCCGGATCTGACCTGCGCGAAGAGGTGATGGGCGAGGAACATCGCCCGCTGGGGGTGGCCACGACTGGTGGTGAGCAACGCCTGGAGGACCTCACCCGCGGACCGGTCGTTCTTTGCGAAGCGTCGCTCGATGTAGGCGCCCAGGTCGGCGTCGGTGAGCGGACCGAGTTCCATCGCCTTTGCCTGACCGAACAAGGGGCGGTCTCGTTGCCCGAACAGGCGCGCCATCATCCCGGGCTGGCTGCCGCAGAACACATACGAGGCAACCTCCCCCTGATGCTGGATGTGACTGCGGATGATCCCGTCCACCCCATCCAGCGCCAGGACGTCCTGAAACTCGTCGAACACGACGAGGACCCGCCTGCCGGTATGCCGATTCGCCTCGCGCGGCAGGTCGAGCAGCGCGTGCAGCGCGGGCAGGGGGTCGACATCGTCCGACCGCCGATGGAGCCTGACAGAGATCCCCTGCACCCCGAGCGACAGGCCAAGCCCCAAGGTCTTCAGGTGGCTCTCGACTTTTGTGCGCAGGCCGCCGTCAAGATGATGTGCATAGGCACGCTCGACGCGGATCGCGACATCGGCCAGGCTCACGACCCCGAAGAAGTCCACCAGAACGCCGGTCAACCCATGGCGACGCTTGGCCTGCGCCAGGACCTTGCCCATGAGGCTCGTCTTGCCGTACCGCCGGGGAGCGACGAGCCGGACGTAGTGGCCCCCCAAAGCGTCCTCGAGCAGGGCATCGACCTCTGCCTCGCGGTTGACGACATCACCGGGGGCCAGGACGCGGGAGTAGACGAACGGATTTTCGGCCATACCCCACTGTATCGCAAACACCCCGTTTCGGGGTGGTATCCACTCCTGAATCGAGGTGTCATCCCACCCTGTTTCGAGGTTGCGGAGGCGACCAGGATTCACATCAGAGCGAACCACCTGTGGCCAAAGCGAGTCCACAGAGATCTTCCCGGACCGATGGGGTGGAGGCCCTCAGTAGGGCAAGCCGGGGAAGGGTCCTTCGGGCTGTGATTGATGCTTCAGATCCCAATCCCACGGGTCGGGTGGTGGCCACCCCAGCACGCCGACTACCGCTCGGCGCGTCACCGGTGGATCAGGGCGTTCTGGGGATCGGGCTCGGCGTCATCGTCGGCCTGCTGCGCCCGCTCTTCCTGCGCGCGGTGTTCGGGCCGTGGCTGCGCCGCCGGGAGGTCGGTGACGGTCAAGAGGCGTTGACACGGAGGGGATCAGGGGTAGGGTCGCGATGAAGACAGCAACCAGGGAGGCTTTCATGGCCGAGTTCGAGATACGGAACCACGACCAGGCGGATGAGACCCGTCCCTTCGTGGACAAAGGCCGGGTTGAGATCGTGAAGCTGGCCGGCGGAGTAGTCGGGCGGGGGACGTTCGAGCCGGGCTGGCGCTGGTCGGAGCACGTCAAGCCGATCGCCGGCACCGACAGCTGCCAAGCGCCGCACATGGGCTACTGCATTTCGGGTCGGATGGTCGTCCGAATGGACGACGGGACCGAAAAGCAGATCGGCCCGGGCGACGTGCTCGTGATCCCCCCGGGCCACGACGCCTGGGTCGTGGGCGATGAGCCCTGCGTCCAGGTCGACTTCACCGGCATGGAGATCTACGCCAAGAAAAGCTGATTCCAGGCGTTGCCAGCCGCCCGAGCCGGACGATCCCGACCATCGTCCGGCTGGAGGGGCTGGCTTCCTTCGGCTAGGGCGCGTGAGTCGCTCTGGTTGAGAAATGAGTGAACGGCAGGGTTCGGGCGGGGCGGGAGGGATGCTCCCAGACCCCGCCCGAAGGAATGGTCAACCGGTGACGACCGGAACACGGATCGTGCGACCGACCTTGAGGAACCGCGTGCACGCCCGAGCGTTCACCTCAGGTGCGTTGCCGCCGCTCGCAAAACCGACGTTGCAGATCCTGCGCGTCACGTTCCCCTCAGCCCGAAGCAGGACCTGAACCCTCACGCTCTGACCGGGCTGCAGGTCACCGATGCTCCAGCGCACCTGGCCCTTGCCGAACGTCGCGTTGACCGGCAGCTTGGCGACGGTCATGCCGGACGGAACCGGGTCGCGGACGATGACGTTGCGGGCCGCGACCGGTCCGGTGTTGGTGATCCGGAGCGTGTACCGCACCGCCTTGCGCACCTGGCTGGACTTCGGACCGACCTTCGTGATGCTGAGGCCCGTGGCCTGATCGCCGGCGACGACAACGGTCGGGCTGCACGCAGGACCGGCCACCGCGACGCTCACCGATGATGTGTTGTTCGCTGTCGTGGTTTCGGTCGGAACATCCAACAGGGCGACTGTCGCCGTGTTCGGCACCTGCCCGCAATTGGCGGCGGTCACCTGACGGCTCCCGGTGTAGGTCAGGGTCTCACCAGGGGCGAGCGCCTGCGGGGCGGTCCCGACGAGGGTCAGATTCGGCAGCGTTGGATCGGACACCTGGATCGCCGAGAACGCAATCGCCAGCTGACCGGTGTTGGTGACCGTCACGGAGTACGTGATCGTCTCACCCGGTGCGTACGTCGCCTTGTCAGCGCGCTTGACGATCGCGATGTCCGTGGTGCAGGTCACCGTCACCGTGTGGGTTGCGCTGTTGTCCTGCAGCGTGGTCTCCTGTGCGTCGACGTTGAGGACGACCGTGGCCGTGTTCGGCACGGAGCCGCAGTCGGCCGGTGTCGTCTGACGCGTACCGGTGTAGGTGGCGCTCTGTCCGGACGCAAGTTCGACGGGAGGCTCGCCCACCAGCGCCAACCCCGGGAGGGTCGGGTCCGAGACCTGGATGGCCGCGAACGGCACCGCCGACTGGCCGCTGTTGGTGACCGTCACGGTGTAGGTGATGGTCTCACCCGCTGCGTAGGTGGCTTTGTCGGACGTCTTCGCGATGGTGAGGTTGAGGGTGCAGATGACGTTCGTCGTGACGGTGCTCTGGTTGTCGGTGGAGTCGGTCTCACCTGTGAGCTGCGCCACGATCGCGGTGTTGTCGATCGGGGTGCACTGGTTGGCGGCGAGCGTCAACGGTGCGTCGGGCAGGCTGTACGTCCATGTCTCGCCGGGCTCGAGCAGGGTGTCCCCGTCGCCGTTGGTCTCCGATGAGAACACCAACTCCGTCGTCCCGGCGACCGCCGGGTCGGTCACGTGGATATCGGCACGTGGAATCGGCAGCGGGTCACCCACGCTGGTCACGGTCACCGCGTAACTGATCGTTGCACCGAAATCGAGCGTCGGCGGACCGGACTTGGTGATCGCGATGTTCGGCGTGCACACGACGGTCGTGGTGGCGCTGGCGGCCCGGGCGATATGAACCTGCCCGTATTGGACCGTCGCCGAGACCGTGTTCTCGATCTGGCCGCAGCGGTCGGCGATCTGCTCGGTGCCCGTGTAGGTCAGGACCTCGCCCGTCTGGAAGACCGCCGGATCGTCCTCGCCGCCGAGCGACGAGGACGGACCGGCCAACGTCACCGTGGCGTCGGCCAGCACCGGGTTGGCCAGATCGACGTTGCCGGTGTTCGTCACCTCGACCGACCAGCTGACCGTACCCGCGCTGAACGGCACACTGGCGGCCCCGGGTGTCTTGACGACCGTGTAGTCCGGGCATCGCACGAACGTCGTGACGCTCGAGGTGTTGTTCGCGAGATTGGTCTCACCGGTCACCGTCTCGACGAGTGCTGTGTTGGCGATGTTCCCGCAGGTGGACGCCGGGAGAATCACCGCCCCGCCTCCGGCCGGCTCGTACCGCCAGACCTCGCCCTGCTCCAACAGGGTGTCGGCATCACCCGTGACGACGCTCGAGAACTCGAGTGCAGTCGTCCCGGCGACCGCCGGGTCGGTCACATGAAGATCAGCCCGCCGAATCGGCAGTGGGTCGCCGACACTCGTCACGTCCACGGTGTAGGTGATCGTGGCGCCCTTCTCGACCTCGGCAGGACCGGACTTGGTGACCGCGATGTCCGGCGTGCAGGCGACGATCGTGGTGACGGTGCTCTGGTTGTCGGCAACGTTGGTCTCGCCCGAGACCGCGGCGACGATCGCCGTGTTGTCGATCGGCGCGCATACGTCCGCCGCGAGCGTCACCGGCTGCGCACCGGACAGGACGTACCGCCAGACCTCGCCCTTCTCCAGGAGGGTGTCGGCATCACCGGTGACGACTGCCGAGAACTCCAGCTCGGTCGCGCCTGTGACCGCCGGGTCGGTCACGTGGAGGTCCGCCCGGGCGATCGGCAGCGGATCCCCGACGTTCGACACGTCCACCGTGTACGTGATCGTGTCACCGAAGCCCACCGACGCAGGACCGGACTTGGTGATCGCGATGTCCGGCGTGCAGGTGACGATCGTGGTCGCGGTGCTCTGGTTGTCGGCAACGTTGGTCTCGCCCGAGACCGCCGCGACAATCGCCGTGTTGTCGATCGGTGTGCACACGTCGCCCGGAATTGTCACCGCCCCGCCGCCGGCCAGCTTGTAGCGCCACACGTCACCCTGCTCGAGCAGCGTGTCGGCGTCACCGGTGACCACGCTCGCGAACTCCAGCTCCGCCGCCCCGGCAACCGCCGGGTCGGTCACGTGGAGGTCCGCCCGGGCGATCGGCAGCGGATCCCCGACGTTCGACACGTCCACGGTGTACGTGATCGTGTCACCGAAGTTCACTGACGCCGGACCGGATTTTTCGATCGCGATGTCCGGGACGCAGGCCACCGGGGTGGTGCGCGTCGCCTTGTTGTTGGTCAGGTCGGTGTCACCGCTGGTGACGGCCACCTTCGCCGAGTTGACGACGTCGGCACAGGTGGTCGCGACTTGGACGACCGGTGTGCCGGTCGCGTTCAACGCGTAGACCCAGCGCTCACCCTGCTCGAGGACGTTGTCCCCGTCGTCCCCGACGATTTTGCCACTTGCGAGGACCGGTACGAGCGGGGCGTTCGTCAACAACGTGTCGCTGACCGTGGTGTCGCTGACCGCGAGCTGATCCGCCGCCACGGGCGCACTGTTGGGGCCGAGGAAGACCCGGATGCGGTACCCGAGCGTTGCGTTGAACGGAGCCGACGCGGGGTTGAGCGAGGTCGTCCCACTGACCGCCACGACGTCCTTCTCGATCGCGACATCGCAGTTGCCGACATGGATCGGCAGCGGCCCCATCAGGTCCTGAAGCGCCGAGCCGAAGGCACCGCCCTCACGCGTCTTGAGCCACACCTGACCGAAGTTGATGCACCTGTTCTGCGGGAGTCCCAGCGATGTGGCGAGGTTGATCGCCAGCTCGTCGAAGGTCTTGGGCGCGAGGGTCTCGTCGGGATTCGCCACGGTGTCGAGCACTGCGGTCTGGTTGTCAGCGCCGACCGCCTGGGTCGCGTTGAGGGTGGTTGCGGTCCCCCAGCACGGCGCGGCGGCGTTGGTGACGCAGGCGCCTGACGCGATCCAGCGGTGCAACGTGAGCGTCGCCTGCGTGTTGTTGCCTTGGAAGTCGTAGACGACCAGTGCGTCGCCGACGGTGCGGACCGGCAGACCGTTGGGATGCTTCGCGGTCGACTGGTTGAACTCGACGTGGTAGGCCACGGTGCCGTTGGCCTGCTGGTTGCGGACGATGCCCAAACGGAAGAACGGGAAGGCCGCCTTGGTGTACGTCCGGATGATGTCGGCCTTCGCGTTGACCGGGGCGGTCGTCACGCCCCAGGTCTGAACCGGGTTGTCCTCCTGCGCGCCCATGGTGAAGCTGTCGTCGTTCGCCGACGGCAGGTCGAAATCGACCTGCGGACCAGCGGTGTTCCAGTCGACGTTTGCGAAGCTGTTGACGATCAGGTTGCCGTCATCGGCCTCGAAGTTGTCGCCCACGAGCGGAGCCGCGGCTCCCAGGGTCGGCACAGCGAGCGCGACTGCGATGACGAGCGTCAACAGTCGACGGACGGATTTCTGCGGGCTTCTCATCTCAACCGGTCCTTGGTTCAAGGGTGACACGACTCCGGCGACAGGCGTCGGCCCTACGACTGTGATCGCAGTAACGTCGTTGCAAAACCCCAAAACGTATAGTTCGAGGTCGTCCTCGACCCTGGACCTTCGGCTAGTACACCCATCCGCCCGGACGTCCGTCGATGGATCCGGCGTGCGAAGACGGAGCGAGCGCAGGACGCAGACCGTCCGCATATCCGGCCATATTCGGGCCGCCCGAGGACGGACACCCGACGAAATCACTGCGTTCGAGCCGCCCTCCCACGCGTGGGATCTCGTCGCCCTCGGCGACTCTGTTCCCACCGGCGCGGGCGACGCGGGCCCCCAACGGAGCTTCCCGGAGCTCCTCGCGAAGCGGATCGCGAACGACACGGGCAGGACTGTGAACGTCACGAACCTTGCGGTAGGGGGCGCGAGCGGGGATCTGCGTGCGGCGATTGGGCAGAACCCGGACTACCGCAAGGCACTCATCGGGGCAGCTCCCAGCTTCAGGTCCAATGAGAACGTCATGCCCCGGGCACCGCAGGTGAATGAATCTCTCCCGGAGCCGTCCCCAGGTTGCGCTGCGGAGCCCAGCGCCGGGCGAGCAATCCGTCAGCGAGGGCCAGGTCGACGTCGGCGGCCGCCACCCCGACATCGCCGTAGGGCACCTGCGCGACGAGCGAGCCGTCCGGCGCGATGATGCAGCTCGCCGACCCCTGCTCCGCGCCGGCGACGTTCGCGGTGGCGACGTAGATCGTATTCTCGAGCGCCCGGCACATCAGCGCCTTCTCGTGGTACGGGTTCGAGGCATCGCACCAGCGCTCGGGAAGCGACCCGTCGTCGGTTGTCACGAAGTGCGGCACGAACAGAACCTGCGCGCCGTCGAGCGCGGCCGCGCTTGCCAGCTCCGGGTAGCGGAAGGCCTCGTGGCAGATCGCAACCGCGAACGCGACCCCGCCGGCAGTGAAGGTGCGTCGCCCGCTGCCGGCGACGTAGTGCGCCTCCTCGGTCGGATCGATCTGCCGCTTGGCCTGATCGCCAAGCCGGGCGCCGTCGGCGTCCAGCACGATCGCGATGATCTCCCGACCGGCCGGCGTCAGACGCTCGGCACCGACGATCGTGACGACACCCGCGCGGCGTGCTGCGACGGCAACCGCGTCGATCGCGTCATCGAGGTCGCCCTGCGTGACATGGGGCACCGGGCGCGGCTGCAGCCGGTGGCCCGGCAACGCTGTCTCGGGCAGGCAGAGCACGGTCGCACCGAGACGACCGGCCTCCTCGACCGCCGCGATGGCCGCCGGGACGGCCTCGGCGAGCGTCGCCGTCAGCGGGGTCGAGGCGACGGCGATACGGATCGTTGACATGCGCTCCAGGCTAGCTGGGCCGATGACCCACAGAGGGCACGGGGGACATCACCCGCCGCAAGGTCGCACGCGTTCCTCACGGAGCGCGCGAGGGCTTTCTCGTCAGGCGATGAGGCATTGACCTCGGGTTCAGCACCCTGGTGACCGGTTGGTCGAGGCGCGACGAACTCGAAGTCCTGCTCGTCGTCGCCGGCCGAGGCGCCAGCGACTGACAAGCAGCGACTACCCGGTGACGATCGGGATCCGGACCCGTCCCCCGATCTTGACGATCCTGATGCGTGCTGAGTCGCGGACCTGCGCCGCGTTTGTGGCACTCGCGGTCGCCACGTTCGTCCGCGCCCCGGTGGCCGTCCGGTCGATCCTGACCTTCAGGATGATTGACTTGGACGCACCCGGATCGAGGGTCCCGACCGTGGCGATCACGAAGCCGTTGACCAGTTGGACCCCGGCAGGCTTCGCGGCGAGCGCCATCGAGGTGGGCAGGCGGTCGCGCACCACCACATTCTGCGCAGCGATGGTGCCGGTGTTGGTGATCTTGATGCGATAGGAGATCGACTGTCCAGCCTTCGCAGTCGCTGGGCCCCGTTTGTCGATCCCGAGGGTGGTTTGCGACGCACCGGCGATGTTGATCGGCGGTACGGCCGTCACCGCCGCGGTCGCTTGCCGCGTGATCTGCGTCCCGGGGTTTCCGACCGGATCCGTCGCAGTCGCGATGGCGACGTTGGTGTTGTTGGCGGTGACCGTCGCGGTGCAGGTCACGGTGACGGTGGCACCCACGGCGAGGTCGCCGATGACCTTGTCGCAGGCCGGCACTGTGGGGTCCTTGACGACCACGTTCGTGAGGATCACATCACCGGTGTTCCTGACCGTGATCGTGTACGTCACCTGCTGTCCAATGGTGACCTGGGCCTTGTCGACTGTCTTGGTGATATCCAGTCCCGGAGCGATGACGTCGACCCTCGCGCTCGCGCTCGTGGGCGCCACGGCGGCACCCTGTGGGTCCTTCGAGGTCACCGTCGCGGTGTTGGTGGTGTCCTGCGTGATGGTCGCGGTACAGGTGTACTCGTTGAACGCGCCGACGGCCAGACCACCGATGGTCTTCGCGCAGCTCGGCGCGATCGCATCCGCGACGGTGACCGTGTTGAGGGCGACGCCACCGGTGTTCGTCACACGGATCGTGTAAGTCACGAGCGTTCCGGAAACGACCACCGGCCTGTTGACGACCTTCGTGATCGTGACCGACTTCACGCAGAGTTCGTTGACGATCGTTGCGAGCGCCGTGGGGAGATTGGCGAAGTTCGCGATCGCAAGGACATCGGTGGTCTTCAGGTCGATCGCCGTCGCACTGGTGACGACGTCGGGACCGCTGATCGCGCTGAGGCGACCGAGGCTCGTGGCGTTGTTGAGCGCCGCGCCGACGCCGACGGCCAGGATGTGGCTGCCTTGGGTCTTGACCGCGTCGGCCTGGATGACCGCCGGGGCCAGGGCCGTCGCGATGGCGACGTTCGTCTGAAACGGCGGAGACGTGCCGGTGGCCGTCGGGTCACCGTCGGTGATGAACACGACGAGTGGCGCAACGCCCGCCGTGGTGTTGAGGGCCTGAACCTCTTGGAGCGCATCCTCCCAGTTCGTGAACTGGCCGGTCTGCGACGGCGAGTCGTAGACGTCAGCCGGCGCGATGGCGGTGCCGCCGAAGTACGGCTGGAACGTCGTCACAAGCGTTCCCGCGGCGCCCGACGTGACGGGCGTGTAGTTGAAGACCCGTTTCGCTGACGAGCCGAACTCGATGACCGCAAGCTGCGATCCGGTGTCAGCCAGCCCAGTGGCCAACGCATTCGCGGCGTTGCGGACAGCTGCCTCGGCCCCAGCCGTGCCCTGGATGGACCCCGATTCGTCCAGAACCAGGATGACCTTGGCGCCACAGGCGGGCTTGAGGTCAGGGTTGATCACCGCGGCCGAGGCCGTCGCGGCCAGGCTCGCGAGCAGCGCCACCATCGTCGCGGTCAACATCGCGACGATCCGTGCAGGCCGTTGAAGTGAGAGCGAAAGCATGCTGGGTCTCCTTGGATGACGTCGTGAATGTCTCGCCACGGGAAAGTTCGAGCCGGCGGGGTTCCTGATGGCGAACCTTATCCAGTAGAACAGGTGCACGACGATTGCGTTACGGGTTTCCTGAGTTCGCCTCGCGATTGGCCTGTCATCACGGTTCAGACGCTTGGCGAGTTTTTGCGGTTTGGCGGTCGGGTCATCACCACGCCAAACCGCCACGTCGCGGCGGGCGTCGCGTACGTTCACAGACGCAGCTCGAGGCCCGGCAGACGGTCGCGCGCGCCCGATTCGCGGCGGCGTGACCGGCACGGTCGATCTGACCGCGCCCCACGTGACGGGCGGTGGCAGACCGTTGCGATCATGTCCACCCACACCGGATCAAGCCGTACAGTGCGCGCCAGCTCAGAGCGCTCCAATCCAATCCAAGGAGAACCATGGCAACGCATGCAACACCGAGGGCTGATCGCGATGAGGTGTTTCTGGAGCTGACTCGCTCGATCTGCCCGGTGTGCAAGGTGGTGATCGACGCCGAGGTCAACATCAAGGATGGGCGCGTGGTGATGCGCAAGCGCTGTGCAGAGCACGGGACGTTCGATGCGCTGATCTCGAGTGACGCCGACCTCTACATGAGTCAACTTCGCTACAACAAACCGGGCACGCTTCCGCTGGAGTTCCAGACCGAGGTCCGCGACGGCTGCCCCCTCGACTGCGGCCTGTGCCCTGACCACAAGCAGCACGCCTGCCTGGGAATCATCGAGGTCAACAGCTCGTGCAACCTGGACTGCCCGATCTGCTTCGCCGACTCCGGCCACGGGCCCGACAACTTCTCGCTGACCCGCGAACAGGTCGCGGTCATGCTCGACGCGTTCATCGCGGCGGAGGGCGACCCGGAGGTCGTGCAGTTCTCGGGCGGAGAGCCCAGCATCCACCCCAACATCGTCGAGTTCCTGCAGATGGCGGTCGACCGCGGTGTCCGCAATGTGATGCTCAACACCAACGGCATCCGCCTGGCCCGCGACCGGGGTTTCGCCGACGAGCTCGCGCGGCTCGGCGTGCTGGTCTACCTGCAATTCGACGGCTTCGACGAAGCGACCCACGTTGCCATCCGGGGGAGGGATCTGCGCGCGGACAAGGAACGCGCACTCCAGAATTGCGCCGACGCCGGATTGGTCGTGACGCTCGTCGCGGCCGTTGAGAAGCGCGTCAACGAGCACGAGGTCGGCGCGATCGTCCGCCATGGCGTGACCCACCCCGCGGTGCGCAGCGTCGTCTTTCAGCCGGTCACCCACGCCGGACGGCACGTCAGCTTCGACCCGCTCGAGCGCCTGACGAACCCCGACATCATGAAGCTGCTCGCGACACAGGTTCCGGAGTGGCTGCGGGTGTCGGACTTCACCCCCGTCCCGTGTTGCTTCCCGACCTGCCGCAGCATGTGTTACGCGTTCGTCGACGAGGGTGCATTGGTGCCGTTTGCCCGCCTGATCGACGTTGACGACTACCTGGACTATGCAGCCAACCGCGTCATCCCTGACCTGGAGGTGCGCCACGCGCTCGAGGCGATGTTCTCGGCGTCTGCCACCCCGGGAGCCGAAGCCGCGTTGCTCGCGTGCGAGAGCTGTGGCCTTGACCTCCCCGATGCGCTCAGCGACTTCGCAAGCCACGTCTTCATGATCATGGTCCAGGACTTCCAGGACGCCTATACCCTCAACGTCAGGCAGTTGATGAAGTGCTGCGTCGAGCAGATCACGCCGGACGGACGGTTGATCCCCTTCTGCGCCTACAACACGGTGGGGTACCGCGAGCAGGTGCGCGCAGCGCTGACCGGCCGACCGGTCGACACCGTCGTTCCCAATGCCCAACCGCTCGCGGCGATGTTGACCCCAACCCGACATGGCTCACGTACCGTTGCAACCTCACCGGATGCCCGGCCCAACGCGGGCCCGACGGGACGGCGGCTCGCGCCGTGAACAGCCTGGCCGCGGAGGAGGTCAAGGCGTGCTGCGCAGCCTCCTACGGTGGGGAGATCGCGACGTACCTGCTGGGCGAGAGCTTCCACCCGGGCGGCGAGCGCCTGACCCGCGGGCTGATGGCTCACCTGGCCCTGCGGCACGACGCCGTGCTGGTCGACGTGGCCTCCGGCCGTGGCACCAGCGCGATGCTCGCCGCGACCGAGACCGGCTGTCGGGTGGTCGGCATCGACCTTTCCGGCGACAACGTCGCACACGCCTCGGCCGCAGCCCGCGCGGGCGGCCTGGACGGACGGGTGCGGTTTGTGTGCGCCGACGCGGAACGACTGCCGCTGGACGACGGCGAGGCCGACGCAATCCTGTGCGAATGCGCCCTGTGTCTGTTTCCCGATAAGCCACGCGCGGTCGCCGAGCTCGCGCGGGTGCTGCGGCCCGGCGGATGCCTTGCGCTTTCGGACGTCGTCACCCAGCCGGCCCGACTCTCGGTCGCGTTCGGCGGCCTGGCCGGATGGGCATCGTGCGTCGCCGACGCCCGACCGGTCGACCAGGTACGCGCCCTGCTGACGGATGCCGGGTTCGAAGTAACCCACACCGAACGCCACGACGATGCGATCGCGCAGCTGATCGATCGTGTTGAGGCACGGCTGCGGCTGGCGCGTCGCGTCGCGTCGACCGTCCCGCAGATCGCTGCGATGGCCCCCCGCGGATTGGAGCTCGTCGCCGCAGCTCGCGCAGCCCTCGCCGACGGTGCCCTGGGGTACGCGACCATCGTGGCGCGGCTGCCGGCGTGACCGACGGCGAACGCTGGACCCGGGGGGTGCTGGCAGACCTTCGCGACGCCCGCTACCGCCCGACGGCATGGACGGCGTTCCTCGCCGCATCGTTTCGCCGCTCCGCCGACACCGTCTCGGACCGACCGCGCGAACGCCGTCAGACGCTGACGCTCGGCGTCGCCGGGCTTGCCGCCTGGGCTGTGGTGGCGATCCTCGGACACCTGACACTGGCCGGCGTGGGGGCCGCGTGGTGGGTGCTGGTGATGGCGATGGTGTGGTGGCATCTGGGGATGCTCGAACGTCCTGACGGATCGCGGGTCGACGGGCTCGGTCGCGCGAACATCGTGAGCCTTGCGCGCGTGGCAGCCGTGCCCGCCCTACCGGCGGTCGACTCGACGGCACTGGCAATCGGGCTGGTCGCGCTGGGCGCCCTCGACGTGATCGACGGATGGCTCGCCCGCAACCGTGGTGAGGAAACGCGCCTGGGACGCTGGTTGGACGGGGCATCGGACACCGTCATCCTCACCGTCGCCGCGGTGCTGGCCGGACGGACTGGAACGCTGCCATGGTGGATTGCGTTGGTCGTGTTGGTACGCGTCGCATTGCCGTGGCTGACGGTCACCGCCTGCTACTTCGTCCGCGCGACGGCTCCCGCGACAGACCGCTACATCTCGGCACGCATCCCCGGAGCGGTGTTGATGACCGGCGTCGTGTTGGCGCTGCTCGGCTGGAGCGTCGGGGCGCCCCTTGCAGCCGCTGGGGCCATCGGCGCGATCGCCACGTTCGTCGTCTCGGTGGTGCGCAGGCCCTAAAGGGCCCGCGCAGGAACCACCGCACCGTCTGCTCGGTTTTGCTTCGGAAATAGGCGTTCTGAGGTTCGAATTTCCACTCGCCGGGGGCGAGCCCGCTCCGGGCCGTTTCGCTCGCCATCCGATGCAGTGCCTATTCCTGCACGGACTCTAACGACCAACGAAGCGGGAAAGGAACCGCCACCGTCGCGCCCGATCGTATGAGGCCTGAGCTGCCAAGAGCGCGACTTCCCAGGTGAGCGTGGGATAGACGTGCACCAGGGCTGAGAGGTCGCGCAACCGAAGACGCTGCGAGATCGCGAGCGCCAAGCTGTGCACGATCTCTCCCGCGGCCGGCGCCAAGACGCTCGCCCCGACAAGGCGGCCCTTGACGGTGACCAACACCATGCCACCCGTCTGCAAGCCGTCGGCACGGCCGCGATCCGAGCGCGTCAGGTCCGACCGGTGGACCGCCACCGCAGCCGCGCCGTGACGCGCCCGGGCCTCAGTGATCGTCATCCCGACGTTCGCCAGCTCCGGATCGGTGAACGTGCACCGCGGAACCAGCGTCGCGGCCTCGGTGGAACCTGGGAAGAACATGTTGCGCACCGCGACCGTGGCATCGTGCGCGGCGACATGCGTAAACCGCGGACGCCCGGTCACGTCGCCCGCCGCGAAGACAGAAGCGCACGCGGTGCGCAGACGGCTGTCGACCGCGATTCCAGCCGGCGTCGTTGCGATCCCAACCTCGCCGAGTCCCAGGTCATCGACGTTCGCCACCCGCCCGGTTGCCACCAACAAATCGTCCGCCGACCACCGCACCGGTTCATCGCCGACCCGTCCGTGGACGACCCGCGTGCCGTCGACCAGCTCGACGCGCTCGATGACCACGCCAACCGCGACTTCGACCCCTTCGCCTGTCAGGTGGTGGGCGAGCGATGCGGCCAGCTCGGGTTCCTCAGCGGCGAGGATGCGGGGCGCCGACTCGATGATCGTCACCTGCGAACCGAGGCGTTGCATCGCCTGGCCCAGCTCACAGCCGATGCTCCCCGCACCGATGACCACCAGCCGGCGCGGAATCGCGGTCAGGTTCCAGATGGTGTCACTGGTGAGGTACCCCGATTCGACGAGCCCCGGGACGGCGGGGACGGCGGGGTGCGATCCGGTGCAGATCAGCGTGAATCGTGTTGTGACCTGCCGCCCATCGACGTCAACCGTGGTCGCCGATTGCAGACGGGCAGAGCCGGTCACAACCTCGAGGCCAAGTTTCGTCAACGCCTGCGGACTGTCGTCGCCTCCAGCGATATCACGTTGAACGTCCCTGACGCGCGTCCAGACTGCATCGGCATCGGCCGTGGGTTCGCTGACGTGGACACCGAGCGCCGGAGCAGTGCGCGCACGCTGAGCCGAACGGGCGGACGCCAGCAGGGTTTTGCTCGGCACGCATCCCGTCCACAGGCAATCGCCCCCCGGACGATCCCGCTCGACGACGGCGACCCGTTTGCCGATGTGGGCGGCAAACCGTGCGGCGGCAAGTCCCGCCGAACCGAGCCCGATCACAACGAGATCGAACTGGTCGCTCACCCGTGCGCGCCGCATCGCGATCGAGGGTTCATGTACCAATTGTGGCAGCCCCGAGGACGGCAGTCGGGCCGTGCCGGCCTGGAGACACGTGCCGGCGCAGGTCTCCCGACGCGGTGGCGACGCATTTCGGGCTCCCCCGGGTCAAGCAGGCAATCGGATCTGCCGATGTCTGGTACGTGAAATCATCGCGCGCTCGAGGATTCTGGCCATGGCTTTTCGCCATGGCCGCTGCGACGGCCACGGCAGGCCTCCTGACGACTGGCCCGCTGGCAGCCGCGGGGTGGGAGGCGCCGGGGTTCGCGTTCGCATCGATCGTGGTCGCGACCGGTTTGTGCATGTTCGGGGCGCTGATCGTGGTCGTGGTCGGTTGGCGACGTGGCCTGGCCGAGATGACGATTCTCGGAGCGGCGCTCGGCAGTGCGTCGATCCTTCCGATGGTCCACGGCCTGACGATTCCCGGTGTGCTGTACGGCCCGAACGCGGCGGTGTCGGTGGCCGCGTTCATCGCCGTTCCGTTGGCTCTGGTGGTTGGTGCGCCGATGCTTCTGCCGCGTCACCCGGCGTCGATCGCGATCGCTCGCGAATGGCGGGCATGGACCGTTTCAGGGCTCGCGGTGTCCGTACTCACCGCCGCCGCGTTGCTGATCTGGCCGAACAGCGTGGCGGCGCCGGCCGCCGGCTCGCTGTTTGCGCTCACGGTCGCGGCGCTCTCTCTCGCGGGAACACTTGCCCTTTCGCTGCGCCAACTCCGTCTGTACCGAATCGGACGCCGAACGGCATCCCTCGCCGCCTCCGTCGGGTTTGGATACCTTGGCTTCTCGATGCTGGCGTGGCTGGGGACCGCCCCGTTCTCGCTCGGTTGGTGGCTTGCCCACGCGGCAGACGCGGGCGGCGTGCTCGGTGCGACGGCCGGGCTTTTCCTCGCCCACCGGGGCGACCGCAACGTCGTCGCGACGCTCGCGCCCGTGGTCAACCGCAACCCACTCATCGCGCTCGAACTCGGCCTGACACCCGTCGTCCATCGATTCGTCGCTGCGCTTGCGCAGAAGGATCCCGTCACCCGCGATCACGTCGTCCGTGTCGCGGAGCTCGCGATGCGCTCCGGTGTGCGCGCGGGCCTCGCAGCGGATCGACTACGCGCATTGGGGCTGGGTGCGTTGCTGCACGACATCGGAAAGCTCAGAGCGCCGCTCGAGATCCTGACGAAGCCCGCCGCGCTCACAGACGACGAGTTCGAGCAGATGAAGCTCCACACCGTCTGGGGTGAGGCCCTGATGCAGAGCTCCCCGATGCTCGCGCCGGCTGCGCGGTTCGTGCGCTGGCACCACGAACGCGTCGATGGTGCCGGCTACCCGGACGGTCTCCCCGCCGAGGACATCCCGCTGGAAGCCAAGCTCATCAGCGTGTGCGACGCGTGGGATGCGATGACGTCGAACCGTCCGTACCGCGACGGGATGCCGCCGGAGCAGGCGATTGCCGTCCTGCGTGCGCATGCGGGCACGCAGTGGTGTGCCGAGACCGTCGATCTCGTCGTACGCGAGATCGAGGAAGGCGGCCCGGTCGCGGTGTCCACATTCGACCGGGTCGGCGCCGAGTTCGCAGACACCGCGGCGCTGACCCGGGACGACCTCGTCTGCGTCTGCCTCGAGGCGCTTCCCCGCGAACTCGTGTTCGACTGAATCGACGTCCCCGGGTCCTGACCGTTGTGCCAGGCCGACGAGATCGTCAAGGTGGGGCGATGCACATCACCCGACGACCCCCGATCGGCACGACACGCGATGTGATTGAGCGCCAAGTCGACGCGCACGCGCCGGCCGAATGGCTGTCGGGGTGCGTGTGACGGCTGCGCCAACCGTGTGGAGGAGCATCGTCGGGCACCTGCGAACCCGCGCGGCGGTCGTGGCGTGCGCCCGGATCGCCCTCGTCGTCGGCACGATCCTGACCGCGATCAATCAGCTCGACACGTTCCTGGGCGGGCACTACTCCGGCTGGATCTGGGTCAAAGTCGGGATGAACTACCTCGTCCCCTTTTGCGTATCGAGCATCGGCTACATCACCGCCGCGAGACAGGCACACCGCTCGCCCGACGAGACGCGTGCGAACATCTGACCTCGCGGCGCGAGACTGGTGGACACGACGACAGGAGGCCGGCTGAGCGAGATCCCCTCGCATCGGCTGAGCTTCGTGCGCGCGCGTCGTTCGAGCGGACTTAAGTGGCGTGCAGGGAGGTAGACCCCTCGGACGCAACATTCTCCCGGTACCAGTCGTCGTCGAACAGCTGAAGCCATGACGTGAGCTCGTCGACGACCTGCTCCATGTCTGCGCCGGCGAAGAGGACGGGCTGATAGCGCGTGATGTCGTAGGCGGTGCTACCCATCGTGAGGATGTCGAACGGCTTCGTCTCGGCCGTCCGGAACATCTCGATTTCACCGAACGATGAGAGCAACCCCGCCCCGTAGCAGCGAAGCTCACCACCCTCGTACACCACCCCGAACTCCAGCGTGAACCAGAAGACACGGCTGAAGAACTCGAGCGCCTCGTCGGTCGTCGCGCGCAGGGATGCCTCGCCGGCAAGCCGGTACAGCTCGGCCAAACGCGGCTCAGCGAGCATGGTGCAGTGGCCGATGACCTCGTGGATCATGTCCGGCTCGGGGGTGTAGAACGGCACCGAGGTGTGGCGGATGTATTGCGTGGAGAGAAAGCATCGGTCGGCCAGGGCCCCGTAGAAGCGGCGCGTGGGGACGAGGCCGGGCACGGGCTCGACACGGAAGCCGGTCACCGAACGCAGACGCTCGGACACGTCGCGAAGCTGGGGGACGTACCCGGTTGGCAGCGCCAACGCCTGACTCCCGTCGATGACCGCGCTGCACGCGAACTGTCCGTGCTTCTTGGCAAGCTCAGACGACGCGAGCTGCCAGAGCGCGTCCTCCTCGTCGCTGTAGTGGACAGTCGGGATCCGATCGCCCGGCGCGAACCGCGCCCCAACCTGTGCGATCTCGGCGCGTCGCAATCGGTAGGCGACGTCCGAGACACCCGGGTGATCGGCCGGCAATGAAAACTCGGCAGGGGCACTGTTCGCAACGGATCTCATCGACGGAACCTCGTGGGAGCGTTTCTCGAATGATCCAGCTTCTATTGCATTTCGGTCAATGGTTGAGACAAATACCGGACACAATGCTTGCCAGAACACAATCGTGTTGGCAGAATGTCGATTGGTTCGCTCAAACTCCCCATGGAGCCCGACGGTTTTGCAACTCGACGACATCGACCGAGCGGTCCTCAGCGAGCTCCGGCGCGACGGGCGCCTTTCGGTCAGTGACCTCGCCCTGCGGGTATCGGTCTCGCGGGCAACGGCCTACGCCCGGCTCAAGCGCCTGCGCGACGACGGGGTGATCCGCGGCGTCCATGCGGACGTGGACCCCGCCAAGGTGGGCCTTGGGATCGGTGCGCTCATCCTGGGAAATGTCGAGCAGGCGAGCTGGCGGGAGGTGCGCACGCGCCTGCTGGCGCTGCCAGGAGTGGAGTATCTCGCGCTGACGAGCGGCGGCCACGACTTCGTGCTGCTCGCACGCGCACCCGACCTGAACGCGCTGCGGGACCTCGTCCTTCTGGAGCTTCACGACATGTCGGAGGTCCGTACGACCCACACGATGTTGATCCTCGAGGAGCACCATCCGGCCGCGGGAGCCCCAGGATGACGCCGATCTGGACACCGTCCCAACAGGTCGTCGAAGCCGCGAATACGACACGGTTCGCACGGGCACACGGGCTCGGCGGTCACGAGGAGCTCCTGCGGCGGTCGATCGACGACCCGGAATGGTTCTGGGACGCCGTCGTCCGCTGGCTCGATCTGGACTTCACCACGCCGTACACGCGGGTGCTCGACGCGAGCCGGGGTCCGGAGTGGCCGCAGTGGTTCGTCGGAGGCGAGCTGAACCTGGCGTGGAGCTGCATCGGCCGCCACGCCGCGGCCACCCCCGATCGCGAGGCCGTGGTCGCCGAGCGCGAGGACGGCCAGGTGTCGTCACGCTCGTACCGTGAGCTCGCCGACGACGTCGCCCGGCTGGCCGGCGGGCTTCGCGCGCTCGGCGTGGGCGACGGCGACCGCGTGGGTCTCGTGATACCGATGTCGACCGCCGCGGTCACCGCGTTCCACGCGATCGCGTGGGCGGGTGCGGTGGTCGTCCCGATCTTCTCGGGATTCTCGGCCCATGCGATCGCGACCAGGCTGGTCGACTCGGGCGCGGTCGCGGTGATCACCGCCGACGCGAGCACCCGCCGGGGGACGCCGGTCCAGATCAAGGCGACCGTCGACGCGGCACTGCAGGACGCCCCCGGCGTGCGTCACGTCGTGGTCCATCGCCACCTCGGCGTCGACGTCCCGTGGCGATCGGGCCGTGACGTGGAATGGGACGATGCCCTCACCGAGGCGGTCGAACCGAGGTGGGTGCCATCGGAGCACCCGGTGATGATCGCCTACACATCCGGCACGACCGGCCGGCCGAAAGGGGCGGTCCACGTACACGGGGGCCTCCTCGTCAAGCTCGCGCAGGAGGTGCATTTTCAGGCCGACCTGCACCCGGGCGACCGGCTCGCCTGGATCACCGACATGGGTTGGATCATGGGCCCGTGGGCCACGATCGGCACCCATGCAGTGGGCGGAACGCTGGTGGTGCTCGACGGAGCGCCCGACTTCCCTGCGGCCGAACGCGTGGCGCGCTTTGCGGAACGGCACCGCCTGAGCTTCCTGGGCGTGTCCCCCACACTCATCCGGGCGCTCAAGGCCCACGGGCAGTCGGCCTATGAGGGCGTGGATCTGGAGTCGCTCCGAGCCTTCGGCTCGACGGGGGAGCCGTGGAACATGGAGCCCTACATGTGGCTGTTCGACGAGGTCGGCGGCGGCCGGGTGCCGATCATCAACATCTCCGGCGGCACGGAGGTCGGGGCATGTTTCCTGTCGTGTGACATCACGCTGCCGATCGCCGCCTGCTCGCTCGGGCGGCCGTCCCTCGGAATGGCGGTCGACGTCTGGGACGACCAGGGACGGCCGATCCGCGACGGCGTGCTGGGCGAGCTGGTCTGCACGAAGCCCTGGCCAGGCATGACCCGCGGCGTCTGGAAGGATCCCGCGCGGTACCTTGAGACCTACTGGTCCCGTTGGCCCGGCGTGTGGGTGCACGGCGATTGGGCCAGTGTCGACGACGATGGCGACTGGTTCCTGCACGGGCGCAGCGACGACACGCTCAACGTGGCCGGAAAGCGCGTCGGGCCCGCGGAGTACGAGTCCGCGCTCGTGAGCCACCCCGCGGTCGTCGAGGCCTGTGCGGTCGGCGTCCCGCACCGCACCAAGGGCGAGACCGCGTGGTGCTACGTGGTCCTGCGAACGGATGCCGCCGCAGATGAAACCCTTCGCTCCGAACTCGTCGACGCGGTCGTGCAGGCGCTGGGCCGGGCGTTTCGCCCCGGGGCGATCCGCTTCGTCGACACCCTGCCGCGGACGCGTTCGGCCAAGATCGTCCGCCGGGCCGTCCGCGCGACCGCACTCGGCGAGGATCCCGGCGACCTCTCGACGCTCGAAGATCCCGCGGCGCTCGACGCAATCCGGGCGGCCCGCTGATGCGCGTCGCGACGTTCACGGACCCGGGCGGCACGGTTCGCGTCGGCGTCGTCGCCGGCAACAGCGTGCGGCAACTGGAGGCGGTCTCGATGATCGACTGGCTCGCCGGCCACGGTCACGGGCCGGGCCCACAGAGCTGGTCCCTCGACGAGATCACGCTGATGGCACCGGTGCCCGAGCCGCCGAGCGTGCGCGACTTCTACGCGTTCGAGGGGCACGTGGCCGCCGGGTGGCGGCGCCGCGGACAACCCATCCCAGAGTACTGGTACGTCGCGCCGGCGTTCTACTTCTCGAATCCCGCCTCCATCGTCGGACCCGGTCAAACGGTGCGCCGTCCCGAATCGACCCGCATGCTCGACTTCGAGTTGGAGATCGCAGCCGTCATCGGCGATCGCGGGACGATCGCGGGGTTCACGCTGATGAACGACTGGAGCGCACGCGACGTGCAGCGCCAGGAGATGGCCGTGTTGTTGGGTCCGGCGAAGGGAAAGGACTTCGCGACGAGCCTCGGCCCCTGGCTTGTGACTCCGGACGAGCTGGCCTACCGCGATGGCGTGCTGTCGATCGAGGCGGCTGTCGCGGTCAACGGTGTCGAGGTCGGCCGCGCCAGGACCGATGCGATGCAGTTCACGTGGGATGAACTCGTCGCGCACGCCGCCCGCGACACCCGGCTTCGGCCCGGCGACGTGCTGGGATCCGGCACGCTCGACCGCGGTTGCCTGCTGGAGCTGGGGCCGCTCCCGGGCGACAGATGGCTCGAACCCGGAGATGTGGTCACCATCACGGCCGAGGGGC
The DNA here is from genome assembly GCA_031366605.1 of Actinomycetota bacterium. Lineage (GTDB taxonomy): Bacteria > Actinomycetota > Thermoleophilia > Miltoncostaeales > Miltoncostaeaceae > CALMEC01. The sequence goes on along the minus strand of JANLOO010000007.1, from coordinate 116,239 downwards.
TGGGTGAGCTGACGACCACGGTGGGGTAGGCGCGGCGAACCGGCGCCGTCGCAGAACGCTCCCGACACGCACGACCGCAACGAGACGAGGACCGATGGCCCAGGGCAGATGTGAGATCACTGAACCGCTCGCCACATGGCTTGATCACCTCAACGCCGCCCCGCCGCCGGTGGCGGCGATCCTGGCGCGGCACGCCGACCATCCGCGCGCCGAGATGATGACCCACACCGATGTCGGCCGGCTGCTTGCGGTGCTCGTCAAGGCCACGGGAGGCAGGCGCGCGCTCGAAATCGGTACGTTCGTCGGCGTTTCCGCCGCGTGGATCGCAGACGCGCTCGCTCCCGGCGGCAGTCTCGACGCACTCGAGATCGACGAGGCGACAGCCGACATCGCGGTGCGCAACCTGGCACAGGCGGGGATGGCCGACCGCGTTCGGGTGCATCGCGGCGCGGCACTCGAGACGCTCGGCCGGTTTGCTCCCGGCACCTACGATCTGGCGTACATCGATGCCGACAAGCCCAACTACCCCGCCTACATCGAGTCGTGCATCAGCCTCGTGCGCCCAGGAGGAGTGATCGTCGCCGACAACCTGTTTCTGAGCGGACGAGCTGCCGATCTCGACGGCATCGACCCGGGCGCGCTGGCGATGCGGACAGCTGCCGACCTCGCCGCCTCGGACGCGCGCCTTGCGGTGGCGGCCCTGAGTGTCGGGGACGGACTCCTCGTGGCAACCGTGCTGGGCTGACGGCCTGCATCGGGAGCGGATCGGCAGCGCGGAACTCCCCGATCAGCTCCGGTCGGCGAGCGGGCGTTCGAACAGGGTGGAGAGGACGATCTGCGTCTCGGTCGCCCGCACGCCGGGGGCCTGCCGGATGCGTTCCAACGCATCCTCCATGTGGGCCGTGTGGGCGGCCTGCACGTGCAGGATCGCGCTCGCCTGACCGGCCACGGTGTAGGCGGCGGCGACCTCCGGGATGGGGGCCGTCGCCGCGCGGATCTCGGCTGCAGAGGTCCGCCCGTCGCACATCAGCGACACGATGCCGCGCGTGGGCCAGCCCATCGCAGCCGGATCGACGATCGCGACGTACCCGCGGATCACGCCTGACTCCTCCAAGCGATCCACGCGGCGCTTGACGGCCGGGGCGGACAGCCCCACGCGGCCGCCGACGTCCTTGAAGCTTCGGCGGGCGTCTTCTCGCAGTAACGCAATGATCTGCCGGTCGATTACGTCGATTTGAGCCTTCTCTCGTCAATTAACGCAACGCATCAGCATTGAAGTCGCTCACAGAACGTCGATGATGATACATACCGACCTGGCTCACTGGAGGAATCGACATGGCCACCCGCCGCGCCCCGCTCGCCACGCTCGACCAGCCCGTCGACGAGATGCCGCTCCTCGGCATCGACCACCTCGAGTTCTACGTCGCCAACGCCCACCAGGCCGCGTACTACTACGCGCACGCGTTCGGCTTCCACGAGATCGCGTACGCCGGGCTCGAGACCGGGTCGCGCGACCGTGTGTCGCACGTGATGCAGCACGGCGACGTGCGACTCGTGCTGACAGGGGCGCTGCGACCAAACGGCGACGTCGCCCGGCATGTCGCGCGCCACGGCGACGGGGCGAAGGTGATCGCCCTGACGGTGCCCGACGCCGAGCGGGCCTTCCGCACCGCCGTCAGCAAGGGCGCCCGCGCCGTTCACGAACCACGCGAGGCGCGCGACGAGCACGGCGTGGTGCGCCTGGCGAGCATCGCCGCCTACGGCGAGACGATCCACACGTTCGTGGAACGCGGCGACTACGCCGGGCCCCACCTCCCCGGCTTCCGCCACGTCAATGGCGGGGCCGACGCGGGCCTGTTCGTGGCGATCGACCATGTCGTCGGCAACGTCGAGCTGGGCGGGATGGACGAATGGGTCGGCTTCTATGAGCGGGTGATGGGCTTCACCGAGATGCTGCATTTCACCGACGACGACATCTCGACCGAGTACTCGGCACTGATGAGCAAGGTCGTCTCCAGCGGCGGCGGGCGCGTCAAGTTCCCGATCAACGAACCCGCGGAGGGATTGCGGAAGTCGCAGATCGACGAGTATCTCGACTACCACGACGGCGCCGGCGTACAGCACGTCGCGATCGAAACCACCGACATCGTCGGGACGGTCCGCAAGCTCCGTCGCCGGGGCGTGCAGTTTCTGAAAACGCCGGGCACCTACTACGACGAACTGCCGGAGCGGGTCACCGCCGTGCGCGACCAGTTGGACGAGCTGCGCACGCTCGGGATCCTTGCCGACCGCGACGACGAGGGCCATCTGCTGCAGATCTTCACGAGGCCGGTCGGCGATCGTCCGACGGTGTTCTTTGAGATCATCGAGCGCCACGGCTGCCGCGGGTTCGGGGCCGGTAACTTCAAGGCCCTGTTCGAGGCGATCGAGCGGGAGCAGGCACTGCGCGGAAACTTGTAGGAGGTCGGCATGCGCTACCACAGCATGGGTGAGCTGCCCCCGAAGCGGCACACCCAGTTCAGGCGCGAGGAGCGCCTGCTCGTCGAAGAAGTGATGGGCTACGAGGGGTTCAGCGGCAACGAGTCGATCCTGTACCACCTGGTGTCTCCCTGCCGGGTGAGCGAGGTCCTGGACTTCACCCCCATCACCCGCGAGGAGTGGGTGCCGGACGCGCACGTCCACCGGCTGACGAACACGGCCGACCTCGCAACGCAGGGCGACCCGGTATTCGGCCGGCGCCTGTTGATGTGGAACAGCGACGTCGAGATCGCCATCTGCAAACCCACCGAGCAGTCCGAGGTGTTCTTCCGAAACGGCGAGGGCGACGAGGTGCTGTTCGTCCACGAGGGCTCAGGGACCCTTGAATCGGTGTTCGGCACGCTGCCGTTCCGCCGCCACGACTACGTCGTGATCCCGCGCGGCACGACCTACCGGATCGCGATCGATGACGGGCCGCAGACCTGGCTGTGCTTCACGACACCCGGCGAGATCGAGACGCCCAACCGGTACCGCAACCGGTACGGCCAGCTCAACGAGGGCGCCCCGTTCTCGCACCGCGACTTCCACCCGCCGGTGTCGCTCGCGACCCACGACGAGCCCGGCGACCACGAACTGGTGGTGCGGGTCCGCAACGGCTACCAGCGGTTCGTGCTGGACTACCACCCGTTCGACGTGGTCGGATGGGACGGGTACGTCTACCCGTACACGTTCAACGTCGCGGACTTCGAACCGATCACCGGCCGGGTGCACCAGCCGCCGCCTGTCCACCAGACCTTCCAAGGCCCCAACTTCGTGATCTGCTCGTTTTGTCCCCGGGATCTCGACTGGGATCCGTTGGCGATCCCGATCCCCTACCACCACTCGAACCTGCAGTCGGAGGAGATGATCTACTACGTCGATGGGCAGTTTGGGTCGCGCAAGGGCGTGGGGCTGGGCTCGATCACGCTGCACCCGTCGGGACTTCCGCACGGCCCGCAGCCGGGCCTGGTGGAGCGCTCGCTCGGCACCCGCCGCACCGAAGAGCTCGCGGTGATGTGCGACACGTTCCACCCGCTTCGCCTGTCGGCCCTCGCACGGGACCTTGACGATCCGACCTACGCGCTCTCATGGAAGACCGACGACGCCGGCGCGCCGGCGACCGTGGGCTCCGCTGGCTGAACCGGCGTTCACCTGGCGGGACGGCGAGCGGGTCATCCGGTTCGGTCGGGGCGTCGCTGCCGAGGCCGTCTCGCGCGTCGAGCGGCCGTATGCGCTGCTGACGACCGAGCGGGCGCTGGAGTCCGCCCCGGCCGGCCTCGTGGACCGCGCCGCTGAGATCCATCTCGTGGCACCCGGCCTGGTGGACGCGCTTGCCGCGGGACTTCGAGGCTCGATCCACGCGCCGACCCTGGTCGCGTTCGGAGGCGGTCGGGTGATCGACGTGGCGAAGGCACTCGCGGCGGCCGACCCGCCGCGGCGGGTGGTCGCGATCCCCACGACGCTCGCGGGCGCCGAGATGACCGCCATCCACCGCCACGCCACGGGCGTTGCCGCCGACACGCCGAAGGTACGCCCGGCGCTGGTGCTGTCGGATCCGACGCTGTCGGCGTCGCAGCCGCAAACGGAGCTCGCGGCCGGCGCCACGAACGCGCTCGGGCACGCAGTCGAGGCGTCGCTCACGCCGCGCGCGTCCCCGGTGCCGACCTTGGCGGCGTTCGAGTCCGCCCGCCTCATCGCCTCGGCGTTCGCGGCGACTGTGGACCGCGACGGCCTCGCCCTCGCGGCGCTGCTGGCCGGGTACGCGATCGACGGCGCCGGATACGGACTTCATCACGTGATGGCGCAAACACTCGTCCGCGTGGCGGGGTTGGGGCACGGACAGGCGAACGCCGTGATGCTTCCGCATACCGTCGGCGCCCTGCGCCAACGGTTCCCCGATGCGCTGGAGCGTTTGGGGGATCACCTGGGCGCCGACCCCCGAGACGTGGCAGTTGCGTTGCGGGACCGGGCGGGCGCGACGAGCTTGGCGCAGTTGGGCGTCCCGCAGCGCGCGTTGGCCGGACTCGCCGCGGCGGCATCCAAACGCCCAGAGCTCGCGATGACCCCACCAGCGGCGTCATCGCATGAGTTGGAGTCGCTGTACGCGGCTGCGTGGCCCGAAACCGATTCGTACAGGCGGACGTTCTCGGGCAGATAGCCGATGTTGCGCTGCACTCCCGAAGCACTCCTGGACGACGTCGACGCCGCAGACACGCCGGTACCGGATGTCGGTGTGATCCAGAGCGATGCCGCAGATCCTGGATCTCGACGATCCCGGCGGCGGCGGCGATGTTCGGGGTCGTCTGGTTCATGACCCCGATGGTGCGCTCGAACGCCTGACAGGCGCCTGAATGGCGCACGGGGATGGCGAGCGTTCGGCCTCACCGCGTCAGGTCGATGAGATCCCCCGGCCGGACGGGGTCAGTCGTGCTCAGCCAGCTCACGGAACTCGTCGGGGACCGCTCCGCGCGCGGAGAACGTCGGCGCCGCATAGCCCACCGCGGATCGCCCGAATCGCTTGCGGACCACGTCCACGGAGCGATCCACGGCCAGCCGGGCGGCGCCCGTCGGGGAGCCGATGCGGTGAGGGTCGTCGTCGGTCACCGGCAGCTCAAGCTGCACAGCCGGCTCGTCCACCAGGTTCGAGATCGAGATCGCCAGCAGCGTCACAACGCGCTCGGTCGGATGCGCCGCCAAGCCGCGTGCCACCAGCGTCTCGGCGAGTTCCCTGAGCGTGAGCGTCGATGCGATCGGATCCCCCGCAGTGAGCGACCGGGTGACGCTCCGCATCCCGGCAAAGCGCACCCGTACCGTCACGGTCCGGCCCGCCCGGCCGCTCGCACGCAGACGGCCCGCCACGCGGTCGGCGAGGTGGCCCACCACCTCGCCGAGCAGATCCGGGGTCGGCGCCGCGCGTGGGAACGCCGATTGGGCACCCATCGACGTCGCCCGGCCCGAGGGACGGACGGCTCGCCAATCGTCGTTGTTGGCGAGCGCCCGTAGCTTCGCCGCGTACCCGCCGCCCAACAGGCGCGCCAGCGTGTCGGGCGCCGATCGCGCCAGCTGGCCGATCGTGGTGATGCCCCGCCGAGCGAGCTGAGCTTCGGTCGCCGGGCCGACACCCCACACCAAATGAACAGGCAGCGGGTCGAGGAACTCCCGTTCACGGTCCGGATCGACCACCACCATGCCGTCCGGCTTGGCCACCTGGGACGCGATCTTCGCCAGGTGCTTCGTCCGAGCCGCCCCGACGGAGATCGGCAGCCCCACCTCCTCGCGCACCCGGACACGAATCGTCGCCGCGATCTCGGCTGGAGAACCGAACAACCGCCGCGAACCCCCAACGTCCAGAAATGCCTCGTCGATCGAGATTCGTTGCACCAACGGTGTGTAGTCACCGAAGATGGCCATGACCTGATCACCGAGCCGTTGGTATTCCTTGAAGTGCCCTGTCACGAACACCAGATCGGGGCAGCATTCGCGGGCTCGCCACCCGGCCATGCCACCCGACACTCCGCACCGCTTGGCCTCGTACGAGGCGGCCAACACCACCCCGCCCCCCACCGCGATCGGCCGCCCGCGCAACTCCGGGTTCAGGAGCTGTTCGACTGACGCGTAGAACGCGTCGAGGTCGGCGTGCAGGATCGATGGGTCCTGAGTGGACCATTTCGCCACCCTGTCACCATAGCGAACATGTGTTCGCCTACGAGGCGCCCAGGCCGCCGGTGCCCCGGCGCGGAACAGCCTCGGCGATCCGAGACGGAGGGCGGGAGAGAGGTTGGGGACGCCTTGTGCACCCGCAGGAGATCGATGAACGCACGGGACAGGACGAGCTGCGGGAAAACGACACCGGACGCCTCGATCTGCGTAAGGACCCCGTAATACAACAGACCTATTGTGACCGCGTCTCGAGTGTGCATTCTACGCATGTCGCCGACCCAAGGGACCTGACCATTGATCACGGATCACGACCACCGCATTCGCACTGCCCGCGTTGAGCACGCCTCGTTGAAGGTGCCGGAACCTGCGCGCTGCGCGCCGCCGACAGCGACACGTCCGGCATCAACAGCGACGGCACGGCGCTGTCGACGCCGATGGGCTCCACCGCCGTCACGGTGATGGTCGGCTGAGCTGATGGCATCCAAAGATCGTGCAATCGGCCGGGCGGCGTTTCTCGGCATGCTCGGCACAGGCGCCGCGGGGATCTTCTTCGCACGCGACTTGACCAGCGCAGTGAGTCGGGTGGTGCCCAACGGCATCACCGCGCTCGTGCCCACGGCGGGATGGCGGATTTACACGGTCGCGGATTCGATGCCCGACATCGACCCGGGCGCATATCGCCTCCAGGTCAGCGGCCTCGTCGGTGCGCCGGCCTCGCTCTCGCTCGAGGATCTCAAACGCCTGCCGCGCACCGAGCAGGTGTCCGACTTCCATTGCGTGACGGGCTGGGGCGTCAACAACGTGCATTGGGCGGGCGTACGAATGAGCGACCTGATGACCCATGTCAAGGCCGACCCCACCGCGGGCGGGGTTCGGTTCGTCTCGGCCGAAAAGCCCTATGAGGACTCACTGACGATCAAGCAGGCCATGCTGTCGGATGTGCTGCTGGCATACGAGATGGATGGGACGCCGCTGCCGCGCCCGCACGGTGCTCCCGTCCGCCTGGTGATCCCCGAGATGTACGGCTACAAGAGCGTCAAGTGGGTCGAGCAGGTGCAGTTCGAGACGACCCCCCGCGACGGGTTTTGGGAAGACCATGGCTACGACGCAGACGCCTGGGTTGGGCGGTCCAATGGCGCCTGAACGGATCCATCGGTTCACACGGACCGAACGCGCGATGCACTGGACCCACGCGGGCAGCTTCTTCGTGATGCTCGCCACGGGGCTGGTGCTCTACATTCCGAGCCTGTCGACCTGGATCAATCGACGGAACGCGGTCAAGAACGTGCACCTGGTCACCGCCGTCGTGTGGGTGATCGCCCTGGCCGCCGTCATCATCTTCGGCAATCGCAAGTCACTGCGTCGAACCTGGCGCGAGGTCGAGACGTTCGACCACGACGACCGCGAGTGGCTCAAGCGACGGCGGGCCCCCCAGGGCCGCCTCAACGCCGGCCAGAAGGTCAACACCCTCATCACGGCCGCATTCGCAATCCTGTTCGCGCTCTCGGGGTTCTTGCTCTGGCTCGGTGAGCGCGACCACCGCTTCCTCTTCGATGGGACGGGAACTGTTCATGATCTGCTGACGTTCGCCTCGATCGCGCTGGTCGCCGGGCACCTCTACCTGGCGCTGCTGCATCCCAGCACCCGCCACTCGTTGCGCGGGATCACCACCGGCGATGTCGACCTGGACTGGGCGATGCGCAACCACGCCAAATGGGTGGCCGAGGCCCAGCGTGGCCTGCCACCTGCCGAGGTCGAGCGGGAGACGAAGCCCGTCCCGGCCGAGGATGCGCTGATCTGACCGTCCGGCGCGTTCCGCAATGATCTGCGGATCACGACGCATGGGAGGCACCGATGGCGAGGCTCACGTTCAACATGACGATGTCGCTCGACGGCTATGTGGCAGGACCCCGGCAGAGCATTGAGAACCCGCTCGGCGAGGGCGGCATGGGCCTGCACGGCTGGGCGTTCGCGACGCGTGGCTTCCGCGAGATGCACGGGATGGAGGGCGGCGAGACCGGCATCGACGATGACATCGCCTCCGGGTGGAACGTCAACATCGGCGCAACGATCATGGGGCGCAACATGTTCGGACCCGTTCGCGGTACGTGGGGCGACGATTCGTGGCGGGGATGGTGGGGCGAGGATCCGCCGTACCACACGCCGGTGTTCGTCCTGACGCACCACGCGCGTGAACCCGTGCAGATGGACGGTGGCACCACATTCCACTTCGTGACCGACGGCATCGAAGCCGCGCTCGAACGCGCGGTGGAGGCAGCGGCCGGCAAGGACGTGACGCTCGGGGGTGGTGCCGAGACCGCCCAGCAGTACCTGCGCGCACGACTGATCGACGAGATGCAGATCCACCTGGTGCCCACGTTCCTCGGCTCCGGCTCGCGCCTGTTCGACAACCTGGGGGGGCGGACCGCAGGGCTACGAATGCGTCGAGCTCGTCAGCTCGCCGACGGTCGCGCACTACACCTACCTCAGGAAGGACATCACGTAGCAGCAACCGGCTCCCTCTGGCACGCAGCGAGCGTCCGGCGCCCGGGGCAACGCCGGTGCTGGACCAACTGCCTCACGATGATCGGTGACCAGTGGCGTCATTCGCGTCGGTATGTCAGCTGCGGGCATGTCGGCTGTTGCGACGGCCCCCTCACCGCCAGGCGCGCCTGTGCAGGCCGTTGGTATCACCGACCGACCGGACGGCTCCTCTCAGTGAGCAAGAGACCGTTCCCGAGAGGAGACCACCATGACCGGCCCGTCGAAACAGCCGTACCTGTTCCTCGTCGCCAAACCGTCCATCGAGGCGCGGAGGGAGGTGGCCCGACGCCTCAGGGAACTGGGCGCGACCGTCGTCGCGGAGCACGGCGAGGTCGCCGTCGAGGCGCTCGTGACGGATGCCCAGGTCGAGGCGGCGCGGACGCTCGGCACCGCGTCCGCGGCGCTCCGCGGACCGATGGACCGGGAGCATCTGAAGCAGCTGACCCCCGAGGCGCGGCGGGTCGTGGGCCTGTGGAACGCGAGGTTCTCGGCCGGGTTCCGCAAGATCACCCAGGACAAGTCCCTGCGCGGCACGTCGTGGGCGACCGAGGGATTCGACGCGCCCCTTCCCTACAGCGCGATCGACCCGAGCGCGTTCCTCGAACTGTGTCGTCGGATGGAGACCGAACGCGGGGTGACGCTGCTCCCCGCCGACACCCCCGCCCGGCAAACCAAGCAGCCGTCGCGCGAGCCCAAGCCGATGACGATGCGCCAGTTCACCGACTACGAACGTAAGCTGGCGGACCGCTACGACGAGCGCATCGCGTACCACCTGGCGCGCCTGGGGCGGCGACTCGGCCCCCGCTACCACGAGTTGATGTTCGAGTTGCCCGACTGGTTGATCGACCTGATCTGGGAGTTGCTTCATCCCGAGGTCGGATGCTGGAAGATGACCGGCGAGATGTCCGTCGGCATCGTCTTCGCGGAATCGGGCAAGAGCGGCGGTCCGACGTTCACCACGGCGGAGCGAAACGACGTCTGCAACGAGATCATCACGGGACTCAACTGGCTCGCGTCGCTGCACCCTGCGGCCGGCCTGACATGGGTGTACGACACACAGTTCATCGCGATCGACGTCGCCGACGGCAATAACGATTCCGACGAGCAGTACTGGCGCGATCCGGCGATGGCCAAGGTCACCTACCGCGGAACGACGTACGCCGGGACGTGGGGGTCGGTCGCCGCGTACCGCGAGGACATGCGGGTCGCCAACCGCTCCGACCACGCGTTCGTGATCTTCGCGACGCCCTACGGCAACTCCTGGCACGCGTACGCCGGGAGCGGGCGCATCACCCTCGCACGCCGCAACAACTGGGGCGGCTGGGGTCGCGGCACGCTCGACATCATCACCGCCCACGAGACGAGCCACCTGTTCGGATCGGCCGACGAGTACACCGGCAGCGGCACGCCCTGCAGCACCTGCGGCTCCACACATGGCTGCGACAACATCCCCAACGGCAACTGCGGCGCGTGCGCCAGCCCGCAGGAGAGCTGCGCCATGGCCGACAACGGACACCGTCTGTGCAGCTACACCCGGGGGCAGATCGGGTGGTCGGACCTGTTCGTCGAGCTTCGCACCGCGGACGAATCCTGGGCGGGGACCGACGACGACGTGTGGATCGACATCGGCGACCACGAGTTCGTCCTCGACAACACCGACATCGACGACCGGGAGCGCGGCAACATCCAGGGCTATCCGATCTGGGCGCCGTGGCTGCGACGCGAGGACATCCGTCGAGTCCTGATCCGAAAGAGCCCGGATGGGTTCGCCGGGGGGTGGAAGCTCGCCCGCGTGCGCGTGTGGTTCCGCGGGGAGTTGATCTGCGACCAGAGCCCCAGCAAATGGCTCGAAGACGACGACCGCACGTGGAGCGGGTGCGTGTTCGACCGCGATGTCGTCAACACGCTGCGCGTCAAGGTGACGACCAAGGACGAATGGTGGGCCGGCACAGACGACGACGTCACGCTCACGATCGCGGGACGGAGCTTCAACTTGGACAACGCGTGGCACAACGACTTCGAGCGCGGCAATACCGATACGTTCGACCTGGACCCCGGCACGGGCATACGCCGGTCCGCAATCACAACGGTCCGCATTGACAAGTCCCCGGACGGGTTCGCCGGCGGTTGGAAGCTCAACGGGGTCGAGCTGATCGTCAACGGCGCGACCATCTTCAGCAACCAGGGCATCGACCGCTGGCTCGAGGACAACCACCGCAGCTGGACCGGAATGGTCTAAAGGGATCCGTCAAGGAACAACCACTGTGACGGAGGGCGAGCGAACCGAGGCAGACGGTGTTGGCGAGCCTCGTTGCCACTGGTGGTCACAGCGATCTCGCCGACGGCGTATTGCGACGGGTTGCAGCCGTCAAACGTTGCAGTCGTTCCTTGACGGACCCTGTTCATCCGTGTGGCGGGCCACCCAAGGCGATCACCGAGACCAGCAGGTAGACGGCGACGCCGGTCAGCAGAGCGGCGAACCCACGTGCGAGTGTGCGGCGCCGCAGGTGCGCCGCGAACCGCCCGCCGAATGATGCGGTGACCATGGCGGCAGCCGCGAATGGAAGCGCTGTCCCCCACGCGACGTTGGCGCCCGCCACGAGATGCTCCACCAGACCGACCGCCGACACCACCGTCACGATGATGAGGCTCGTGGCGATCGCGCGGCGAAACGGCACCCGCAGGCCGAACGCGAGCGCAGGCACCACGGCGAAACCCCCGCCTACGCCGAACAGTCCGGTCAGGACGCCCACACCGAGACCTGCTAGCGCCACGACCCCCAGTCGCATCTGCGGACACTTCTCGGCGATGTCTGCGACGGCCGCCCCGCCCCTCCGCCAGGTGAGCACCGCCACGGCGACGAGCAACACGGCAAATGCCCCGAGCAGGCGTTCTCCGGCCACGGCACGGTTGCCAATCGTGCCGACGATGCTGCCCGGGAACGCTGACACGGCGAACGTGACCGCAAGCCTCCAGCACACCGCTCCGCGGCGTGCATGCCCGACCGCGGCGACACCTGCGGCTGCGACGACGATGATGAGCGAGCTGGTCGTCGCCGCGTGTACCGACTGCCCCAACAGGTAGACGAGCACCGGCACGGCCAGGACCGCACCGCCCCCGCCGACGGTGCCCAGCGTGATGCCGAGCAGCCCGCCGGACACCACGGCGATGAGCACGTCAGTCGTTGCTCACCTCAGGAGCCAAACCGACAATGGCCCGGCTGGCGCCTGCAGCCCGGCCGGAGTTGGCCGCGCAGTTGTTCGCACCGATCTCGAGCCGGGCGGCGTCCTCCTCGGACACATCGTCCCCGAGGTTCCGACCGATGATGGACAGGTAGTTCGCCGGCCGGGGCGGCATCGCCGACAACACGCGCTCGACAAACGCGTCCTCGTCAAGCGCGAGTTCGGCCACTGCGGCCCGCACCTCGCCAAGCGGCGGCGCAAGCGCGCCTGCACGGCGGCCGCCCGGGTAGTGACACGGCGCCAATCGCGTGGTGTCGGGCAGCCCCGCGACACGCTCGCGCAGCGTGCGGTGCAGCTGCCGAGCCGCCGTCGCGGCGCCCTCGTCACCGCTCTCCAGGTCCGGGCGGGCGACGCCGTCGGCGAATAGCGAGTCGCCGCCGATCAAGACCTCTTCGCCGATCAGGATTCCCGTCATGTCGCTCGTGTGACCGGGCAAGGCGACGACCCGCACCGTCTCGCTCCCCAATGCCAATGCATCGCCGTCGGTGACCGCCGTCACCTCGGCCGCGTATGTGACCCCACGGGCAAGCGCCCCATCGCTCAGGTGCAATGCCGCACCGGTCCGGCGGGCCAGCTCGCGTGCGCCTGAGAGGTGGTCCGCGTGGACATGCGTGTCGAGCACGCGCACGATGCGAGCGCCGCGCGCCATGGCCTCGTCGATGTACGGCTGCACATTTGCGGATGGATCCACCACCAGCGCCTCACCACCTGCGAGGACGAGATACGACAGGCACCCCCGGGCCTCGCGCCGAAACTGCAACAGGGTGACCGAACCGGGCAAGGGGACCTCGTCGTGCTGCAACACACGCGACCACCCGATCAGCCCGTCGCGGACGCTGAGCGCCTCCCGCGCATGTCCGTCCAATGCGGCCGCCACCCGGCGGGACGCGTTTCCGGCGTTGCAGATCACGCGCAGCCGCGCGTCCGCGGGCATGCCGACGAGCATGGTGTCAGGGTCGGCGACGAGTTCAGACTCGGGCATGTTCAGCAGCTGCGCATCGCCCGCATCGACATGCCATTCGGCAAACGCATCACGATCGCGTGTGTCGATCACGACCACGTCCGCCCCGTCGCGCAACTCGCGCTCGAATGCGTCCGGGTCGATCTCGTCAACGCGATCCGACAGATCGCTCATGTGCTCACTCCGATCTCAGAGGCTCGCAATCGCACGCTCGATCCGCTCACGCGCCTCGGCCGCGAGCGGTTCCAAGGCCGGATTCCCCGCGAGTCGCATGGCCGCAAGCGGCTCCATCGCTGCAACAGCCGTCCGATCGCCGTCAGTGCGCACAACGACGTTGCACGGCAGGAGCACACCGAGGTCCGGCTCGGTTGCGAGGCCGGCACGCGCCAAAGTGGGATTGCAGGCTCCCAGGATCATGTACGGGGGAACGTCCAGGTCGAGCTTCTGCTTCATCGTCGCCTGAACGTCGATCGTCGTCAACACCCCGAAACCTTCGGCCGCGAGGGCCTCGGTGACACGCTGAACGGACGCGTCGAACGGTGCGTCGAGCGTGCGGGTGATGGCATATGCGGTGATCTGCATCTCGGGTCCTCGAAGTTCGGTTGTGATCAGTCGACTTGCAACCGTCGCTGACAACTATACTACTTACTAGTTGTTCTATGTCTCCGGAAGGAACACCGACTCGTGGCACCACCGCATCCCCTCCCCGATCGCCTCGTCGAACTGGTCGCACGTCGCTTCCGCGTCATCGGCGAGCCGATGCGGATCCGCCTACTCGACCACCTGCGGGGTGGGGAGCAGAGCGTCGGCGAACTCGTCGCGGTGCTCGCGAGCACGCAGCAGAACATCTCCAAGCACCTCGGCGTGCTCTACGACGCGGGGGTCGTCAACCGACGGAAGGACGGCAACCGCGTGGTCTACGCAATCGCCGATCCGACGGTGTTCACCCTCTGCGAGATCGTCTGTGACGGACTGGCACGGCGGACGGCGGAGCTGACCGAACTGCTCCACGCCCCGGCGGAGCAGTTCGAGCGCTCGCAGCCAGGGAGCACCACCGCTCGATGATGTCGCACCACGTTCGGAGCGGATGCAACGCCGACGCGGACACGGACAGCCGGGGTCAGGCTGTCGCGTCGGCGGTTGTGACCAACGATTCGTTGGCTGCAAGCGCGACGACCGGGCCGATGATCACCACGGCCGGGTTGCCGATGGTTTCACGTCGGCATGTTTCGGCAAGGGTTGCGAGCGTTGCGACGACTGACCGTTCGGCGGCCGTCCGGCCCTGATGGACTGCTGCTGCGGGCTCGTCGGCGGGACGTCCGCCCGCGACCAGCGCCCGGGTGATGCCGTCCAAGTTGCCCATCGCCATCAGCAGGACCAGGGTGCCGGGCACCGCGGCCAAGGCGCGCCACCGCTCGGCCGCAGCCGGTGACGTCGGGTCGTCGTGGCCGCTTGCGACGGTCACCGTTCGGGCCAGGCCCCGATGCGTGACGGGGATACCGATGCCGGCCGGCACTGCGAACGCGCTGCTGACACCGGGCACGACCTCGCAGCGGATACCCGCCTGGGACAGGGCGATCGCCTCTTCGCCACCGCGACCGAACACGAACGGGTCGCCACCCTTGAGTCGCACGACATCCTGGCCTGTGCGCGCGAGGGCGATGAGCGCATCACAGATCTGGTGTTGGGTCAGGCAGTGCGTGCCCGGAGCCTTGCCGGCGTCCACCATGACGCAGTCCGGCGGCGCCAACGCGAGCAGGCCTTCGGTGCCGAGACGATCGTGGACGATCACCCGCGCGGACTCGATCAAGCGCAGGCCGCGCACGGTGATGAGGTCAGGATCCCCGGGGCCGGCTCCCACCAGGTAGACGACACCCGGGGTCATGCGACGGCTCCGTCAAGCGCGCCGAGCATCGCTGCGACGGTCGTGAACTTGCGCCGGGGGCGGCCGTCCCGATCGCCGGCTTTGCGCTCGATCGCGTCGAGCACCTGCCAGTCGTCGTAGCTCACGACGCGGTCGCAGCGCTCGGCCAGAAGTCGATCGAGGTTCTCTGAGGACACGGGCGGCGTCGGGAGCACGCCGGACTCGAGGTCCGCGAGGAGTGATTGGACCGTGCTGCGGGCATCGGGTTTGTTGGTGCCGATCACACCGGTCGGGCCACGTTTGATCCACCCCGCCACGTACCACCCGACATGCGATGCGCCGTCAACAGAATCGAGGATGCGACCATCGCGACTGGGGATGACGCCCCGCCGCTCGTCGAACGCCAGACCCGGAGTCGCTGTGCCGCGATAGCCGATCGCGCGGAGCACCAAGCCGGCGGGCACGAACGCGGACCTGCCGGTGGGCTGCGCCCGCGGACCATCGTCGTCGACGATCACGTTGTCGCCGAGCTCGACGCCCTGGACCCGCCCTGTTCCCACAATCGCCATCGGCGCACAAAGGAACCGCAGTCGAACGACGCGGTCACCGGACGCCGGGGTGCGACCCGCGACCGTGTGGAGCGCCGTCATCACCTTGCGCGCATCGTCATCCAGGTGGGCCTCGGAAACCGCGTCCAACGCGAGATCGGCGGGATCCACGACCAGCGCGACACCCGGCAGCTCCGCGAGCTCACGGATCTCTTTGGGCGTGAACGCGGCCTGCGCCGGGCCACGGCGACCCAGCACATCCACGTGGCGGACCGCACTGCGGGCCAGGGCATCGAGCGCGTGATCAGCGATGTCCGTCGCAGCGAGTGCGTCCGCTCCTGCGACCAGGATGCGCGCGACATCGACCGCCACGTTGCCGTTGCCCACGACGACGGCGTGCTCGTGGGACAAGTCAAAGCGCAGTTCGGCACGCTCAGGTTGGCCGTTGTACCACCCGACGAAGTCCGTGGCCGCGTGACTCCCCGCAGCATCCTCACCCGGGATGCCCATCCGACGATCCGTGTCGGCACCCGACGCGACGACGACGGCGTGGTAGTGGGTTTGCATGTCCGCACAGGTCAAGTCAACGCCGAACGTCACGTTGCCGAGAAAACGGAAACCCGGCCGCATGGCGATCTTGTCGTAGACGCGCGTGACCGACTTGATCTTCTGGTGGTCGGGTGCCACGCCGCCACGGACCAGGCCGAAGGGCGTCGGCAGGCGATCGAACATGTCGACCTGAATCGGGCGTCCCGAATATTCGAGCAACGCTTCGGCTGCGTAGAAACCGGATGGCCCCGCACCGATGATCGCAACCCGCGCCGGGCTCACGGGCCGACCTCGAGGTACAGCCACCCGTCGCGTTCGACCACCGGGTACACGGGGACCGAACCCTCGCCGCCTGCGACCACGTCACCACACGACAGGTCGATGCGCCAACCGTGCAGCGGGCAGATGACGACACCGCCACCGACGAGCCCGTCGGCGAGCGGACCCCCGCGGTGTGGGCACAGCGCCGCGATCGCGCGAAAGCCGTCGTCCGTGTGAAACAACGCGATGGCCCTGCCCGCGACCGTGACGGCCTTGCCCTCGTTGAGCGGGATGTCCTCAACCCGACCGACCGCAACCAGACGCTCTTCTTTGACGCTCATGCGCCCCTCCCCACCATCACACCGTCTGCGGGCGGACCGACCAGCGCCGGCTCGGGGTCCTCGCCCAGATCGGTGAACGCCCCGTCAGGTGCGGCGGCGGCGTCCTTCCACGGATCGCCGACGGCGGCCTTGGCAAGCGCAAACCGCTCGCGGAGCGCTTGGGGCTCACCGGACTCCTCGTCCAACACCGCCGTGCGAACAACATCGATGCCGACGCGTTCGACGAATGCGTACGTGCGCTCCAGGTAGTCGGCGTTCTCGCGGTAGTACTGCAGGAACGTGGACGCGACGCTCAGCACCTCTTGACCGTTGTCGACCCGGGCCAACAGGTCTCCGCGCCGGACTGTGGCACCGGCAGCCCCACCGATCAGAATCTCCCAACCGCCCTCGACGGCGACGATGCCGATGTCTTTGACCAACGACTCAGCACAGTTGCGCGGGCAGCCCGAGACCGCCGACTTGACCTTGTGCGGGGTGTGGATGCCCTCCCACGCCTTCTCGAGTTCGATGCCCAACCCGATGGCGTCGCCGATGCCAAAGCGACAGAAGTCTGTGCCGACACAGGTCTTGACGGTGCGGACCGCCTTGGCGTACGCGTGCCCTGACGGCATTCCCAGGTCGCGCCAGATGTCGGGCAGCTGGTCCTTGCGGACGCCGAGAAGATCGATGCGCTGCCCTCCGGTGATCTTGACCATCCCCACGTCGTACCGATCGGCCACGTCGGCGATCCGCCGCAACTCGTCCGGGCTCGTGACGCCACCGTAGATGCGCGGCACGACCGAGAACGTCCCGTCGCGTTGGATATTCGCGTGGACCCGGTCGTTGATGAACCGGGCCTGGCGCTCCTCGTCGTGCCGGTTGGCGTTGACGAGCGACACCAGGTACGCGACGGCCGGCTTGCAGGCGGCGCAGTCGCGACCGGCCCCACAGGCATCGCCCACATCGCTGGCGGACCGCAGCCCGCCTGAGCGGATCGTGTCCGCCACCTGCTCGCGCGTCAGCATGCGGCACGGGCACAGGTACGCGGGCTCTGCGGCCGATGCGCCGGTCTCGGCCTCGACGAGCTTGGCGACGAGCGACTTGCAGCTGCCACAGCCGGTGCCCGCGCGGGTGACGGCGTACACCTCGGACGGCGCCTTGAGGCCACGTTCCCGGATGGCGCACGTGATCTCGCCCTTGGACACGCCGTTGCACGAACAGATCTGCGTGTCGTCCGACAGTGCGGTGACGTCGGACCTGGCGGCCTCGGCCAGCGCTTCGAGCGGATCGGCAACCTCGGCCGACCTGGCAACCAAGCTCAGCAAGGCCTCGGCCCCGGTGGTGTCACCCATCAGAATCGCACCCGTCGCGCGGCCATCGGTGACGACCAGCCGGCGGTACACACCGCGCTCGGGATCAACCAACGCAACCCCACCATCGGCCATCGCGTTGCCGGCAGACACCAGATCGATACCCATGACCTTGAGCGTCGCGGAGGGGACGGACCCCGCGTAGGGCTCGGTGGCGGTGCCCGCGATCGTCGCCGCCGCCACCTTGGCCTGGTCGAAGATCGGTGCGACGAGCCCGTGGACGACGCCACGGTGCTCCGCGCATTCCCCAACCGCCAACACCGCCGGGTCACTGGTCACCAGTGCGTCATCCACGAGGACACCACGGTTGCAGTCGAGCCCGGCTGCGCGGGCAAGCTCGACGTTGGGGCGGATGCCTGCCGAGATGACCAGCACGTCGCACTCCAGGGTCTCACCATCGGCAAACCGCAGCCCGGTCACGACGCCGTTGCCGATCACCTCCTGCGTCGAGCGCCCCAACAAGACCTCGACGTCCAGTCCCGCCATGCGCTCGGTCAGCATTCGCGCCGACTGCCCGTCGAGCTGCCGTTCCATCAGGCGATCCATCAGATGCACCACCGTCGTCGGGATGCCGTGCGCGACGATGCCGCGGGCAGCCTCCAACCCGAGCAGGCCGCCGCCCAGCACACACACCCGTTTGGCGCCACGTGCGGCCGCGAGGATCCCGACACAGTCTTCGGGCGTGCGGAATACGAACACGTTGCCCTTGTCGGATCCGACAATCGGTGGAACCAGCGGCTCCGACCCCGTCGCCACGACCAGTCGCCCGTAGGGGATTCGCTCCCCACAGCGCGTCAACAACGAGGCGGTCGATCGATCGATGGCATCGACGACGACTCCGAGCCGGAGCGTGACGTCGTGATCGTCGTACCACGATTCGGGTCGCAGGCGCAGATCTGCGGGGTCGGCGCCCTCGAGCAGTTTGGACAGTTGCACCCGGTCGTACGGCGCCCGTTCCTCACCGGCGAGGATCGTGATCGTGCCGGTGTGGCGATACTCACGCAGGCGTTCAGCGACCGCCTGGCCGGCGATGCCACCGCCGACGATGACCACGTCGGTCACGCCGCCTCCCGCTTTGGATGGCGGATGCCCTTGAACCGGCATTGCGAGTAGAACGTCCCCGCGGGGTGGTAGAGCTTGACGTACTGCTTGTGCGGATCGCACCACCCGTACGCCAACCCATCCGTCGCCGGCTCAAAGTTCTTGCACGCGCGACAGTCGTTGGGGCGCAGGCGCCGCTCGTCGACAACCTCTTGCAGGGTCCTCAGCTTCATCCAAGCTCCTTGTCGGTAAAGGGCACCAGTTGATCCGGCGGGATGCGGCCCTCGGCGTCGCCGGTCTTCGCCTCCCAAAAGCCCGCACGAAACACATCGCCCACGGTCAGGCGACCCGCCCATTTGACGCCCTTGTAGGCCCACAACCAGTCAGGTGGGACGAACCGCAGCGGCCATCCGTGCTCAGGGGCCAGATCCTCACCGTCGAGGGCCCATGCCAGCATCCCGGCGCGCGCATCCTCGATGCGCAGACAGCTGGCGTACGGCGCGTTGCGACATGCCACCGTCACGACAGTGGCCTCGGCGGGGATCCCGGCGAGTTCCAAGACGCGCTCGACGCTGATCCCCGTCCACCGACACCGCGGCTTGGACCATCCCCACACGCAGTGGAAATCGATGACCCGCTCCTGGGCCCCCATCCCGCGCAATGCCTCGAGCGACAGGGCGATCGGCGTCTCGACGAGTCCGTCGACCGCCACCGTCCAATCGGCCTCATACGTCGGGATCACCGCCTCCAGGTGCACCGGCTGGATGCGGTCGACCAGCCGTTGAACTCGCGGCTGGAACCGCGGCGTGGCTACGGCGTCAGTGGTCATTCATTGCCTCCGTCATTCACAGTGACAAGCGTAGGCACGCTCTCGCCGTCAACGTATGGATCCTTCGTCCGAGATTCACGGCGGGATCGATCGGATGCTCCGTCCAGCATCCCTTGGGCCCGCAACGCAAGGGACAGCGACAGGCGGTCGTCGCCGTCATCGAGGCTCCGCTCGGTCAGCTCCTCAATTTTGCGGATCCGGTAGAGCAATGTGTTGATGTGGACGTTGAGGCGTCGTGACGCGGCCCGCAGGTTCCACCCCTCACTGACGAGCGCCTCCAGGGTTTCGATCAGGGGCGCCGCACCCGGACCGCGTCGGCTGTGGCGCAGCAGCGGGCCGATGAACTCGTCGACGTAGGCGGCCAGGCGCTCCAAATCGGTCACCTCGAACAGCAGGCGCTCGACCCCCAGGCGGCGGTAGGTCGCAACCGCGTCGCGTCGATCCGCGCGACGCGAGACCCGGACTGCGTGGCGCGCCTCGCCGACCAGGCGGTGAAGCTCGTCGAGTTCACCTGCACGTGAGGCGATCCCGACACTTTGCGATGCGCCCCGGGCCCGTCCGGTCGCAACGTCCACGGCGGCGCGTGCGTTGCGCTCGATGGTCTCGGTAGAGGCGTCACCGGGGACCAGCACCACGAACCCCCCTGACCGGTCGACCACCAGGCCACCGTGCTCGGCGACCAGATCGGTGAGCGCCCGCACCACGCGCCGCCGAGTCAGGGCATCCTCGAGCCGCTCATGTGCGGACGAATCGTCCGGCTCGATGACGAGGGCCCACACCCGGCCGCGCAGCCGAACACCCAGGCGGCCCGCGCGGCGTGCCAGGCGCGAGGCGTCGGACGGGGAGGGCTTGCCCGACAGCAGCTCTTCGAGGAGATCTCCCCGAAACCGCTCCTCGGTCTCGGTCGACGAGCGTTGACGCACCAACTCGAGTGCAAGCACCGTCACGCCGTGTTCGATCGCGAGGCGCCGGGTCGACGCCTCGAACGCGTCGGCCGGGACCACCACGAGCCAGCCCAGCAGGTCGCGGCCTGCCCGAACCGGTACGACGGTCAGCTCGTCATCGCGGCGGGCAGGGTCGACGAACCCCTCAAGCCGCGTGGGGATGGCTGCGTCAGTGCTGCCGCCCAGCCGCTCGCCCTCGTCGTCGTACACCGCGACCGGTGCACCCGCGTGCCGCTCGATCCCGGCACAGATCGCGTCCAGCCCCGCCCCTGACAGGGTCAGCTCGCTGAAGCGACGGTTGATCTCCTCGGAGCGGCGCAGCTCCCCCAGGCGACTCTGCAGCCGACTCTGCAGCTCACTGCGTTCGAGCGCTCCGGCGACGTGCGCGGCAATCGCGGCCAACAGATTGACGTCCGCCTCGCCGAACTCCCGCAGCGCGTCCGTCTGAACGTTCAGGACACCGACCAAGCGGTTCCCCGAGATGATCGGCACCGAACACATCGAGACGAACCGCGCCTGGTCCACACCGTGCAGCCAACGAAACCGCGACTCGGTGCGGACGTCCGCGACGACGACCGGGCGGCGCTCCGCAGCCGCCCATCCCGTGATGCCCTCACCCAGACGCAACCGCACCCGACCGACCCCGGCTTGCGACAACCCGTTGGTAGCCGTCAGCAGCAGCGAATCCGCATCGGCCTCGAGCAGATAGATGCTGCAGACGTCTGTGCCGGCCGCTTCGGTCGTCTCGGAGATGACCAACCGCACCAGCTCCCCTGTGTCAAGCGTCGACGCAGCCGCCAGGGCCAGTCGCTGCAGAAACCGCAGCTCACGGGAAGAGGAGTCCATCCCATGAGGCTAGGCGGATGGCGATGCGGGATCTTTGTACACCGGGACAAGACCATGGTCCGGATTGGCGACCCGTCGAAGAGAATCGCCCGCCCCCGGCAGCGTGGCTGGGGGCGGGCGGGTGTGGCGTCCGAAGGGAGACTCAGACGCCCTCGAGCCGGCCGGGGGCCGACCGCAGGTAGGCGAACCAGGTCAATGCGAAGCACACCGCGTAGAACGCGATGAACCCGACGTAGGCGCTGTTGGCTTCGCCGGTCGACAGAAACGACTGGCGGAACGCCAGGTTGACGAGCACGCCGCCGAATGCCCCAACCGCCCCCGCCAGTCCGATCAGCCCGGCCGAAAGGCGCCGACTGTCGTGCTCGGCGTCCACCTCGTCACGCCCGGCTGCGATTGCACGACGTGCCTTGGCTGTGAAGATGCTGGGGATCATCTTGTACGTCGAGCCGTTGCCGAGGCCGCTGAAGAAGAACAGGCTGATGAAGCCGACCAGGAACAACGGCAGCGACCGCTGCAGGGACGCGACCAACACCGTCGATGCGCTGGCGGCCATCGCGACGAAGGTCAGGAGCGTGATCCGTGCACCACCGAAACGGTCCGCGAGCTTGCCGCCCACAGGTCGAATCAGCGAACCGACGAGCGGGCCGATGAACGTCAGGTAGGCCGCTTTGATCGGCGAGTCGAACGTGTCCTTGAACTGCACCAGCAGTACTTGCCCGAACGCGAAGCTGAACCCGATGAACGATCCGAACGTCCCGATGTAGAGCGTCGACATGATCCAGGTGTGGCGGTCACGTGCGACATCGCGCATGGACCGTTTCTCGTTGCGGGCCTGGGTCAGGTTGTTCATGAACAGCGATGCGCAGACCGCGGCGATCGCGATCAGTGGGATGTAGACCGCCAGGATCAAGCGTGGGTGGTCCGTGCCGGCCAGTGCCAGCACCGCCAGGCCGACCAGTTGCGCAGCCGGTACGCCGATGTTGCCACCGCCGGCGTTGAGACCGAGCGCCCAGCCCTTCAAGCGTTGCGGGTAGTACGCGTTGATGTTGGCCATTGACGAGGCGAAGTTGCCGCCGCCGATGCCGGCCAGCAGCGCCGCGATCAGCGCCGTCGAGAACGACACGCCCGGCTTGAGCACCAACCCGGCGAACGTGCACGGCACCAGCAACATCAGCACGCTGAAGATCGTCCAGTTGCGTCCGCCGAACCGGGCCACTGCGAACGTGTACGGCAACCGCAGCATGGAACCCGCCGCCGCCGGCACCGCCGTCAGGAGGAACTTCTGCGACGGATCAAAGCCGTACGACTTGCCCATGAACAATACGAACACCGCCCAGAGGGTCCACACCGAAAAGCCGATGTGCTCGGCGAAAATCGAGAACGCGAGGTTGCGTTTGGCAACTCGCTCCCCGCCCTCCTTCCAGAACGCGGCATCCTCGGGTCGCCAATCGTCGATCCAATACTTGCTCCGGACATCGCCGGAGATGCCGACTGGCGCTTGACCTGCAACCGTATTCGAACCCATTGATCTCCCTCCACACTGAGCGGACGATCGGGAGGGTAGGTCGACAGATGCATCGCCCGGTACGGCGCACACGCACGAGAAATGCCGAAAGCCGGTCGTGTGGAACATCCAACGACCGGCTCCGGGGTGGTCTGGGGCGACCCGCGGATCGCCCCAGACGTGCGCTTACTTGACGATGAGCGTTCCGTACATGCCGGCCTTGTAGTGACCGGGCACGTTGCAGAGCATCACGTACTTGCCCGCAGGGAGCGTCACCGTCAGGGTGCCGCTTGCACCGGGCTCGGTCTCGCCGATCTCGCCAGGAAGGGCCGACTCGGGGAATGCGCCCTCGTTGGCGTCGCCGCCCGCCTGCGTCGGCAGCTTGCCTGGGTCGCCTCCGAACTTGACCAACACCAACTCGTGCGGCGCCTTGCCGGTGTTGGGTGCGGTCAGTTTGATCTCGCCCGCGGGGGCCGTCGCGTCTTGTGGCGTGAACTTGAAGTCACTCATCGTGACGGTACGCGCCGTGGCCCCTGGAGACGCCGCGGGTGTGGTCTGCGTCGACGTGGTCTCCGCGGAGGTGGTTGACGTGTCCAGCCCCTGCGTCTCGGTCTTGGTGTCTCCGCCGCCACAGCCGGCGAGTGCGAGTGCAAGGACACCCGCGCCGGTCGCGACGAGCATTGGCAGTTTGACTGACATTGTGATTCCTCCTCGTTGACTTGTTCAAGACTGTCCCGTCCCGGCACGCGTTGCATCGCGACCAGCCGCGGCGGGTATCCGTGAGAACTACTGATCGGTTTCTGGACACACGGGAGGCGTGGTTCTCGTCGGACGGGGACCACAACCCGCGTCGGTGCAACACGAACGGGCGACCCGGGGCCGCCCGTTCGCCTCTGGAGTCGTGCCTCAATGGTGGAGGCCGATCCGCAGTGGACGGGAACGCGGGTGGATCGGATGCATGAGCCGCGCAAACACTGTTCGCCAGGCCACGGCGGTCACCTTAACCGTGCGCACCGCAGCCTTGCGCCACCGTGTGTCCTCCACGATCAGCATCCCAAGCAGGTAGAGCAATCCCCCGCCGATCACCAGGCCACTGACCAGGAGTGCGACTCCCCGGTAGCTCGCGCTCCCGCTACCAGTCACCGCCGAGGGCACCTGCCCACCCGATGCTGACGGCGTTCCCTCAGCCGGGGTGGCAGGAGGGCTTGCGCCCTGACTGCCTCCGGGCACCGAGGCGACCGCCTGGGACGCGTCGTCCTTGGTGACCGTCACAGATCCGGCCATGCCGGGGTGGATGATGCAGACGTACTTGAAGGTCCCGATCTTCGTGAAGGTCGTCGACCACTTCGCACCTGGCGGGACGATCTTGCTGTCGAAGGACTTGTCGGCTGCCGTGGCGGTGTGCGGGGCCTTCCCCGTGTTGGTGAACGTGACGGTGGAGCCGACCGGGACGGTCAGGTTGGCGGGTGCGAACAGGTTGTCGCGCATCTCGACGGAGGCCTTGATTGCGCCGCTGCCCTTGGGCGGTGCCACGGACTGGGCCCGACCTGCCGTGGCGCCTCCGGCGCCCGTTGCGGACGAGGTGGTCGAACCGGTGGCGCGCGCCGCCGTGGCCCTGCCCACCGAACCCACTGCAGCGGCGGCGATCACGGTGCCCACCATTCCGGTGTGGAAGGAGCATTTGTAGCGGTAGGTCCCGGCCGTGGCGTAGGTGTGCTCGTACCGGGCGCCGATGGCGACCATGCCACTGTCGAAGCTGCTGTCGGCTGCGGTGACTGTGTGGACGACGGAATCGTTGTTGACCCACGTCACCTTGCCGCCGGGCCGGATCGTGACGGTCGCGGGTCCGAAGACCGAACCCTTCATCGACACCGAGGCCGTCGCGGGCGCCGGTGCGGACGTCTTCGCCGCTGTGTGTGTGGCGGGCTTCTTCGCAACCGCCTTCCTCGTCACCGGGGCCGCGCGTGAGACGGGGGTGGTCGGGACCACCGCCGCGGCCGCAGCGGCGGCGGTCGGATTGGCCGCGGCGATCACGGTGCCGGTCATCCCGGAATGAATCGCACAGACGTAGGCGTATGTCCCAGCGGTCGGGAACGCGCGTTCGAAGGTCGCGGCCTTCGCGAGGATGCCGCTGTCGAAGCTGGTGTCGCCGGCGGTCACCGTGTGGGCCGCGGTGTCGTTGTTGGTCCAGCGCACCGTGCCACCCACCGCCACGCTGATCGTGCGCGGGGCGAACAGGTTGTTGGACAGCGCGACCTGGACGAGCATCGGGAGCGCTGCGGGCGTTGCGCCCGCCCCAGGCGTCGTGGCCGCGGGCGTCGCCGCCGACGCCGGTGGGGTCGCAGGGGGTGTGGTCGGCGACGGCGTGGTCGCGGGCGCGGGCGACGTCGCGGGTGGCGTGTTGCCCGCCGCGTCGACCACGATGACGGTTGCGGTCATCTCCGGGTGGTACGAGCAGATGTACGCGTACGTGCCGCGGGTGGTGAACGTGTGCTGGTAGGTCCCGACCGACTTGGCCACGGTCCCACTGTCCCAGCTGTTGTCTGCGGCGGTGACGGTGTGGATTTGGGCATCGGCATTGGTCCAGGTGACTGTCCCGCCCGTGGCGATCGTGACGGCGGTCGGTGTGAAGAGGCTGTTCGCGATGGACACGGCAGCGCTCGCGGGAGCCGTGGTCGCCGGGGGCGGAGTCGTCGCCGGGGGCGGAGTCGTCGCCGGAGGCGGGGTCCCGGTCAAAGCGGAAACGACAACGGTCCCGGTCATGCCGGAGTGCAGGTCACATGCGTAGGCGTAGGTGCCGGCCGCGGTAAACGTCCTTTGGAATGTCGCCCCGCGCGCGAGCATGCCGCTGTCGAAGCCGCCGTCCGAGGCCGTCACCGTGTGGGACTTGCCATCGTCGTTGGTCCAGGTGACCGTCCCGCCTGCGGCGATCGTCACTGCACGCGGGCTGAACGCGCTGCCTGCGAGCGACACCGTTGCGGCTGTCGGCGGCGGCGGTGTCACGGCGGCAAGCGCCGATGGGGCGGCGCGACCGGCCTGTGCCGCCGTCGCCGATGAGCTCACGACGATCGTCCCCGCGTAGTCCTGTGCGTGGTTGTGGCCCTGCAGGTGGTCGAAGTACTGGTAGGTGCCCTCCGCCGTCAGCGTCACGCCCGCCGTCTCACCGGGCGCGAGCGCGCCGGTGTCGAAGTCGGCCGGGGCAACGTGCGGCCGCATCTGGTGACGCGCGACATCTGCGTTGTGGAACATCACGACGGTGCCCGGGGCGATGGTGATCCATGCCGGCTGGAGGCTGTCGCCGATGGTGACGGACACCGTTGCCGACGACTGTGCCATGGACGCGACTGCGAACGCGCCGACCGTGGCGTTGACCAAAATGACAAACGCGATCAGTCCGACCCGCCACAGGGCCCATCGCGGTGGACGAAGCGTTCTGTGCTCGTTCGCGTTGTTCGTGGTGCGATGCATGACTGTCTCCCCAAGCTGTTGACGATCTGTTGCCAGTCAACCGCTGGTGAGGGTCTGATCAATCCGCGTGACCGCTGGTCCTGTCCACGGCCAAACCCGCGGGAACTTGCGGGCCGTCTTACGACCTCTCGACCTCCGTGACGCCGTTTTGGACGGCGTTCTCAGGTCCGCAGCGCCATACAGAACGCCCGAAAGCCCTTTGATATCGCCATATACGGACCAAACCGGGCCGGGCGCCACGTGGGGACAAATGTCGCGTCTGCCCGGGGATATCGCCGGGCGACCCCTCGTGGTCGACGTGCAGGAACCGTGACGGCGCGACGGACGCGCGCCACCACGAGCCGCATCACATCACGACGCCGCCGTTGACCGACAGCACCTGTCCGGTGATGAAACGGGCGGCGTCAGACGCGAGGAACGCAATGGCCTCGGCGATCTCTTCGGGTTCGGCGGCGCGGCGCATCGGCGTGGCCTTGATGGCCCCGTCGACGATCCGGGCCCCGACCGGATCGTCGTGCATCCGCGCCGCAAATGCGGTGCGGGTGATTGCGGGCGAGACACAGTTGACGCGGATGCCGTCACGGGCGACCTCGCGGGCGAGTGATTTGGAGAAGGCCACGACCGCGGCTTTTGCTCCGGCGTAGACGGCTTCGCCCCATCCCCCAACCCGCGCGAGGTCAGACGCGATCGACACCACGGTGCCGGCGGGCGGGGCGAGGTGGCTGAGCGCGGCGTGTGTGCACGCCAGCACCGACATGTAGTTGACCGCGACGATTTGTTGCCAGAGTTCCGGCGTCGTGTCGCTGAACAGCGCGGGGTTGTCCCATCCGGCACCGTTGACGAGGACGTCCAACCGGCCCTCGCGGTCAACGACGGCCGCCACGGCGGCGGCCGCACCCACGGGGTCGGAGACGTCGGCGACCACCCAGCCGGTCGCTCCGCCGATGGTCGCCGCGACCTCCTCGACGCGGCCGTCGCGGTCCGCGAGCACGACCCGCGCGCCCCGCTCAGTCATGAGCCGCGCAGTCGCCTGACCGATGCCGCCGCCCCCGCCGGTGATGAGCACGGAGCGACCGGTCAGGTCGTAGGAAGCCGCAGTCACGACGAGCCACCCATGATCTGGAACGTCCCGAGCCCGCACGCGACGAGCTTGCCGGTCGCGTCCGCCGCCTCGGCCCACGCGACGACCGTGCGTCTGCCGTGGTTGACCACGTGTCCGGACGCGGTCAGGCGCCCGGGCATTGCCGGCGCCAGGAAGTTGATTTTGAGTTCGACCGTCGCACAACCTTGCCCCGGCACCCGCGCGAGGATCGCCAAGCCCATGGCCGCGTCGATCAAGCCCGCCAGAACCCCGCCATGTGCTGTGCCGTACGCCTGAAGGTGTCGCTCGTCGATATCGATCGTGAACGCGCTGCCGTCGTCATCGGCGCGCAACACCTCCATCCCGACGAGCCGGTAGAAGCCACATCCGTTCCAGGTGGCGAGCAGGTCGGCAGCGTCAGGCGACAACGTTGGACCCTCCCGTGAGTGCCTCGGCCGCAAGCCGCGCCGTCTCGTCGCGCCGAACCTTCCCCGAGGGGGCGGTTGGCAGCTCCGGCACGATCGCAAACGCCCGTGGCACCTCATGCCGCGCGAGCCGCGAAACAGCGAACTTCGCCAGGTCCAGATCAAGCCCGCTGTCACGGCCGTCCACCGCCGCCACAACCGCGACAACCCGCACCACGCCAGTCTGATCGGGCACTCCGACGACCGCGACCTCGGCGACAGCAGGATGTCGGGCCAGCAGACCGGCCACACGATGTGGGTCCACCCACAAGCCGCCCGACTTGAAGCGGTCACCCACGCGACCGACGAATCGGTAGGCCCCGTCATCGCGACGCTGCACCAGGTCACCGGTGTGCAGCCAACCACCCGAGAGGGTCCGGGCCGTCGCCACCGGCTCACCGAGGTAGCCCGCCATGACCGAGTCGCCACGCACGAGCAGCTGGCCGACCCGACCCGGCGTCACCGGGTTGTCCTCGGCGTCGCAAACCCGCACGTCGAACCCTGGGACCACATGACCCACGGACCCGCGAATCACGCCGCCGGGACGGTTGGACAGGTAGAGGTTCGTCGCCTCGGATGAGCCGAGCCCGTCGACCAGTTCGAGTCCGACGTGACGTCGCACGGCGTCGACGACCGCCTCGGGCAACGGCTCTCCTGCCGACACGGCAAGCCGAACCCCCGCGAAGGTCTGACGTGCGACACGTCCGTCCGCAACGTGTCGCGCGAGGCGCGCCCAGAACGTGGGCACCCCGAACATCACGGTGATGCCGCCCTCCACGCACGCGGCGGCGGCCTGCGACGGCGACGGCCGTTCGCCGTCAATCCATGCGCAGGCTCCGGCGCCAAGTGGGAAGTAGAGGCTGTTGCCCAACCCGTAGCTCGAGGCGAGCGATGCCGACGAGTAGGTCACATCATCGGGTTGCAGTCGCAGCACGTGGCGGCCGTACGTCGCGAGGCATGACGGAATGTCGCGGTGGCGATGGATCGCCCACTTGGGCCGCCCGGTCGACCCGGAGGTCAGCAACAGGTACGCAGGGTCCGTGCCGCGTGTCGGCGCGGGGCCGGGGTCGCGGCCGTGGCCGACGCTCGGGACGCGTGGACGGAACGACGGCGTGCGCGGCGAGAGCCCGGGATCGTTCGAGATCATCAGGACAGGCCACGCCCGCTCGACGGCGTCGGGAAACCGGTCGCGCGGGAGGCTGCCGGGAACGAGCGCGGCGATGGCGCCAACACGCAACAGTGCAAGGAACGCCACAACCCACGACGGGGCATCCGGGAGTGCCAACGCGACGCGGTCACCGTCCGAGACGCCCTCGTCGCACAGTTCGCCGGCAAGCCCACCGACCCGCTGTGCCAACTCTTCGAGGCTCCACTCCCCACCGGGAAAGCGGATCGCAGGGCGCGTCCTGCCCGCCGGCAGCCGGTCGTCCAGGAGTGCCTCAGCGATGTTGACACGCCATGCCGGCCGGAGCGGATCCGCGATCACGGCCGGCGCCGCAGCGCAGCGGCATGGCGCAGACCCTGCGACCGATCAGCACGGACAGCGCTCTGCCACCCCTCGGGGTCGCGCTGCATCTGCCGGCGCAGCTCGTCGAGCGTCCACAGGACGAGGTCGTTGTCGCCCCGCGCGAGCGTCTCAACCGGGCAGATGGCCCGTCGGTCCTCTGGAAGTTCCTCGTGGAGCGCCTGGAGCAAGGCACAGCCGCCGGCGGGGCAGGGGGCGCCGTACCCCAACTTGGCCGCGATCCCGCACGTACGGCTGTGGTCGAAGCGTCCGGCGCAAGCTGCTGTGTTCATTTGTCTCCCCGATGTGTCGGATAGGGCAATGAGGACACTCCCGCGTCATGGCGTCAGCACAATCGGCCCTCACCCTGATCAGTGGCTCGGGCCAGCCGCAGGCTCCCTGCGGGGAGCACCATTCACTGTCCCGGGTGCGGCGTGGGGCGGGGCCCGGTGTCACGCAACGCATCACGTCGTGCGCGGTACTCGATCTCATCAATCTCGCCTCGGGCGAGGCGTTGATCCAAAATCGCCCGCGCATCGTCTGGGCGCGCATCGGACCCGCGCGGGCGTCGAATGAGCGAAACCACCGCCCATGCGACGAGCGCCCAGAAGACGACCATGCCGAGGCTCATCACAATCCAAGCCCACTGGTTCCATCCATCATGTGTCCACCACATCATCGGTGCCACCGACCTCTCCGCGTTGAGGGGATATGACCTTCAGTGTCCGCGTATCTCACACGGGACGCATCAGGGGCGGATACGGAGCCGCGTTCGGCCTGCTACTGAGAGATGTGCACGTCGGAAGCGCTGCAGAACGTCCGGGTCACCCTTGCTCTTCGAGCAGTCCACCCTCGATCGCGTGGCGGACCATCTCGGCACGGGAGGCCGCCCGGAGCTTGGTCATGATGTGGGCACGGTGGCTCTCGACCGTCCGGACGCTGACGTAGAGCTGCTGGGCGATCTCTTGGTTGGTATGACCAAGGGCGAGCAGACGCAGCACCTCACGCTCGCGCGGTGAGAGCTCATCAACGGCGCCGCGCGATTGGGGCGGCCGCGCAAGCACGGCTCCCAGCGAGGGGTGCAGATACCGTTCTCCGGCCGAGACGGCGCGGATCGCGCGGATGAGTTCCTCATCGGCTGCGGTCTTGAGGACGTAGCCCATGGCGCCGGCCTCGAACGCACGGCGCACGTCGTCGGCCTCCCCGTGCATCGAGAGCACCACCACCGAGACCTCAGGGTGGAGCTCCTGGAAGCGCTGGACACCTGCGAGTCCCCCGATGCCCGGCATCTCCAGGTCCATCAGCACGAGGTTGGGCTGGAGGCGTTCGAACGAACGGATGGCGTCCTCCGCGGTGCCGGCCTCCCCTGCGACCTCGAGCCCGTCCTCGCGTTCGATGACCAGGCGAAGGCCGCTGCGCAGGACAGCGTGGTCATCGACGATCATCACCCGTATCGGTTCAGGCATTACTGACCTCCAGTTCGACGATGACCGTGGTGCCGACCCGGCGGGCCGACTCAATCCGGAGTCCCCCACCGAGCAGTTGGATGCGCTCGCGAATGCCCGCGAGCCCCAGGCGATCGGTCGGAGCTGACGGGTCAAACCCCCTCCCGTCGTCTTCGATGACCACCCGTAGCCTACCGGCGCGCAGACTCGCGACGACGCTCGCCCGCTTGGCACCGCTATGGCGCACAACGTTGGTCAACGCCTCCTGCACCACACGGAACAATGCGATCTCGAACGCGTCATCGAGACCATCGGGAATCGCCGCGACGGCCACGTCGATCGCGATCCCGCTCGATTCCTGAACCCGCGCGGCTTGACGCTCGATCGCGCTCGCGAGCCCGTGATCCTTCAGACCGGACGGGCGCAGTTCGATGGCAAGCGCACGGAGATTGGTCGACGTGCGCGCAAGGGCATGGCGCACCGCGGCCAAATGCGCCCTGCCGGGCTCGTCAGTGACGTGGTCGTCCATGGCGCGCAGTTGAAGCGCAAGCGCAGTGAGCTCCTGGCCTGCCTCGTCATGAAGCTCCCGGGCGATGCGCGCGCGCTCGGCCTCTTGCGCCTCGATCGCCCGGCGCAGGCCGTCCGCCGTGGCCCGTTCGCGTTCTCGGGACGCCTGCAGTGCCGACTGCTCTTGCTCGCTGTAGCGCTGCGCATTGCCGATCGCGACGGCCGCCTGCGCCGCGAGCGTCAGGGCGACGAGCTCGTCTTGGGCGCTGAACGGCTGCCGGTCGAGCTTGTCCGTCACGTACAGGTTGCCGAACACCTTTGCGCCGACCCGGATCGGCACTCCCAGGAACGTCGTCATCTGTGGGTGGCCCGCCGGGAAGCCCGCCGAGCGCGCATCGTCCGCGATGGACGGGACGCGCACAGGGTACGGCTCCGTGATCAAGAGCCCCAGCAGCCCACGCCCTCGCGGTAGCTCACCGATGCCGCGTCGGTCATCGGCGCTGAGCCCCGAGGTGACAAAGTTCGCGAGCGCAGCGCCGTCCTCGTCGAGAACGCCGAGGGCCGCGTATTTGGCACTGAGCACCTCGCGCGCCGTGTCGACCAGGCGCTGCAACACGTCCTCCAGATTCAGCTCGGCCGACAACACGATGCCGGCCGAAACCAGACTGGTCGCGCGGGCGCGTTCGGCGTCGGCCTGTGCGCGCGCGGTGTCGCGTTCGAGTGCGATCGCACTTATCGTCGCGAGGGCTTGTGCCGCGTCCATCGCCGACGCCGCCAAAGGCCCGTCAACTCCCAGCGCGATGAGCAGCAAGGGAGGTTGCCCGATGGGTGTAAGACGAACACCCACCCCATCGCCCGGGATGGCATGCGGGAGGCCGCTGACAGCGTGCGGCAGCGCGTCCGCGGTGATCTGCCTGGCGATCCCATCCACGAAGATCCCGGCCAGCGCCGCTCCGGCGTCGGGAGCGCCCATCACTCCTGCCGGGCTGGTGGCCTTGGACGTCCAACCCCCTTCGCCGTTGCCGACGAAGACGAGGCCGACACGTGCACCCACAACGCGCCGCCAGGTGTCCGCGATGCGCTCGACCAACTCAGACGTGTCGGCCGCCGACGCGATGCGGGCCGCCGCTGCGACATCGGGAATACCGTCCGCTTGTTGAGCACTCACCAATGACCTCATCCGCTCGTGACAGGGAACCTACCGAGATGCTCCCCTCGCCAGCAATTCGCTGTCTCTGGGTCGGCGAGCGGCCGATCGTGACCGACCCGCAGAGACTGGACGTGAGGGACGCCCCGGATCCCACGTCCGGGTTGTTCCGATGGTGCCAACCGAACGCGAGGCAGGGCACATGCCCTCCTCTGAGTGCTCGCAAGGCGTTGGCGATGACGGCCAGATCAATCCCTTCCTGAAGCACCGGGCCCGCGGTCGGCGGGGGACGCCGAACGACGCCACCACCATTGCCGCGAGGCTCAAGAGCATTCCGGCGACGACGCTCTGACGCGCGATGGCCATGGCGCGGCGGCTGATGGTCACCGCGTCCGCGACCCGGTCCAGTCGATCGACCATCACGACGGCGGCGGCGGTCTCGGACGCGACCGTAGTCAGAAGTGCTTCGCCACCACCGCCGATCCATCGGTCGCGAAGATGATCGTCCAGCCCATCGCGTGCCAGAATGCGCGCGCCGAGGACGCCCGTTCCTTGGTGGTGCCCGCGTGTTTCCAGCAGTTGACGCCGATCGCAGCCAGATAGCCGGCATCGCGTGTCTGCTGCTCCATCGCCTGCACGAGCTGGGCGCCAAGCCCCTTGCGACGGTGGGCCGCTGCAACCAGGCTGTTGCGCCACTCCAAGATGTCTGGGGAGAACCGTCGGCTGTAGATCATGCCGGCAAGCTCGCCGTCGACGACCGCGACTACGCTCGGCGCCGACGCGAGATACCGCTCAATTTCGGCGGCGCCAGCAGGCCGGTTGTTCTCTGACACGATGAGTTTGACGATCGCAGACGTATCCCCCGGCTCGCCGCGCCTGACGACCAATGGCGTCTGTCCGCTGCCGGCAACCGCTGTTTGGCGCGTCTCGTCGCTCATCCCGTCCCCACAGTACGGGCTGCGGGGCCGCCGCGAATCGCGAGCCACCACCGACTGGCTGCGGGTTTCCCGATCGGTCTTCAGGCTTGTCCCCGATGCAGCGCGACCATCGGTCGCCGAAGCTCCGGGTTGATGCCATAGGAGATCGCCATGAGCGCTACCACCGAGGATCCTCCAACAGCCGCTCGCGAGCAGCCCGAGTCACGGGCACAACAACCCGACGAGGCTGGACGCGGCGCACTGGGACCCGAACTGGACGCCCAGTTCGAATGGCGCGACGACGTGCTCGTCGTGCACCTCGCCGGCGAGCTTGACATCTACACGGTTCCGTCGCTCCGCAGGGAGATCGCGCGACATGACCAACCGCAAACCGCACTCGTCGTTGACCTGTTGCACGTCTCGCTCATCGACTCATGCGGGCTCGGGCTCCTGGTATCCCTGAGAAACAATGCCGCGGTCTCGGAGCGCAGGATCGCGGTCGTATTGGTCGATCCCCGACTCAAGAACATACTGCGCATCACCGGGCTGGCAGATGCGTTCGTGCAGTCGGCGAGCGTTGAGTTCGCCTGCGCAGCCGTCGCCGAGTCACCGATCCAAGACGTCGACCCCGAGTCCTGACCCGCGTTGCCCGCGCGGCGGACCCGCGGCATTTGAGGAGGAGCACCATGAGCAAGCCGACGGAATCACCACCGGTGATCGAACTTCGTCCCCGTACACGCAAGGACCACTACCTCCGCGTCGGGGACCTCGACGCCCATCAACTCAGGCGTTTGCTGGACCTCGCCGCGAAGATGCGGGAGGACCCACATCCGTTCGAGAACCAACTCCACGGTGAGTCCGTCGCCTGTTACTTCGAGAAGCCGTCGACCCGCACCCGGGTATCATTCGAGGCTGCAGCGCATCGCCTGGGAATGCTTCCGATCATGCTCCGCCCCGACGAGCTTCAGCTCAGCCGAGGTGAGTCGATCGAGGACACCGCCCGGGTGCTCTCCTCATACTGCGCGGCGATCGTGGCACGTGTGTACTCGCAACGCGTGCTCGAGCAGATGGCCGCCGCGTCGAGTGCTCCCGTCATCAACGCCCTGTCCGACGATCACCATCCATGTCAGGCGCTGGCCGACCTGTTGACACTGCACGACACGTTCGGGCACCTGGCCGGTCTTCACGTCGCATACCTGGGCGATGCCACAAACGTCGCGCAATCGCTCATGGAGGCGGGAGCCCTGGCCGGCATGCACATCAAGATCGGCTCCCCGGCCCGGTACCAGCCGCTTCCCGAGATCACCGCGGCGGTGACCGAGGTGGCGCGTGCGCACGGGGGCAGCCTGCTCGTCACCGATGACCCCTTCGAGGCGGCCGACGATGTGGATGCGGTCTACACCGACGTCTGGGTATCGATGGGCGACGATGCCGAACAACACCGTCGCCTGCGCGACCTCACGCCGTTCGCGGTCACCGTCAACGTGATGCACCACGCCAGACCGCATGCGGTGTTCATGCACTGCTTGCCGGCCCACCGCGGCCAGGACGTCGTGGCGGACGTCATCGACGGCCCGCGCTCACTCGTGTTCCGCCAAGCGGCAAACCGCCTGCCGACCGACCAAGCCGTGCTGTGGGCCCTGTGCTCCGGTAACTGGCCACAACCCGCAGGGGAGATGCCACAAACCTCGTGAGTGCCGCGTCGAGGGATTGACCCACCACATCGCTCCTGCGGCCCTCGCGGCGCATCTGGAGTGACCACCTGGCATCGGAGCAGCTGCCGCCGGACCACCAAGAGTGGTCCTCGACGTGCTGCACCGCTTATCGCAAGAGTTCCCCGGCGATACCCTGACCCCAGGCCGCAATTGCGTCCCAGTCGCGGTGGTCGCCTTCGGGGGCGTGCACGGAGAGCATGACCGCCCGCTCGCCGAAGCTCAGGCTGTGATGGTCGAGCCGGCCACCAAAGAGCCGGTGCTCGCGCGCGCCCGTCACCGCCACGATGTGGCCGATGTCGACGGCATGGTCGGGCGTGGGATGCGGGGGATTGCCGATTGGCCCGCTGCTGAACAACCAGACGGGCCGAATCGCGAGTGCCTCGCCGTGTCGCTCGACGAAGTGCTTGGCGGTATCCATCCAGCTGCCCATATAGACCGCGCTCCCCAGAACGACGGCGTCATAGCCGTCGATGGCTTCGACGTCCTCCACCGGGCGCACCTCGTTGTCGATCCCCGTATCCGCGAGCACGCGCCCGACCTCCTCGGCGATCTCCTCGGTCGATCCGTGCTTGCTGGCCACCGCGACGAGCACTTTCATGAGGTCACCCCCTGCATATTGGACGGATTGGATCTCCACCGCTCACCCACGAAGCCGTAGGGTGTCAGACAGCGACACGTATCGATCGTGCATCGGGGGAGCCGGGGTGCCATCAGCGGCCACGCGGTTCGCGGGATCGGATAACCCGAAGCGCCGCACCACCTCCATGCGGCGCCGCCGAGCCCGAGCGATGGCCGGTCGGCACGATTCCCGCTCCCCGCCCAACGGGGCCTACTGCTCCGCCTGAGGCCTCCGAGGAGGCTCTGCATATGGCGACGGGGACGGTTTTCGTACCTCCTGGCCGATCGCTCGGACCCGACGTGCAGGGTCATCGTGGCTCATGTCGACGCGCACGGCGTCAGGGGCGTCACGGATCGTTGATCCGCATTTCTCCTCATTTTCACACCTCCCGCACGACACGCCATCGCGGAGCGGCGTCTGCACGAACAGATCAGTGCGCGGTTTCTCCACTTCGGCTTCTCCGAACGCGCGTCGGGGTCCACGCGGATGCCGCCGCGCCCGAGTTCGACCATCGTGGCACCATGACCAGTCGACTTGATGATCCCCGGATCGAATCGCTCCTGCTCCGAGGGCAGCAGCGCGGGGTCTTGGCGCTGTCCGCGATCGATGATCTTGCACGGCAGCTCGAGCTTGATGACGAGGCCCTCGAGGATCTGCACGACCAGGCCGCGGCGCGGGGCATCGAGGTACGCGACGACATCGGTGTGCGGGCAGGCTCCACCACGTACCGGAACGATGACCTGACAGCGACGACGACGGATGCGCTCCAGCTCTTTCTCAGCGAGGTCCGTCGCCACCCGCTGCTGACCGCCCGCGAGGAGATGGCGCTCGCGAAACGGGTCGAGATGGGCGACAAGGACGCCAAGGATCGGATGATCAACTCCAACCTGCGGCTGGTCGTGTCGATCGCGAAGCGCTCCCAGGGCCGCGGCCTCTCACTACTCGACCTGATCCAGGAAGGCGTGCTGGGTCTGATCCGCGCGGTGGAGAAGTTCGATTGGCGTCGGGGGTACAAGTTCTCGACGTACGCGACGTGGTGGATCCGGCAGGCCGTCACCCGCGGTGTCGCCAACCAGGGCCGCGAGATCCGGCTGCCGGTGCACATCGTCGATGAGGAACAGAAGATCGCGCGCGCCGAACACCGCTTACTCACCACGCTCGGCCGTGAGCCGACGATCGAGGAGCTCGAGCGCGAATGCGGGTTGCGCCGCGACCGCATCGAGATGGTGCGCCACGCCCCTCGGGCCGTCACTAGCCTCGACAAACCGGTCGGAGATGACAACGGCGTCGCACTCGGAGCGCTCATCGGCTCCGACGAGGACGTGTTCGAGGAGCTTCACATGAGCCTGACGGTGACCACGCTCGCACGACTCGTCGCGAAGCTTCCGGACCGCCATCAGGACGTGCTCTCATCCCGCTACGGACTGAAGGGGAGGAAGCCCGCGACGTTGCGCGAAATCGGGACGCAACTCGGGATCTCTCCGGAGCGCGTGCGCCAGATCGAGGTTGAGGCACTGGAACTGCTCGCGATGGACCGCGAGATCTCTGCGTTGCACGAAGCCGCGTAATGCAAGGAGAGGCGCTGCCGGCCATCCCGCACGCTCCGGTATTCCGTGACCGTCGCGATGCGGGCGCCGCCCTCGCAAGGTCCCTCGAGGATTGGGTGACGACGAATA
This sequence comes from Actinomycetota bacterium, assembly GCA_031366605.1. Taxonomy (GTDB): domain Bacteria; phylum Actinomycetota; class Thermoleophilia; order Miltoncostaeales; family Miltoncostaeaceae; genus CALMEC01. The sequence continues at coordinate 78,696 of JANLOO010000007.1, read as the reverse complement.
CGGTTGTCATCGGCCTGGCTCGAGGTGGAGTCGAAGTCGCCGATGTTGTCGCCCGCTCATTCGACCTGCCACTCGATGCGCTCGCGGTCAAAAAGGTCGGCCACCCGTGGCACCCGGAGTACGCACTGGGGGCAGTCACCCCGGACGGAATCGTCTACATGCGCGAGACAGACGAGCTGGACCACGACGCGATCGAGATTGTTGTCGCGACCGAGCTGCAGCACGCCATCGCCTTGGACCGACGCCTGCACACCTGGCGCCCGCCGCTCGACCCCTTCGCAAAGACGTGCATCCTCATCGACGACGGTCTCGCAACCGGCGCCACGATGATCGCCGCATGCCGTTGGGCGCGAAGCCATGCCGCGGCACGGGTGGTCGCGGCAGTGCCGGTCGGTGCGGCCGAGAGCATCGCGATACTCGAACGCGAGGCCGACAACGTGGTTTGTCCGGTGTGCGTACCCAACCTCGGGGCGGTCGGCCCGTGGTACCGCTCGTTCGGCCAGGTCGAGGACGAACGCGTGATCGAACTGATCTCGTCCCGACCGTTCCGCTGACCCGATCGCGCTTGCGTTCATACGATCGCGACCTCGACCTCCCCTGCGCCTGGCTCCTTGACGGCGGTCAGCCTGCCGGCGCGAGGGGCATCAGGGCATGCCCGCGAAGGGGGCGAGGAACGCGACCCGGCGACCGTGCGCCCCGCGCTCGACCGACTTCGGGTTTTCCCGCCCAAGGTTGAGCGCTCCCACGGATACGCGCACGATCTGCAACCGAAAGGCTCCAGGTGCCACTCTCGACGAAGGAAGGCAGCATGAACACCCGGACAACGGCACCGATCGATACGGATCGCGCTCTCGCGTTGCTGGAACGGTTGGACCCTTCGTGGCGCGAACCGTGCACGGTCGAAGACTGTGCGCATCACCAATCTGAGTCCGGTACGACGCCGGCGCCGAGCACCGGCCGCTCGCCGGTGAGACGGGTGCACCGCCGTCGCTCCCGCTCGAACTGGTGGCTCTGATCGGTACACCAACGCATTCCGCCCGCAAACGGTCCCCGGCATCCGCGGTCCCACCGTGGTCAGCGCGGGAGCGGACACCGGTGCGATGATGCGCCCACTCGCCGGGAGATCGATCCCGGCACGAGGTGAGGATACGCTGAGATGGCCGTCACCCCGATCCCGCTCCGAACGCCGTTGGGCCCTGCAGAACGCGACCTGATCGACGCGTATTGGCGGGCCGCCAACTACCTGTCCGTCGGCCAGATCTACCTGCTGGACAATCCCCTGCTGCGCGAGCCGCTGGAGCTGCGGCACATCAAGCCCCGGCTGCTCGGCCATTGGGGTACGACCCCGGGCCTGAACTTCGTGTACGCCCATCTCAACCGCGTCATCCGCGCCAGGGACCTCGACATGATCTACGTCGCCGGCCCCGGCCACGGCGGCCCCGGAATGGTCGCCAACGTCTACCTGGAGGGCACCTACAGCGAGGTCTACCCCAACGTCTCGGACGATACCGAGGGGATGCGCCTGCTGTTCAAACAGTTCTCGTTTCCCGGCGGGATCCCCAGCCACGTCGCCCCGGAGACACCGGGATCGATCCACGAGGGTGGCGAGCTCGGCTACGCCCTCTCCCATGCCTTTGGCGCCGCGTTTGACAACCCGGACCTCGTCGTCGCCTGTGTCGTCGGTGATGGCGAGGCCGAGACCGGTCCCCTCGCGACCTCGTGGCATTCCAACAAGTTCCTGAACCCGGTGACTGACGGGGCCGTGTTGCCCGTCCTCCACCTCAACGGGTACAAGATCGCCAGCCCGACCGTGCTCGCGCGCATCGGCGACGAGGAGCTGACCAGCCTGATGACCGGCTATGGGTACCAGCCGTTCATCGTCGCGGGCAGCGACCCGCGCGAGATGCACGAATTGATGGCGCACACCCTGGACATCGCCCTGGACGCGATCGCCGAGATCCAAACGACGGCGCGCGCGCAGAGCGGCCACCCAACGCGCCCACGCTGGCCCATGATCATCCTTCGCACACCCAAGGGCTGGACGGGACCCGCCGAGGTCGACGGACAGAGGACCGAGGGCTCATGGCGTTCGCACCAGGTTCCGTTGGCGAAGCTCGCCGAGAACCCCGAACACGTCAAGCTGCTTGAGCGGTGGCTGCGCAGCTACCGGCCCGAGGAACTGTTCGAGGCCGGTGGTGGCCTGCGTCCCGAGTTGCGGGAGCTCGCGCCACGCGGGTCGCGCCGCATGGGCGCCAACCCACATGCCAATGGGGGCCTGCTGGTGCGCGAGCTGCGGATGCCGGACTTTCGTGACTACGCCGTGCAGGTCGAACGTCCCGCGACGACCAACGCCGAGGCGACGGTCGTCATGGGCGTGTTGCTGCGCGACGTGATGCGCCTCAACGCGGGGCAGCGCAACTTCCGCGTCTTCGGACCCGACGAAACGGCATCCAACCGGCTGTCGGCGATCTTCGAGGCGACGGACCGGACGTGGATGGCAGAGCTCCTGCCCGACGACGACCGCCTGTCGCCGGACGGACGGGTGATGGAGATCCTGAGCGAACACACCTGCCAAGGGTGGTTGGAGGGGTACCTGCTGACCGGCCGGCACGGCCTGTTCAACACGTACGAGGCGTTTGTCCACATCGTGGATTCGATGTTCAACCAGCACGCCAAGTGGCTCAAGTCGACGAGTCAGGAGATCCCCTGGCGCGCGCCGATCGCCTCGCTCAACTACCTGCTGTCGTCACACGTCTGGCGGCAGGACAACAATGGCTTCTCCCATCAGGACCCGGGGTTCATCGACCACGTCGTCAACAAGAAGGCCGGTGTCATCCGCGTCTACCTGCCGCCCGACGCGAACACGCTCCTGTCGGTGACCGATCATTGCCTGCGGAGCCGCAACTACGTCAACGTGATCGTCGCGGGCAAGCAGAGCGCGTTGCAGTACCTCGACATGGACGCCGCCATCAAGCACACCAGCGCCGGTGTCGGAATCTGGGACTGGGCGAGCAACGACCAAGGTTCCGAGCCGGACGTGGTGATGGCGTGCTGCGGTGACATCCCCACGTTGGAGACGCTCGCCGCCGTGGACTTTCTGCGCCGGCGGTTGCCGGACCTGCGCATCCGCGTCGTCAACGTCGTGGACCTGATGGTGCTCCAGCCAGAGGAGGAGCACCCCCACGGATTGACCGACCGGCGGTTCGACACGATCTTCACGACCGATAAGCCGATCATCTTCGCCTTCCATGGCTACCCCTGGCTGATCCACCGCCTGACGTACCGGCGCACCAATCACGACAACCTCCACGTGCGTGGCTACAAAGAGGAGGGGACCACGACGACGCCGTTTGACATGGCCGTGCGGAACGACCTGGACCGCTACCACTTGGCGATCGACGCGATCGACCGGATCCCGGGTCTCGCCGTCCGAGCCGCGTACGTCACCCAGGAGGCCCGGGACATCCTGACCGCCCACCATGAATATGTCCGCGAGCATGGGGACGACCCACCGGAGATCAAGAACTGGACGTGGCCGACCGAACGGTTCGATCCGTCCACGTGAGCATCCTGTGCGTCAATGCGGGTTCGTCATCGATCAAGGTCGCCCTGTACCGGCCCGATGCCGCGCAGGCGCTCGTCACGGGCGCCGTCGAAGGCATCGGTCAATCCGAATCGCATTTTTGGCTGCGCGACGCCCAGGGCGGGATCCTGCGCGACCAAACACAGTCATCGCCGAGTCACGACGAGGCGATCGACTTGGTACTCGCAGCCGTGGACCGGATCGGGCACGTGCCGGCCGTCGCCGCGGTCGGACACCGGGTGGTGCACGGCGGGCGGCGCTTCGTCGCACCGACACTCATCGACGGGGCGGTCCTGCAGGAGCTCCGAAGGCTTGTCCATCTGGCCCCGCTGCACATGCCTTCGGCGATCGCCGCGATCACAGCGGTCGCCACCCGGAGCCCATCCATCCCTCAGGTCGCGTGTTTCGACACCGCTTTCCACCGACGGCTTCCCGAGATCGCTCAGCGCCTTCCACTGCCTGAGTGGGCTTGGCAGGAGGGCATCTGCCGCTTTGGCTTCCATGGCCTCGTGTACGAACACGTGACCGAGATCCTTGGGCCACGCTGCGGGCGGGTCGTGATCGCACACCTGGGAAGCGGCGCGAGCATGGCAGCCGTCCACAACGGGCTCCCGATCGACACCACCATGGCGTTCACGCCGACCGCCGGCCTGATGATGGGCACACGAACCGGTGACCTGGACCCGGGGATCATCGTCCACCTCCTTCGCGATCGCGGAATGAATGCCGGCGAGGTCGAACATCTCGTCAACAACGAATCGGGCTTGCAGGGTGTCTCTGGCTCGACCGCGGACATGCGCTCGCTGTTGGAGGCCCGAGCCCACGATGCGCGGGCCGATCGTGCGATCACAATGTTCTGCCGGACCGCCCGCAAGGCCATCGGTGCGTTGGCCGCGGTGCTTGGGGGGATCGATCAGCTCGTGTTCACCGGTGGCATCGGCGAGCACGAACCCATCGTCCGTGCCGAGATCTGTGCCGGCCTGGAGTACCTGGGCGTCGTCATCGACCCCGACCGCAACGCGCGCAACGACGCTGTGGTGAGTGCCGCGGACGCGCCGTGTGGCGTTCGTACGATCACCGCATGCGAGGACGTCGTAATCGCCCGCCACACCGCAGCCCTCATCGGCTCACGAGGCGCGGGCGGGGGCGATCGAGGGAGCTGATCGCCCGTCGACGGGACCGGTTCTCGCTCCCCGAGATCGAGGCGGAACGGTGGGTACTCGTCGCGCATCAGGCCGACGTATCCGGCGACCGGTACACCCGCCGGTTGAATCCCATGACCAGGTCAAAGATGCCGCGGGGGGAACGCCCACCGAACAACATCGCCACCCCGGCGATCAGGACGAGCAAGGCCGACCAAACCGGGCGCGCCTTGCCACCGCCAGGCGGAGTGGTCGGTCGCGCCCCTCGGTCATGACCATCCTCCTGGAGCGATGCAGGTTTCCGGCGGGACCACGAAGCCTCGCACACCACGACCTCCGGGGCATCGCGCAACGATTCGCGCCGGCCTGCGGGTTGTCACGGATCATTGCCCCGGAGTAACCCCGCCGCGACGTCCGGGCTGCTCCCGTTGCCGTGACGCATCTCCTGGAAGCATCCGTGCCACGGGCGAGTTCGAGCAGAGGTGTGAGCTGTGTCCAAAGGGCCGACGACCCACGATGCACAGATCCGGCGGGGCCTCGCCCCCGTCGGCAGCTTGCCCGAACCGGTCCGGCGTTTTGCAGAGCGTGCGACCCCGCTCGATCGACCGGCCCCCGTGCGCGTGCGCGTGCGCGTCGAGCAGATGGGCGACATGTGGCGCGCGCCGGGGAGCAAACCGATGCACTTCACCGCGGTCGAGGAGTTCGGCCGTGTACGAAGAGGCGTTCTCCTGGCATGCGCGCTTCCCAATCCTGCCGTTCCTGGCGATGCGCATCCACGACGGGTTGCAGTCGGGAGTGGGCCTGATGCGTGGCCGCCTCACCGGCATCCCGTTCATGAACGAGCGCGGTCCCGCGCTGACCATCGGTACCGCGATGCGGTACCTGGCGGAGATCCCGTGGGTGCCATACGCGATGCTCGCCAACGACCGGCTCCACTGGCGCCAGGTCGATGACATCACCGGCGAGGTGTCCACGGACACGCTCTTCGGACGGGCTGCGGTCAGCATCCAGTTCGACGCCGGCGGCGACGTCGTGCGTGCGTACAGCGATGCGCGGCCACGTGACGGCGATGTCGCTCGCCCCTGGGGTGGGTTCTACGGCGACTATGCGGCGGTCGGCGGCGTTCGCGTACCGAGGACCGCCGAGGTGCGGTGGGAGTTGCCGGAGGGCCCGTTCACGTATTGGCGCGGAGAAATCACCGCGCTCGCGCTCATCGGCGGAACCGGAATGACGTGATCACACCGCTCCCCGTCATTGTCAGGTGACGAGTGAGGCGAGCCAGGCGAGCGCCACCATTGCGACCATTCCCGGAGTGAGTGTCCATGCGAAGCGACGTGTGCCCGCGACCCGCGCGACGACGAGCTTGGTGATGGTGTTGGTCGACAGCGCCGCGAGCACGGCCAGCGACGCCTGGTGGGCGTCGACCTTTCCGGCGGCCACCAACGCGGCTGCCGAGATCGCGGCCGAATGAGTATCGGCGAAACCCGCGGCGGCCGTACCGAGGACGAGCCCGCCCGATCCCAGCAGATCGGTCAGCGCAGCCGACCCCAGCAGGACCGCCGTCAGCGTCACCGCGAACCCAACCGCAGTGCGCAGATCGAATGCCCGCCCCAGCTCGTCGTGCTGATCCACCTTGGCCCGCCACACCCGGACGGTCGCAAACGCCCCTGCCACACCGGCGGCGACACCGGCTCCCGCGAGCGGGATCGCGAGCTCCCGGAGCGTCTCCGGGCTTGTCGCACCGAGCAGCGCCGCCATCAGCACGATCGTCGCAACGTTCGCCAGCATCGCGCCGGCGGCGGCGGGAGCTGCGACGCCTGGCTCCCGCTTCGCCCGACCTGCCAGTGCCCCGATGGTCGCGACCGCCGAAACGAACCCCCCGGCAAGGCCGGCGACCGGGAGCCCGAATCTGGGACCCAACACGCGGCGCGCAACGTAGCCAAACGCGCTGATCGCCATGACGATGACGACGAGACGCCACACCGTGAACGGATTGAGCACGGAATAGGGTCCGACCGGGCGATCGGGGACCAGCGGAAGCACCACGAGCGCCGCCGCAGCGAAGATCAGGCCGTCATGGAGCTCGCGCTCAGACAGCACCTTGTCGGCGAACGCATGCAAGCGCGTTCGAGATGCCAGCAGGATCGTCACGACAACACCGAGGCCTGCGGCGAGGGCCGCATCGTCGTGCGCGAGCGCCCCGAGCAGGAACGCGACGAGGAGGGCTATCTCCGTCGTCAAACCGGGATCCTGCCGAGTGCTTCGGAGATACCCGGCGATGGCCGCGAGGCCGACAAAGCCGGCCCCGACGCCCAGCACGACGCTCTCGTCGAACAACGCGCACAGACCACCCAGGAGCCCCACCAATGCGAACGTCCGCACCCCAGCCGGACGCCGCTCCGCGCCCTGGCCCTTGGTCCGCTCCCGCTCGATGCCCATGAGCAGGCCGATCCCGAGCGACACCGCCAAGGTCCAGTCACCGCCCAAAGCCGCCGTCTGGCTCAACGCGCCTCGAGTCCGCAAGGGAATGACGGGAAGGGATCGGTCACAAGCCCCAGGCTATGCCCCATCCGCCTCCCGCATGCTCGTGGGACCCTGAGAGCGACCGCTCAGGCGGGTTGGCTCGGCGTGTGCCCCTTGGCGCGGGTCCGCTTGACGACGTGATGCGCAAGGTGCTCCACGGACGCGTCGGAGCCGGGGAAGAAGATTCCCTCGTGCCCATCGTCGCTCCAGCGCACGCGGTACGGCGGTAGGCCGTTCTTGCCCATCACCTCGAGGATCTCCGCGTCTCGCTCCGGCTCACCCAGGTGATGCGCGTGGACCACGAGTCGATCCCCAACCTCTGCGTTCATGGCGTCCTCCTCGGTCGTGGCGTATTCCACAAGCCTCGCTGAGCTGACGACCGCAACCATCGGGGAAACCACCGCCTGTCGCTTCGGCGAACCCGAAACCGACCTCACGTCGGCTGTCCGGCGCGGCCACGCGCCCATCGGCGGCGAAGCTCATCCGCACCCCACACGATCAGCGGAAACACCGCCAAGATCCCGATCTCGGCGGGACCGAGCGCGGCCGTCCCGAAGATGCCCTGGAGTGGCGGCGCATAGATGAGCGCGGCGGCGAACACAATCTCGGAGAGGATCCCCCAGAGCAGGAGAGGGTTGCTGAAGAACCCGATCGTCTTCAGCGAAACTCGCTCCGTGCGTGCTGCGAGCGCTGTTCCGATCTGGCAGGCGACGATCCCGGCGAACGTCATCGTCGTCGCCGCCAGGTAGGCGCCGTGCAGCGGTGAGCCGCTCGAGATGGCGTCGCTGGGACTCCACCCGGCCCGGATCAGCACGAAGAAGAAGCCGCCCATGACGAGCACAGCCTCGATCAGCCCGAGAAAGAGCCAGGCCCGGACCAGCATCGCGCGGCGGATGACACCTTCCGTGCGCCGGCGCGGCGCGCGTTCCATCAGCCCCGGCTCGGCGGGTTCGCGGCCAAGCGCGAGGGCGGGAAAGATCTCGGTGCCCAGATCGATGGCGAGGATCTGAAGGACGGTCAGCGGCAGCGGAATCCTGCCGCCCGCCAGGGCGAAGACGAGGAACGGCACCACCTCGGGAGTCGCGTGGGCGAAGATGTAGACCATGAACTTGCGCACGTTGTCGAACACACGGCGCCCCGTGGCGACGGCGACGACGATGGTTGCGAAGTTGTCGTCGGTCAGCACCATCGTGGCCGCCTCGCGCGCGACGTCCGTGCCCGACCGCCCCATCGCCACCCCGATGTCCGCACACCGCAGGGCGGGAGCGTCGTTGACGCCGTCGCCGGTCATCGCAACGACGTGACCCTCGGCCCGCAGGGCATCGGCGATCCGCAGCTTTGCCTCGGGCGATGCGCGCGCGAAGATCAGCTCCTTGCCCTCGCGGAGCAACCGATCGAGGTCTCCCTCGCTCAACCGATCGAGCTCCTCGCCCGTGACAACGGTGCCGCCATCCCGCGCGATGCCGACCCGGCGCGCGATCTCGGCGGCCGTCGGTCCATAGTCGCCGGTCACGACCATGATCCGGATTCCGGCGGCGTGGCAACTCGCGACCGCCTCTGCGACCTCCGCGCGGGGCGGATCGAAGAGACACACCAGTCCGAGCAGGCAAAGGCCGACCTCGGCCTCCTCCCGCTTGGTCGGTGGCTCGGCACCCTCCTCAAGACGCCGCCGCGCGACCGCCAGTACCCGCAGGCCCTGCGACGCGTAGCGCTCGAGCATGGTCAGCACGTGCGCGCGATCGACCTCGGTGAGCTGCCGCAGGCCGTCCGGCCCGCCGATCGTGGTCGCGCGCGCGAGCACCTCCTCCGGGGCTCCTTTGGTGTGCACGGTCAGGCCGCCGTCGACGCGTTCATCGACCGTGGACATCAACCGCAGGGTCGGATCGAAGCGGTAGAGCTTGCGCCGGTGGTGTTCGCGCGAGGCGACTGCGACATCGACCCCGACTCTGGTCGCCGCTTCGAGCATCCCGATCTCGGTCGCGTCGCCACGCGACTTGCCGGTGCGCGCCGGGTCGAACTCGGCTGTCGAGCAGGCCGCCGCCGCGCGTCCGAGCAACCCGAGCACCGGGTCTGCGGCGATCACGGCCTCCAGGTCGACATCCCCTTCCAGATCGACCGCACTGACCGGCGTCCAGATCCTGACGGCGCGCATCCGATTCTCGGTCAGCGTGCCGGTCTTGTCCGTGCAGATGACACTCGTCGAGCCCAGCGTCTCGACCGCGCTCAAACGCTTGACAAGCGCCCCTCGTCGCGCCAGGCCCGCCACGCCCACCGCCAGCGCGAGGGTGATCGTCGGCAGAAGTCCCTCGGGCACGTTGGCCACGATCAAGCCGATCGCGAAGCTCACTGCATCTTTGAGGGGCAGCCCTGCGACAAGCCAACCAAGCGGGAGGAACGCGAGACCGACGACGAGGGCAACGACCGCGATCAGCCATGCGACGCGGCGGACTTCTCGCTCAAGCGGGCTGGGGTCGACCCCGACGCGCTCAGACAGCGCGGCGATCCTCCCGAGCTCGGTGTGCATGCCGGTGGCGACGATGAGCGCGCTGGCGACTCCTCCGACGCATGTCGTGCCGCTGAAGACGAGTTCGCGCGCGTGGAGCAACGGACCGGTGGTGTCCGCGAACTCGGCCGAGCGGAACACCGGCTGCGCCTCGCCCGTCATCGTCGACAAATCGACATCGATTGCCCCGTCGAGCAACCTGGCGTCCGCTGAGATCCGATCGCCCTCCTCGATCAGGAGCACGTCGCCGGGCACAAGCGTGCGTGCGTCGACCTGCTCCCGACGACCGTCCCGGAGTACGTTGGCCTGCTGGGGGAGGTAGCGCCGAAGGGCTTCGATTGCCTGCTCGGCCTGGCGCTCCTGGACGAAAGCGAAGAGGGCGTTGAGCAGCACGACCGCAGCAATCGCGGTTGTGAGCGCGGACGAACCGCTGACCAACGTGAGCACAGCGGCCACCCAGAGCAGCAACGCAAGCGGGTGTACGAGTTGTTGCGCGAGCTGCCGTGGCCAGCGCGCACGCCCGCGTCGCGTCAGCTCGTTGGGTCCGTATGCGACGAGCCGCCGATCAGCCTCGCGGCCTGTAAGACCCTCGGGGCTGGCGCGAAGATCGCGCAGCAGTCGTTTGATCGGTTCGCGCGGATCCATGTCGATGCCGTCGCCCGGATCAGGTTGCATCCCGCGCCTCGGCCGCCGTCGTGATCGCGCGGTTCATCAGACGCCGGCCCGGCGGCTCTCGTCAGCCGGCCGTTGCTGCTTTAACCACAGGGCGAGTCAGCAGAACGGAGCACGGGGCGTGGCGGGCCATGTACCCGGCGAAACTCCCCAGAAGCACGCGCTCGACCAACCCGCGACTCGACGATGCGATGAGCAGGTCGACGCCTTCTCGCTCTGCCCACTCACACGCCACCGCCGCCGGGTAGCCGTCGAGGAAGACCCCCTCGGATCCGGGTGTTGCCGCGACGACCTCGTCGAGCCACTCCTGGGACTCTCTGCGGATCGGCTCAGGGTCGACCGCCACGACGCCCGGGTAGGCGCCGAGAATGCCCCAATCGGACACATGGACGATGCTGAGCCGTCCCGGTCCGAGGTCCCGCAACCGTGTGGCTTCGAGGAGGACGCCTTTCGACGCCTCTGATCGATCGATACAACATGCGATGTGGCGGTACGGAGCGTCCATACCACTGACCCTATCCCCGACGCGACGGCACCGCCATCGGCGATCCGCACGCCGCGACCTGCGGTTAAGCCGAGGGATCTTGAGCGGCGCGCATCTGACGCGAGACAACGAAGGACCGTCTTCAGTCGACGGGAATGACCGCCTCGACGAGGGTTCCGCGCCCCGGCTGCGACTCCGTCCGGAGCGCCCCACCGACGAGCGCCAATCGCTCACGCATCCCGATGAGCCCGAAGCTCGTGTCCGATGTCTCGCCGCTCATCCCACGTCCGTCGTCGCGAACGCGAATCGTGATCGTGCCGTGTGCCTCCACGACCGACACCTCGGCGATGCGCGCGTCAGCGTGTTTGATCACGTTGGTCAGTGCCTCCTGGACCACCCGATAGACGGTTGCCTCGACCTCGGGGGTGTGCCGGGTCTCCTGGCGGCCCGATTCAAAGTCGAAGTCGGCGTGGAGGTTGACCTCGAGCCGGCCTTGCCGCGCGGCGCGCTCGCAGAGTGACGTCAGGGCCGCTTGCGTTCCGAGCTCGTCGAGGGCCGGCCGCAGCTCGGTGACCATCTCGCGGAGTCCGTTGACGGCTCGGTCGACTTGCTGCTCGGCGAGTGCCAGGGCGCTTTCGGTTTCGGCGCGATCATCGCTGCGTCGCAACCGACCGAGCGCGAGCTTGAGGGCAGCGAGTTCTTGGAGCGGTTCGTCGTGCAGCTCGCGCGCCCAGCGCGTGCGTTCGCGTTCGGAGGCCTGGATGGCCCGTCGCAAGCCCTCGGTCACGACGTTCTTGGCGGTCGCGACCGCATTGGCGGCACTCGCCGCGAACGCATCGAACAGCTGCTCGTCGTCATCGCTGAACCCGGGGCCTGCGTCGAGTCGATCCACCGCTGCCAACACGCCCAACGCCCGCCCCCGCACGTACAACGGGACGCACAGCAGCGCCTGCACATTGCTGTCGTGCAACGGCGCGAGACGGGGGTGGCCGGCGAGGCCATCGAATCGTCGTGCCTTTCCGGAAACGAGCACCTCGCCGCAGAGTGATTCGAGGACATCGCTACGACGGCCGACGAGCGCATCAGTGAACTCACCCGCAGCCTTGCAGACGACCAGCTCTTCACCTTCGAGGAGCAAGATCGCCGTCGCCCGCGCCTCGATCAGCGCCCGCCCGCGCTTGACGATCAACTCGAGGATGCGATCCAGGTCGGTTTCGTCGCTGACGGCGCGAGCGATCGCACTCGTCGCCTCGAGCGCGCCAACCACCCGCTCCAACGCCGTCCGCCGACCGACCTCCCGACGGTAGGAAGTAGCGTTGGCGACAGCGAATCCAATCCATCTCGCCAGCAACACGATCGCCGCTTCGTCGGCGTCGTCAAACGGCTCACCCGACTCCTTGTCCGTCAGGTAGAAGTTGCCCCAGATCTCTCCGCGCAGGCTGATGGGAACACCCAGGAACGTCGTCATCGCCGGATGGCCGATCGGAAACCCGTACGACTTCGGGTGGCTGCCGACGTCGTCCAGGCGAAGCGGATGCGGTTCGGTGATGAGCAGTCCGAGGATGCCGTGGCCTTGGGGCAGATCGCCGATGTTGCGATGCGTCGCCTCGTCGATTCCACTCGTCTCGAATCGTGCCAGGCGAAGGCGCGCGTCATCGAGGATCCCAAGCGCTGCGTACTTGGCACCGGTCGCCGCTCGGCCGGCAGCCAGTGCCTTCTCGAGCACACGTTCGATGTCGAGTTCGGTCAGCAGCTCGGCGCCCGCATCGACCAACGCCGCCATCCGCTCAGCACTCAGCGTCGCGACTCCTGATACAGCTTTCGAATTGGGGTTCGCCACGACGATCGCCTACTTCTGCAGTGATGCGGACCGTAACGCTACCGACCGGTGTGCCCTTGGGTCCACACACCGTTCGCGTCGTGAGCCGCACGATGCACACGGGTGGCTCCTTCGTGGGCGCCCTCACCGGGCCCTCCCTCACCAGAGCGACAGCACGGCCAATCCGGCGACACACGCACCGACGAGCGCGATGCACGACATCGCCGTGATGCTCGTCGTGCGTCCGATGACCAGGGTTCCCATGAGCGTGCGGTCGCGGGCCATGCCCAGGATCATCACCATCAGCGGAAGCAGCAGGACCGCGTTGACGACCTGGGTCAGGTACAGGATCGGGATCAGCGCGGCTCCCGGAGCGAGGACGATGGCGACGGCGACGATCGTGACGACCGCGAACGTCCCGTAGAAAACCGGCGCTTCGCGAACCGGATCGTCCAACGTCGCTTCGACTCCAACCGCCTCGCACACCGAGTAGGCCGTCGTCAGGGGCAGGATCGAAGCCGCCATCAGGGCCGCGCCGACCAAGCCGACGGCAAAGAGGGTTGCCGCGAGGTTGCCGGCCAGTGGTTCGAGGGCGACTGCCGCGTCCTTGGCATCGTGGATGGTGCGGCCGTTCTGGTGCAGTGTGGCGGCACAGGCGACGACCACCATCGCGCCGATGACCCCGGTCAGGACCGCGCCGACGACCACGTCGATGCGTTCGTAAGCCATGTCCTTGGGCGAGAGTCGCTTGTCGGCCACGTACGACTGGATGAACGCGAGCCCCCACGGGGCCAGCGTCGTGCCCACGGTCGCGGTCGCGACGAGCAGGGCATCCCGTGTGAACGGCAGGTTGGGAACGACGAGGCCTCGACCGGCCGCGCCCCACGAGGGGTGTGCCAGCACCCCTGCCACGATGTATGCCGCGAACACCGCCGCCAGCGCCAGCAGGATGCGCTCGACGCGTCGAAAGCTTCCCTTCAGCACAAACAACGACACCACCACCCCCGCGATCGGCACGCTCACGTATCGCGACACACCGGCCAGCTCGAACCCGGCGGCCACTCCTGCGAACTCCGCGCACGTCGTCCCCAGGTTCGCCGCGACGAGCGCCGCAAGCCCCATCGCACCAACCCTCACGCCGTAGCGCTCGCGCACGAGCCCGATCAGCCCTTGCCCCGTCGCGACGCCTAAACGTGCGCCGAGTTCATGGAAGACGATCAGCGCCAGGGTCGACACCAGCAGCACCCAGAGCAACCGGTAGCCGTAGTCCGTCCCCAAGATCGAGTACGTCGTGATGCCCGCGGGGTCGTCGTCGGAGAGGCCGGCGAGTACCCCGGGGCCGACGACGGCGAACAGTGCGATCCAGCGGGCTTTCATCGACCCCGCCGACCGAACGGCCGATAGCGACGCCGCGCGGGGAGTCGCTCGGCAAGAAGTTCCTCGAAGACGTCGTCAACCGCGATCACGCCGACCAGGCGGCCCTCGTCATCGACGACGGGCACGGCCAGCACGTCATGCAGCGCGAAAATGTCGACCACGTCGGCGACGGGTGCGCTCTGCCGCACGATCGGGGTCGAGCGCGGGCGCAGCGCCCCCGTCAGCAGCCCGATGGGCGACACCGCGCCAACGGGCCGCCCGTCGTCATCGATTTAGAAGACCGTGAGCAACGCATCGAGCCGGGGAGGACGTTCGGCAACTCGGGCGCGGATCGCGTCGATCGTCTCACCGGCGCGTGCCGTGATCACGTCCGGGTTCATCAGGCCACCTGCGGTACGCACGGGGTGTGCGAGCAGACGGCGGAGTTGACTTGCACGCACCGAGTCCAAGTGCCCCAGGAGCGCATCGAGGTCGGGTGCCGACAGATGCCGGAGTGCTGCAGTGGCATCGTCGCCGGCCATCTCGGCAAGGATCGACGCCGCCCGGTTGGGTGTGATCGCGCGTACGAGTCGGGCACCCATGTGGGGACGCGCATGACTGAGTGCGTCCGCCGCGACGCGCGGAGGGAGGCCCTCGAGCAGGGCTGCCCCGTGACTGGTCGGAAGGTGTCCCAGAAGCTCGGCCATGTCGGCGGAGGTCAGGCGACGTGCGGTCTGCGTGGCGAGCGCCAACGTATGTCCGCGGGCTGATGCCAGATGCAGGTCCGTCCAGGCGATGGGATCCTCGCGCCGGCGCCGGGCAAGGCAAGCCAGACCGAGGCGACGCAGGACCGCACCGACCCCGACCTCCACTCCGACGGCTCTGAACGTGCCCTGATCCTCCTCCAACCGAACGTCACCAACCCGAGCCAGGCGCTTGCCCGCGATATCGAACACCTGGGTGTCAAGGACATCACGACCAAGAAGCAGCGCGGTGTCGGGGAGCGTCTCGGCGGCGGTGCTCACCCCCACGGCGCGAAGCTCAAGACGCGTTTCGTCGACCCGGCGCACCTGCGACCAGGGGATGACCACAGTCGACCCGGGCGCCGTGCGGACAAGGAGGTGGGTGACCGCCGGATATGTCTCGGCGAGGCTCACGGCGACATCGGCGACCGTACCAACGCGCCGACCGTCGCCGTCCACGACCTCGCGACGTTGCAGGCGCGTGAGTTCCACGGCGGGGAGCCTCACACACCAGCGGCCGGAATTGGGTCCCTTCGAATCGTCGGCGCGTGCTTCACGTGAGCTGCCCCGATGCGGTGGGCACTGCCGGCCACCTCGCCGAGAGGCGCCGCGCCATGTCCAGCATCATCGTTCCCACCCCGCAAATGACTGCGATCGCACCCCAGGTCCCGGGCGTCGGCATGACGACCTCGAAGAACGCACGGAGGGGTTGCGTGAAGAGCCCGACCGTGAAGATGAGCGCGAACGCCCCCACCATCGACCACACCCACCAGCGCACATCGCCACGGGTCTCGCGCTCCAAATTGATCACGAGCGCAAGCCCCATCGCCGTCGCGATGATCACGGACGCGGTCCGACCGGCAACGACACTCTGGTCCAGGGCGCCCCGGACGGTCAGGTAACCGGTGATGATCGCCGCGGCGATGATCAGACCCGCGGGCACCGTGAAACGCACGAGATCGCGCACGAACCGCTCGCGTCGAACGGGGCCGGAGCTTGGGGCGAGCGCGAGAAAGAAGGCCGGGATGCCGATCGTCAGGGACGCCGTCACGGTCAGGTGCCGTGGCAGGAACGGAAACGAGATCGGAGCGAGCCCGATCGTCGCCAGCAGCACCGCTGCGTAGACCGTCTTGGTGACGAAGAGCTTGGCGACGCGATGGGTGTTCCGGATGATCCGCCGGCCCTCCTCGATCGCCGCGGGCACGGTGGCGAACCCGCCACGGAGCAGCACGAGGTCGCTCACGCCCTTGGCGATCTGGCTCCCCGATCCCATCGCAATCGCAAGGCGCGCCTCCTTGAGGGCCAATACGTCGTTGACTCCGTCGCCGATCATCGCCACATATCGACCGCGACGCGCGAGCGCGGCGACGATGTCGCGCTTCTGCTCGGGCGTGATGCGCGCGAATACCACCGTGGCGTCCGCGGTTCGCTCCAGCTCCGTGGGGTCGGCGGGCACATCCTCGCTTGACACGGCTCGATCGGCATCCGGGACACCGCAGGCCGTCGCAATCGCCCGCACGGTCGCGAGGCCATCCCCCGAGATCACCTTGATCGCGATCCCCTGCTGGCGCAGAAACCGCACGGTGTCGATTGCGTCACCCCGGAGTCCCTCGCTGAGCGCAACCACACCCGCAGCCCGCAGCGCCGGCAACGGTGCGTCGTTGGCGATCCGACCCTCCCCCGTTGCCACGAGCAGCACACGCCGGCGGTGCTCGGCGTGTTCGGCGACGTGCTGCCGAATCTGCTGATCGAGCGTCACGCCCTGCCGTTCGAGTACGTCCGGTGCGCCGATCACGACGCTTCCGAACTCCGGCATTGTGACGCCGCTCCACTTGCGTGCCGACGAGAACGGCACCTCCGCGATCAGGTCCCGCGGCGCGCCGGACAGGGCATCATGGATTGCCTGCATCGTGGCGTTTCGCTCGCCGACGCTTGCGGCGAACGCGCCCAGCACGTCGCGCACGGAGTCCTCGGTCGCATCCTCAGCGGGTTGCACCGCGACGACCGCGAGCCGGTTTTCGGTGAGGGTGCCGGTCTTGTCCACGCAGACCACGTCGACGCTCGCCAGACTCTCGACGGCGTTGAGTCGTTGTGCGAGCGCGCCGAGCCGCGCCAACCGCACCGCCGCGACGGCGAACGTCAAGGAGGTCAGCAACACGAGGCCCTCGGGCACGAGTGGAACGAGCGCCGCCACCACGGTGTGGGCACCATTGACGAGCGGTTCACGTCGAATCACCAGCGCCCCGATCAGGAGCACCGCAAGCGGAGCCATCCCGATGGCGGTCATCCGCAGGATGCGGTTGATGTCGATCTGCAACGGGCTGAGCCTGCCGCGCGTTCCACGGGCCTCAGCGGCAAGGCGTTCGGCGAAGCTCTCGGCCCCGACCGCCTCAACCACCATTTCTCCCGACCCCGCGACGCAGAACGAGCCGGACAGGACTTCGTCGCCCGGCTGCTTGGGCACCGCTTCGCTCTCGCCGGTCAGGATCGATTCGTCGATCGACAGCCCGCGGGTCTCGAGGACATGGCCATCCGCAACGACCTGGTCGCCCGGCTGGATTCGGACGAGATCGCCGACGGCCAGCGCTTCGGCCAGGACTTCGTGGTACCCGTCGTCGCGCCACACGCGGGCGCGAGGAGCGACGAGCAATGCCAGCCGGTCCAGGGTCCGCTTGGCGCGCACCTCCTGGAAGATCCCGATCAGGGTGTTCGCGACGATGACCCCGCCGAACAGCCCGTCGCGCCAGTTGCCGAACGCCAGGATCACGGCGAGGAGCGCGCCAAGGATCAGGTTGAACACCGTGAACGTGTTGGACCAGACGATGTCGGCATAGCTGCGGCTGGTCCGGGCGCCCGGCGCCCGCCGGGGGAGCCGCCCTTCGTTCAGCGCCGGTGTTGCAGTAACCGGGCTTCGAGCCACATCTGCCACGTCCTCATTCCGGGATCATCGTCGCCGAGTCCGACGACGAACACCCCGAGATTAGGGTTTGCCCGGCGCAGCCGTGCACGTTCTTCGGCTTCGTCGACGCCATGCGCCTCGTCGGGTTTGGTCAACACGACCGCTTGGGCATCGACCAGACTCGAGACGTGGATCCTACCCGTATCGGCCAGGGGCACCACGATGATCTGGACGTCCTCGCCCAGACCGACGCTGGCCTCCGGGGGCTGGTCGCGATCCTCGACCAGGATGACGTCGAGACCCCCCATGTGTTCGATCGCGTCACGGAAGCCCTTGCGCCAGTGCGCCGTCGGCGCGTACGCGACCGGGGCGCCGTGGACGTGCGCCGGAAGCCGCTGTCCGGGCGGTTCGGGGTTCGCTTCGATCACACCGACATGGCAGTTCTTCAACCCGGCCGTCGTGCGGAGCAGGAGCGTGGTCTTGCCGCTGCGGGCGGGCCCGACAAAGCGCAATACCAAGGGCGGTGTGACTCGACGGGTCGTGGCAAGGCCGCCACGAACCATATTGAGCGCGTCGGTGCGGGTCAGGATGCCGACAGGTCGGCCTTCGGCCATCGCGACGACCGCCTCAGTGCCCATCATCGCCTCGACCGCTTCCATTGCGCCGACCTCCGGGGACGTCTTGAACAGGCGCTCTGGACCGAGCAGCACAATCGGTCCGGCGTCGGTTGCGACCCACATCCCAACGAGTTGGTCACCGTCGACGATGGGCAGGTGATGCACCCGCCCGTCCTCCATCAGCCGGCGCGCCGTCTCCGGGGGGACGTCCGTCCCGACTGTCAGAGGTTCGATGCTCATCACGTCCTGAAGCTTCATGATCCAGCCTCCTTTGCACCGGCCAGCGCCTCGTCCTCGTCCGCAGCGGGCACAGGGTGCGGTCGTGTCAGAAGGACCGAGCACGGAGCGTGGCGCGCCAGGTATCCGGCAAAGCTGCCGAGCAAGACGCGGTCGAACATGCCGCGGCTCGACGACGCGACCAGCAGGTCGACGTTCTCGTCGCGAGCCCAGTCGCAGACCTCGGCCTGGGGGTAGCCGCCGAGCAACACCACCTTCGCCCCGGGATGCGCGGCGACGGCCGCATCGAGCCACTCCTTGGCACCGGCGGCGATCTCGCTTGGATCCTGAACCCACATCGCGCCGTGGCCCGCGACCACGCTCGGCGAAGGGATCACGTGGACCAGGCTGAATCGCACAGACCCCACGGATCGTTTCAGTCGCCAGGCCTCGGCGAGGGCTGCCGATGATGCGTCGGAGTTGTCGAGGCAGACTGCGATGTGTGTGAAGAACTCGTTCATAACGGCAGCGTCACCGATCCGACGCGATGTTCCATCGGAGGGTTCCGCGCCCGGGGTTCGGGAAAACCACGATCTCGACATCAGCCCTCAACCCCCTTCGACACCGCGTTTCATCCGGCCGCGCGCTATTGTTATCCAGATGGTGAACAATGTTCAGTCCACCGCGCTCGACGAGAGCTTCCACGCCCTGGCCCACCCGGTTCGCCGAGCCATCGTCGGCCGTCTGGCCAACGGCCCGGCCACGGTTGGCGAAGCCAGCGGCAATGCCGGCGTATCGAAGCCGGCGGTCACAAAGCACCTTCAGGTGTTGGAAGCGGCCGGCATCATCACCCGAGTCGTCCACGGTCGCACGCACGTGCTGACGTTGCGCACCCATCCGCTCGCGGACGCGGCGGCATGGATCGACGGGCAACGCCGCCTGTGGGAACGCAAGCTCGACGTGATCACCGCCTATTTGGAGGGGAACTCGTGAGCGCATCGGCCAAGCTGATCGTCGAGCACACGTTCGCGGCGCCACGCGCAAGAGTGTTCGAGGCGTGGTCCCACCCCGAGGTCCTGCGCCGCTGGTGGGGCGCCGGGTCGGACTGGACGAGCCCGGCCGTCGACGTGGACCTGCGGCCCGGCGGGAGCTATCGATTGTCGATGGCCGACCCCGTCGCCGGGGCGGTCTACACCGTCGGCGGGGAGTTCATCGAGGTCGACCCTCCGCGACGCCTCGTGTACACGTGGGCATGGGAGACGCCGGGCTCGCCGACGGGCGACCTGACCACCCTCGTCACCGTCGAGTTTCAGGCACACGGTGACGAGCGCACAACCGTCGTGCTGACCCATACCGGCTTCGCTGACGATGGGCAACGCGACCAGCATGAGCACGGCTGGCGAGCGTGTCTGGCCAACCTCGTCACACGCGTGTTCCCTGAGGTCAGTCGATGAGCGTCGACGTCGTGACCGAAATGGTCATCGAGCGCCCGCCCGACGACGTCGCCGCGTTCGCAGGGGACCCCACCAACGCGCCCCGGTGGTACGTCAACATAAGAACGATCGAGTGGAAGACGCAACCGCCCGCTGCCGTCGGCTCCCAGATCGCGTTCGTCGCACAGTTCTTGGGTAAGCAGTTGGCGTACACCTACGAGATCACCGAGCTGATCCCGGTCGGCGCCTGGTCATGCGCACCGCCGAGGGGCCGTTCCCAATGGAGACGACCTACACATGGACGGTGACGGAGGCCGGAGGAACGCACATGACCCTCCGCAACCGCGGCACGCCGTCGGGGTTCTCCAAGCTGGTTGCCCCGTTGATCGCCCGCGCCATGCGTAAGGCCAACACCAAGGATCTGGCGTTGCTGAAAAAGCTCATGGAGTCGCACGCGAGCTAAGAGATCACGGGTTTATTAGTGATGAGTTGATGGTGTAGTTCCATTCGGGGTGGAAGGCGTCGCCGGTGAGTTGGACGGCGGCGAGTTGCTGATCGGTGACGTGGATGCCTTTGGGGTAGGCGCTGTCGTCAAGGCGGGCGTGGACGTCGAGTCCGGTGCGCGTCGTTGCGCCCTCGCGCGTCTTCGTGTTTGCCTGGAGGCTGTAGCCCAACGCCTTCAGCGTCGTCAATAGCGTGGGTCGGCGACCTGGTGACCTTGCTCGCGCAACCCGCCGGCGAGCTTCGCGCCGCTCTTTGAACTCCACCGACGCGGCCCCTGCGGGTCGCGCTCATCGAGCGTGCCCTCCATCATCCGGCCTAAGGGCCCGCGCGAGGCCCCGGTCCCGACAGGCGTCTCGTACCCTGTCGCAGGTCCCCGGCGGTGTGTTGAGCTCGGCGGGCCGTGGCGGTTGACCGGGCCTCGCAGCGCGATGTGTGGCAGCCTGGCCCGCACGATCATGGAGACTGGCGAATCGCAGTGATGGGCGAACACGAGCAAGTCTTGGCGATCCGCCTTCGGGGGGTTCGCAAACACTTCGGCGCGATCCACGCCGTGAACGGGCTCGACTTGGACGTTCCGGTCGGCACGTGCGTCGGGTTGCTCGGCCCCAACGGCGCCGGCAAGAGCACGACGATGAAGTTGCTGACTGCGCAGGCGATCGCCGATGCCGGCGCGATCGAGGTCTTGGGGTACACGCTGCCACTCCAATCAAAATCCGCGCGCGCCGAAATGGGTGTCGTGCCGCAGCTCGACAACCTGGACACCACGCTGACGGTCAGACAGAACCTGGTCGTGTTCGCCCACCTCTACCGCGTTGCCCGCTCCGCGCGCCGCGACGCGATCGAGCGGGCGTTGAACGTCGCCAATCTCAGCGACCGCCGTGACGCATTGGTCAAAGACCTGTCGGGCGGGATGCGTCGGCGACTCCTGATCGCCCGCGCCCTCGTCCACCAGCCGCGGCTGCTGTTGATGGACGAGCCGACCGTCGGCCTCGACCCGCAGGTCCGGCAAGAGATTTGGGCATTGATCGACAGCCTGCGGTCCGAAGGCGTGTCGATCCTGATGTCGACGCACTACATCGAGGAGGCCGAGCGACTGGCCGACAGCGTGACGATCATGGCGCACGGCAGGGCCGTCGCGGTTGGACCGCCGGCTGAGCTCGTTGCAGAACATGCCGGGCGTGAGGCCATCGAGATCTATGGCCCGCCGGCGCGGTTGGCGCAAGCGGAGCAGGACGCGGCAGCGGCAGGGTTCCGCACGCGGCGCACCGGCACGTCGGTCGCGCTTCTGGGGTTCGACGGGGCCAACGGCGCCGTGCCGGACGGAGAACGTCGCCCCGCGAACCTCGAGGACGTCTTTGTGCTGCTGACCGGCGAGGCGATCGCGTGAGCACGACCCCCGTCCCACAACAATCGTCGGGTCGCGGACGCCTCGGCCGGTTGGAGCGACCTGCGATCGCCGGAGTGCTGGTGCGCGAAGTCATCAACTTCTCGTCGTACTGGCGCTCGACCACGTTTTCTGCGACGGTCGAGCCCACGATCTACCTGCTGGCGTTCGGCTTCGGGTTCGGCTCGCTCGTCGCGAAAGTCCAGGGTCTCGACTACGTGCAGTTCGTCGGAACGGGAACGGTCGCCACGGCGATCATGTTCGCGTCGGTGTTCGCGACGATGTTCGGGACGTTCGTCAAGCGCGAGTTCCAACGGACGTACGACGCGATCCTGGCGGCGCCCGTCGACTGCGAGGAACTCGTCACCGCCGAGGTCCTCTGGGTCTCGGCGCGCGCAGGCGTCTACGGATCGGTGCCGTTGGTGGTCGCAATGATGTTCGGCCTGGATCCCAGTTGGGGAATGCTGACGGTTCCGCTGATCGGCTTCGTCACGGGCTTTGGCTGGGCGGCGTTCGGTGTGCTGGTGTCGGCGGTGCTCAAGTCGATCGACCACTTCTCGTACGTCACCAGCACGATCGTGACGCCCGTGGTCCTGGTGGCCGGCACGTACTTCCCACTCGACGGGCTGCCCCGATGGGCGCAGATCGCCGGGCAGTTCAACCCGCTCCACCACTGCGTCGAACTGGTTCGCCACGCGTCGCTGGGCTGGGAGGGGTGGGTCGACCTTGGCCACATCGGCGCGATCGTGGCGTTCGGCCTGTTGATGTGGCGATTGGCCATTTGGCGCACGACCGCGCGCCTCATCGCCTAGTGTCCCGCGCCGGAAGTTCCTGCGCGGGCCACTAGAGTTGCGGGATGGCGGAACTCGTTCTCGGACCGCTGCTTCGCTACACCGGTACCACTCAGGCGACGGTTTGGGTCGAGACCGATACGCCTTGCGAGGTCGCCGTGCTCGGCGCGCGCAAGCGGACGTTCTGTGTCGAAGGGCACCACTACGCCCTCGTGCTGGTCGGCGACCTCGTGCCCGGGACGATCACCCAATACGAGGTTCGGCTCAATGACCGCGTGGTGTGGCCACCAGACGACGGACGCCCCCCCTGCCAGATCGTCACTCGGCAGGGTGAGCGGCAGGCGCGGCTCGTCTTCGGCTCGTGCCGTGTGGGCGCGCCCCATTCACCCCCGTTCACGCTTCCGCCCGATGAGGACCCCGCCGGGTTCGGAATCGACGCATTGTGGGCGTACTCCCGACGTTTGCAGGAGGGCATGGAGCCGTGGCCCGACTGCCTGCTGCTTCTGGGAGACCAAGTGTATGCCGACGAGGTCTCCTCCGACACGGCCGCGTACATCCACGAACGGGTGGCCGAGGCGGCCGCACACGGAGTGGACGGAGCACCCCCGCCCGGGGAGGTCGCGAACTTCGAGGAGTACACGCGACTTCACCGCGAGTCGTGGAGCGACCCGGACATCCGCTGGCTGCTCGCGACGGTGCCCAGCACGATGATCTTCGACGACCACGACGTCCACGACGACTGGAACATCTCCCACGAGTGGGTATCGGACATGCGCATGCTGCCGTGGTGGGAGGAACGCATCCTGGGCGCGTTCATGTCCTACTGGATCTACCAGCACATCGGCAACCTCGCCCCATCGGAACTCGACGGGGAGCAGTTGCTGAAGGAGGTCTACGAGGATGACGACGCAGGGCCGCGACTGCGCCGGTTCGCACACACGGTCGATCGGGACACCACGGCCAGTCGCTTCGCCTTCCACCGCGACTTCGGGCGCACCCGCCTGGTCGTC
The DNA here is from genome assembly GCA_031366605.1 of Actinomycetota bacterium. Taxonomy (GTDB): domain Bacteria; phylum Actinomycetota; class Thermoleophilia; order Miltoncostaeales; family Miltoncostaeaceae; genus CALMEC01. The sequence continues at coordinate 55,017 of JANLOO010000007.1, read as the reverse complement.
ATCGACACACGCGCTGCAAGAGTGTTGACAAACGGCCGGCGCGACATCGTCGACGCCGACGAGTGGCAGTGGATCGTCGACACGACCCGCGGAGACTTCGATCACCTGATCCTCGCCAGCACGGTGCCGGTGTTCATGGCGCGAGGGATCCATCACCTCGAGGCATGGAACGAGGCCGTCTGCTCGGGCAGATGGGGTCGCGCCGCCGCCCGGGTCGGCGAGCGTCTGCGCCGCTCACTCGACTTCGATCACTGGCCCGCCTTCCAGCGGTCGTTCCGCGCGTTCGTCGAGCTGGTGCGCGAACGAGCGTCGTCTGACGCGCCCGACGCACCCGCGCCCGCAACAATTCTGGTCCTCGGGGGGGACGTCCACACCGCGTACGTCGCGGAGGTCTCCCTGGGGGACGCTCAGCGCAGCCGCATCTATCAGCTGGTGTGCTCGCCATTTCGCAAGCCGCTGTCGGCCTACGAGCGGCGGGTCGTACGGGTGCTGTTCTCGCGCGTCGCTGGGCTTGTGACCCGTGTCATGGCGCTCGCAGTAGGCGTCCGGGCGCCCGAGGCGACCTGGGACCTGATCTCAGGGCCGACGTTCGAGAACTCGTTGGGCGTACTGGATCTGGACGAGCGTCGGGCCGGCGTGACCATCCGTCAGAGCGGCGCCGAACCGGACGGCAGGCCGCTGCTGTCCCCGCTCCAGACCCGCGACCTCACTGGTGCGCCGCCGCGGGCACGCAGACGACGATCGCTGCCGGCTCGACGTCGACGCGGAGGGTCGTGACGTTCTTGCGGTCACCCCCGTCGACCTCGTAGGGGACCTTCTGCCCCATCTTGATTCGCACTGACGACGCCTTCGTCGTCTTGGCATACGGGGCGTCGTCCGCCGTTCCCACAACGACTCGGGCCATCGTGCGCACGGTCTGGATCGCGCCGTCAGCCGTCAGCACGCCGACTTCGAGCAGCCCGTCATCGGGACGTGACCCTGCGAAGATCTCAACGCCGCCGAAGAGCGTTCCGACGTTCCCGATCAAGACACAATTGGCTTTGCCGGTGAACCACCGCACACCGTCGATCTTGATCGTGGCATCGAACGGCGTGGCGCGCATGTTCTTGAAACCGGCCCAGATGTACGCCAGTCGCCCGAAGCGATCCTTGAGGGCACCATCGGCGTCGGCGATCATCCTGGCGTCGAAACCTGCCCCGGCCATGACTGCAAACGCTTCGCCGTTGACCCGACCGATGTCGAGGCGACGTCGATCACCCGTCAACCCGATGTCGACGGCCAGCTCGATGTCCTGCGGGATCCCGAGATTGGACGCGAGCAGATTCGCCGTCCCGGCCGGAAACAGCGCGATCGGTGTATCGGTCCCGGCAACAGCGTCGATCACGCGCTGCGCGGTTCCGTCTCCCCCCCAGACGAAAATGACGTCGGCACCCCAATCGATCGCCCGTCGTGCCCGCTTGGGCGCATTACGACTTTTTGGGATCTCACGCCACAGGAGGTCATCGATGCCTCGACGCTCCAGCACCGTTCGGAGTTCCTGCAGACCTCCGCCAAACCGCTTCCCGCTATGGGCAATGACCGCAACTTTCACGTGACGTCCTTCTGGTGGACGGCGCGCGCCGGATGTCCGTCGCGTCGCCGTTGGACAGATCCATATACGCGCACCGCGATCACGGCGACGATCAGGCACCCGGCTCCCAGAGCAGCCCCGGAGAGCGTGTCGAGCGGATGGTGCATCCCCCGGTAGATGCGCGAGAGCGCGATGGCGAAGACGATGGTGAGCCCGAGCGACCAGGTCAGCGCCGCCACCCATCGCCGCTGAAAATGGGAGGTCACCAGAAGCGCGAGTCCGACGTAGACGACGACGGAGGCCGCGACGTGACCGGAGGGAAAGCTCTGGTCGACAGGCAGTGTGTCGAGACGGTGGACGTCGGGACGTTGCCGGGGAACGGCCAATGCGCCGATCCGGTAGGCCGTCACCTCCATCAGGACCGCCGTCAGGAGAAACGCCCCGATTCGGAATCTGCGGACGAGCGCGGCGATCACGAGGATGAGCGCAACCAGAATCGGCAAAGCGGGAATATCTCCCATCCGCGAGACGATGTCGGAAGCGTTGTCGAGCCATCCGCTCCGGTGGTCTGCCATCCAGCCGGGAATGGCCTCATCCGCGTGCCGGATCGCATCGATCGGGATCAGGATCTTGGTCAGCACAAGACCGAGCGCGACGAGCGCGCCGACGAGTGTCGCGTACCCGATCAGGGTCGTAATGAGAAACGCCGCCTGTGGTCTGATTCCGCGCAGCCGATTTGCGATCACCCACGCCATTCCCGTGTCGATCGGCTCGACCAGCGTGGTCGTGCTTCGGCATCTTGAACGCTTCCCGCGACCGTTGGTCACCCGGTTGCCTGGTGGATCGGCGAGAGGATCGACACGGGCCATTGCTGTCATGTTTCCCAAAGAGTTCGTCGGGAAACATGACAGCAAAGATGCGGCCCCGAGCACCTCGGGGCCACCACCCTCCCCCAGTGCCCTTCCTCATCCTCATCCTCATTTCGTCGGCCGCCGGCGTCGCGGCCGCCACCGTGGCGCGGAGGTATCCGCACACCGCTCCCGGATCGACCACGACGTCCGTCGTCGATGCCGTCGCTGGGGCCTCGGACCGCACCACCCGGCTCGGCCGTTGGATTGGCGCCCGGCGGGATCCGCAGATCGAAACAGGCCTGGCGCTCAGTATCGCGCTGGGCGTCGTGATCGCCGGCGGTGCGCTCCTTGGGCTTCTCGCCTACCTCGTGCGGACGAATGATGCACTCCGTGAGATCGACGCGACCGCGGCCCAGTGGGGGCATGACCACGCAACACGGTTCTCCGACGCGGCGGTGGAGCTCGTGACGCAGATGGGCGGGACGTGGGTGGTTGCGGTCGCAGGCCTGGTGTTGGTCATCGCCGACTGGTTGCGACGACCCAACCGCTTCGTCGCGCCGTTCCTCCTCACGGTCGTCCTCGGCGACCAGCTGGTGACGCACGCCGTCAAGGCCCTCGCAGACCGTGCCCGGCCCACGCTCAACCCGATCGCCGAGACGCTGGGGCCGTCTTTCCCGAGCGGGCATTCGTCAACCGCGGCGGCATTCTTCGCCGGTGCGGCGCTGGTCCTCGGTCGAGGCCGATCGAGCCGAGTCCGTACGATGTTGGCAGGCATCGCGGTCGGGATCGCCGTCGCGGTCGCCTGCAGCCGAGTGCTGCTCGACGTGCATTGGTTGACGGACGTCGTCGCCGGACTCGCCCTGGGATGGGCGTGGTTTGCACTGTGCGCGATCGCGTTCGGGGGACGTCTGCTGCGATTTGGAATCACCGCTGAGCGTATCGAGACCGCGGCGCGCGCGCACCCCGGCCGTCGCCCACGATCATGAGCGGAGGTGTGAGATCGGCCGGAGCGGGCAAGACAGTCAACATGTCACCCAGACCTGCACGAACCCGACCATGAAGGTTTCGGTAGCGGACGCCGCACGGGCCGTCACCGCAAAGGGCGCATTCGAACGCCTCGCCCGGGCCGGATACGTCGCGCGAGGCGTCATCTACATCTTGATGGGGATCCTCGCCTTCAAGCTCGCCTGGGGCGTCAGTGGTGACAGCCCGGGCCAGGAGGGTGCGATGCATCTCATCGCCCGTCAGCGTTTCGGACGCGTCCTGCTCGTCGTACTCGCAATCGGGCTTGCGGGGTACACGATGCTGCGCGTGACCCAAGCCTTCGCCGGGCAGACCCCCGAGGCGGGGCGGCACAGTCCGAAGGATCGGGTCGGGGCGTTCGGCAGCGGCTGCGCGTACGGGCTCTTCTGCGCAGCCGCGATCGGGATCCTCGTCGGATCGACGGGGGGCGGCGGCACAAAGCCCGGGGCGGCGACGTCAGACGTGTTTGGGTGGCCCGGCGGACGCGTCCTGGTCGCGGTGGCCGGACTCGTGTTCATCGGCGTGGCCGCCTATCAGGCGTATATGGGAACCAGCCGCAGGTTCCTCAAAGACTCGAAATCCATGTACATGACACCGCGGACGCTCCGACGTTTCACAGTGGTCGGGGTCGTGGGGCATCTTGCCAGGGCCGTCACATTCGGACTCGTCGGCATCTTCCTCGCCAAGTCGGCAATCGAGTACGACGCACGCGAAGCAGTCGGCATCGACGGCGCACTCCAACGCCTGCAGACGCACGGGTACGGAACCATCGCGGTCACCATCGTCGCGTGTGGCCTGATCGCGTTCGGTCTGTACTCGATCACGGACGCGCGTTTCCGAAAGATCTAAGTGGTCGCCCTGGTACAGCTGCACCGTGTGACGGCATCCGTGGGTCGGTAGCCGGGTATTCGCGAGTCCCGGACGTCGAACGAGGGTAAGTGCGCCCTACGCGGCGAGTAGCCGTTCCGCCAGTTCTTCGAGCGGCTCGGGGCGGCCGCTGACATTCCAGATGACCTCGCAGAGCGTCTCGTAGCGCAAACGATCGGCCTCACGTTGGGCCTTGGTCTTCTTCTTCGGTCGACCACTGTCCGCGATCGTGGTCTCGGTCAAGACAGCGCCGCGCACACCGGCGAGCATCCACTGCACCGTGTCGATTGGGTCGTACATTGCAGTCACGCCGAACTCCCTTGAAACGCGTTTGTACCAGGCATGACGACGTTAGCCCCAGAGTGGGCAGATCGGTTCGGCCCAATGGCGGACTTGGCTTCGCGTGGATTCGACCAAACGTCGAGCGGCGCCTGGACATTCCGGCCGACAACACCCGTACGTGGCAGCATCGGGCGAATGCAGATGTACAGCGAGTTGGCGCACTGGTACCACCTGCTGACCGCACCGGGCGACTACGCGGAGGAGGCTGCGGACTACGAACGCATCCTGACCGACGCCTGCCCCGAGGCGCAGACCTTGCTCGAGCTGGGGAGTGGCGGCGGCAACATCGCGTCGCACCTCAAACAGCGGTTCCGATGCACCCTGACCGACGTGTCGCGCCAGATGCTCAACCTGAGTGCGGGGCTCAACCCTGAGTGCGCACACATCTCGGGCGACATGCGCACGATGCGATTGGAGCGGCAGTTCGACGTGGTCCTGGTCCACGACGCGATCGCGTACATGGTGACCGAAGCGGATCTGCAGGCGGCGATCGCGACCGCCTACGTACACACCCGGCCGGGAGGGACCGCCCTGTTCATTCCGGACTTCACCCGCGAGACGTTCGTCGCGGGCACCGAACACGGGGGATGCGACGATGACGACGGTCGCGGCGCGCGATATCTGGCGTGGGTCCACGAGCCAGAACCGGACGCATCGACCTACCTCGTCGACTACGCGTTTCTGTTGCGCGAGCAAGATGGAACCGTCAAGACAGCGCACGAACGTCACGTCGAGGGGTTGTTCCCCCGGATGACGTGGCAGACGCTGTTCGCGGCGGCGGGATTCGCGGTCGGAGAACCCGCAATGAACCCGCTGGTGTACGCGCAACAGGTTGTGTTCCTGTGTCGGCGTTTCGGTGTCGCCGGGACCGGGCGAAATCGCCGCGAACCGTTTGCCTGATTGCGTTCGCTGAGTATCGGTACCTCGACAATTGAGGTACCGGACCTGGTCTTACGACTAGGCGATTGGGCGCCGTGCCTGGCCTCGAACCTGGTCCTTGTCTGGACTTTCGGGGCGTATCAATTGCCTGCACGCGGGCTCACGATACGCACAACGTCGAGGTGCGACTGCGCGCCTCGCGCCCTGCCAATCCACTGCAGAGGACACCCCGCGTGAGCGGTGCAACCGAGATAACGCGATCGCCCCGACCAGCGCCTGGACAAGGACCGGTGATCGTGCTGCGCACCGCCGGCATGCTGGTCGCGTTGTGCGCCGCCGTCGGCGCCGTCATCGCCCTGATGAGCGCAGTGCGGAGCACGCCGGAGCATCCCAACCGACCCGCGTTCGAGGTCGGCATCGCGCACCCGGCATCGACGAGCTTCGGCACCGTCGCGGTCGAGTACGCCCAGTTCCTGGGCGGGCCCACCGCGAACGCCTTGACCGGCGCCGCGCACAACGTCGGGGCGCTCGTGCCCCCGGACAAGATGCAGGTCGAGGCGACGGTCACGATCACCAACTCCTCGAAGAGCGTCGTCCACTACTCGCCAGCGCAGTTCAGCCTCCTCGTCGGAGACAGCGCCACGCAAATCATCCCCAAGAGCGCGAGCGTGGTCGCCGGCACGCTCCAGCCCGACGCCGGCATCGACGTGCGCCTGACGTTCCAAACCAGCTTGTCCAAGAAGGACATGACGCTCCGCTATTCCGAGAATGACGGCGGCGGACCCGTCCTGATGCGCCTTGGCCACCACACGGTCACGCCGCAGCGCGCGCACGGCGAGAAGCCCGGCCAGATCCTGGGCATCGGATCGCTGTACCACGCCAAGCACGCGACACCCGACCCCTCCTCGGCGCCGAGCAGCACCGACCACGCCCACAACAGCAGCACCCCCTGACCAGCATGGAGACGACGACAATGGACACACCCCCGGTCACCACACCCGCCACCTGGCGCGTCAGGGTGGGCACGGGCATCGTGCTCGGCCTGATCGGCACCCTCTGGCTCGTGGTGTTCCACGGGCTCGTCGCGATCGGCGGACAGTCACAGTTTCCGTTCGCACTGCATTGGCTCCTGCTGGCAACGATTGCGCTGCCGCCGACGTGCTTGCTCTCCATTGTGTCCGGCGCACTCGCCCGGCGGATCACGCGTGACGGCGAGATCGCCTCCCTCCGTGCCGCATACGTGACGCTTTGCGGCTCCGCGACCGCGATCCTCATCGGGGTGCTCGCCCCACTCGACCAGTGGATGTTCAAGGGCCCGGGCCACCACCACGCCCAGCAGCTCTCACCGCTGGCCCACATCGGGCGTGAGACCCTGATCGCATTGGCCGTGATCCTGCCGGCGGCGCTCCTCGTGACGAGCCGGTCGTTCCGTGTGCCCCGCATCGTCATCCCGTCATGGGCGATTCCAAGTTCACGCAACCTCACGTTCGGTGGCGCGGCCCTGGCGCTGGGCGCGGCCCTCGTGCTCGCCCCGTCAAACCTCAACCCACTCGGACAGGCGACCGCTGCGAACACCGTCGGCAACCCCTGCCCGGCCGGCGCGGCGCTCAAGCACTTCGACGTCTCCGCCATCGACGTCGACATGCCCCTCAACCGCTTCGGCGACCACGACCCGCTCGCTCACATGTACGTCCTCAACCAGGACCTCGCCGCCGTACGCGCGCAAGAGCAAACCCAGCTGGTCAGCGTCGGCCTCAACGACAACGACCCCATTCAGCCGCTCGTGATCCGGGCGAACATGGGCGACTGCGTCGAGATCGCGTTCACCAACAAGCTCGGCTCGAACCAGCCGGTCGGCATGCACATCGACGGCCTCGCCTACAAGGCCGACTCCTCCGGCGACGCAGTGGGCCGTAACCCGGACTCGAACGCCGCCGCGGGGCAGACCCGCACGTACATGTACTACGTGCCCAAGGACGCATCGCTGGAAGGCGCCCGTTACTTGCACCCCGGCCCTGCCAACCGGGCACTCATCAACCATGGGCTGTTCGGAACGATGATGGTCGAGCCTGAGGGCTCCGTCTACCTCAACGCCCGTACCCGTGACCCGCTCCCATCCGGTTGGGAGGCGATCATCGTTCCGGGCCACAACAAGGCGTTCCGCGAGTTCGCCACCATCCTCCACGAGATCGGCGACGAGCAGTACCGCATTCCGAACAAGGCGGGCCAGCTGATTCCGTTCGTGGACCCGCACACGACCGCCTACCGTCCTGCCGCCCGCGCGATCAACTACCGCTCGGAGCCGTTCTACAACCGCCTCCAGCAGTCACCACAGCAAGAGTCGCTCGGCTACAGCTCCTACGCGTTCGGTGACCCCGCCACGACGATCCCGCGCAGCTACCTTGGCGACCCCATCAAGATCCGGCTCCTGCATGCCGGCGGCGAGGTGTTCCACGTCTACCACCTCCACGGCGGCGGCATCCGCTGGCGGGCGAACCCGCACGCCGACACGACGTTCAACTACGCGGACACCGGCCTGAACAAGGCGCCTGTGGTCCACTCCCCGTCCGACCGGCTCGACGCGCAGGCGATCGGCCCCGGCGAGAGCTACGACCTCGAGATCGAGGGTGGCTCGGGTGGCGTCCAGCAAGGCGCCGGTGAGTTCCTCTGGCACTGCCACATCGGGGAGCACTACATCGGCGGCATGTGGAGCATCTGGCGCTCGTTCGACACCCTGCAGCCCGACCTCGCGCCGCTCCCCGACCGCGCGGCCCCGCCCATGCCGGTGGATTCACGCGGCCTGATCGGCAGGAGCATCAACGGCAGCGCACCCCTCACCGCACAGAACCTCGACCAGTGGATCCGCCCGCAGATCCCGCCGCAGGGCGTGAGCTCGAGCAACCAGGACGCACAGGTGCTCAACTGGACGATCCAGCAGACGCCCCAGGGCCCGCTCTACCTCAACGAGCCCGAGGACACCACGCCCTGGCCCGACAACTTCAACGAGAACCCCAACCACCCGACCGCCCGCCGCAGCGATGTCTTCGTCGGCAACCGCGAGGTCATCCTCTTCAACCCCCTCAACGGGCGACCTGCGTTCCCGCTCCTGCGGACCCATCTCGGAAAGCGACCACCGTTCTCACCGAACGGGCATAGCGGCGCGCCGTGGCTCGGCGAGACCGCGAACAAACCCCCAACCAGTGCGGTCGACCCATGGGCGAACCGACCCGACGGCCTCTGCCCGACCACGTCTCCGATCCGCAAGTTCAACATCGTTGCGCTCGAGACGCCGATCCAGGTGACCAAGACGCAGACCGACCCGATCGGGCGGATCTTCGTCCTGGCGAAGGAGAAACAGGCGATCCTGGACGGAACCAAACCGAAGCAGCCACTCGCGATCCGGGCGAACATCGGCGACTGTGCCGCGGTGACCCTGACGAGCGACCTGAAGGACGGATCGATTTCGAACTTCGACAAGGTCAACCTCCACATCCACCACGTCCAATTCGACACGCAGGCCTCCGACGGGGTGATCACCGGCTACTCGTACGAGATGTCGATTCGTCCCTACAAGGCCGAGGACCCGCAGCTCGTCGACACGGCGAACACCGGAGGGACGACCCTGCACCTCGCGAGCGTCGCCAAGTTCCACAATGGCGCGTTCATCGCCGTCGGCCAGGGCCTCGACTCGATCGAGGTACACAAGATCACCGGCATCGACGCCGTGGCAAGCACACTGACCATCGACACGCCGCTCGTCAACGACCACCTGGCCGGTGAGTACGCCGGCGTCGAGTTCGTGCAGGAGCGCTGGTACCCGGACGTCGCCCTCGACAACATCTTCTGGCACGACCACGTCGACGGCATCCACAACTGGGGCCACGGCCTCGTCGGCCAGTTCATCATCGAACCGAAGGGATCGACCTACCACGACCCGAAGACCGGCGCCTTGGTCGACTCCGGCACCATCGTCGACATTCACACCGACACCACCGCGGATCCGGCCACCAAGATCGCGCCCGGAATCGTCGACGGCAGCTACCGCGAGTTCGTGGTCTGGCCCCTCGACGACAACCCGCTCACCGACTCGACGATCAACCTGAAGGCGGAGCCCTGGGCGGATCGCGCGACCGTGCCGAACGATCCCTCCCTTCGCTTCAGCTCGTACAAGTGGGGGGATCCGATCACCCCGCTGCCGAAGGCATACCCGGGTGACCCGTTCATCGTGCGATCGATCGCGGTCACGGCACAGGAAGACACCCTCCACTTCGACGGCCTCCGCACGATCCCGGAGACCCGCTATCTCCACAATGGCCAGCACTCCGGCTCGCCGGTCGACACGATCCACAGCGGGATCAGTGAACGCCACACCCTGATCATCGACGGTGGCGCCGGTGGCCCCAACCACGTCGCAGGCGACTACCTCTACCACAACGGCATTGCCAGGCGCTTCCGCCAGGGAGCGTGGGGCATCCTGCGTGTGCTTCCCGGCGCAGTGGACGATCTGAAGCCGCTCCCTGACCGTGCTGTGTTGCCTCCTGCACCTCCGCTTCCGATCCAGACCGGCGGGCGCCCACCCGACGCTTCAGGACCGGGCAACCCCTGCCCGGCCGGCGCGCCGGTCCACCAGTTCGGCGTCACCGCTCTGGACCTGTCACACGGTGGGCTCGGCGGAAACAGCGGGGTCCAGGCCGTGTTCGTCCCGACCGCGCAGGAAGCTGCGGTCCTGTCGGGCGCCCTCCGGCCCGAGCCGCTCGTCCTGCACGTCGCCGAGGGCGAGTGCGTCGAGGTCACCCTCGTCAACCACCGTGGCGTCGACCGCGTCTCTTTCGACCTCGGGAAGGTCCTCCGCGACATCGGATCCAGCGGCATCAACGTCGGATACAACCCCGAGCAGACGATCGCCCCCGGCGCCTCGCGGATGTACCGCTACTTCGCGGACACCCAGAAGCTCGGCGGAAACCTCATCAGCGACTTCGGTGGGGACGACACCGGCACCATCGGCCTCTACGGCGGCCTCGTGGTCTCGCCGCCAGGGTCGACGTTCACCGATCCGGTGAGCGGCAACGCGACGGACGTCGGCGCCCAGGTGGACGTACACGTCCCGGGTGGTGAATCCCACCGCGACTTCACGCTGATCTTGTCCGACAACGATCCGCAGATCGGGGCCAACTTCATGCCGTACCCGACCGCGGTGAGCCAGCATGCCCTCGTCAACTACGAAAGCGCCCCGCGTCCGGACGGCCCAACCGCATTCAGCTCGCTGGTAAACGGCGATCCGGCCACGCCACTTCTTCGGGCCTACGCCGGCGACCCCGTTCGCGTGCATGCACTCGGCGCCGCCGGCAACGAGCAGGTTCAGTCATTCACGCTCGGAGGGATGTCGTTCCCGTGGGATCCGAACGAGGATGGCACGCTCAAATTGACCCACCTCGCCGTGGGGCCGTTCGAGACCGTCAACGCCTACCCCACCGGCGGTGCCGGCGGCGAGGCAAAGAACGTCGGCGACTACGCCTATGGCACCGGCCGCCTTGCGTTCACGCAGGCCGGTATGTGGGGCCTGTTCCGCTCGATGTCCGATCCGAGCTGTCCGATCAAGCCGCTCGACGGTGGCTCCTGCCTGGGTGTCCCCGCCAACACCGGCGGCGGCACCAACGGACCGCCACCGGCGTCCGATTCGAACCATGGCTCCAACTCGGACCCGAGTGGTGCGTCGGCGAGCGGCACATCGCGCAAGTCGTCCCTGAAGATCACGACCCGGCTCGGCAAATCGCGTTCGCGTCAGGGCGCAGCGAATAGCTTCATCGTGACCGTCACCAACCCCAACGCGACACAGGTCAAGCTGGCTCGGATCCGGGTGTGCCTGCCGAAGGGTTTCCAGCTCATCGGACGTTCGATGGCCGGAGATCTGAGGAAGGCGCCCACAACAGGACGCTGTGGGTCGGGACGCAAGTCGATTCAGCTGACATGGAACGCCGTCCGGGTACCTGCGTCCGGGGACCTGCGCTTCAGCTTCAAGGTCCGGACCGGGCGGACGGCGGGCACGCTCCTGGGAACGGTTGCGGCGACGGCGGAGGACGGCTTCGCCGTCATCCCGGCCACTACCCGTATCAAGGTGTTGGGAGCAAAGAAGCACTGATCCACCAGATGGCCCGCTCCCGCGGCAGGGAGCGGGCCGTCGACCCGGCGCTACCGGTTACGCCCGGGGCGGAGTCCGGACAGCGTGCGACCGGTGATCGCTGATCGCGCCCCGGTCACGACACTGAGTGCACTAGTTCGAGATCGTGCGTTGGTAGGCGCGAACGGCGAGCGGGGCGCACACGGCGATGATCCCGACGATCCAGATGACGCTGTAGAGAATCGAGTGTTGAATCGGCCACGGGGCGTTCGCGCCGAAGTCCGCAGCCGGGTTGCCGAAGAGGCGGCGGAGCGCCTCGGCCATCGCGGTCACCGGGTTCCACTCGGCGATCGTCCGCAACACGCCGGGCAACGTGTCGACCGGCACGAAGGTACTCGCGATGAAGGTGACGGGGAAGATGATGATGAACCCCACTCCTTGGACCGCCTCCGGCGACGGAAGGAGGCTGCCCAGCAGGACACCCAGCCAGATGATCGCGAATGAGAACGCGATCATCAGCGTATAGCCGCCGACCGCGTCGAGCAACGACGAGTGGATGCGCCACCCCACGACCAATCCGCACAACGACATCAGGATGATCGGCAACATCGCCCGCAGGAGGCTTGCCACCGCATGCCCGGCGAGCACGGACCCGCGCGCCATCGGCAGCGAACGGAAGCGGTCGATCGCCCCGTTGGTGCGGTCAGATGCCAGCGCGACCGCAACCCCGAACGCGCCAAACACGATCGTCTGGGCAAAGACGCCGCCCATCAGGAACTCGCGATAGCTGCCGCCCTTGACCTGGATCGCGCCGCCGAAGACGTACGCGAAGAGCAACACGAACATGATCGGCTGGATTGTCACGTCGGCCAGCGCCTCGGGGTGGCGACGGATGTGCAGGAGCCCGCGCCGCGCGACGACCCAGGTGTCGCCCAAGGGACTGCCGCGGCGTTCGTCAACGGGCGGAACGGTGACACTCATCGCGCGACCTCCGATTGCGCGGTCTCCTCGATCGGCGCGCCGGTCAAGGTCATGAACACGTCGTCGAGCGTCGGCTGACGCAGGCCGATGTCCTCCACCTCGATGCCGGCATCGGCGAGCGCGTCGGCCACGAGTGAGACCACGTGCGGGCCCCCGTCGGTCGGCGCGTGGACCAACCGCGTCGCGGTGTCGACATCCGCCGTTGCGCCCGTCGCCCGCCCGACGATTTCGGCGACCTCACTCAGCCGCGCGACGTCGATGGCGGTCGCGAACACCTGCGCCCCGCCCACCTGACGTTTGAGTTCACGTGCATCGCCACGTGCGATCACGCGCCCGTGGTCGATGACGACGATGTCGTCCGCCAGGCGATCAGCCTCGTCCAGGTACTGCGTCGTCAGCAGAATCGTGGCGCCCTCGTCGACGAGTGTGTCGAGTGCGGCCCACAGCTCGTTGCGCGCCCGCGGGTCCAGACCGGTGGTCGGCTCGTCGAGGAACAACACCTCGGGTCGGCCGACCAGGGTCGCGGCCAGATCGAGACGTCGTCGCATCCCACCCGAGTAGGTCTTGGCCAGGCGCGCACCGGCATCCGCGAGCCCGAACTGGTCGAGGAGCTCATCCGCCCTGGCGGACGCCACGCGACGGCCCAGGTGGTGCAGCTCACCGATCATCACCAGGTTCTCGCGGCCGGTCAGTAGTCGATCGACGGTCGCGTCTTGCGCGGCGAGGCCCAGTCGGCGACGCACGGCCTGCGGCTCGTCGGCCACGTCGATGCCCACGACGCGCGCAGTGCCCATGTCGGCCTTGGCAAGGGTCGTCAAAATCCGCACTGCGGTCGTCTTGCCGGCGCCGTTGGGTCCCAAAAGCCCGCATACCGTGCCCCGACGCACCTCAAAGCTCACCCCGTCGAGTGCAGCCTTGTCGCCGTAGCGTTTGACGAGCCCAACGGCCTCGATGGCGTTGTCGCCCGTCTGGACGGATTGCGGCTGCATCATGACCCGACACTATTCGCCTGGGAGCGCGGCGGCCCACCCGACGGGATGACACGGTCGCGGTCTCGGGATAGGGTGCGGCGCAACGCCGAAGGGAGCTGCCATGTGCCGCAACATCCGAACCCTCCACAACTTCGCGCCACCGGCGACCGAGGCTGAGGTTGACGCCGCTGCACTCCAGTACGTGCGCAAGATCACCGGATTCACCAAGCCGTCGCAGGCCAACGCCGAGGCGTTCGCACGCGCCGTCGCAGAGGTCGCACACATCTCGATGCACCTGCTCGCCGATCTCTCGACCACCGCACCACCGAAGAACCGCGAAGTGGAGGCCGCCAAAGCCCGGGCCCGCGTGGCCAAGCGTTTCGCCGCGTGACGTGATCCACTCAGTCCGTGCGGTGCAACCGCCATTCGGTGACATTCCCCGACGGGAAGTCCGAACTCCTGCCCTACACTGAGTGGGAACCAGTTGATGGTCACTTATTGGTCCACTGAGCCGTCCGAAAATCGGGCGACTCGCATCGATACGCGCCCCCGATGCACCGACACCTTGAGCGGCGCACTCCCGGAACCCGCCCGAGGCATTCCTGCTGTGAGTTCAGATGTACAAACGATCACGCCCCGCGCGCGCATGTTCCGGCTCGTGCGGCACCCACTGGGGCCGCGCGTGCTCATCCTCGGTCGCCGTGTCCATGAGTGGCACTTCGGCCTCGCTTTACTGGTGACGGCGCTGGCCGCATCAGTCCTGGAGTTCACGTTTCCGTGGCACATCAGGGCCGGGACCATCGCGATCGGGTCGTGGCTCGTCGCGAAGGATTGGCGGGACATGACCCCAGGTGGCCGGGACACCGCCGCCTGGAGCATGTGGCTGCATCCACGGCCCTGCGCGCTTCGCTCACGCCGACGCGCTGCGTGGGTGGCACCGGTGTTGGGCACCCTGGTCGCGGTGATCGCCTCGATCAACCTGGCCAGCGCGCTGACACCGAGCGTGACGAACCGGCTCCGCAACCTTCAAGCCGTCGTGCCGCGCGGCCTCGTCGCGGACGCCCACGCCCTGTCGGTGCCGGTCTCTGTGCTGCTCCTTGCCGTCAGCATCCAGGTCATCCGACGGCGGCGTCACGCGTGGACAGTCGCGGTCTCACTGCTCGTCGGGGCAGGGGTGCTGAACCTGGTCAAAGGCCTCGACGTGGAGGAGGCGTTGCTCAGCTGGGGGCTCGCCGCCTGCCTGTGGGCCGCGCGGCCGGCGTTCTACGTCGAGACGCCGCGCAACGCGGTTCGGATGACCATCACACGAAGCATCCCCATGGCGGGACTCGCCACGGCGGTCGCGGTGACGGCCGTGTGGTTTGTGCGCGGTTCTGCGCACCCCGCGCTCGGGATCGGTGGCGTCATCGACGAGGCGGTCATGTTGTTGGTGGGCGGAACGGGCCGTGCGCATTTCACCGAGCACTACACCTGGCTTCCCGGTTCGCTCGCCGCACTGGGCCTGCTGACCCTCATCACAATCCTGCGCCCACTCTTCCAGCGGCTGCGCACACCGATCGGGGTGCCGGCGGCCGGAGCGCTCGGTCGCGCGCATGCGGTGCTGCGGGCCCATGGGTCGGGCACGCTCGGGTTCTTCAGCCTGCGCGCCGATCATCAGTTCTTGTTCAGTCCCGATCGCCGCGCCTATCTCGCGTTTCAAGTCGAGGGCGGCGTCGTCACTGTTGCCGGCGATCCCGTGGGCGATGTCGCCTCGGTGCCGGGGCTCGTTCGCTCACTGGCCGACCTGGCCGAGCGACGTGGACTTCGCATCGCGGTGCTCGGCGCAGGAGCTGCCACGCTCGACCTGTGGCGGGGACTGGGACTCCGCGCCGTCTACCTGGGCGATGAAGCCATCGTCGACACCTCACGCTTCACGCTTGAGGGCCGGCCGATCCGCAAGGTGCGCCAATCGGTGACGCGACTGACACGGGAGGGCTACGTCGCGGACGTCCAGCGCGTCGGCGATCTCACACCTGTCGAGATCACGGCCCTCGACGCAATCTCGAAACGCTGGCGGGGGGGTCGTCCGGAGCGCGGTTTCTCGATGGCGCTGGAACAGGTCAGCGGTCCCGAGCAGGCCGACTGCCTCGTCATCGCGGCGCGCGACGCGAGCGGCACGGTTCGCGGCTTCCTGCACTTCGCCCCCGTGTACGGGCAGTCGGCGATGTCCTTGGCCTTCATGCGACGTGACCCCGACACACCCAATGGCCTGACCGAGTTTCTGGTCTGCGCGGCGATCCAACATCTTCGGGACCGTGGCATCGAGCGCGTCTCACTCAACTTCGCAGCCTTCGGCCGACTCATGCGCGCACCCCGCAACCGGCGAGAGCGCCTGATCGGTCGCGGCATCCAGATGGGCGACCGATGGTTCCAGATCTCCACCCTGCTTCGATTCAACGAAAAGTTCTTTCCGGAGTGGGAGCCGCGCTACCTGATGTGCGAAGGCGCGTCCGGCGCAGCTCGCGCGGGCCTCGTCGCCGCCTGGTTGGAGGGCCACCTGCCGCGCCTTCGCCGACCTGGATCCCGCGCGGAGGCAAAGCCGACCCCACGCCGAACACCCCAGGCACCAACACCCTCGGTCTCCTGAGTACGGGCCGATCGCGCCGAAGGACGTGCCGATGGATCCCACGACGCAAGCCACTGACCGCACCAGACGTCCACGACGATGGCGCCGTTGGCCCAAGTGGGGCGCACTTGGGCTCGTCGGCTTCGTGGTCGTGAGCCAGGCTGTGCCGTACGGACGTGGCCACTCGAACCCCGCCGTCAGCGCGGAGCCGGCCTGGGACAGCCCGACCACCCAGGCGATGGTGCAGACATCGTGCGGTGACTGCCACTCCAACACGACCAAGTGGCTGTGGTACTCCAACATCGCCCCGGTGTCCTGGCTCGTTCAGAACGACGTCGATGGGGGGCGCCGCAAGCTCAACTTCTCGGAATGGGACAAGCCTCAGGTCGACGCAGGCGAAATCATCGAACAGATCCGAAGCGGCGGCATGCCACCCCTGCAGTACACCCTCATCCACCGCGGCGCAGGCTTGTCACAGGCCGAGCGCCTTCAGTTGATCCAGGGACTCGAGGCGACGTTCCGTGCAAGCCCACCGGTGCCCGGCGAACGCGGCGGCGGCTGACAACTCACTGGAGCCACGGGCACACCCCACCGACCGTCAAGGGGCGGCGGGGCCGCCCTGGGTCAGACCGAACGGGCTGCCTTCGGAGTCGCGGCACACCGCCCACCGTTCGCCCGGGTGGATCACCTGCCCACCGAATTCCGCCACGCGGGTCAGCGCCTGGGGCAGGTCGGCGACCGCGAAGTACGGCAGCGAGAATCTGTCGCCCGGGCCGGTCCCGCGTTCATGGATCCCCAATGTGACTCCGCCGAGCGGCGCCTGCCAGCCGTGTCCGTCGTCGACGTGACGTGCGTCGACTGGGACGGTCAGGACCTCGGACCAGAACCGCCGCGCCCGATCAGGGTCGTCGGCGGGGAACTCGATCAGTTTCAGCATCGCGTCACAGTAGCGCTGCTGTCGTTCTGTCGCCGGGCTACCACGCCGAGGGCTTGTAGTCCTTCAGGAAGCAGTCGTACAAATCCTCGCCGCCCTCACCGCGGACGATCGGGTCGTACACGCGGGCGGCGCCGTCGACCAGGTCGAGCGGGGCGTGAAAGCCTTCGTCGGCCAGGCGCATCTTGGTGGGGTGCGGTCGCTCGTCGGTGATCCACCCGGTATCGACGCTGGTCATCAGGATGCCGTCGGTCAACAGCTCCGTGGCGCTCGTGCGGGTCAGCATGTTGAGCGCGGCCTTCGCCATGTTGGTGTGCGGGTGCCCCGGGCCTTTGTAACCGCGGCCGAACTGTCCTTCCATCGCCGAGACGTTGACGATGTACTTGCGATGGGCGGTCGACGCCGCCATCGCCGATCGCAGACGGCTGACCAGGATGAACGGCGCGGTCATGTTGCACAGCTGCACCTCGAGCAGCTCCATGGCGTCCACCTCGTTGACACGTTGCACCCAACTGTTGACCGGCTCCAGATCCGGGAGCAGGCCACCGGCGTCGATGGCGCACCTCGAAGCGATGCGCTCCGGCGATGCTGATCCGGCCGTCAGCGCGAGGGCGGTCACCGCGTCCGGGGTGGGGGACCAGTGGCGCGGCGCCGCGTCGGTGTCTCCCGCCCCGATCTGCTCGACACCCGTCGGCCCGAACGTGACGATCGGCGGCAGGTCGCCCTCGGGGAGCGGCGCGGCTTCGGCATCCATGAGGGCCGCGTAAGCCTCGGCAGATCGGCGGACCGTCTGTGCCGCGTTGTTGATCAGAATGTCGAGCGGCCCCTGCTCGTTGACCGAATCGGCCAGGCGCACGACCTGCGCCGGGTTGCGCAGATCGATGCCGATGATGCGCAGGCGGTGCAGCCAGTCGGCGGCGTCCGGCATCGCGGCAAAGCGTCGAGCCGCGTCGCGCGGAAACCGTGTGGTGATCGTCGTGTGTGCCCCATCCCGCAGCAGGCGCAGCGCGATGTACATCCCGATCTTGGCCCGACCACCGGTCAGCAACGCCCGACGACCGGTCAGGTCGGTCCGGGCGGTTCGCCGCTGGTGGTTGAGCGCGGCGCAGGCCGGGCAGAGCTGGTGATAGAACGCATCGACCTGCAGGTACCGCCGCTTGCAGATGTAACACGCACGCGGCCGAAGCAGCATCCCGGCCGTGGAACCCGTCGCGCTCGACACCAGCGGCAGGCCCTCAGTCTCATCATCGATGCGACCCGGCGCGCCCGTGGCCGTGGCCGACGTCACCGCATCGTCATTGGCGATGACCACCTGGCGCCGCTCGGAACGCCGCCGCTTCTTGACCGTCTTGTAGAGACCGGCAGTGGCGTGCCGAACCGCAACCGCGTCGGGGTGGTCGATCGGCAGTTCGTCCAACTGGGCGAGGACGCGGAACACACGTGCGAGATCATCGGGATCGACGCCGCTCGACGGACGAGGTGATCCTCCGCCGCCTCCGGCCGCGTCGTGTTGTTGCGGTTCCATGCCGGCCGAGACTCTACGCGGCCCATCCGCCACGGAGCCCCGCCGGACACCCCGGCGCTCGGACACGTTCGAATCGGGCGCCCAAAGTGTTACAAACCGTCACAGAACCGTGTCATGTGATGACACAAGTGGCCGCGGCGATGCGTGCCAAACGGCCGACTCGTCGTCACGCCCCCGCGAGCGCTACTCTCGTGGGATGTCTGCAGCGGCCGATACACACGCGATGGGGCCACGCTCATGAAGCGCAGACCGGAACGCATCGAAGTCGTCTGCCACACCTGTGGGGTGATGGCGGAGATTTTCCGCGCCACGCGAACCGCGCCCATCCCACGGCTGTGTGATTGCCCCAGGCCCCACGCGGTCAGAAAGTCCACGCGACCGCGGCTGTGCATTCACTGCGCGACGCGGCTCAACCGCTACAACCAGGGCGCTGCGTGCGGACCGTGCGCCCATGCCCGCGCAAAAGGTCAGCCCTTGGTCTGAGCAACGCGTGCGTCGGTTGCTGACCACCCCACCGTGACCTCGCCGCCCACCCTGAGCCCGCGCAGCGTTTTGGTCGACGGCTTCAGCCAGGACGCCACCTCGTGCGCGAGGCGACTCGCCACGGAAGGGCACCGGGTGACGATCGCCGGCGCCGGCAATGTGCCGGCCGAGGCTTTGGCGTTACGGGACGTTGGCGTGACCGTCTCGCGTGACAACGGCAACGACGCCTCCTTCCTGGCCGATGTCCTTGTGGTCGATTGCTGGACTGCCGAGACCGCATCCGTGGTTGTACGCCACCGCGCAGCCGGTGCGCGGGTCACGAGCATCGGCGATCTGATTCTGGAGCGCTGCCACGCGCGAACGCTCGGCGTCACCGGCTCCGCGGGCAAGACGACGGCGACACGACTGGCGGTCGCGATGATGGAGGCGGGCGGGGTCGCCGTCCGCGCTTCGACCAGCGCCCGTGCCGGCAACGCCTGGCCGGCGGCCGAACTCATCGAAAGCCTCCCCGGGCCGCCTGCAACGACCTGGCTCGCGCTCGAGTTGACCAGCACACATCTGGCCTACATGCAGACCAGCCCAGACGTCGCGGTGATCACCGCGTTCTGGCCCGACCACATCGAGCTGCACGGCAGCCTGCAGCGCTATCGCGACGCCAAAGCCACAATCCTGCGCTACCAAGGCTCCGACGGCATCTGCGTCGTCAACGTGGACGACCCGGGCGCGGTGACGTTTGCCGCCGATGTCCACGGTCGTCTGTGTCAAGCGAGCGCCGAGCGAGCGGTCACATCGGGAGTCGGTGTCGAGGGCGACTTGGTCGTGGCCAGGGTGGACGGAACCGCGACAACGCTCTGCCGTCGTGACGACGTTCCCCTCCCGGCACCCCTCGCATCGATCGCTGTGACCGCCGCCTGCGCCGCGTTGGCATGCGGGGCAGATCCTGTGGGCGTCGCCCGGCAGCTCACGACACCCGCGGCACTCGTCCACCGCCGGCAGGTGTTGGGCCACGTGGACGGCGTGACGGTGATCGACGATTCGGCCGCGACGACGCCACGCAAGGCCCGGAGTTCTCTCGTCGGACTCGACCCCACCCTGGTGATCGCCATCGTGGGCGGTCAACTGGACAGCGGCGGTGTCGCCGTCCATGCCAGCAGCGAAGAAGCAGCGGAACTCGCCCGCGCGTGCGCCGCGCTGGCCGTGTGCCGAGCCGTGATCGCGTTCGGACCCGCCGCACGGCGGATACCGGGGGCGACCCGTACGACGACGCTGGCCGATGCGGTCCGCCTTGCCCGCCAACGCGCGCAGCCGGGCGACACGATCGTCTTGGCGCCGATGTTCCCGGTGACGATGGAGGAACGGGCCACGTTCGCCCACCTGGCGGGTTTGGCGTCAGGCAGTGGCCCATGCACTACCGTAGGTCGATGACCATTGCGATGACCGATCTGACCGCAGCGCCCAAGGTGCTGCTGCACGACCACCTGGACGGCGGACTTCGCCCCGGTACCATCATCGAGCTGGCGGTGGACAACGGCTACGCAGGCCTGCCGACGAAGGACCCGGAGACCCTGCGCGAGGTGATCTCTCGTGGAGCCAACCGCAACGACCTGGTCCTGTACCTCGAGACGTTCGCCCACACCGTCGCCGTCATGCAGACGTGGGAGAGCATCGAACGCGTCGCTGCGGAATGCGCCGAGGACCTCGCGGCCGACGGCGTCGTCTACGCCGAGATCCGCTTCGCCCCCGAACTCCATCGGGAACGGGGCTTGACGTTGGACGAGGTCGTGGCCGCAGCCCTCGCGGGCTTCGCACACGGAAGCGCGGGCCGCGGCGTGACCGTTCGCATCATCTGCTCGGCCATGCGCCAAGCGGCGCTCAGTCGTGAGATCGCCGAGCTCGCCATCCGGTTTCGCGACCGGGGTGTGTGCGGCTTCGACATCGCCGGGCCCGAGGCGGGCTACCCGCCCTCGCGCCACCTGGACGCCTTCTCGACCGTACACCGCGCGCACTTCCACTCCACGATCCATGCCGGCGAGGCCTTTGGCCTGCCGTCGATCGCGGAGGCCCTGCACGTCTGCGGCGCCGAACGGCTTGGCCATGGCGTCCGCATCATCGACGACATCACGGTCGGGCCGGACGGCAACCCCAAGCTGGGGCAACTGGCCGCATACGTGCGCGACACCCGCGTCCCGCTCGAGCTCTGCCCGACGTCCAACGTCCACGTCGGCGCGGTGTCCTCGGTGGCCGAACACCCGATCGGCCTGCTCGCCAAGCTCCGTTTTCGCGTCACCGTCAACACGGACAATCGGCTGATGAGCCAGACCTGCCTGAGCGACGAGTTCATGCGACTCAACGAGGCATTCGGCTGGTCGCTGGACGACGTGCGGTGGGCGACGATCAACGCCATGAAGAGCGCGTTCCTGCCGTTCGAGGAGCGCCTGGCGCTGATCGACGACGTCATCAAGCCGGGCTTCGCCGGGCTCGGCGCCCACGGGGGTCGCGGTTGACCGATTCCCCTCAAACCGCCCAGCCGACGCGTGCCAACACCTGCTGCGCGACCGACGCGGCGTCGATCTGATCGGTCGCGACAGTGATCTCCTCGATCCCCAGGCTTCCGGGCGCGCTCGCGAAGTGGCCAACCTGGCTCAGGTGCTCAGCCAGACGATCACCGGTGTCTCGGCCGCGCAGACGCTCGGCGACCACTCCGGGTCGAGCCGTCAGACAGACGACTGTCAGTACGACCGGCGTTCCGAGCGCCGCCCGGATCAGGTCGACGTCGTGCAACGTTTCGACCGCACGAGCCGTCACCAGCCGCCGGACACCCGCCTGACGGAACGTCCGGCAGACGTGTGCCAGGTTGTCGGCCAAGATCTGCTGCACTGAGACGTCGCCGTCACCGGACGGGCGAACCCAGGCGAGCCAGTCCAGGTCCAGCAGTGCGTACGGGTCCTCGCCGGCCTCGAGCACATCGCCCAGTTCCAGGAGCACCGTGGTCTTGCCGACGCCGACGGTGCCGCTCAGCAGGATGACGTGCAGGGCCTCCATGCGCCCAGGCTAGTGGATCCGTCCGGCAGCTTGCCGATGACTCCAGCGAGCGAAACCCGAGCGCGCGCAGGACGCAGGCCGCCCGTATGTCCGGCCATATTCGGGTCGCCGAGGACGAACGCCCGCGACGGTGTGCAGCGCCGGTTCGCGACAGGACGTTCGGACGGGTCCAATCTCGTGTCCCCTTTGCACTGCGTCTGTCATTCTGCGCGCCGCACACAACGAAACCCGGAGCGCCGATGAGCGAGACCACCCAACGTGACGCCAGCACAGGTGTCGCCGACAACTTCACCAATACCGCCAAGGACTACGACACGGTCGTGCGCCACAACATCCAGGGCGCCAATCGGCTCGTCACGTCGCTGCCTGACGGGGACTACAAACGCGTCCTCGACGTCGGTTGCGGCACCGGGTGGTCCGCGCTCGCGCTGCTGGAGCGCTTTCCCGGCGTGACCCACTTGACCGGTGTCGATCCCGCTCAGGGCATGCTCGACGTGTTCGGCGCGAAGCTCGATGAGCTCACTGGCGTCCAGGTCGACCTTCGGGCCGAAGATGTCATGGCGATGACCGTCGAGGCCGGTGGCTACGACGCGGTGATCTCGTCGATGGCGATGCACTGGTTTCCCGACAAGGCCGGTGCCGCCGTTGCCATGGCCCGAGCAGTGGCACCAGGCGGCGTGCTCGGCATCCTGTGCTCCGGAACCGGCGGCGAGCATGAGTTCCGCCAGGTCTTGCGCGACCTCGAGCCGGCAGGCCCACCGGAGTGGGACGCGGCGTTCGACTTCGTGCAGCGCGACGTCTCAGACATGGAGACGTACCTGGTCGATGCGGGCCTGGAGCCCATCGACATCTGGATGGAGCGCCGTCGACGCCATTCGACTCCCGAGGCCTACCTGGAGCGCATGCGCGTCGTCGCCAGCCACATCACCGCCGGCATCATGACCGAGGACGAGGTCGCTGCGCTGCTCGTGCGCGTCGAGGCCGGGATCAACGCGGTCTCCGGTCCACGCGGCTTCGCGTACACCTTTGCCAAGCTGTACGCGATCGCACGCAAGCCCGCCTGACCGATCGAGGTCAGCGGGGTGTAACGGATTCGTAAGCCTGGCGACCTACCCTGTGTGCTCGCGTACGCCGCCGACCCCGGAGTCAACTGATGTTCCACCGCCTGCTGTCCACCCGTCCGGCATCGCTCCCGCTGGTGCTCCGCATTGCCTCGGGGACGCTCTTCTTCCTGTTCTCGTTTGGCAAATTCGTTCGCCGGGATGCCGAGGTGCGGGCGTTCGATCGGTACGGCGTCCCGTGGCCGGAAGTCACTGTGGCGGTGGTGGGTGTGCTGGAGTTGGTCGGCGGGTTGCTCCTGGTCATCGGACTCTTGACGCGCCCAGCGGCTTTGGCACTCGCAGGCAACATGATCGGCGCCATCAGCACCGGCGGCCGCGTGGAGGGCGGACCCATCCACTTGGGTCTGGCTCCCGCGCTCCTCATCGTCATGCTGATCCTGTTGCGCACCGGCGGCGGAGCACGTTCGGTGGACGGCCGACTGTCCTCAGCGTTCGGCCGAACGGACCACCGGTCTGACCGCACTGCGGCGAACACATAGCGCGGCCAACGCGAGAAAACCGGGGACGACGAGGAACGCGTTGTGTGTGCCGAACGCGTCGGCCAGAGCGCCCAGCAGAAACGGGCCGACGCCGACCGCGATCCCAACCCCGAGCGAGGCTCTGGCAGAGGCCAAGTCGCTCCGACCGGACGCGGTGTTGATGGCGCGCATCAGCCCGACCGGAAAGTGCAATGCGATGCCAAGTCCGCACACCGCAAGCCCCGCGAGCGCCGGGATCGCCGCGGTGCTGATCCAGAAGATCCCAAACCCGAGGCCCGTCACGAGCAACGCGCGGTAGAAGAGCCAGTCCAGCTCACGTCGTAGTGACAGCTTGCCGCCAAGCGCACGCCCCACCGCCATCCCCGCCACGATCGCCGTCACCCCGGCCGCCGCCGCGCCCTCGGACAGACCGACCCGTTCGCGCAGGACGTCCGATGTCCAGATCGTCATCGAGAACTCGACCGCGACGCAGAACGCGAGCGCAGCCCACGCCCACCAATACCGGCCAGGGAGCGCACCCGAGGGTCGTGGGTCATGCCCCGCGGCCAGCCGGTGATCTGGGATCGCAGTCCGGCCGAGCGTGATTGCGAGCAGCGCAGTCAGGACCAACGCCAGGAGCAATCCGATGCGCCACCCCGCGCCGATCGCAACCGTACCGCCGATGACCAGTGGCGCGAACAACCCGACCGCCGCCGCGCCGGCATGCCCTTCACTGACCGCCGCCGAGCCCGTGGCGCCATGGTGATCGGCCAACACCGTCGTGGCCACGCTGACGACGAACGACCCCCCGAACGTCGTGACGAACGCTGCGAACATCGTCACCGGGAGCGCCGTGAACGCGCAGAACAGCACAATGCCTGCACACGCCGTCGCGAGACCTCCCCAGAGCGCCCGACTGCGCCCGATCCGCTGCACCACGCGCGGTCCGATCACTCCGACGAGGATCGCCCCAACGGCAAGCGCCGTCCCGTGCAGTCCGGAGAGGGTCTTGCTGATGTGTTGGTCCTCGCGAAGCAGCCGGATGGACGGACCGATCCCGTAGAGGATGTAGCCGTACACCCCCAACTGCAGGTAGACGAGCCACGTCATGCGGTCCCGGACGAAGCTCGGCATCAGACGCAGCGTAGTCGTTCATGTGGCGACGAGCCCCCGGTGTCAACCCCGCCCAGCGCGCAGTGAGACACACACCGACACGCTACTCGCCTAGGCCCAGGTGATCGTGAACCGGGCGCTGCTGGGGGCCCACAGCGTGGTCGCAATGGTCTGGTAGCGGACCCGGTAGGTGCTCGTCGTACCGCTGGTGCCTCTGGCGACCGTGAACTTGAAGCGTCCTAGGGCATCGGTCTTGCCTGTGACGAGGGTGGTCCAACGTGAGCCCTGCCGGCGCTGCAGCAGCGTGGTGCCCAGCTTGCGGGGCGTCGGAATCTTGACGACGCCGGTCACAGGGAACCGGGATGCCGTCGAGCGCTGCGGTGACGTCAGAACGATCTTGGGCGCGATCGTCGTCACGATCCTGTTGCTCGCCGCAGGTGACAGGATCCGTCCGTCAAGCGTGGTTGTGGGCATCAGGAGCTGAGCGGTCAGCATGGTGGGCGCCTTGACGCGATTGGTCGTCAACACGAACTGCCACTTGCCGTCGGTGTTCGTGCAACTCGCGCCGTCCAGGATCTTGAGTTTGGCGTCAATGATCTCGATACGTGCGCCGCCCGTAAGACAGGCGTTCTCGATGGGGAGACCGTCGTCGGCGAACACCTTCGCCTCGTACACCTGTACCGGCACATCGGCGTACCAGCCGTACACCAGGGTTCCGTTGGGAATCGTCAGGGGCTGGACGCTCGGGTCGACCTTCGTGGACATGGTCAGCTGGATCTGCGCTGCCGAGGCAGAGCCGGCCACGAGGGGGCCAAGACAACCGACAACGATCGACGCCAGGATGCGGCGCATGCATGACCTCCGAGACAGCCGGCGTTACTGGGCAGCAGGCGACCCCGGCGAAATCGGCCTGCACGCACGTATCGACTCGGGTGGCCGCGACCTTGAGCGTCTGAGACAAACGGCGATTCGGGGCGTGGTGAAGGGTCGTCACGAGTGTTCCCCAGAGCGGCTTCCCGACGGTCTCGGCGGGCGCAGCACGGCGAATTGATCCGTCACTTCGAGGCCGCTCGTGCGGAAGCGAAACACCGAGGCCGGTCGGCCGCCGACGGCGCCGGGTGCTCGGCGCTCGCCGGTCGAGACCAGCTCACCGCGCCGTACCAGCACGCGCTGCAAGTTGGTGGCCGACACAGGGTGTCCAAGCGCTGCGACGTAGATGTCCCGCAGCTCGGACATGGTGAACGTCGGCGGGGCGAGCGCGAAACCCAGGTTGGTATACGACAGCTTGGCGCGCAGGCGATCCCGTGCCGTCAACACGATGGCCTGGTGGTCGAACGCCAGTGCGGGCAGCCCGTCGACCGGGTGCCACGTCGTATCCGGCGGCAGCGCCGGATCGAGCCCGGTCGCAACGAGCCCCAGGTAGGCGGTCATGACCTGCCACTCAGAGGGGTGTCGATCGGGATCACTCCACGTGCCGAGCTGCTCGATGTGGGCGACTTCGCGAACATCGACCTTGGCCGCGAGGTGTCGGGTGATCGACGCCTCCAGGCTCTCCTCCTCCGACAGATACCCACCGGGCAGCGCGTAGGCGCCGCGAAACGGGTCGCGTTCACGCTGCCATGCCAGGACCTGAAGGCGGCCGTCACGGACCTGGAACACCACTGCCAGGCTCACATGTGTGGCCGCCGGAAAGGCGGTGTCTGCTACACTTCCCATGATGTTTTCGCCTCGTAGTCGCAAACTAGCGGGACGCAGGCGCCGGCACAAGGCCGACGTGCCAATCATCGTTGTCGGATCCGGTATCGCAGGGTTGCAAGCGGCCATCGCCGCCGCCGCCGACAGCGACGTACAACTGATCACCGCCGGCCCGGTCGAGCACACCAACAGCTCCCGCGCACAAGGTGGGATCGCCGCCGCAATGGGCGACGACGATGCCCCTTCCCTGCACGAGCAGGACACCCACACCGCCGGGCGTGGCATCTGCCGACCGAGCGCCGTCCACGTGTTGGTGACCGAAGCTCCGGCCCGAATTCGTGATCTGGTCGCGCTCGGCGTCGAATTCGAGGATGACCTGGGTCTGGAAGGCGGTCACTCACGCAACCGCATCGTCCACGCAGGCGGGGCCTCCACCGGCAGCGTCGTCTCGCGCGCCCTGGCCGCGCGCGCCATCGCCGAGCCACGCATCACCATCAGCCAGGGCATGCGCGTCCGTGGCCTGTGGGTCCATGGCGGCGAGTGCTTCGGCGTGCTCACGGATCAGGGCCTTCTGGCCGGGCGGGCAACGATCCTGGCCACCGGCGGTGCAGCCGGCCTCTGGGTGCGGACCACCAATACGCCAAGCGCGGTCGGCGGCGGCATCGGCGTGGCCTACCGTGCCGGCGCCGCGATCGCCGACATGGAGTTCACGCAGTTCCATCCCACCGCCCTCGTGGGAACGTCGCTGCTTCTGAGCGAGGCGCTTCGTGGTGCCGGGGCGATCCTGTTGGACGAACACGGCGAGCGGTTCATCGACGAGCTGGCTCCTCGTGACGTGGTTGCCCGCGCCATCAACGACCGCGGGACCGCGCTGCTCGACCTGCGCGCGATCGACCGCACGCGCTTCGCCGGGTTGATGCACTCCATCGAGGAGCAGGGGTACGACCCCGCCACCCAGCCGATCCCCGTGGCACCGGCGGCGCACTACTTCATCGGGGGCATCGTCACGGACCTGGACGCGCGCACCGACATCACACGCCTGTACGCGGCCGGAGAGTGTTCCTGCACCGGTGTGCACGGCGCCAACCGCCTGGCCTCGAACTCCTTGCTCGAATGCGTCGTGTTCGGACGCCGGGCCGCGCTCGCCGCCCTCGCCGAAACCGTTCCGTCGCCCCCGCAGCGGACGCCCAAGCCGGCCCCATCCGAGCCACCCGCGCCACCGCAACTCCGCGAGGCCCTCTGGCGCGATGCGGGCCTGGTGCGCGACGGAGCGGGGCTGGAACGGCTCCGCCAAGCGCCCCACACCCTCGTGCGCCTCATCGCAGAGACGGCACTCATGCGCGAGGAGAGCCGCGGCGTGCACTTCCGCTCCGACCACGCGACCGACGACCAACGCTTCGTCGGCCACATCGTGCACCGCACTGGCGTAGAACCGAGACTCGAATCATGGAGCTGACCACCACCGGCCTGGACGCAATCATCGCGCTCGCCCTGGCGGAGGACCTGGGGAGCGGTGACATCACGAGCCACGCGACGATCCCAGCCGGGCGGCGTTGCACGGCCGTGATCCTCGCCAAGGCGCCGGGCGTCGCGGCGGGTGTCGATGTGGTGCAAGCGGTGTTCCGCGCAGTCGATCCGGACGTCCACGTCGAGATCCTGATCGCCGATGGCACGCCGATCACCCCGCCGCTCAACCTGATCACGCTCGAAGGACGAGCGCGGTCGGTGCTGGCAGGCGAACGCACCGCGCTCAACCTCCTTGGCCGCATGTGCGGCGTGGCGACGGCCACACGCGAGTACGTCGACGCGATCGCCGACACCGGCGCCCGCATCCTCGACACACGCAAGACCATGCCCGGCATGCGCACGCTCGACAAGTACGCGGTTGCGTGTGGCGGCGGCGTCAACCACCGCATGGGCCTGTACGACGCATTCTTGATCAAGGACAACCACCTGAAAGTGGCCGGGAGTGTGACGCAGGCGGTCGCGCTGGCCCGCGCAGCCCATCCCGAGCGGCCCATCACCGTCGAGGTCGAGAACCTCGATCAGCTGCGTGAGGCCGTGAGCTGCGCCACGGCCCGGATCATGCTCGACAACATGTCAGACGATGTGATGCGCGAAGCCGTGGCAATCGTCGACGGCCGCGCCGTTGTCGAGGCCTCGGGAGGCATCACGCTGACCAACATCCGCCAAGTCGCACTCACCGGCGTCGACGTCATCTCAGTCGGCGCGATCACCCACTCAGCCAAATGGCTCGACGTCTCCATGGAGGTCTCATGACCACGCAGATCGTCTCGACATTGCACGACGAGGTACGTGAGCTCGCCTTCGAGCGCGGTGCGGTCATCCTGGCCCACAACTACCAGGTGCCCGAGGTGCAGGACGTCGCGGACTACGTCGGTGACTCACTCGGCCTCTCACGCCAGGCCGCCGAGACCGACGCCGAGACGATCGTGTTCTGCGGCGTCCACTTCATGGCCGAGACCGCGGTCATCCTGTCGCCCGACAAGACTGTGCTGATCCCGGACCTGGACGCAGGCTGCTCGCTCGCCGCGTCGATCAATGCCGACCAACTGCGTGCGTGGAAGGCCGAGCACCCGGGCGCCGTCGTCGTCAGCTACGTCAACACGACGGCCGAGGTCAAGGCCGAGAGCGACTACTGCTGCACGAGCGGCAACGCCAAGGCCGTCATCGACGCGATCCCCGAGGACAAACAGATCCTGTTCCTGCCCGATCAGTTCCTCGGGATCTGGCTGGAGCGCGTGACCGGCCGGCGCCTGACCAAGTGGCTCGGCGAGTGCCACGTCCACGCCGACATCCACCCCGAGGACATCGAAGCCGCCCGCAAGGCCAAGCCCGACGCCGAACTCCTGGTCCACCCCGAGTGTGGCTGCGCCAGCAAATGCATGGCGTTCGGCGATAAGAAGACCCACATCCTGTCGACCGAGAAGATGGTCACGTTCGCCCGGCAGTCACCGGCGGAGGATTTCCTGGTCGCAACCGAGAACGGCATTCTGCACCGCCTCGAGAAGGACGTCCCGGGGAAGCGCTTCGAGACCGTCTCCGAGCGGGCGATCTGCAAGTACATGAAGATGATCACGCTCAAGAAGGTCCGCGACAGCCTCCGCGACATGAAGTACGAGGTCACCGTCCCCGAAGACGTCGCCGCCAAAGCCCGCCTCGCCATCGAACGGATGGTCGCAATCGGCTGAGTGTCGTTTCGCGCGTCAGTCAGATTCGGGCCCGTGCAGGAATAGCTGCTGCATCGGATGGCGAGCGAAAAACGGTTTGCAGCCGCCAAACGCTGCGGTAGTTCCTGCGCGGGCCCTTACCCACGCTCACAACACGTTGGACGACGGCACGTCGCGATAACCAGTGCGCTTTCTCGATGTTCTCGTCAGCGTCGCGAAACCTACGCACACGAGTCCGGCGAAGGCACGATCAGCCGCTCTTCTCGACCACCTGGCGTTTGACCCGGGCCAGGATGGCGCCCATGCCGCGCAGGCGGAGCGGGCTGATGAGTTCGCCCAGTCCCATCCCGACGAAGAAGTCCGCGGGGGTGTCGAGGATCTCGTCCACCGTCGCGCCCGACAGTCCGGCCGCCAGGACACCGGCGTAGCCGCGGGTCGTCGGGGCCTCGGGCGGGGCGTCGAAATGCAGGGCCACCCGCCCGTCTGCCAGTTCGGCGGCCACGAAAAATGGTGTCTGGCACTCGTGGACCTGCTCCAGGGCATCCCGGTCGATGGTGTCCGGGACCGGCTGCAGGTTGTTGGCGAAGTCGAGCAGGATCGCAAGGCGCAGACTCTTGGGCGTCTCCGCGAACTCGTCGACGATCTCTTGGAGTTGGGGCCTCACGGACGGATCGGGTAGCCGGGCTTCTCGATCGGCACGCGCACCGAGTTGCCCCACTCACACCACGACCCGTCGTAGTTGCGGACCTTCTCAAAGCCCAGCAGGTGGGTCAGCACAAACCACGTGTGGCTGGAACGCTCGCCGATGCGGCAATACGCGACCACGTCGTCATCGTGCTTCAGGCCGATCTCGCCCTCGTAGATGGCGCGCAGGTCAGCGGCCGACTTGAAGCTGCCGTCGTCGTCGGCGGCCCGCTTCCACGGCACGCTGGCCGCGGTCGGAATGTGGCCGGCGCGCAGGACACCCTCCTGTGGGTAGTCGGCCATGTGCGTGACCTCGCCGTTGTACTCGCCCGGTGAGCGCACGTCCACCAGCGGCCCCGTGCCCAGGTGCGCGAGCACATCCTCCTTGAACGCCCGAATGGTCGCGTCGTCGCGCGGCACGACCGGGTACTCGGTGGCGGTCCGCGACGGGACGT
This sequence comes from Actinomycetota bacterium, assembly GCA_031366605.1. Taxonomy (GTDB): domain Bacteria; phylum Actinomycetota; class Thermoleophilia; order Miltoncostaeales; family Miltoncostaeaceae; genus CALMEC01. The sequence continues at coordinate 24,109 of JANLOO010000007.1, read as the reverse complement.
CCGTGGTCATCGGACGACCCTCGTCCACCCACTTCTGCCGGCCGCCGTCCAGCAGCCGCACGTCGGCGTGCCCGAACAGGCTGCACACCCACAGCGCGTAGGCAGCCCACCAGTTGAAGTTGTCGCCGTAGAACACGATCGTGGTGTCGCGCGTGATGCCCTTGGCGGCCATCAGTGCCGCGAAGCCTTCGGCGTCCACGTAGTCGCGCGCGACCTGGTCGTTGAGGTCCGCGTGCCAGTCGATCTTGACCGAGCCCGGGATGTGGCCGGTGTCATACAGCAGCACGTCCTCATCCGACTCTGCCACGACGACCTTGGCGTCGTCCAAGTGCTCGGCCAGCCACTCGGTCGTGACAAGGCGTTCGGGGTGCGCGTACTCGGCGAGCTTGGGGTTGGGGTCGTTGGGGACGGCCATCGACGTTCCTTTCACGGCAATCAACTGACGAACATGGACACCAAAGATACCTTTCCCCTAGGGATTTTTGCCCTTTCATAGAATCCCGCCCCCGAACAGCCCCCTCGACCCGCGGGCGGGGGTCACCGACGGCCCAGCCGGTTGGTAGGTTCAAACGGATGGATGCAGCAGAACGACGCGAGCGGTGAGCCACCGGACTGTTGGCACCATCCTGTGCATCGTGTCCGCGTGCAGCTACGCGGCGACCGGCATCTTCGGCAAGTTGGCGTACGACGAGGGTCTGACCGTCTCAAGCCTGCTGGCGGCGCGCTTCTCGATCGCCGCGATCGTCCTGTGGATCCTCGTCGCGGCACTCGGCCGCGGCAGTCGGCCTTCGCGCCGGGGCACCGCGGTCGGGATCGCGCTGGGTGTCGTGGTCTACTCCGCGCAGACCGGGCTGTTCTTTCTGGCGTTGACGCGGCTCGACGCCGGGCTGGCAGTCCTGCTCGTCTACATCGCACCGGTCTTGGTCGCGGCCTCGGCCGTGGCGTTTGGTCGGGAGCAACTCTCGCGGGCCCAGGTCGCCGCGGTCGTCGTCGCGGTCTGCGGGACCGCCCTGGTCGCGACCGGTGGCGGGCTCGGCAAAGTCGACGGGTTGGGAATGGCATTCGCCTTCGGTTGTGCCGTCGCGTTCACGGCATACATGTTGCTGTCCCACGCGGTGGTTGGTCGCGTCAATCCGGTCGCACTCTCAGCGAGCGTCTGTACGGGCTGCGCCCTGTCCTTTCTGACCGCGGCAGGGCTCAGCGGGCACCTGCCGGTTCACACGACCGGCAAGGGGTGGCTGCTGATCGGCGCACTGGCCCTCTTCTCGACGGTGATCGCAGTGACGGCATTGGCGGCGGGAACCGCCCGGGTAGGACCTTCGACCGCCACCATCCTCGCGACATTCGAACCGGTCATTGCGACAGTCCTCGCCGTCGTCATTCTCGACGAACGCCTGGCAGCACTTCAGGTCGTCGGTGGGCTCATCGTCGTCGCCTCTGCGGTCATCGTCAGCGTCCAACGGGCGACCCCGCCGCACCTACCGTGACGCGTCGAACATGTCGACGTCGCTGCTCGCCCCCGTCGCGATGAGGTCGGCCACGATCCTGCCGCCGACCCATGCGGTCAGGTTGCCGGTCCCGCAGTAGCCGCCCATCGCGTAGAGCCCGGGGTGGTTCGGGACAGCGCCGACGTACGGCCGCTGGTCATCGCTGTACCCGACGATCCCGACCCAACGGTGCGTGATCGGCGCATCGACACCCAGGTCGTCCCGCAGATAGTCGGCGAGGCGGGCATGGACGACGGGGTTCGCCTCCTCGCGATCGCTGTACGAGGCCGGCCCGTCCAGATCTGAGAACCCGCCCAGGACGATCCGGCCATCCGGCAGCTGTTGGTGGTACTCATACCCGTAGCGCGCGTAGACCGGGTGTGCGACGTGGGCCGTGGCGAGTGGTGCGGTCGCGACCATGTGGAGCCGCCGCGCGCGCACGCGTCGGGCGAAGTACGGGACGAGCGAACCCAATCCGCCATCGGCCGCGACGACGACCGCCGGGGCCCGCACCGTCCCATGCGTCGTGCCGACAGCCAATTGGCCGTCGCTGCGCGTGCCAATTGGCTGAACAACGCGAACCCCCTCCGCGATCGTCACACCCCGATCCACAAGCGCCTCGGCCAATGCCGTCAACCAGCGAACCGGGTGCACCGACGCGTCGTGGTCGGTCATCAGGCCGACGCGTCCAGGTCGGCGAAGCGGGGGTGGCAGATCGTCCTGCTCCACGATGCGACCGGCAAAGCCGTCCTCGGCCAGCGCCCGGGCGTGATCGCGGACGTGTTGGGCCTCGTCCGTGTCGATCGCCAGGCGCAGCATCCCCACGTGTCGAAAGCAGTCTGCGGCCCCGATGGCGTCGGCGACGCCGTAGACCTCCTGTTGCGCGGCCAAGGTCGCAGCCTGGATTCGGCGCGCCAACGCGGCGCCCAACAGCCCGCGCGCGTCATTGTACATGGCCGAGGACCCCGCGATGAAGAATCCACCGTTGCGCCCACTCGCGCCCGAAGCGACCGCGCGCGCCTCGACGATCAGCGAGCGAATCCCCCGCTCGGCAAGGTGCCATGCCGTCGCAAGCCCCCCGATGCCACCGCCGATGATCGCGACGTCAGTCGAGGTGTCACCGTCGATCGCGCCGAACGACCCCCGTCGATGCGCCTGCCAATAGACGTCGCTGCCCACAGCCACCTCGTCACCCTAGACCTTGTCGAGCGCCTGTCGGGTGCTCCATGGGTCGCGTAGGCCAAACCACACAACGCCCAGACGACCGACGACCTGAGGAGCCGCTCCCCTGCGGAGTGTCAAACCGCCGTCCCAAGCAGACGCGATCCGGCCTCGTGCGCCCGTCTCATCCCATCCGCCCTCGAAGCCCGCACCACCACGCCCCGGCGGGATGCGAGCGGGTCGAAAAGGCCATTTGGTGGAGTCTGGTCGGGTCAAGCGTTGTCGACGGGCACGGCGCGTGAGCGACCGGGCTCGTACTCATGGCCCGCCGGCAGACGCGAAACGGAACAGCGCTCCGCGGCATGCCACGACCCGCACTGGCGAGGCGGCCACCCGACTGATGAGAGGGCCGCTGACGGCACCTGCGCGTGGATCCGCCCGGACGTTTGGTCGCTGAATCCGGCGAGTGAGACCTGAGCGAGGGCAGGACGCAGACCGTACGGGTACCGGACACCGTCGGTCGTCGAGGACGAACGCGCGCGCCGGTTTGCAGCCGCCGGTTCGCGACAGAACTTCCAGATGGGTCCACCATGAGCGTTGGTCTCAGCTGAGACCGCGCGCGGCGACCGGACGGGGGCGGAATTCGGAGGCCGCGAGCGCCACGGCGGCGAGGAGCAGCGCGACGATTGCTGCGAGCACAACCCAGACGGTCAGCTCGTCGAACCGTTGCACCGAGGCCAGCGAGACGCCGATGTCCTCGAACACCCGGCGCAGGTCCTGCGTGGAGGTCGACTGGGTGAAGATCCCGCTCGTTTGCGTCGCCAGAGCCGACAGGGTCTCGGACGGACTCAGCTCGTTGGGCCGGCCGGGGTCGTTGCCCAGCAAGACCGTGTAGATCGGCACCCGCAGCTCGGCCGCATGAGCCGCCGCGTCGAGCGGTGGTGACCCCGCCGAGTTGGCGCCGTCGGTCAAGAGCAGGATGCGCGCGGGTGAGGTCTCGGCGCTCTCCGGCACCTGGGCCAGCGCACCCGACCCCTGAATGGCCGACAACGACGCCTGCACCGCGTCGCCGATGGCCGTACCTTCCGAGATCGGCAGGTTGTCAAGCGCTCGGTTGACCTGATCGCGGTCGGTCACCGGCGAGACCCGCACCACCGCGTTGTTTGCGAACGTGACGAACCCGACGGCCGCTCCTTTCGGCACGACCTTGAGGAACCGGCGGGCGGCGTCGACCCCGGCCTCGAGCCGGCTGGGCGCGATGTCCGTCTTCGTCATCGATTTGGAGGTGTCGATCGCGAGCATGATCGTGCTGCGCGTTTCCTTGCCGGCTGCGCTCCGCGCCGGGCGGGCCATCGCAACGACGCCGAGCCCGGTTGCAAGCGCCGCAAGCGATGCGGCGACGATGCGAAAGACGCGCACGCGGCGCGACGGGGTCAGGTCGATCAGGCGCGGGTCCGCGTAGGCGGCGCCGGCGCGCTTGCGATCCCGTGCCCACGCGATCATCGCCGCCGCAAGGAACGGCAGCGCAAGCAGGACCCAGAGCCAGTGAGGACTGCGCCAGATCACGGCAGCCGCGATCCGAAGCGCCACGCCGCGAGGCCCGCCAACGCAAGGAGCAGCGCGGCGATGCCGGCAGGCCACGCGGTGGCCTCGTCCTGCACCTTCTGCGTGCCGATGACACTGCCCAGCTTCTCGTAGACGGCCGAGAGCGAACCGGCGTTGCGGCTCTCGTACGACACGGCGCCGGTCGACTCGGCCAGCGCTCTGAGCGCCGCCGGGTTCGGCGGAACGGCCCTGCCGTTCGGCAGGATCCCGTCGGGGGTTCCCAACGCGACGGTGGCGATGGGAACATCGGCGTCACGCGCCGCCGTCGCCGCAAGCTCAGGCGTTCGCCCAACGGTGTTCTCGCCGTCTGAGAGCAACAGGATTCGCGCCGACTTGAACGTGGTTGCGCCCGGCTGTGTGGTGCGTATCGCGTCAAGCGACGCGAAGATCGCCTCGCCGATGGCCGTCGCTCCATCCGCACGAAGCGTCTCGACCGCGGAGCTGAACGCAGCGCGGTCGGTTGTCGGAGTCACGAGCGTTGCCGCGCTTCCCGCAAAGCTCACGAGCCCGACCTTGTACTGACGCGGGACACGTTCAGCGAACTTGAGCGCGGCGTCTTGGGCCGCGCGGAGCCGATACGGCGTGACGTCGTCGGCCGACATGGATCCCGACGTGTCGATCGCCAACATGATCGTGGCCTGTTCCCTGGGCACCGACCGCGAGACCTCGGGGCGCGCAAGCGCGAACAGAAACCCCGTCAGCGACAGCGCGGCGAGCCCGATCGGGATGAAACGGCGCAGGCGCCCGCGCTGAGATGCCACCACGAGCAGATCGACATTGGGGAACGGCACGGCGTGTCGCGCGACGTTGCGCCGATAGACGATGTACACCAGCGCCGCGGCGGGCAATGCGAGGAGTGCCAACAGCGCGTATGGCCAAGCAAAACTCATGAGGCCCTTCGGACCGGCACGGGGCGCATCAGCGCGCGCGCGACCGGGAGCACCCAATCGGCGTCGGTGCTGACCACCAGATGGCGCCCGCCGACCCTGCGGAACATGCCTTCGCGATGCCGATCAGCCTCGGCGGTGACGGCGCGAAACCGCTCCTGAAACCGCGGGTCTGCGGTGTCGACCAGCACGGTCCGGCCGGTTTCGACATCGCGCAGGTTGAGGGGCCCGACCTGGGGCAGCTCCCGCTCCCGCGGGTCCCGCAGTTCGATCAACAGCAGCTCCTGCCGCCGACCCAGGACGCCGAGCGCCTGCTCAAGCCCGTCGGACATGGGGAAGTCCGAGAGGATCGCCACCAGCCCGCGGTGCCTCAGCACCCGCCCGAGCGACGTGATCGCCGCTGCCAGGTCGGTGCGCGTGCCGTCGTGGCTCGGCGTGTACCGGTCATAGGCGGAAAGCGCGGTGATGAGCCCGCGGCGGTCGCCCCGCGGTGCGCCGACCACATCCAGGCCCGTGCCGCCGCTGACCGCGACGCCCAAGCGGTCGCCACGGCGACGCAGCACGACGCCCAGGCCGCCCAGCACCTCGCGGGCCAGGTCCCGCTTGGTGGTGCGCACCGTGCCGAAGGCCATGGACGGCGACGTGTCGATCAGCGCCCACGCCGTCAGCACCGGCTCCAACTCCGGCACACGGACCATCGGCTCGCCGACGCGCGCCGACAGGGGCCAGTCGAGCCAGCGCACATCGTCACCCGGCTCATAGGAGCGGGTCAGCGAATGATCGGACCCCGGACCGGGGCGCCGACCACGACGCTCGCCTTGCAGGAGCCCGTCGAGCCTGCGCGCAACACGCAGCTCGACCCTCCGCAGGGCGGTGTCAGGCGACGGCGCGACCGGTTCCAAGTTCCACCTGCGGCTGAGGGATTGCGTCCAGGATGGCGTCGAGCACCTGATCCGGCTTGACGTCCGCGGCCAGCGCCTCGTAGCTGAGGATGACGCGATGGCGCAGACAGTCCAGAAAGAGCGAGTGCACGTCCTCGGGCAGCGCGTAGTTGCGTGCACGCATGACGGCCAGCGCCTTCGCCCCGCGGATCAACGACAGCGAGGCACGCGGCGATCCGCCGAGTTCGAGATAGGGCGCCAGGTGGGCCAGGTTCTCCTTGGCGGGATTGCGGGTGGCGGTGACGAGACGCACCGCATACGAGCGCACACGGTGATCGACGAACACCGCGTCCGCCGTCTCCTGCAGGGCGATGATCTCTTCCGGAGACATCAGCTGACGTGGCCTGGGCGGCTCGGAGGCCATGCGACGGACGATCTCCTCCTCGTCCTCCTGGGTGGGGTAATCGACGATCAGCTTCATCGCAAAGCGGTCCAGTTGCGCCTCGGGGAGCGCGTACACGCCTTCGCTCTCGATCGGGTTCTGCGTCGCAAGGACAAAGAACGGAGCCGGCACCGGGTGGGTCTGACCGGCAATCGACGCGTGCCCCTCGGCCATGACCTCCAGGAGCGCCGACTGCACTTTGGCCGGGGCGCGGTTGACCTCGTCGGCCAACACGAAGTTGGCGAAGACCGGACCCAGACGGGTCGTGAACCCGCCGCTTCGGTCGAGCACCTGTCCACCGACGACGTCCGACGGGACGAGGTCCGGCGTGAACTGGATGCGGCTGAACTGGCCTCCGGCAACGCGTGCAACGGTCTCGAGCGTCAGCGTCTTGGCGAGACCGGGTACGCCTTCGAGGAGCACATGCCCGCGCGAGAGCAGCGACACGATCATGCGATCGAGCAGACGGTCCTGCCCGACGATGACGCGCTTGAGCTCGTAGAGCACCGACTCGAGCCGCTCGCGCGGGGTTTGCTCCGGGGACGGGACTGCGGTGGGTTCAAACATCGACATACGGGGTTCTCCTGATCAGCTGACGCGTGCGAGCATCTCGCGGACGCGTGAGGCCGGGACGGCGAAGCCCAAGCCCACGTTGCCCGGAATCGGGCTTTGGATGGAAGTCGGGATGCCGACGAGGCGCCCCTCGAGGTTGAACAGCCCACCGCCCGAGTTGCCGGGGTTGACCGGGGCGTCGAACTGGATGACGGGCCGGCCGTTGTCATCGCGGAACGCACTGACGATGCCGGCGGTCACAGTGTTCTGAAAGCCGAAGGGGCTGCCGATTGCGAACACCGGCGCGCCGATCTCGGGCGGACCCACCGCATCGTCGACCAGTTGGATGCCCGGGCCGATGTCCCCGGCGGGCCGCAACACGGCGAGATCCTGGGACTCGTTCGTGCGGATGACCTCGGCCGTCATGCTCGTCCCAGCCGCGTTCTGGACCTCGACGCGGGTGGCACCGCGAATGACGTGGAAGTTGGTGATGATCAGCCCCTGTGGCTCGACGATGACGCCGCTGCCCAAGCCGACATCCGTCTTGACTTCGACCACCGACGGGCCCGCAGTGCGAACGGCGTCCTGCAGGCGCGGTTCAGTGCCGGACGAGACGACCGGCTGGGTCACGCGATCGGCGACCGGTGTGGGCGCGCGGTCCGGCGCGAACACACGGGCGGAGACGGCTCCCCCACCGGCCGCGGCGAGCACCACGAGGGACGCCATCAGCGCCCGCCGCGGCGCACGACGCTGCGACGATGACTGGGCGGGGAGGCGCCCTGTGGATTGGCCCTGATCGATGGGCGTGACCCGACCGGTCGCATCCGCGGAGTCACGCTTGGGCAACGGTTTGGGAGGCCCTTGGATCGGCGGCAGGCCCTCATGCGAGGTCGGACGTGCAGCCAATGAGGGCAGCGTGCCGTCCTGGCGACTCGGTCGTGGGGTCAGTGGGGGGAGTGGATCGTTCACAAACGAGGTTGTATCGAATATTTCTGAGGGAATCTTGGGAGACGTGTTGTCCCCACGCTAAGACGTCATTTACGGATGGTTGACGCGACGGGCGCGAATGTCGTCCAGATGGTCGGCCAACGCATCGGCGAGCGAGGCACGCTGTGCGGCCTTGGCCGCCTTGTACCGGGCGCGATCGAGTCGCGCGAGCGTGTCCGGATCCGGATCGATCATCTCGGCGGCAGCGGCTTCGAGCTGCGCCACCTTGTCCGCGAGCGCGCGCACGCGGGTCCACGCCTCGTCGGCGACCCCGTCCGCTCCGTCGGCCCCATCGTCGTCCACCCCTCCAAGGATAGGGTTGTTTGGTGTCAAACGCACGCACCTTCACGCTCGTCCGGCACGGACGCACGACGTACAACAACTTGGGCCTGGTCAACGGCGACCCGCAGGTTCCGGTGGAGCTGGACGACGTGGGGCGCGCCCAGTGCCTCGAGGTGCGGGAGACGCTGCGAGGACGGCATTTCGACCTGGCGGTCCGCACGCGATTCCAGCGGACGGGTCAGTCCCTCGCGCTCATTCTGGATGGCCGCGACGTTCCCGTCATCGAGTACCCGGAGTTCGACGACGTTCGCCTCGGCACGTTTGAGAGCGGCCCTGTCGAGGTCTACCGCGAGTGGCGACACACCCACACCCCCGAGGAGCCGCCGCCGGGCGAAGGCGAGAGCCGTGTCGGCGCCCTGTACCGCTACGCCCGTGGGTTCGAACAGTTGCTCGCCGAAGACGACGCCGACGACATCCTCGCGGTCATCCACGATGTTCCGATTCGTTTCATGCTCAACGCGATGACGTCGGCGGACCCGCTCAACGGACCGGTCAAGGGCGTTGCCAACTGCGAGGTCCACACGCTGAGCGAGGACGAAGTCGAATGCGGCCTGGCCGCAATGCGCGACCGGTTGGGAATGTAAGACAGCTGTTCTCAGGCGGCGGTGGGTGTGGCGTCGGAGGCGTCGTCACGCTCACTCGATCGACCCACCTCTGACGACTCGGATGCCTCGCCACCTGTTCCGTTGGTGGCAGCAGCCCCTTCTGCGGCGGGCTTGCGGCGACGGCGACGACGACGGCGTTTGCGGGCCGGGGTCATCTGACCGTCAGGTGCTGCGGTGCCGTTCTCGGTCGCTGAAACCGCGGCGACGTCAGGCGCGGCGTCTTGCGGCCCGTCGCCGTTCGTGGCAGCGGGCATCGCGTCGACCGTCGCGGTTTGCAGACGACGACGGCGGCGACGTTTGCGGGGTGATCGCGTTTCGCCGTCCTCCCCTTCGGCGCCGCCGATCCCGACGACGAACGCCTCGGGCAACCGGGGGGACTTGGCCCGCTGGGCGTTCCATGCACGGGGGCTCGACAGTGCCCGCTGGGTCGTCGCACCAACCGCCGCCCGCAGCGAGCGCACCGCGTCTGGTGTCGACCAATCGATGCCGTCCAGAAAGGCTCGCATCGCCGCCCAACCCCCACACGTCGCAGCGCCGCGAGCGCTCATGCGCAGGTATTCGGGTCGGGACGGGACGTCACCCGGACCGAGCATCAACACCAGCCGCGCCGCCTGGCCCAATCGCATGGTCGGTGGTGTCTCACCCGGTGCCGGGGGGGGCGGTGGTTCGCCCGCAGCACGCAGCCAACTTGCGATGAGCGCCAGCTCGCCACCGTTGCCGATGATGTGGCGGGCCTCCCACGATGCGATGCGGTGCAGCTCCTGGTTGCGACCCGGGCGCAGATCGGCAAGCGACCGGGACACGTCCCACGCCCATCCCGGTGCCCACGTCGAGGCCTCGTCCAGCGCCGACCAGCGGCGGCGGCGCTCGCCGGATCGCGAGAGCTGTTCGAGCGACGCGAGACGATCCCATTTGCCCGCCTGATCGCCGTGCCACCACAACGCGCGCAGGCGCTCCCGCGACGTCATATGCAGCCGGTCCAGGATGCTGCGTGGCGCGTCGGCCGGAAGTCCGGTTCGCAGATCGGGTTGCACGAGCACCGCGGTCGCCCACGCCCGCCAGATCGGTTGATCGGCCCCGTCGTCGGCCTTTCGTGACACCACACCGGTCAGCGCCCACCACGCCAATGCCGCCTGCTCGCCCACACCTTCGGTCAACCGGTCCACGAGTTCAGGCACCGTGATGTCCTGCCCGGCTGCGGCAACCCAATCCTCGAGTGCGCCGCGAGGCAACACACCGGGGTCGGCACCCCGCCAGCCGCCGTCGACCAAGCCGGCGGCGATGTTGGCAGGCGACGCAGACGGGTTGACCAGCTTGGCACCGCCGCCATCCTGTTCGGCGAGCAGCTTGGCCGCCGCCGCGAGCTTGCCCGACTCCGCCCCATCCGGCGGCCCGGCCACCCGTCCGAGCGGCTTGTACCACCCCATGCCGTACAGGTCGTGACTGGTCTGGACACCCATCGGATCGCCCGCGGGAAGGAACTCGACCGACACGGCCTCTTTGCCGACGTCGGGGCGCATCACACGGCCGAGTCGCTGCACGAACACGCGCTCCGACGTCGTCGGTGCCAGGTGCATCACGACCGCGGCGCGGGTCTCGTCCCAGCCTTCGGTCAACAGGTCCGCGTTGCACAGCACGTCGATGTCACCGCGGGCGAATTGACCAAGGACCTTGTTGAGCTCGCGGATCGGCGTTTGCCCGGAGACGGCGGCGGCATTGGCGCCACGTGCCTGCATCTCATCGGCCAGGGCGTGTGCCTGTGCAACGGTCGCCGTGTACGCAACGCCGGCCAGCCCAAGCGGGCGAAAGTGCTCGACCCAGACATCGGCGCAGGCCTGGTGCCAGAGCGCGCGATCGAGCGCACGCCCAAGGCTCGCCTGGTCGAAGTCCCCGCGGACGCGGATGACGTCCGACAGGTCGACGGCACGCTCGACACGCAAGCTCCGCAGCGGCGCAAGAATGCCGCGTTTGATCGCCTCGAGCCGGTCGAGCGTCGCGGCAACGGGACCGAACACCTGCTCGACGTGGCCGGTTGTGGTGGCCGGGGTCGCGGTGAACCCGGCGAGCGTGGCTTTGGCGGCACGGTCGAGGAGCCGTCGCGTCTGCTGGCCGAGCGTGGTGTGCGCCTCGTCGCAGATGACCAGGCCAAGGCGGTCCCACTCGATCTCGTCCGCGTGGCGCAGACAGGCCTGGTACGTCGCGATCGTGATCCCGTGACGCCCGGCGGCCGATGGCCCGTCCATGTTGTAGGGCACACCGGGGAAGTGACGCACCAACGCGGCTGCGGTCTGGTCGGCCAGGTTGCGACGCGGTACAAGTACGAGCGTCGGAACATCGAGCGCTGCCGCAAGCGCGCAGAACGTGATCGTCTTGCCCGACCCGGTCGGCGCGTGGATCCACGTCCGCGTTGCGCCCAGGTGCAGGTGGGTCGCAAGCTCATCGAGCGCTTCGAGCTGATGTTCGCGCAGCGTCACCCCAGGCCAGGCAGCCACCGGATCGGCGAGCGCCAGCCTGAGTGCATCAGTTCGCGAGTCAGCCGCGACGGTGGTCGGTTCTGTCATGCCCCCAACGAAAATTCGCGCGCTCCCCTGCAGCGAGCTGTGCCCGGTGGCGTGTGATGCGGTCCCGAGTGCTGCGATCTCGGTGTCGGTACTCCGGGCCACGTGGGCTGGGAGTTCGGGACCTGCCGGACGGGCGCCCCGATCGGCGCGCCTCGCAAGTGTACCACCCGGGGCATACGGAGTCCGTCAGAGGGTGACGCTAGTGTGTTCGGCGTGTCCTCGTCGAGCCCGCTCCGCCCGATCGTCCTCGCAGTGTCGTGCCTGATTCTGGGCTTCGTCGGGGGATGGGCGCTGGCCAACGTGGGCGGCAGCGAGGTTGCGTTACCGGACGCCAACGTCGACGTCACGGTGGAGCAACCGGCGCCCAAGACGACCACGGTCGCGCCCACGGTGGTCGAACCCCCCGCCCGGGACGCCGTCACGGTCAGCGTGCTCAACGGGACAACGCGCGCCGGGTTGGCGGCGACCACCGCGACCCAGCTCAAGGGACTTGGGTACAGCAAGGTCACTTCCGGAAACACCCCGGCGCAGGCCGGCCCCACGACCGTGTACTACCGGGACGGGGCACAGCCCGCAGCCGACCAGCTGGCCAAGGACCTCCAGGCGCAGACCGTCACCGCGATCGACGGCACATCCCTGGCGCAGTCCACGCCCGCCGGCACCCAACTGGTGGTCGTCCTCGGCACCTGACAAACGCGCGCGCTACCCTCTGTCGACACAGTCCGACAGGAGAAGGAGCCGTACCGGTGGACGTCACCGAGGCGACATTTGAGGCAGAGGTCATCGAGCGATCGCGGGAGATCCCGGTCGTGGTGGACTTTTGGGCCGCGTGGTGCGGTCCGTGCCGCCAGCTCGCGCCGATCATCGAGGCGATCGCCGAGCGTCGCGACGGTGAGGTGCTGCTGGTCAAGGTCGACATCGATGCCAACCCGGGGCTGGCACGCGAGTACGAGATCATGAGCATCCCCGCGGTCAAAGGGTTCCGCGACGGTGCCGTGGTCGCGGAGTTCGTGGGTCTGCAACCGCAGCCGTCGATCGAGTCGTTCTTCAACCAGGTCATCCCGTCGGCCGTCGAGAAGCTGATCGCCCTGGGCGACGAGGATTCGCTGCGTGAGGCGCTCGTCCGCGACGCGGGTTCGACGCAGGCCCGTGTCGCGCTCGGACGAATCCTGCTCGCCGACGACCGTGCGGATGAAGCAGTCCAGGTGCTGCGTCCGGCAGATCACGATATGGACGCCGCGGGGCTGATCGCACTCGCCGGCTTGCGCGCGATCGATCTTCCCGACGTCGCCGCCGGACTGGCCGCGCTCGCTCGCGAGGATCGCGAGGCCGCCCTGACCCACCTGCTGGACGCGGTCCGCGGGACGACCGGCGATGTTCGCGACACAGTTCGGGGGGCGATGGTGGGCGTGTTCCGCGAGTTGGGCGACCAGCACCCGCTGACCGTTCGGTTCCGGCGGCGGTTGTCGCAGGCGCTCTACTGAGTTCCGCGAACAAGGACGCGACGCAGTCGCTGTTTACGGGAATCGCGGACGGATACGTCGCGGGCGGATCGCGACTGTCGCTGGGTCAAGACCCCAAATGGCGCCGATACCTGGTCGACCGGGTCAAGGTCGGTCCCGACGCGCATGTCCTGGATGTGGCGACCGGCACCGCAGCCGTCGCGGTCGAGCTCGCCGCACGCACCGGGTGTCGTGTCACCGGGATTGATCAGAGCGCCGACATGCTCACGCAGGGGCGGCGCGCGGTCGACGCGGCCGGCCTTGGCGACCGGATCACGCTGATGCAGGGCGAAGCGGAGCGGCTGCCGTTTCCAGACGCGTCGTTCGATGCGCTGACGTTCACCTACCTGCTGCGGTACGTGGCCGACCCCGGCGCAACCCTGCGGGAGCTGGCGCGCGTCGTACGCACCGGTGGTGTCATCGCAAGCCTGGAGTTCGGGGTGCCGCCGTCGCCGCTGCCCCGGCTCGGCTGGCACGCGTTTTCGGGTGTTGTGGCGCCGCTGGCGGGACGCGCGATGTCACCTGGGTGGGGGCACGCCATGTCGTACCTGCGCACGAGCATCCCTGACTTCTGGCGCGCCCACCCCATGAGCGAGGTCGTCGACATGCACCGCGCAGCGGGCATCGAGGACCTGCGTGTCAAACGCCTGACCTTCGGCGCCGGCGTCGTCATCTGGGGCGTCCGCCGGACCTAATCCAAGGGCTCGTCCTCGGATGCCGCCGTCTCCTCGGCGCGGCGCATCTCCGCGCGCTTGGCGGCGCGGCGGGCAAGCAGGAAGCCCACGAGGCCAACGAGACCGACTCCGACCAGCACGGAGATCAGGAGCTTTGAGATCCCGCCATCTGCGTTCTCGGTCGGCCCGCCGACGTCCTTGCAGTCGGAGTCGCGCAGGACCTGAGCCTTGTTGAACGCTTGTAGCCGGTTGGCCACGTTGATCGTGCCCTGCACGTCGTCGATTTGGAGCGTCGCGAACTCCGCGTCGAGTGCCAGCTGCTTTTCACACGCGAATACCTTGGCGTCAATGCCGAGTTGCCGCGGCCCCAGGACCAGGACGGCCTCGACCGCCGATTCCCCCACGTCTTTGCGCAGCTGCCGCGCGAGCACATCGATCTCGTCGACGTGATTGGCAACGACGACGAACTTGGTGCGGAAACCCTTGGAACCGAGGTCACGTGAGGTCTGCTCCAACCGCTGCCGATCGACATCCGGACGTTGGACGCCGGTGTCGAACACCACATCTGCCGAGCGCAGGTCAGCGGCGGTCACTGCGCCCCAGGCGGTCGATGTGCATCCGGCGGCGACGAGCGCGAGGGTCAGAAAAAGGGTCAGGCGGCGCATTGACCAGATGCTATCGACGAGACATGGGGCCTTGACTGGCTACCTGCGAATCAGGATTGGCGTGCCGGGCGAGACGAGTGCCGCGAGGCGTGTGATGTCCGTGTTGGTGTGGCGGATGCAACCGTGGCTGGCCCGGGTGCCGATCAACCCGGGTTCGTTGGTGCCGTGCAGGGCGAACCGCCCGTTGCCGCCCGCGTACTCGTTGAGCACCTCCGAGAACCCGGTCGTGGGGAGCACCATGGGGCCCAGGACTCCGCTCGGCACCGGAATCTTCTCGGCCACTGCAAACCGCCCGAGCGGGGTCGGGGTGGCGGACTTGCCCACCGCGTCGCGCACCGTCAGCACCACCTTGCCGTTGCGCAGCACATACGTCCGCCGCTCGCTCTGGTCGATGATGATCCGCATTGGGTTGCGCCGGAACCGCAACACGTCCGACCTGACCCACCCGGACGAGCCGTTGGGACGTCGCGCCAACAGCACTCGCGTCCACTCGGTCTCATCGACCACGCGCGTCTCGAGGGCGAGCAGAACCATCGGACCTGACCCCAGCGGGGCGGTCGTCTGGAGCAGGCCGAGCGACTTGGACGCACGGTCCGGCCTGACGCGGACGTTCGCCGGCGCCAGCACCCGCGCGGCCCACGACCATTGGCGTGTGGGCGGACCGACCTCGGTCGGCGCCGGCGATTCGGCGGCGTGCGCCCGAGGTGTGGGGACCGCGAACACCGCGCACAGCAGCGTCGCAAGCGCGATCAGCGCATACCGCCCACGGTCTAACGATGGTGCCGTCGGTGCTGTCATGATGATTTTGATTGTCGTCGGGAACGACCGATTCCTCAACGTCTTTACGCCCATATGCTCAAGTTCTTTACATTCGCGGCCGCCGCAGGCGTCGGGTTCTTCGACCAGTTCACGAGCTGGGCGACCGATCACGGTTACTTCGCGATCCTCAGCATCGTCGCGGGCGACGGCGTATTTCCGCTGTTTCCGGGCGAGACCGTGGTCATCACGGGCGGGACGCTCGCCTCAACCGGAAATTCGCTCAGCTTGGTCGGCGTCATCCTGGCCGGTGCCGTCGGTGCGGTGATCGGTGACTCCGGCGCCTACTGGTTGGGACGCGCGGGAGGGGAGCGGATTCGTTCCTTCATGGCGCGCAGGGTCGGACATGACCGCGTTGTGGCGGCAGAGCGAAAAGTGCAACGGCGGGGCCCGAGCCTGGTCTTCGTCGGACGATTCCTTCCCGGCATCCGACTCGCCATCAACTTGACTTGTGGCGCCGGGCAGATGGACTACAAACGCTTCCTGATCTTCGACGCGCTCGGTGGCCTTCTGTGGTCAACGCAGGCCGCGGTGCTGGGATACATCTTCGGCAAGTCGTTCGAATCCCGACCTTGGATCGGCTTGCTGATCGCACTGGGCATCGCCGGAGTCGTCGCGGGCGCAATTACCTTGCGCGAGCGCAAGGACGTCGCTCGCGAGAAGGAGCAAGCGCGCCTGGAGACAGAAGCCGGCCAGTCACCTTCGTAGCGGTTTAGAGCCCAACTCCGTTAGGGCCCGACACCGAGTTCGGCGGCGAGCGGTGCCAACGCCGCGACGATCACGCGGATATGGTCATCCAGGTCGCGGCCGATGATCTGTGCGCCGTGCACGACGTCATCGCGGTTGACCCCGGCCGCGAAGCTCGGCTGCTTGAGCTTTTTCTTGACGGACTTGGGCTCGAGCCCGTCGAATCCGTCGGGACGCACCCGCGCGCAGGCGTGGATGAAGCTGGGCATCTCGTCGCACGCGTAGAGGTGCCGCTCCAGCAGGCTCTCGCGGGCGACGTCCAGGTGGTCGGCGTGGCTCAGGATCGCGCGACGGAACCAATCCGGATAGCCGGCGGCCGCGAGCACGGGTTCGCCGTCCTGGGGATGTTGGTCGAGCGTGGGGTGACGTTCCCAGTCGAAGTCATGTAGCAACCCCACGTTGCCCCACACGTCTTCATCTTCGCCGAGTTCCCGGGCGTAGGCACGCATGGCGGCCTCGGTGGCGTAGACGTGGCGGCGCAGGCCCTCTCCCCGCACCCACTCGTGGAGCAGGGCGATCGCCCGATCTCGGTCGCGCGCGATAGTGTCGCTCATGTGAATGATCCTATCTCTGCACCACAACCGCTCCGAGCTGCCCTTGCGTCAGCCGATGCGTCGCCACTCGCGCTGCTGGCGCTGGGAATCCCACTCTGCCCGTCGTGTGAGTTGCTGACCACGAGCCTCCACGAGATCGGCAGGGCCCGCCCCGACCTCGAGGTACACATCGCTGCGCTGTCCTCGCCGCAAGAGTGGGCCGACCGCGAGAAACTCCTGTGGCCACGTGGCATCCACGTCAGCCGCGCCAGCGTCCCCGTGCTCGTGCTACTGCGCCACGCCCATGTGCTCGCCATCCGCCAGGGAGGTGGCCCGGCCAGTTTAATCGACGCCTGGCTCAGCGAGGTGCTCGGTGCGCCGACCGTCCCGGTCGCGCCGGGGATGACCGATGAGGAGGGTGCCCGACTCGATGCGATCGCCGATCTTCGCCGTCGACGCTTGTCCACCCGCTACCGCCTGGCGGTCAGCTGAGCGAGGCCCTGCCGGCCGCAACGGAAGTCATCAGCGACAGGCACGACGCCGGGTCGCGCGAGTCAGTGGCCTGCTGCGGGCAAACGCGATCCGCCCTGGCAACCGCGGCTCAGGACCGTCTGATGAAAAACTCGAGGCGGTCAGCTCAAAATTGCCATTTGGGTTCGATTTCCGTGGCCATTTGTGTCGTCTGGCGAGTGAGTTCTGTGACGGATTGACACAAATGCGTGTAGCGCTGTAACACGTTGTCGCGGCAACATCCATCACATGATGAAACAACGGGCACATAGATCGGACAGGCCTTCGCGCATCAGAAGCGGCCGTCAACCCAGCGCACCCGCACGAACCGTGGAGGCCTCATGAAACGCGCGCTCCTTGACCTCGACCCCTCCGTGGCGGCGTTGCTGCCATGTGCAATCTGCGGACGCCGAGGACAACGACCACGCACACCACACCATATGACCCACGGCATCACCATCTGGCTGTGCGACCACCACCACAGCGACGAATACATGACACGCCGCGAAGGACACGAATTCGTCGAACGGCTCGCCGGGGCCTGGGCGGCAGCCGGGATGCTCACCATCCGCAGACACGATGCCCTCCACACCCACCTCCACCGGATCCAATCCGCGGGCGCAGACCGCGAGCGACCAGGCTCCTACTCCTGGCCCATGCTCCGACGCGAGGCAGAACGACGCTACGCCGCGGGAGAACCACCCGCTCAGGTCATCCACGAACTCCGACAAAACTACCGCGACGGGCCCGCCATGGTCCCCTCAGTGCGGACGATGCGCCGCTGGTTCACCCAAGCCCGATGGCTGACAACCCAACAGAACAACCCCCAGCGCCGATCAAGGCGATCCACGACCCGGGCCCGTCGAGAATCGCAATGGGAACCGTTCCTCAACCTCCTCCTCACCGGCCACGTCTGGAGATCCCGATCACCCCTCCACGACCCCCGACACGGTCCTTCCGGGTAAGACAGTGCGGTGGGCCCTACCGCAACCCGGCACGACCCGCCTCAGCGGTGACATCACGCAACCGTGCCGCAAGATCAGTGGTCAACGCTCCCGGTGCGAGCTGCCACCGCCAGTTGCCGCGGCGTTGACCAGGGGTGTTCATGCGCCCTTCGCGACCGAGGCCCAAGAGGTCTTGCGCCGAGACGATGGCAATCCGCGCGGGTGCGGCGTGCGCGAGCTGCACGAGCGACCACGCCGAGCGCGGCCCCCGCAGCCCGGCGAGCGCGAGCGACTCGTCGACGTGTCTCCGTTGGAGCGCGCTCAACCCACGTAGCCATTGCGCGCTCGGCGCATTGTCGTGGGTACCGGGGTAGATGACGCGATCCTCGTCGGCCCACAGTCGGTTGGACTGGACCGGGCCGTGGTCGACCATGAACTGCAGGACGGCCATACCCGGCAGACCGAACGCCCGACGCAGACGATGCACCGCCGGGGTGATGAGGCCCAGGTCCTCGGCCACCAACGGCATGCTCCCCAGTTGGGCACGTGCGGTGTCGAGCAATTCGCGCCCCGGAGCTCGGCGCCACCGTCCTGACCGTGCAGTCTCGGAGCCCTCAGGGATTGACCAGTATGCGACGAGTCCGCGGAAGTGGTCGATGCGGACGGCGTCGACCAGCTCCAGGGTCCGGCGGATGCGTTCGATCCACCAGCGGTAGCCGTCGGCGCGCATCGCGGGCCAGTCGTACAGCGGGCTGCCCCACAGCTGGCCGTCCTCGCTGAAATAGTCGGGCGGGCAGCCGGCGACCTCGCCCATGCCGAACAGGTCTGGCCGCAACGTGGCATCGGCGCCGTCCGTGGCGACGTAGAGCGGCATGTCACCCAGGATGCGGACACCCCGGTCGTTTGCGTAGGTGCGCAGCGCCGCCCACTCGCGATCGAAGCGAACTTGATCGACAAGCGCCCCGGCCCCCGCGAAACGTGCCCAACCGTCTGCCCATCCATGGCGGGCGGCGAACTCCTCGACTTCGTCCGGAGCAACCGGTGCTCGTGGATCGGCAAGGAGCCCGACCCAACTTGCAAACGCCGAGGACGCCTCATACGGCGATCCGAGCCGGTTGGGCGGCCCCAGCGGCAGGATCTGCCACCACGTCTGTCCGGCCTCGACGAGCCAATCGACGAAGCGGTACGCCTCAGACCCCAGGCGTCCGCGGGGAAGCGACGTCACGTGCAGAAGCACCCCGGCGGCGCGCACGCTCAACCGGTCGCACGAGTTCGTCGGCCTCAACGGGACATATCCACTGGTCTGGGCACGCCGATATCCTGCCGCCAGGCAGAGAGGAACACCAATGGAACAACGTGTCAGCCTCGTCACCCTCTGCGTCCGCGACCTGGCGGTCAGCCGCAGCTTCTCCCGCCGCCTCGGCTGGACCGAGTCGCCGCCCAGCAACGACAGCGTCGCGTTCTTTCAGTGCGGCGGCCTCGTGTTTGGGTGGTGGGGTCGGGAGGCCCTGATGGGGGACACACGGCTCGACGGGCCCGGTCACGGGTTCTCCAACACCTGCCTCGCACACAACGTGCGCACCAAAGCCGAGGTCGACACCACGCTCGGCCAGGCGCAGACGGCCGGAGCGACGATCCTCAAACCCGCTCAGGACGTATTCTGGGGCGGCTACTCCGGCGACTTCGCGGACCCCGACGGCTTCGCCTGGGAGGTCGCGTGGAACCCCCGTTTCGAGATCCTGCCGGACGGGGGGATCAAGCTTCCTGAGTGACTTCGACGAAGGCCCGCGAAGACCCGGGCAGACGGGCCGTCGCACCGGTTTCGCACAGCGCCTCAGACCATCCCACCGAACGTCTCGCACTGTGAATTCACCCCTCACGAAGCATTAGGACTTTCTCACCTGATTGCGGTACGATCTCGGCCAAGCGTTGGTGACACGGCGTGGGGGTTCTGTGAGATGAACGAGAGCGTGGGAGTCGCGGTCGTCAACCATCGCCGTACGGCGGGGCGCCTGACGCTGCTCTCAGTCCTCGCCGCCCTCGTCCTCTGGGTACCCGGGGCCGTCGCCCTCGACGCCGTCGTGGACACCACGTCCGTCGACACAACCGCGTCGATAGACGCAGCACCGATCACACCAGTCGCGTCCGAACCAGTCGCGATCATCCCCGCCCCGGTGCCGGTGACCCCAGACCCAATCGCGATCATCCCCGCCCCGGTGCCAGTGACCCCAGACCCAGTCGCGATCATCCCCGCACCGGTGCCAGTCGCTCCCCTGCCGACTACGGTTGTTGTGCCCGTGGACCCGACGCCGCCGCCGCAGGACGTCATGGTCGCCGTCCACGACGCAACCCCGGTGACGAGTACCGCTGTGGCGGACGCGATCTCCGTCGCAGGTTCTGACACCGCGACCGTTGCGGCGCGACTCGACCTGGCGACTCCCACCCCGACGGGGGTGACCAACGCCGTCGACTCAACCGCCCCGACCACCACACCCGTATCCGGGCAGTCGGCCATGGCGTCGTCGGTCATCACGCCACTCGTCGTCCCGATCGTGCAGACACTCGGTTCCGGGCTGCTCGCGCCGTACGTCCGCCCCGAGACATTCGGTCCACAGACGTCCGCGCCAAACACGGTCGGCGCCCAGCCGACGAGACCCGCTCCGATGCCCGCGCGACCTGCGCAGGCGAGTTCCATCACCCCGTTCGGCATCGCCGTGCCGACTGGTGGGTGGTCGGGACACAGCGCCGGAATCCTCGCGCTTCTGATCGGGCTCCTTCCGCTCGGACTGCCTGATGGCAAGTCCACGCTCGGTGGACCAACGCAGCTTGCCGTGCTCCTGATGGGCGCGCTGCTCATGCTCGTCCCGTTCTTCGCCAGCTCCATTCGCGACGATCGTCGCCGGGGCCCCCGGGGGTTCGCCGCCCTCGCTCTCAGACCCGGGTAAGGACACTGCAGTCGGGCATCTGCCCGACATGGCGTCGCGCATCCGCGCGGCGGTGAGTGTGCAGTGTCCAACCCGTAACGGGAACTGAGGGAATGATGAACAGCTGTGAGATTCGCGTTGTCGGCCCAAGAGGCCGAGACGAATCTGCACTCGCGATGACGTTGCAAGGATTCGGTCACGTGGTGTCCGAGCTTCCGGCGGCCACTCCGCGACAGCACGAGGACGAGATCATCGTCGTCGACGCCCGTGACGCGTGCGTTTCCGAACTCGCCGAAATCGAGCGTGAGCTGCGTGAGCAGCCAGGCCCGATCGTCGTCATCTCGGACAACCTGGGCCTCAACTTCGGGTCGCTGTCCAACCAGATCGGACGGGCGGTTGTGCTCGCCAGCAGCGGGAGCGAGATGGGCTACAAGGTCGCCCTGAAGCTCTGCGAACTGATGATCGAAGACCGCGCAGCAGCATTGGCGGCGGCATGATCTGGACGACCGCCTCGACCATGGCGACCCAGGTCGTCACGCAGACCACATTGACCCAGGAGACCCCGCAGCTCGGAGCGTTGATCGCCGAGCACGGCATCCTGGGCGGCCTGCGCCGCCGGATCGAAGACTGGCGTGAGTATCCACCGCACGGCGCTGTGGCCATCTCGACACGCTCAGGCCGCGATACGAACGCTGAGCAGATCACGTCGACCACAACGAGCGACCTCGAGGCACACGTCCGGTGACGCGTGCCTCGCGCCTCGTTGCGGACCTTCTCGTGCCGACGACTCTCGTGTCGTTCGAGCGCGCCGCCGGCTGGACGGGCACCGCTCCCGGGCGCATCGAACCGCTTCCGTCGAGCCCCTCGTGTTCGCCGCATAAGAAACCGAGTAGCTCGTACGTCGTAAGACTGTGACGTACGACTTCGCCGGACCGGCGAGAGAAGGAGCCTTGATGAAAAAGAAGATTCTCGTCGCCTTGATCGCAGGAGCCGCAATGGTGGTCCCTGCGAGTGCGATGGCCGCCGCGCCCAAGAAGGGCGTTGTCGTCGACTTCCGCGCACACTCCAAGACCGCGACTGTGGCTGCCGCAGGTGGACGCCTCGTCGCAGTCCATACGGCGAAGAAGTCCCGGGTTGGCTCGATCGTCAAGCTCAGCGGCGCTCGCCAGCTTCGCAACGGTACGTTCGCGGCCAAGCTGACCAAGGTCGGGCGCGCGCGCCACGCCCTCATCCGCGCCCAGGTCGTCGCACGCGTCGGCCGTAGCCTCATGCTCAGCGCCCGCGGCACGACGTTCGTGGTCAAGCTCCGCGGCAAGCGCTCGATGGAGGGCGGGTCGACCCCGTCGCTGGGATCGATCGTGGTCGCCAAAGTGACGATCATGGATGACGGTGAGCTTGAAGCCACGGACGTCAACGAGACCGCGGCCCCGGTCCCAGGGCAGACCCTTGAGATCGAGGGCAAGCTGACGATGGCGGGCGCCACGTCGCTCACCGTGACGACTCGGGACGACGGCGTCACCACTGACTTCGTCATCACGGTCCCCGCGGGCGTCAACGTCAGCGCGCTCAAGGTCGGCTCCGAGGTTGAGCTGCAAGTGATCGTCAACCCGGACGGCAAAACGTTCACGCTCGCCCAGGGCGCGATGAACGGTGACGACGACGAGGCCGACGACCCCGACGACGACGTTGAGCACGACGGCATGTACGACGATGGCGACCACCACGGTGGTGGCCACTCCTGAGTCAAGGTCCATCCCTCAGCACGCAGGTTCACGAGCCCCGCGGCGCCTCAGGCCCGCGGGGCTCGCTGCATGTCGGGCGCGTTGGGCTCAGTACCTCCCGATCTCGCGGAGACGCTCGTCCGAGATTCCGAAATGATGTGCGAACTCATGCCGCACGACATGCATCGTCCGTTCACGAAGTAGCGCCGGGTCGTGCCCGTAGAGTCGCTCCAGCGGACGTCGGAAGATCGTGATCCGATCAGGGAGCGCGAACACGTACCCACGCCTCCGCGGCAGCGAGATGCCCTGGTACAGGCCGAGGATCTCGGGATGCCCCGGCTCCTCATCCGCGATCTCGAGAGCGACGTTGTCAACGCGCCGGGCAACGTCCTCGGGAAGCCCGTCAATGGCGTCCCGCACCGCGATCGCGACGATGTCCTCGTCCGGCATGACATCACGAGCATAGCCCCATGATCCGATCGCCTCCCCTCGCTTCGAGGCATCCGCCGGCCCACACGGTGACGCGAGGTCTCGATCAAACTGGAGCTGCAGCTCGCGGGTCATGCCCCTGCACCACAGCGCCGTACACGTACCTGACGCGACGAACGCCGCGCTCGATGACATGCGCGGAGGACCGCTGATCGCGATCCCCGCGGGGCCCCGGCCCACACACCGGGTGCCCCACCAGGGTGCACCGCCTTCTCGTCAGGCGTTCATATGCGCCCAGCCGACGAAGGTCGAGCGAGCACAGCGGAAGTTGATCACTCGGATCTCGTAGCTGCCTGCCTGCGGCGCGCGCATGTCCACGATCTCGCTCGTGTTGTCGAAGCTCGACGAGAAGACCGAACCGCCGGGTCCGCGGACTTGAAGGTCCAGGTCTGCGCTCGGCCGGTTAGCGTGATCGCTCGCGGACGGATCGGTCGTCCACGAAATCGCCGCACGCAGGCGCTGCTCCTGCCCGAGTTCGACCGTCGCCACCGTCTTGGAGCTTCCGAACGTGGCACAGTCGACGCGCTCGCCGCCGTGGCGGTTGTCGTCGAGGATCCGAACCGCCGAGTTGACGGCGATCATGCCGGCACCGTCGACGTCCGACAGGCGGGTGTCACCTTCGACGTTGCGCACGGCGCTGGCCATCAGGATCGCACGCAGCTGCTCCGGCCAAACGCCGAGAAACGGCTTGCGCTGTACCAGGCGAGCGGCACTGCCCGTCACCATCGGTGAGGCGAAACTCGTGCCGCTACTCGTCTGCCCGGCGAACGGGAACCCACTCGACAGCATCTGAATGTTTGTTCCCGGTGCCGCGAGCTCCGGTTTCTCCCGATCGCCGTTGGTCGAGGTCGGGTCGGCAAAGCTCGAGGTCGCGGCCATGACGTCGTCCGCGCGCGCGGATGTCCCGCCCAGGTTGACGTTGCCGACGGCCAGTACGTTGTAGCCGAGGCCGGGTGAGGTGACGCGGTTGTCGCCGCCGCCGCGGTTGCCCGCAGACTTGACGACCAGTCGCCAGCGGTCGTGGACGATGCCGTCGGCGTGCCGGTCGTTGGCGGTGACCACCCCCGTGGTGTC
>JANLOO010000074.1:0-3586 GCA_031366605.1 Actinomycetota bacterium | reverse complement strand
CGACGTTGGTGGCGTTTGACGCCATCCGGCGCTGCAGCTCAGGCGAGAACACCCGGTCCTGGGTGCACACGACGTACGTGGAGGGGTGCTCCTTCCAGCCCAGCGCGGTGGGGGCCTCGCCGAACACCGACAAACGGTGCGGCCCAAGGCCGGCGATGATCGGGTCGGCTTGCTCTTGGGTCACGTCGTTGAACAGGTCATTCTTCGCGCCCACAGGCTCCAGGGTGCTGAGGCCATCCTCGGTCGCCTGGATCGCGTTGCCGAGCGTGCTGGGCGTGGGGTCGTCGCCCATCAACGAGAATGTGGACTGGCCCTCGTCGGGCAGGACGGCGCAGACGTAGACCAGGTGCGCGACGTTGTCGTTGGCGGCGGACGCCTCCGTGATGACCGCTCCGGCGTACGAGTGGCCCACAAGGACGGCGGGCTCGCCGATCTCGTCGAGGGCCGAGCGAACCGCCGCGGCGTCGTCGGCCAGCGTCGATGGTGCGGCGCCACGCGAGGGCAGGTCGATCGCGACGCTCGTGATGCCCCGCTGCTCGAGTTCGGCTTGGACGTAGCCCCATGCCCATGCGCCACCCCACGCGCCGTGGACGAGCAGTACCGGTGATGCGCTCATAGAGATCCTCCTGGTAGGTCTGCGCCCATCGTGGCAACCCGGTGTCGGACGCCGACGGCGATTCACTCACCAATGAGTGACTTTGGGGATCGTACACTGCCCACGTGATGAGTGAGCAATTGCCCAATCGGGGCGGACCCGGTGCCGACGAGGCCTGCCCGGGCCCGGTACCGATCGCTTCCCTGTGCCAGCAACTCGTGGTCGTCGGAGGCGATCTGGCGGAGCTCTTCGAGCGGGTCACCCGCCGCACCGCACTGACGCTCATGCAGTACAACACCCTCGACCTTCTGGCCCGCGTCGCCCCGGACGCGCAGGAGCCATGGCAGCTCGCCCAGGTGCTCGCGATCGGGTCGAACCACATCACGGCAGTCCTCGACCGACTCGAGGAGCAGGGCTTTGTGACGCGCGGACCGCATCCGCACGACGGACGCCGCCGGCTCGTGCGGCTGACCGAGGCGGGGCAGGAGTGCGCGGATCGGACGGCCGCGAGCCTGCGTGACCTGGAGCGCCGGCTGGTCGACTCCGCCTTGGCGCCGGCCGAGCAACGCGAGCTGCAACGGCTCTCGACGCAGTTGCGACACGCGGTACGGGAGCTCGTGATCCCCGTCGGAGGCGTGCGACCCGGCCCGTAGGGCGTCCTGCGGTCATGCCGGTGCGGCCATCGGTAGGGTCGATTACTCATGCGTGAGTGAACGATAGGCTCCCGGGCTTACGTGGTCAGCGGGCCTCGCAACCGGGTGCCCGCACAGCGAACGAAAAGGACGACACAATGGCAACGGATCGACACGCGGCGGTCACGTGGAGCGGCGACCTGCTGCACGGCACCGGAAAGATCACCCATGTGACCAGCGAGGCGTTTGGACCACTCGACGTGTCGTGGCCGTCGCGATCGGAAGAGCCCAACGGACGCACGAGCCCGGAGGAGTTGATCGCCGCTGCCCACGCGTCCTGCTACTGCATGGCGCTGTCGCACGGACTCGCCGAGGCGGGCACGCCGCCGGAGGAACTCTCCGCGAGCGCCACCGTGACGTTCGTGCCCGGCACCGGGATCACGCGATCGGCGTTGACGGTCGTCGGGCGCGTTACGGGCCTGGACGAGGCCGGCTTCGTCGCCGCGGCGCAGGCCGCCAAAGACGGCTGCCCGGTGTCGCAGGCCCTCGCGGGCAACGTCGAACTCAGCATCGACGCCCGGCTCGCGTAGTCGAGCGCACCGGCATTGGCGGGCGAAATATCCAGAGACGAAGGAAGGCGGCCCTATGGCCCTGACATCTATCGGCAAGGACAACGAGGTCTTCACGGCGATCTTCGAGTTCAACGTCGACCCCGAGCAGCAGGCGCGGATGCGCACCGAGCTACCGCGGATCATGGCGAATGTCGTCAGCAAGCAGCCGGGATTCGTTTCGGGCAACCTGCACCTGAGTCACGACGGCACCAAGGTGCTCAACTACTTCCAGTGGGAGAACGAAGCAGCCTTCAAGGCGTTTCGGGCGGACGCGGCGACACAAGAGAAGGTGATGGCGGTCATCGGACCGTACGGACCGCACCCACGTACCTACGACATCGCGTTCTCCGTTCGCGCAGACGACACGACGGCGTAGGTCCCGTCACGTGCCCGGCGGCCTTCGGCCGCCGGGCACCGGGCACCGAACTTCAGGCGCGGCGCATGAGCCACGCCGCGAGGGGCGCGCCGATCGCCGGGATCGCGGCGACCAGCCGGATGCGGTTCGGGAGCTGCGGGATCAACAGCGCCACGATGATCACCATGATGTAGAAGACACCGTGGATCGGTCCGACGGTCGAGGTCACGCCCTTTGCGTGCGACGTCGCGAGGTTGACGAGCAACACGATCAGGGTCACCGTTTCGGCGACCGCCAACCAGTCGAACAGGCGTCGCAGCTTCTGTTCGCTCATCCTGGCTTGACCACCATCAGGACCAGGATGGCGACCCAGGTGAGTGCGAACAGTCCGCCGGCGATCGGAAGCCGCCGCGAGCCTGGAGGTGTGACCAGCGCCTGGGCCTGGTCGGTCACGATCCGCCAGAGCAGCAGGCCGGCGACGACCGACAGCACGATCGAGGCGCCGACCCATGGGGTGTCCAGCACATCGTCCTCCAGCGCGAGCCCGAGGCCCAACCCCGGAACGAGGAGCGCCAGCACCCCGTACACCCGGGTGATGCGGTGCAGCACGCGAGCGGCGGGTGCCTGCCCCGGCTGGGCCACCAGGCGCGGGAACATCGCCATCGCAACGGTCACCGCTCCGACAAAGAGCACCGCCGCGAGAATGTGGCCGATCAGCAGGACGTCACCCATGCCTTGACGCTACCGACCTTTTGCGGGCGGCACCCGCCCGTGGAGACGGATGAACGTCACAAGCTCGCGATACTGACTGTCACGAAGCTGGGAACGTACCGGTCGTGCTTGACTCGATTTGGCCGCTCTGTGGGCGTTCCGGTCAAGGTTTGCTGCGGAGGGTTGGAACCTTCTCCGTCCGGAAGCCCTCAGGTCGCCGTACCGCGCCGAAACTGCATGCACCGACAACCCTTGCCACGCCCGCCGGTATCAGCTTCGCGGTGTTCAATCTTAATCCGTTCACGCCGAAGGGACGCCCTTTCGGCGATCTCCGCTGGCGCAATGGATCAGGGTTGCATCGGCGCCTGCTTCCATTGACGACCACGTAAGCCCTCGGAGCCGACTGCGTCACACCAACGAGCGGATCCGTCCGGACGTTTGTCGGTGAATCCGGCGAGCGAAAAACCGAGTGAGCGCAGGACGCATGCCGTCCGCATATCCGGCGATATGCGGGTCGCCGAGGACGAATGCTCGCGACGGTTTGCAGCCATTGGTTCGCGACAGGATTTTCGGACGGGTCCACTAGCATTGCGGCATGTCGTCCCCGATCTCAGTGACCGTGCGCTTGTTCGCATCGCTGCGCGAGGCGGCGGGGACGGATCGTATGACCTTGTCGATTCCG
>JANLOO010000073.1:0-43479 GCA_031366605.1 Actinomycetota bacterium | reverse complement strand
GTCGCCCTCCTTGATGAGCGTGTCCTCGCCCTGCAGCACCTCGCCCTCGTTGTCCTCTTCGAGGTTCAACGCCAGGCCGGTGACGCCGTGCGGCAGCTCCAGCATCTCGAGCGCGACGCAGTTCTCGAGACCGTGGACGCGGGCGATGCCGTCACCGACCTGCAGGACGGTTCCCACCTCCTGCGTGTCGATTGCGTCGGTGTACTGCTCGATCTGCTGGCGCAGGACCTTTGTGATCTCGTCGGGACGAAGCTCCATCGGCTGTTCTCTGTTCCTTGCTCGGGTGTCGTTCAGGATGCGTCGGTAATGGTGCGGCGCAGGCCGTTGAGACGACCGCGCACGGATGCGTCGGTCACCACTCCGCCGACGCGAAGCACGAGTCCGCCGATGATCTCGGGGTCCACGCGCTCGGTGATCTCGGGGGTCTTGCCGGTCTGCTCGCGGATGCGCTCGATGACCTTGGCACGAAGATCGTCGACGAGCGGGATCGCACTCGTGACTTCGACCGCCAGACGGCCTTGGGCCGAGGCGACTCGGTCGGCGAACGCTTGCGCAACCGTCGGCAGCTCTTCGAGCCGCCCACGATCGACGAGAACTTGCAGCAGGTTGATCGTCAACGGGTTGGTCGCGTCGGCGAGCGCGCCGAGCGCGGCCTTCTTGGCACGGCTGTCGACCTTGGGGTTGTTGAGCACCCGCGCGACATCGGAGTCGGCGGCGAGCGCATGAGCCAGTGCGTCCAGGTCTGATGCGACCTGCCCGACCGCGTCCTTGTGGGCAGCGGCCTGGTAGATCGCCTCGGCGTAGGTCGTTGCAACCCCCACCGCTTAGTGACCCTCCTCGCAAATACGAACACGTATCCCGGCTGCAAACCGTCGCCAGGCGTTGTCCTCGGTCCCACCGTTATGGCAACCGATAGCGGCAGGACACTGCGTCCTCGCCCGGCTCGGTTTTCGCTCAGGCAACGTGCCCGTACTCACGAGGAGGACCACTTAGGACGTGACCTTTGCAAGGTCGAGTTCCTTGAGCGCGTCCTCGACGAGGCGACGGTGATCGTCATCGTTGAGTGACTTGCGGGTGACCTTCTCGGCCGCGGCCAGGGCAATGCTTGCGACATCGTCCCGCACCGAAGCCATCGCGGCGCGACCTTGTGCATCGACCTGCTGCTGCGAGTCCGCCAGAATCCGCTCGCGCTGACCCTCGGCAGCCGTGACGATCGACGTACGCTCACGCTCGCCGTCACGCCGCCCACGGTCGCGAAGCGCGTCGGCCTCCTTGCGCGCGTCAGCCAGCTGCGTCTTGTAATCATCGAGCAGCTTGACGGCCTCGTCGCGACTGGACTCCGCCTCCTCGATGCTCTGTTGGATCGCGGTACGACGCTTTTCGATGGACGCCCCGAGCGGCCCGAAGACGTACTTCTTGAGGATGAAGAGCGTCAGAAAGAACATGATGATCGTCCAGATCATGAGCCCAGGGCTCGCTGCCAGGAGCGGGTTCTCCTTGGCGCCAAACTGGATGCTGGGCAGAAGACCGGTCATCGGTTAGACCAGGAAGAACGCGACGAAGCCCATGAGCAGGGCGTAGAAGGTGATGGCCTCGGTCAGCGCCAGACCCAGGAACATGAGGCCCATGATCTCGCCGCGAAGCTCGGGCTGCCGGGCAACCGACTCCACGGTCTTGCCCATCAGGTACCCCACGCCGGCGCCAGGGCCGATCGCGCCGAATCCGGTGGCGAGGCCAAGCTCCAGTGCCTTCGCCGCATCAACGATGTTGCCTTCAAGTGCCACGTACGTGCCTTTCGTGTTTGGTCAGTGCGGTTGCTCAACGGCGAAACCGATGTAAATGCCGCTGAGCATCGCGAAGATGAACGCCTGGAGCCCTGCGATCAGGACCCACTCGAAGAAGTAGAAGAACAGGCCGAATGGGATCGCCACGGCGCCCACCCAGCTTCCCAGCAGGATGGCGAACCCGGCCGCCATGATGATGAGCAGGTGCCCCGCCAGCAGGTTGGCGAACAGACGCACCGAGAGGCTGACGAGCCGGAGCACGTTGCTCATCAGCTCGAGCGCGAACACCACGCCCTTCATGAGCGGGTGGATGTCCCCGCCCGGTATGAACGTCTTGAGGTAGCCGACCGGCCCGTGCGCCTTGATGCCCTCGTAGTTGTAGATGAAGAACGTGCAGAGCGTCAGCGCGAGCGTGACGTTGATGTTGGCAGTCGCCGCGTAGAGGCCGAGGTCGGGGATGCCACCGATCGTCGAGTGCTCACCCCCGGGCAGCGGGATGAAGCTGATCAGGTTGTTGACCGCGATGAAGATGAACAGCGTCGCCACATATGGGAAGTAGCGCTGGAACACCTTGGGCGGCAACGTGGCCCTGGCGATCTGGCCTTCGGCGAACTCGTAGGCCAGCTCGACGACGTTCTGGGCCCTGGTCGGACGCATCTTCAAGCCACCGCGGACGACGAACACGCAGAACAGGATGCTGATCGCCGATGCGAGCAGCAGGTACATGACGGCCTTGTTGATCGACATGTCGATCGGGCCCAGGTGAATCGGTACCCACTCCTTGAGCGCGAACTCGTTCTGCGGCTTGAATTCCTCATCTCCGGATGGCGTCTTCGCGAGGATGTAGCTGAGGATCCCCCATCCGGCCAGCAGCGCCAGGAATCCGTAGACCCAATACTTCGCCTTGCTCGGCTTGAGCGGTGGCGTGGGGACTGACTCGGTGCCGACGGCGGTGCTCACTGGCCGCCCTCCCCGCGTGCGACCTTGCGCTGCTTCTCGCGGATGGCGAACAGCGTGGTGCGACCCATCAGGTCGAACGTGAACGCGGCGGCGAACACGCCACCGGCAACCAGTCCGACGGTCTCGTCCACCTTGAGCGCCACGACGAACAGGATCATGACGACCAAGACGGCACGTCCGATTGACGAGATCCCGGTCAGGCCGACGGCCTGCGTCGCATCGAGCCCCTCAGAGACTCGCGTGATGAACCGCTGCGAAGCCCAGCTCGCGGCAAACAGCACGGCGCCGAGCAGCCACCCGCCCAAAGGGCCGTCCAGAACCAGTACGACAGGAAGCGCCACGAGGAGTGCGATGAACCCCAGGATCGCGAGCACGAACTCGGTGGGGTTTGCGCGCAGCGGCACCGGTGGGGGCGTCGCAGCGGTCGTCATGCGTTCTGCCCCGTCGGGCGTGTCGGTGGAATCCCGGGCCTCCGTGATGGCGAGCTCCTGACGAAAACGGACGCAGGGCGAGTCATGGCCCCTCCCTGCAGCGGGTCGGAGTATACCCACCCGCCACCGCATGGAGTCAACGGAACACCGCTCTGCGCACACGTTTCGGGACGTTCGTCCCGCCAGGTGACGCGCCCTGTCGGCGCACGTCCGATGACCCGGTGGCGGTTGGTGCGACCAACCGGATGATCCGCGTGGAGACCTTTGCGCGGATCATTGACGCGTTGCTCGCGACGGCGGTCGCGGTGTTGACCAGCTGCTCCCGACACGTGCGTTCACCCTCATCGGGAGCGTCAAGATGATCGACCGACCAGGTGCGAGGTGTTTGCAGCACAGGTGGCACGCGACGACTCCTCCGACCGGACATGCACCGATCGGCGCCAGGCGATCAGCCCTACGGAGCCACGAGCCGGAGCCCGAACGGCGATCTGGGATCGTCAGACAGCCGTTCGGCTCCCTTGGAACTCCACCCGGTCACGTCGCGCACGCCCGCGGCGATCTGCGGTGTCAGGACCTGGGCGGTTTCATCGGTATTGGGCGCACGAAGCCGGTCGAAGACCTGAACGGTCACATCCCCATCGATGACGCGGATTCCCGCTGATGCCGCTGCCTCGGCAGCCCCGGCGAGTCGGCGCACTGCCAGGGCGACCGCTCCCTGCGGGGTGTCCGTGTCCCCTCGCTTGAGCGTGTAGCGCAGCGAGGGTCGACCGCCCGCGAGATCCACGGAATAATCCCCCTCATGGCCGATCAGCATCACGCCGGGACCGTGGTGAACGTGGCTGTAGCTCGTAACGTCGATCAACAACCCCTCCACGGCCCCTCGCCGGATCCAGTCGTGGAAGAGCGTGATGACGACAGCCGCCTCGATCGATGGAGCCTCGAGCGGCACAGACACCGAGACGCGCTGCAGGCTCATGCCGGCACCGCCTGCGCCTGCGCGCGCGCTTCGAGGACGCGGATCTGGCAGGCGTGTGATGCGTCGATGAACAACTGCGCCTCTTCGACCAGCTCACGCACGGCGTCCACACCTGTGATCGACCCGTCGTCGTGGCGGGCAAAGAGCGGACGGGCGAACTTGCCGTGGGCAAACCGGTCAAAGAACACCTCGGTGTCGAAGAACCGCTCGCGGAACTCCTTGACGACCTCGTCATCAGGGATCGGCGGGATGAACAGGTCGAGCGCAACAACGCCTCGCGCCGCAGCGATCATCGCTGCGTACGCGCGCTCGTCGGCGCGAACCAGGTCGCCGTCTTCGAGTGCGAGCTGGCTCTCGAATGACAGGCTCTCTGCGACCGACAGCTCCAGGTCCGTGCGTGAGATGACCTCACCGGCGCACTCGCCGATGCCCAGGTCCCCCATCGTGAACTCGCGCGGGTCACCCCAGTCGCTGTAGAGCGTGGCGTCGTCCTCGTAGGCCGGAACAGCCTTGAGTTCGACCAGCATCTCGGCCAGGGCCTTCTTGCCGATGCGCGCGGTGAAGTCCTGGAAGCTCTCCCCCTGCTCGCGATCAGTGACATAGCCGGTCGTGATCCGATCGACGACCTCAGGGATCCGCTTGGAGGGGATCGACCCGATCGCCAAACCGAATGCCCCTGCATTGTCCTGCCACTTGCCGCCCAGCACCACCTGGAAATGCGGCACCGCGTGCCCACCGATCTTGCGGCTGTTGCCGAAGAACCCGATGTCGGCGACGTGGTGCTGACCACACGAGTTGAAGCATCCGCTGACCTTGATGCGCAGACCGCGCACGGCTTCGTCCAGCTCGTAGGCCGTCGCGGCAAGCCGCTCGCGAAGCTCGCTCGCCAACCCACGCGAGGACGAAATCCCAAGTTTGCACGTGTCGGTGCCGGGGCACGCGGTGATGTCCAGGATCGTGCCGGCGCCGGGCTCGCCCAGGCCGACGGCAACGAGTGCATCGTGCAGCGCGGGCAGATCGGCCTGACTGACCCATCGCAGCACGATGTTCTGTTCAACCGTGAATCGCACCGTATCGCCCACGAACGTCCGGGCGATGTCCGAGAGCTGACGCGTCTGCCACGACGACAAGTCCCCGAGCGGCAGCGCAACCGTCGCGGTGGCGTAGCCCTCCTGGCGCTGCGCGTAGACGTTCGTCGCCGCCCACCGGCGAAACTCGTCCGAACCCTCAACGTCAAGTGGAGACGCAGACTTGATCGGCACCTCGTCGAAGCGCGCGATGTCGGGCAAGTATGCGGTCCAGCGGTCGTCATGCGGCAGGCTCTTGCGCTCTTCCTCGACGAGACGCGTGAATTCCTCGATACCCAGTTTGGCGACCAGGAACTTGATGCGGGCGCGGTTGCGGTTTGTCTTCTCGCCCAGGCGCGCGAACACGCGGGCGATGGCCTGCACAGTCGGCAGGAGTTCCTCGACCGGCATGAACTCCGACAAGAGCTTGGCCTGATACGGACTGGTGCCCAACCCGCCACCCACGTATACCTCAAAGCCACGCTGCTCGACGCCGTCGACCACACGGGTCACAGCGATCCCACCGAAGTCGTGCATGCGTACCAGGCCGCACGCCTCGCCTGCGCAACCCGAGAATGCCGGCTTGAACTTGCGCCCGAAGTCCTGGCAGTCGGGGTGGCCCAACAGAAACTGTGTGATGGCGTCGGCGTAGGCCGTCACGTCGAAGGCCTCGGTGCGGCACACGCCGGCGATCGGGCAGGCAGTGATGTTGCGTACCGAGTTGCCACACGCCTCGCGTGTGGTGATGTCCACCGCCGCGAGCCGACGCATGATCGTCGGCGTGTCCTCGATGTGGATGTAGTGCAGCTGGATGTCCTGGCGCGTCGTGACGTGCAGGATCTCGTCGCTGTACTCCTCTGCGAGGTCAGCCATCAGATCGAGCTGGTCGGGGGTGACGCCGCCGTATGGGATCTTGATCCGCAACATCCCCGGTGCGTCCCACAGGGTCTCGGGACCCTTGGTCATCTCAGGGTTGGGATAGGTGAGCGTCCGCGCAGCCGCGCCGTCATGGCGCTGGCCGTTGTCGTAGCGCTGGCCGTACGCGCCGCGGCGCAAGCGGGTCTCGGCGAAGACGCGATCCTCCATCTTGCCCTGCCGGCGCAGTGCGACCTGTCCCTCGAACAGGTCGATCTCGTCAGCGAGGTCGGGCGGCATGCTGCCGGCCAGGCGTTCCTTCCACTCCTGTGCGCTCATCGTCTCCCTTGGTGGTCACTGCATGTGACGGTCCGAAGCCACGGCAAAATACCATGAACACCACAGGAAAGACAGTGATTAGGCCTCCGGCGACCTTTCAGACGACAGGATCGAGCGGACCGCGGGTCGGTCGTTGGACCCGCGGCACCGCCGACCGGTCCCCGAATTTGACGTCGTACATCGCTGCATCGGCCGCCCCGATCAACGCGGCCGCGTCGGATTCGCCGCCGCAGCGCCCGACCGCAATCCCGATGCTGGCGCGAACGCGGACCGACGTGCCCTCGGCCCTGACGGGTTGCAGCAGGGCATCGAGTAGGCGGGCGGCGACCGAGTCGGCCTCGTCCGGGCCCGAGATCTGGCACAAGATCGCAAACTCGTCCCCGCCGAGCCGTGCCGCCGTGTCACCAGGGCGCAAGCAGGCGCGCAACCGCTCGGCGACCGCCACCAGGACCTGATCGCCCGCAGCGTGACCGAGCGTGTCGTTGACACCCTTGAAATCGTCCAGGTCGACGAAGAGCACCCCGACGTGCGCCGAGGTGTCCTCGCGTTGCAGCAGGGCATGATTGACCCGATCGAGGAAGAGCACCCTGTTTGGAAGCTGGGTGAGCGGGTCGTGGAGTGCACGTGTGGCGAGCTCATCGTTGACACGTGCCAACTCACCGATGGACCGCTGAAGCCGGCGATTTTCGAGTGCGACACCGGCATGTGTGGCGTACGTACGCAGCAGCGCGCGGTCTGCCGCAGTGAATTCGCCGACCTCGCTGAGCCGGTCGGCCACGACGAGCACGCCAACCAGTCCATGCTCGCCCCGCAGCTGAACGGAGATCGCATCGGTGATCGGCCGGCCCACCAGAAGTTTGGGCAACAGGGCCCCCGCGGCGTGGGCAATCGGTTCGCCATCCCCCTCCGCGAGCAGGGCCAGGTCGAGCATGGTCTCCCGGAGTGGGGCCACCGCTCCGTCGGGTCCGACCACGCCTCGCCACGGCAACCCGTTGGAACCCGTCGGCATCAACACGACCGCCGCCGTCCCCGACCGAAACACCTCGCGCGCATCGAGCAGCAGCTGTGCGACCGCCCCGTCGAAGTCCCGGGCGCCGCCGAGGCGACGCATCGATCCGTAGAGGAACTCCAGATGCTGACGGCGACGATGCTCTGCCCAATATCCGCGGTACGCCGCGATCGTCACGACGACGGGCACTGCGAGCAGAACGCCGCCCACGGGTTGCTTCGCGACCAGGACGACGCCGAGCAGCCCGAGCGCGGTGTTGGCAACGGCGCAGACCAGCCCGAACCCCACGAACGCCCGCAAACCCGGCAGCGCCGTGCGCCCGTCGACAATTCCGATGACTGCGTGCAGCACGGCGATCGCCACGAAGTCGGCGAACACGGTCGCAAGGCCCGCCGAGATCCACGCGAACGGTCCGATGTCACCGAGGGGCGGGGCGATCCCGCGGAAGATCAGCACTGCGATGCTCGTGACGAGTGCAAACTGGGCGAGGTTGAACGCGAGCTTGACGGGGGTCTGGCGCCGGTGGATGGCGAGCGCCAGGAACGAGCCGATGATCTGCGCCGCAACGAGCCCCTGTGGCGTGACCAGGAACAGACCGAGCACGACCGGGACCTCGCTCAACGAGATCGTCTGCGTTTCGCGTTGCAGGTCGATGTGGACGACCGTGACCTCGACGAGCACGAAGAGCGGGATCAGTGACCACCAGGGGACTGCGTAGTCCTCCGCGAAGACACCGAGCCCGTCGAGCCCCGTCAGCGCGATGACCGATGCGACCGCAGCCAGACCGACCGTCAGGGCCCAGACGCCCAGCAACCGCATCCCGCGTCCCGCGTCAGCCCACCCCGAGACACCGGGCCACCGCAAGCGCTTGGAACGCAGGGACATGCGTCAGCCTCGGCCGGGCCGGGATGCATGGCGATGCGTTGTGCTGTGCCCGTAGGTCATGGAGTCCTTCCGTGTCCGGCAAGAGCGCTGACGCGCGTCTTCCCCTGTTGAATCGGTCGAAATGGCGCCGAGCTGAAGGCTCCCCGCTCATGGTGCAGATATCGACCTCAAGACGCTTTTGTGTGAGTTTTTACATGTTTTTATTACAATTTCGCGACGGGGTCGAAGCGGCGGACGTTCAGAACTACCGCGGCACTTCGATCCAGAACGTCGCGCCCTTGCCGGGGCGGTTGTCGACGCCCGCGCGGCCGCCATGCCCCTCGGCGATGCCCTTGACGATCGCAAGGCCCAAACCGGAACCGGGCCGGTCCCCGCTGAGGCGGTGGAATGGTTCAAAGACGAGGTCCTCCTCGCCCGGCGGCAGACCGCCCCCCTGATCGACGACCTCGAAGCGCCACGACTCCTCACGTTCGATCGCGCGGAGCTCTATCGGCGAGTCGCCAACCGTATGGACCACGGCGTTCTGCAACAGATTGAGCAAGGCTTGTGTCAGGCGTTGTTCGTCGCCCGAGACCACCGCGTTCGGTGCTGCCGACTCGTAGCGCAACCTCCCGTCGAGCACCGAGCGAACCTTGGCGGCGATTCGGTCGAGGAACCCGTCCAAGTCGATACTGCCCCGCTGCACGAAGCCCGGATCGTCGGCCTTGGCGAGCGTCGTCAGGTCGGTGATCAGGCGCCCCATCCGGTCGAGTTCCTCCATGGCGACGCCGACGGCCTCCTGCACCTCCTGGGGCTCGGGTTCGCGTCCGAGCAACTCGAGGTACCCACGCGTGATCGTCACAGGGGTGCGGAGCTCGTGCGATGCATCCCGGATGAACCGCCGCTCGCGGTGGAAGCCTGCCTCCAGGCGCTCGAGCATCCGGTTCAGGGTCGATGCAAGCGACGCGAGTGCGGGAGTCTCGTCGGTCCCGGGCATTCGGCGGCTGATCTCACTCTCGAGGGAGATCGCGTCCGCTGCCTGAGCCATCACTTCCATCTGTTCCCGCTCGCGACGGGCTCGAAGCCAGTTGCGGTATGCGAGATGTGCCAGGACGAGTGGGGTGGTGAGCAACAACACCGCCCACCGGTCGGTCGACCAGAGCAGCACGGTCAGGAGGCCCAACGCGACGTTGACCGCAAAATGGGCAATGCCGAGACCGACGGACTTCGCCAGGACTTCTTTGAAGGGAATGTCTTCCACCAACGAGATGACGAGATCGACAGCGGTCTCGTTGATCACGAAGAACGCGGTCATCGCCACGAGTGCCGCGAGCCACGCGCGATGCCCGACATCGCCGAACGGAACCAGGGCGTCGTAGATGACGCCTGCGACGAAGAGGCTGACCAGAAACTGGCCGACGTTGAAGATCACCTTGACAGGGGCGATCCGTCGGAAGAGGCCGCCGGCAGCCGCACCAACCGCCGCCGCAAGCAAGAACGGTCCGGGTCGCAGCAGCATCAGCCCGGCCACGAAGACCGTCTCACCGAGGTCGTAGTTCCCGTCCTCGTCTCCCAGGTGCAGCTGCAGAACGAACCGATGGGCAACGGTCCCGGCCGCCGCGATCAACACGAACCCGACGACGTCGCGGCCATCCCACCCGCCGCCTTGGACGAGGCGGATGATCAGCGCCGCAAGGCCCACAACGAGCCCGATGAGGACGAGCCGACGGGCCTGCCCAGGGAGCCCACCCTCGTCATTCACCGTGTTGCCCGGCTCGGACTCACCGCACCGACGAGGCGGCGGCTACTCGGATACCGCGGCGCCCCAGCTCCGCGCGCCCCAGCTGCGCGCGCCCCAGCTCCGCGCGCCCCAGCTGCGCGCCGTCCACCCGGCTGCGCCCCAACTCCGGGCGCCCCAGCTGAGTTCGTCAGAAGCAGCACCCAGCCATCCTGACTCACCGAGAGGCGTCAGCGAAAACCCAGGGGTCTCGACGACGATCTGGGCCCAGGGGGATGCGTTCCACGTCTGATCGGTCCAAGGGGTGGCCTCGGCGGTGGCTGCATCGAACCCTCCGCCGAGGACGTCGACCTCACCGCTGACCATGCCAGGGACACCGTTGAGGTCCGCGTACACGTGGACAGCGCCGCGAGTCCCCTCAATCGCGCCGAGTCCGCTTGACGGAGCGGGGATCGTCGTCAACGGCGTCCAGCCCTGAATCCCGCGTGCGGCATCCACGGCTCTCCGTGCGTTGACCGCCCCGTTCCCTGCACCTGACTGTCCGACCAAGTTGTCGTTGGCGGTGGCGAGCAGGATGCCCTTGACCTGGTCCGGAGTGAGTGCCGGGTTGGCCTGGATCACCAGCGCGGCAACGCCCGAGACGATTGCCGCCGATTGCGAGGTGCCGGTCCCCTTGAAGTAGTCCCCATCGAGGCGCGCCGTCGGGCTGAACACGTCGATCGTGCTGTCCGGCGCGCGGGTGGAGACGATCGAGACGCCGGGCGCGACGATGTCCGGCTTCGCGACTCCGTCCTGCGTCGGTCCGCGGGAGGAGAAGACCGCGACGCGGTCATCCTCAGGGTCCAGCGTGTTCGCGTCGTCGAAAGCTCCGACCGTCAAAACACGGGGATCGTCACCGGGCTTCGTGATCGAGCCGCCGGCGAGCGGCCCGAGATTTCCGGCCGAGACGACGACCACGACGCCGGCTTCCCACGCTCGCTCGACCGCGCGGTCGAGTGGGTCGCTGCGATAGGACTGACGCGCGTCTGTGCCAAACGAGAGGTTGACGACGCGGATGTTGTAGCGGGCC
The DNA here is from genome assembly GCA_031366605.1 of Actinomycetota bacterium. Taxonomy (GTDB): domain Bacteria; phylum Actinomycetota; class Thermoleophilia; order Miltoncostaeales; family Miltoncostaeaceae; genus CALMEC01. The sequence continues at coordinate 32,387 of JANLOO010000073.1, read as the reverse complement.
TTGTTGGTGACCACCCAGCGAAGCGCGGCGATGACCGATGATGTGTCGGTGGCGCCGTTCCAACTGGCGACCTTGAGTGAGATCAGGTCGGCGCCCGGGGCGGCCCCCACCCACTGGTGTGCTGACGAGGTCCCGTCACCGACGATGAGACCGGCCATGTGTGTGCCGTGTCCGAACGTGTCCAGGCCGTCACGTTGCTCGGTGAAATCGACTCGCGCAACGACGCGGTTGTGCAGGTCGGGTACGTCGGCGACGCCGGAGTCGATGAGCGCGACACCGACGCCGGATCCATCGATCGAGGCCGGCACCCTGTCGAGGCGCACCAGGCCCCGCCACACACGGTCGGCGGGTCTCGTGTCGTAGTGCGACAAGTCGGTGTCGGCGTCGGACGCGAAGGCGGCCGTCGGGACGATCAGTACAGCCAGGATGACGATCCAGCGCAGCAGGGTGAAGCGAATCAGGTGATCGCCACGTGCGCGTCCCGTCAGATCTCGCCTCATAGCAGGCAACCTATCGCGGTTGCCCACGAGCCCAGCGCTTGATGAGGGAAGTCTCATTGTCTCCGCATCCATGATTTCATGTCCCACCAACACGACGTCCGAGTCGCCAAATCATTATAACGCACGTTCCTCACACCCGGGTCGCAGGCACTCCGTGTGTCAAGATCACCGCAAGCGTGAGCAACGAACGCATTCCGCAGACCTGCATCCTCGTGATCGAGGACAACCAGCGCATCGCCCACTTCGTGGAGAAGGGCTTTGCGTCGGCCGGCTACGCGGTCCAGGTGTGCCGGGATGGGACGAGCGGCCTACGAGCGCTTCGTGCGACTCCTCCGGATCTGGTGGTACTGGACCTGGGGTTGCCCGACATGGATGGGATGGAGGTGCTTGCGACGCTGCGAGCCGACGGCCACACGATGCCGGTTGTGGTGTTGACGGCGCGCGGTGAGATCCCGGATCGGGTCGCCGGATTTGAGTCTGGCGCAAGCGACTACATGGCCAAGCCGTTCGCGTTCGCGGAGCTTCTGGTTCGGGTCAAGGCCCGACTCCGCGAGGAGCCACGTGCAGAGTCACAGGAGCTTGTCCACGGAGATCTGCACCTCAACGTCCGCACGCGACGCGCCAGAACCCCGGATCTCGGCGAGCGTGAACTCTCCAATCGGGAGTACGCGCTGCTCGAACGTCTGCTGCTGCGCCCCGCTGAAACGCATTCGCGGGACGACTTGCTGCGCGCAGTCTGGGGTATCGACTTCGACCCACAGTCGAACGTCGTGGATGTCTACATCCGCTATCTGCGACGCAAGATCGGTCCGAACCGCATCGAGACCGTACGGGGCGGCGGCTACCGAATGGCCGCGCTGGCGGGGCGGTAAGGGCTTTGGCGTCGGTCAGGTCGTGACGAGGTCACGGGTGGCGAGGTCACCGGCGGCGACCGCGCGGTAGAGCGCCTCGACCCGTCGTGCGACACCCGGCCAGTCGTAGCGTTCGGTCGCAATCTGGCGGCCATGGGCACTCCAGCCGCGGCGCAGGGCGGCATCATCGAGCACGTCACCGATCGCGACCGCCAACGCCTCGGGATCGCGCATGGGCACGAACCGACCCGGCGCCCCGTCGCGGATGACCTGCCGGAACCCGACGTTGTCGGCGCAGACGATGGGCGTGCCACTGGCGAGGGCCTCGACCAGAATCACGCCGAACGATGCGAGCGTGCAGGGAGCGGCGAGCAACGTGGCCTCGCGATACCTCATCGGCAGGTCGTCATGGATCAGGCCGAGCCACTCGATCCGATCGGCGATCCCGAGTCGCTTGGCCAGACGTTCGTTGACAGCGCGCGTCGGCCCGTCGCCGGCGACCTGCACAACGAAGTCACGTCCCGACGCGGCGACCTGCGCGGCCGCGCGAATCACGTCGCTCAGCGCGTTACGCGGCTCGAGCCGCCCGACGAACAGGATTCGCGGTGGACCATCCGGTCGCGCGCCGTCCGCCTCGATCGGATGGAAGCGTTCGCAGTCGACGCCGTTGGGAATGACGTCGTAGGTCCCGGGGAAGGACCCGGTCAGGCCATCGACGCATGCGTCAGACACCGCAATACGACGGTCCAGCCTCGCGAGCACCCGGTTGAGATAGCCCTTGGCGAGCCGATAGCCCCAGTGCTGTCCACCTTCGACGTACGTGTGAAACGTGCCGACAGTGACCGGTGCCTCTGACACCGCGGCGGCCAGCAGTGGCAGTACCGGGCCGATGAGCCCCTGCGAGTGCACGACGTCCGCTCCCGCGAGCTCACGGCGCATCGTGGCCCACGGCATGCCCAGCAACGTCGACCGGGCGATGGAGCCGTTCATCGGGAGCGGCACCGCTCGACCGATGCGACGTGTCGTGTAGCCGTGGTCGCGCTCGGCGTCACGGTCGACCTGGCGAAGGCTGGCCGGGGACCGGGCGTTGCCCGTGAGCACGGTCACGTCATGTCCCAGAGCGACGAGCTCCCGCGACAAGAAGTGGACGTGTTCGGAGATACCACCGAGCACCGGGTAGGCGTACTCCGTGACCATCCGGATGCGCAGGGAACGGCTCACGTGCACACAGGCTAGCGGGCGCGACCGGGGAACGACCTCACCACTGGTCCCAATGCACGATTTGGTCCAAGTCCCGTCGTCGTCCCGGCTTGAAGTCCGCGCCGATCGTATGCGCCACTGGAATCAGCGCGACCTGCATGACCTCGTCGTACGGGATGCCCAGCAGCTCGGCGGCCTCGCGCTCATGGAACAAGTGCACCGTGGTCCAGGCGGTTCCGAGACCCCTGGCGCGCGCGGCGAGCATCAAGTTCCAGACTGCCGGCAAGATCGAGCCGAACGCCGATGCCTGCTCCAGGGTCGACCCGCCGTCGGTGCGCGGGCTCAGGCACGGCACGATCAGTACCGGCACCTCGTGCATGTGATCTGCCAGGTACCGGGCGGATTTGCCGATCCGCGCCTGCGCGTCGTCCCTGGGCGCCGGGTCGGTCTTGGACGTCCCGACACCGGCGTTTCGGTACCGGTCGAAGCCCGCGCGGTAGAGCGCACCGAGTGCGGCCCGCTTGGCAGCGTCGGTCACCACGACAAACGACCATCGCTGCCGGTTGCCGCCCGACGGCGCCTGCAGCGCCAACTCGAGGCACTCCCGGATGAGCGCCGGCTCCACCGGACGCGTCAGGTCCAACCTGCGTCGAACCGCCCGCGTCGTCGAGAGCAGCTCGTCCGAGGTCAACTGTGCGTTCATCCGAGCAGTCTGGCCGACCGAGATCGTCGCCGCCCATCCAACCGGGCACTCGCGTGTCACCGACCGCGGCCAAGTGGCCGATGATTCCAGAAGCAAATGACCAACCAGGACCGAGCCAAGTGGCCACGGTGTGTGACGCCGTGGCGGTCGGTGACGTAGGAGTCTCAGATCACGGTTTGAACGACCAGGCGGAGGACGACGAGATGACGAGGAACGCGCGACGCACACGCTGGGCCAAGCCGGCCATCGGGGTCGGGCTGATCGGGGCCCTGGCGGTGTTGCCCGTCTTGACCGGGTGCGCGGGTGTCGAGACGGCCAATGCCGCCGACGCGACGCTCGTAAGCTTCACGAGCTGCGCGGCGCTGACCAAGTACGCCCAGGGCAAGGCGCTCGAGCGCGTCGGCCCATACGGACTGGGGGGCGGTCCGTACATCTTCGATGGCGGTGCCGCCATCGCGCGAACCGGCGCCACCACCCCCTCGGCCAGCCTCGCGGCGGCTGAAGACCAGGCCGCCGCACCCAAGGCCGCGGGCGTGGACTTCTCGACGACCAACGTGCAGGAAGCCGGGGTCGACGAGCCAGACGTCGTCAAGAGCGACGGCAACCGGATCTTCGCGATCGCCAAGAACCGGCTCTACGCAGTCGACGTCTCCGGCCCCACGCCGCGAATCGTCGGCAGCCTGGCGATGCCCACGGACTCATACGCACGCGACATGCTGATCAGCGCCGACAAGCTCATCGTCATGAGCGACGGACCGGTGGATGTCCGACCAGTCCCCCAACCGGGCGGTGCGGGCGTCGGCACGAAGGTCGCAGTGGGCGCACCGGATATCGCCATCGGGATCTCCCCCGGGGGTGGCGGCTCCGTCATCACCGAGATCGACGCCACCGACGCGGCCGCGATGAAGGTGCTCGAGACGTTCCAGACCGAGGCCCGCTACGTGACCGCACGTATGAGCGGCACCACCGCCCGGATCGTCGTCGCGGCCGGCGGGCCGATGGGCATCACGTTCGCGTATCCCAACGAACCGGGCGACGCCAACGTCGCGAAGGCCGGCCGATCCAACCGCAACGTGGTGAGTCGCACGACGGCCGACAACTGGATCCCGCGCTACAGCGTCACATCCGCGGCCGGCACCAGCGCACCACGGCCGTTGGTGGCATGTGACGCCGTCAGCCGGCCACCCGTGTTCTCGGGTCTCGACACCCTGACCGTACTGACCATCGACGTGACCCACGGGCTCGACCCGATCGACGCCGACGCGGTCATGGCAAGCGGCGAGAACGTCTATGCGTCGTCCCAGAGCCTCTACGTCGCCACCAACCGCCAGGCGATCCCCGATGCCCAGGGCAACATCACCCAGGTCGACACCACGCAGATCCACAAGTTCGACACGTCGAGCTCGTCGCAGACGACCTACAGCGGCAGCGGGACCGTCATCGGGCAGACGCTCAACCAGTTCTCGATGTCCGAGCTGGACGGCAAGCTGCGGATCGCGACGACGGATGCCGGCCTGCAGGTGGTCGGCGGGGACGCCGTCGTCGACAACGGCGGCCAGAGCCAGAGCTACGTCACCGTCCTCGATGAGCACAACGACAAGCTGCGCCAGCTCGGCCAGGTCGGCGGCCTCGGCAAGGGCGAACGCATCTTCGCGGTCAGGTTCATCGGGACGACCGCGTACGTGGTGACGTTCAAACAGACCGATCCGCTCTACACGATCGACCTCTCCGACCCGGCGGCACCACGCGTCGTGGGCGAGCTCAAGATCGCGGGCTACTCCGCCTACCTCCACCCCATCGGCGACAACCTGCTGATCGGTGTCGGGCAGGACGCGAACGAGCAGGGGCGTACCCAAGGCTTGCAGGTGTCGCTGTTCGACGTGTCGGATCCGGCCTCACCAAAGCGCATCCAGAACGCCGTGTTGCCCGGTGCCAACTCGGACGCCGAATGGGACCACCACGCGTTTTTGTGGTGGCCGGCCACGAACCTCGCCGTGGTGCCCTTCCAGCTCATGGTCGCGGCCGCGGACACGGTGGGGACCCCAGGCGGCCGCCCGGCGCCGGGTGTGCCCGAATTCCTCGGACCGGTCACAGGCGCGCTCGGGATGCGCGTGACCCGCGACGGTATCAGCGAGGCAGGTCGGGTCATCCACCCCAACGACCCACAGTTCTTCGGAGGTGTCAAACGGTCGCTGGTCGTCGGCGACACCTTGTTTACCCTCTCCGACGGTGGCCTCAAAGCCAGCGGCCTGGACGACCTTGCCGAGCGGGCCTGGCTGCCGTTCGCGTAGGGGTCCGTCAAGCAATAACTACTGTGACGGACCCTTATGTATTTATTGGCGTGATTTGCTCGCCCGGATCGTCGAGCCCATCGCGCCGAACCTCTCGGCTTTGCGGCGGGTGTCTTCGAAGGCTGATCGGGCATAGGTGTCGACGAGCTCGCCTTGGGTGATGTCGGTGTAGGCCCGCTGGACCAGCAGGCGTGCGTGCTCACCGTGGAGCAGCGCACCGGCGATTCAGCCGGTCCACAAGTCGATGCGTTTGCGTGCGTCCTCGGAGACCTCGTGGTGGATCACGACATCGGCGACCTGCAACCGCCCGCCGGGGCGCAGGACCCGGTCGATCTCGTCGAGGACTGCGTCCTTGTCGGGCACGAGGTCGATGACGCCGTTGGAGATGACGACGTCGATGGAGGAGTCGTCGATCGGCAGCGCCTCGATCAGCGACTCGTAGAGCTCGACGTAGCCAAGCCCCATCTCACGAGCGCCGGCGCGGGCGCGTTCGAGCATCGACGGCGTCATGTCGACGCCGATGACACGCCCGGTGGGGCCGGTCATCTGCGCGGCGATGAGGAGGTCGGTGCCGGCGCCACAACCGAGGTCGAGGACGACCGAACCAGGGTCGATGCGCCCCAACGTCCAGTGGTTGGCCACGCCGGCGAAGCTTTCGACGGTTGCGTCCGGGACGCGCGCGAGCTCCGGCTCGGGGTAGCCGAGCTCCTGGGCCCAGGCGCGCCCGGTCGGGAAAATGAACTCCTGCTCCTGGTCAGTCGAAACCTCGGTGTAGGTCTTGCGGATCTCTTCGCGCAATACGTCCACGTCGACTGGGATGTCGGTGGCGCTCATGTGGCGATGCCCCCCGTGCCCGCGGTCGTTGGCACGCATCTCGTCCTCCTGATCGCTCACGCGGCTCGGTGATGTTCGGTGGGTTTGCTCGCGAGCCGCCATTCGGGCCAGCCCTCGGCCAGACGCCGGGCCGAGCGGCCGGTCGCCCGTAGGCGACGAACGGCGTCGTGCGCGTAGGCACAGAACGGGCCGCGGCAGTAGGCCACGACCTCACGGCCGGCAGGCAGCTCGGCCAGCCGTTCCTGAAGCTCATCGAGCGGAATCGAGCGCGCACCCTTGATGTGCCCGGCCTCATACTCGTGCGCAGGGCGTACGTCGACGAGGACGACGTCTCCCCGACCCATCCGGGCGATCAGCTCAACACGGCCGATCGCCTCGACGTCCTCGCCGAGGTAGTCGCGTGCGGCGCGCTCGACCTCGCCCAAGCGCGCGCGCGAGGCGTCACGCAGCGCCAGCCAGAGCGACAGCACCTCGTCGTCGGCGAGGGTGTAGCGCACGCTGGTTCCCTCGCGCGTTCGCGTGACCATCCCCGCCGCATGTAGGCCCTGCAGGTGTTGGGACGTGTTCGCCGTCGACTGGTCGCTCGCGCGTGCGAGTTCGTCAACGGTCCGGGGCGCCTGGGCGAGCAGGTCGAGCAACTCCAATCGCCGCGGGCTTGCGAACGCCTTGCCCATCAGGGCGATGGCCTCGAAGAGCGCGTTCTTCTCATGACGGGAGCCCATGCGTCGATATTCAATAGATCAATGGATAGTTTGTCAACAGCGATGAACGCAAGCGCCCTGGGAGGCCAGTGGGCGTTCCGACGCTGGATCCCCCGCGCTGACGCCGCACTCGAGCTGCGCCGTGCACGGGCGCATTGGCGGTGTCGCGAGCGTCTTGGCGAGGCCCGGCCGCCTGACCTGAGTGCAGCACGGCAGCTTGGAGTCGCAGACCCACCGAGCCGCCTCACGCCCGGGGACGTGAGGCGGTCATGGGGTCCGAACCGAACGCGCCTACCTACCGCACGGTGATGGTGCTGTGCATCCAGGGGTGGATCAGACACTCGAAACGGTGGACACCAGGATTGAGACCGCTCACCGTGAGCTTGCCTCCTGGGGGAATGCCCGTCGAAAAGAACACCAGGGGTGTGCCGTCGGCGTCCGCAGGCAGACACTGCGGTGCCGCTGGGAGACCCAGCAGACCGTTGAGCACGGGGACACATCCACCGGTGAAGACCGCGACCTCGCTGAAGGTGTGGAACTCGCCGCCCTCGTTGACGACGAGGAGGTCCCGTCCGGCTTTCACCTTGTGCCGGGTGCGGGAGAACCGCCAATCATCTGCCGCCTTGTCGGCGACGAGCTGGTCGATGAACTCGCTGAAGGTGGTGTCACCATCGCCAACGCACGTGCCGGGGCCGATCGCCGCGTTGAAGCTGTTGGGCTCGCAGTCATCCTGAACCTTGATCCCCACCGGAGAGCGACCGTCTCCGTTCCCACCTCCGTGTGCGCTCGCGAGGCTCAATCCGAGGCTTGTACTGAGGCCGAGCACCGCGAGCGTCGCGACGAGTACGTGGCGGCGGCGCATTGGCTTGGTCGTGGCCATTCCTCCTCCTTTCGTTTCATGGGAAGGAGTCCGCGTGGCCACCCACGACTGTCAACATTTGAGAAACGTCTCCCAACGCCGACCCCAAAGTCTTCTCGAACAAATCAGCGGAAGCATCTTCGTGCCAACGCACGGCGGTGTCAATCCCGGGTCTGCCGACAGCGACCGGCAAGGTCATTTCAACGCAGCGATCCGCTCGCAGCCTTCCTGCTCCAAGGCGTCGGTCTCTCGCCAGTGGTCTTGGCGTCTGTGGAGACCGCGAGGGTCGCCGACGAGCATGCACACAGCGGTCACATCGTCGTACTGCGGCGTTCATGGGCACGTGGATTGTGCCCACCGGTCGTGCACACGTCGGTTCTGGCGAAGAGGCCGCGTCAGCGCTCAGGGGGTGAGGTGCGGCCGCGCAGTGCTGCGGTCACGACTTGCCGCGCGACGCCGTGGCCGGTTTCCTCGCGGTTGCCGCGCACGATGTCGATGACCGGGGTGCCACCCCACTTGAGGATCTCGAGCAGGTACACCAGGTAGACGCCGGCGATCAGCGCCGCGCCCAACGCGAGGCCCAGGCCGATCGCACCTCCGATCTGCAGGCTGATCACGATCGCGACGGCGCTCATCAGGATGCACCATGCGTAGAGGGCGAGCACCGTTCGGCGTTGGCTCCAGCCGATCGTGAAGAACCGGTGGTGAAAGTGGCTCTTATCGGCCGAGTACACGGGCATTCCGTGTTTGAGTCGTTTGAGGATCACGAACGACGTGTCGAGGATCGGGATCGCGAGGACGATCAGGGGCAGACCGATGGCCACGGCCGCGGCGCTCTTCATGACACCGCTGACGGCGACGCCGGCGATGACGAACCCCAAAAGCAGCGAGCCTGCATCGCCCATGAACACCCGGGCCGGGTGGAAGTTGTGGGCCAAAAAGCCGATCGCCGCACCGGCCAGCGATGCGGCAATGATCGCCGGCGTCGCGCGGTCCAGGCTGGCGGCCAGGATCGCGAACGTCGTCAGCCCGATGCCGGAGACCCCCGCCGCAAGCCCGTCCATGCCGTCCGTGAAGTTGATCATGTTGGCGAGCGCAACGAACCACAGCACGGTCACCGGATATTGCGCCGGCCCCAGATCGCCGACGCCGACGAACGGCAGCGTCAGGTGGTCGATCGTCAAGCCGGCAGCCACGGGGATGACCGCGCAGGCGGCTTGCCCGATCAACTTGACCGCCGGGTTCAGGTCGACCACGTCGTCCACCGCACCGAGCAGCGCGATCAGGATCCCGCCGACGATCAGCGCCTTGGCGGGACCGTCGAACGTCGGCAGGTAGTAGATGACCGGGATCAGGAATCCGGCCAGGATCGCGAGGCCACCCAGCTGGGGCGTGGGAGTGCTGTGGATGCTGCGGCCCTTGGGCTCTGCGACCGCACCGACGGCCCGCGCGAGGTGTGCGGCGAGCGGGGTGAGCGCCACGACCGCGAGCGCGGCCACAACCCCACAAATGATCGGAATCAGTGTGGTCGTCACTCAGTGGTCCTTCTCGTAAGTACGGGCACCTTTCGCGAGTGAAAACCGAGTCAGGCGAGGACGCAGTGTCCTGCCGCGATCGGTTGCCATAACGGTGGGACCGAGCACAACGCCTGGCGACGCTTTGCAGCCGGGATACGTGTTCGTACTGGCGAGGAGGACCACTTAGTGCCTCGTCAAGGGAGTCTCTGTGCGGTTTGGCGGCTGCAAAGCTCCGCTGGATTTGGTGCGCTTTCGCGCGAGCAGCCCTCCCGGGAGCGTCGTCCCCGCCTGCGCCCATGTCTGACAGATATGAACGCAGACCGCGTCCTCGTCCAGCGGGCGTTTCACTCGCCAAACCATCACAAGCCTCCCATTACAGGACACTGGCATCTCCGCGCCCCGATGGGGCGTGGTTGAGTCATTCTACGAGGCGGCACCGGATACCTTCAATGTCCGTGTCCCACGTCGGACCGGGCGAACTTGCGATGCAGGACGCCGGCCCCCCAGACGATCACCCGCCGAGGCAACACCGCGGCCAGCACGCTGGTGACCCGGGACAGACCGCCGGTGGCGACACGGACGCGTCCGCGGTCCAGTGCGTGCATGGTCGCCGCGACGACGCCCTCAGCGGTCTCGCGCGGCATCCAACGTGGTCCGGCAGATGCTCCGGAGACCTGCCCGAACTCGGTCGCCGTCGGACCGGGACATGCGGCGATGGCTCGGACGCCGGTGCCGTGAAGCTCTGTCGACAGCGCCTCGACGAAGAAGAGTTCGAACGCCTTGGTCGCCGCATATGTCGCCGTGTACGGGATCGGCTGGAACGCCGCCGCCGACGAGACGACGATGACGTCGCCCGAACCGCGCGCGATCATCGCGGGCAGCACGTGACAGGCCAGGTCGACGACCGCCTCGCAGTTGAGCGCGACCATCTCGGTCTGGCGTTCGCGCCCGACCGCCGCAACGGTCCCCATCGCGCCGAAGCCGGCGTTCAACACCACCGTGTCGACGTCGCCACCGACCGCGTCGATGGCATCCCGACATGTGGCCCGGCCGTCAACCGATGCGAGGTCCGCCACCACAAAACCCACGTCCACGCCGTGCTGCGCGGCCAGGCGTTGTGTGATCTCCCGCAGGCGTTCCTCGCGGCGCGCGACGAGCAGCAACGGATGCCCGTCGGCCGCAAGTCGTTGGGCGAACGCCAAACCGATGCCGGACGAGGCACCGGTGACCACGGCCAGCCCCCGGCGGTCGGTCACGTCGGCTCCCCGTAGAGCCGGTCGCCGGCATCGCCCAGACCCGGCACGATGAACCCCTTGTCGTTCAGACGCTCGTCCAGTGCACCGACGGTGATCGCGACCTCGGGATGGGCCGCCTGGACCCGGGCGACGCCCTCGGGCGCCGCCACCAGGCACGCGAGACGGATGCGGGTCGCGCCTGCGGCCGTGACCGCATCGATGGCTGCGACGGCCGATCCGCCGGTCGCGAGCATCACGTCGAGCACGATGACCTCGTCCGCGTCCAAGTCGCTCGGGAGTCGCTCCAGATAGAACGAGGGCTGCAGCGTCACCTCGTCGCGAGCCATTCCCAAGAAGCCCACACGCGTCGACTCCGGCAACAGGCGCAACGCCGGCTCCATCAACGCCAAGCCTGCACGGAGCACAGGCACCAACGTCACGCGACGTGCGGGTCGCATCACCGGGGCGTCCGTCAGCGGCGTGCGCACGACCGACTCGGCCGCCTCCAGATCGCGCAGAGCTTCGGCCAGTACGAGCGTGGAAAGCGCCGCGGCGGCTCGACGAAAACCCGCGGGCGCGGTGCGCTCGTCGCGCAGCCGGGCCAGGTGCTCGCCGGGAAGCGCCCCGCCGAGCGTGGTCAGGTGCTCCCTCAGGAGACGCCTGCGACGTCACGGAGCTTGGGGTACAGCGGAAACCGGTCCCCGAGCGCCTTGCTGCGGTCGCGCAACGCGGTCAACTCCGCATCCGTGGCTTGGGGTGCCAGGGCGGAGACGATGATGTCCCCCACCTCCCGCATCTCGGGCACTTTGAACCCACGGGTCGTCAGCGCCGGTGTTCCGATGCGAATGCCCGATGTGACCATCGGCGGCCGCTTGTCGAACGGCACCGCGTTCTTGTTGACCGTGATGCCGGCCTTGTCCAGGCGATCCTCGGCGTCCTGCCCCGTCAGCGGGGTGGCCGAAAGGTCCACGAGCATCAAGTGGTTGTCGGTGCCACCCGTCACCAAGTCGACGCCGCCCTGGGTCAACACTTGGGCCAGCACCTGGGCGTTCTGGACGACCTGGCGCATGTTGTCGCGGAATTCCTCCGTCAGGGCTTGCGCGAACGCCACGGCCTTGGCCGCGATGATGTGCATCAGCGGGCCGCCCTGCAGGTTGGGGAACACGGCCCTGTCGACGGCGGCGCCGATCTCGTCGGTCTTGGAGATGACGATGCCGGCGCGCGGTCCACGCAACGTCTTGTGGGTGGTCGTCGTGACGATGTCCGCGATACCGACGGGGCTGGGGTGGACACCGGCCGCGACGAGGCCGGCGAAGTGCGCCATGTCGACGACGAGCTTGGCGCCCACGATGTCAGCGATCTGACGGAACGCGTCGAAGTCGTAGTGGCGGGGATACGCGCTCGCCCCGACCACGATGACCTCGGGCACGACGGCCCGCGCCATCTTCTCGACCTCGTCCATGTCGATGCGACAGTCCTCCTGGCGGACACCGTACTGGTGGAAGTCGTAGAAGCGTCCGGAGAAGTTGACCTTGTGCCCGTGGGTCAGGTGCCCACCGTGCGCGAGGGTCAGCCCCATCGCCTTGTCGCCCGGCTTCATCAGCGCGGCGTACGCCGCCTGGTTGGCCGAGGCGCCTGAGTGCGGCTGCACGTTGACGTGGACGGCACCCGGACCGAACAACTGCTTGGCGCGTTCGATGGCGAGGATCTCCACCTCGTCGACGACCTCACAGCCACCGTAGTAGCGCTTGCCGGGCAGGCCTTCGGCGTACTTGTTGGTCAGGACCGACCCGGCGGCCTGCAGGCACGCCTGGCTGGTGAAGTTCTCGCTGGCGATCATCTCGAGCGTCTCGGCCTGGCGGTCGAGTTCTGCACGAAGCAGGCGCGCAATGGCCGGATCGGCCTCGGCGATGTCTCGAGAAAGGTAGGAGTCTTCGTCGAAAAAGCTCACGCGGGCGCTCTCCCTGGGCGGAGGGGATGGTCGCGTCGAGTCTACCGCCGCAGCGGGTGGCAAAGGACATCCGTAACGCGCACCCGTCGTCGACGTGGTGATCAATGCAGCGCTCGTCAACGAACGAGGAGGTTCCCCAATGCGCGCATTCTCCAAACCACTCACGTCCGCGATCTCTGTCGCGGCGGCTGCGTCGCTTGCCTTCGCGGTAGGCGCAGCGGCCGACGGATCCAAATCGAAGTCATCCCGTCACGACGACGAAGCAGAAAAGGTCCTGAGCACGACGCTCATCCCGAGCCTCGTCGCAGGGCCGACGATCAACGGCGTCAAGCCGGGCGGAAAAGACTGGCTCCTTCGCAGGGGCAGCGCCTCGATCCGCAGCGACGGGTCGATCCGCGTCAAGGTCAGGGGCCTGGTGTTCGCCGATTCCGGCACCACCACGACCCAGACCCCGAACGGCCCGATCACTCTGGCAGCGGTCTCGGCCTCACTGTTCTGCGACGGGGCGATGACACCGGTCGGCACGACCGCGACAGCGCCGCTTTCGGCGGACGGAAACGCCAAGATCACTGGGACGTTGACGCTCCCGGCGATGTGCAACGCACCCACTCTCATGGTCCACCCCGGGACCAGCGTCGCGGCGTACATCGCGATCAGCGGTTTCCGCATGTAGCTCAGGCGATGGGCGGCGGCGGTCCAGGTGGACGTCGCCGCCCACAGCAACCGGGCGGCGATGTAACGGCTCCTGCGATCGTGGAACGATGTCGGCAGCCGCGAGCGAGGAGACCAAGGTGACTTACACGCATGACCTGATCGTGATCGGGGCCGGTATGGCGGGGCTCAACGCCGTCGGGCGGGCGGCCGGCGACGGGCGACGTATCGCGCTGATCGAGCGGGCGATGTTCGGGGGCACCTGCCCCACGCGAGGATGCATCCCGACGAAGGCGATGATCCGAAGCGCGGAGATCGCGCACGAGGCCCGCCGGAGCGCCGAGTTCGGCGTCCACGTCGGCTCCGTGACGGTCGACTTCGCAGCGGTCATGGAGCGCGTGCGCAGGATCATCCAGCAAGGGTCCGACGGATCACGCCGATGGGCCGAGTCATTGGATGGCCTCGAGGTCATCGATGGCGACGCCAGGTTCACAGGACCGCAGACGATCGTCGTGAACGGCAGGGAACTCACCAGCGCACGCGTCATCGTCGCCACGGGGGCAGCCCCGTCCGTTCCGCCGATCCCCGGGTTGGACCGCGTCCCGTTCTGGACGAGCGACGACCTGCTCAATTCGAGCGAACTCCCCGAGCGGCTCCTGATCATCGGGGCTGGTCCGATCGCGCTCGAACTCGGTCAGGCCATGAGCCGCTTTGGCTCCGCGGTCACGATGGTCGAGGTCGCGCCGACGCTGCTGCCCAATTCCGAGCCCGAGCTGGTGGACATGCTGCGCGGCCACCTGGCCGATGAAGGCATCGAGATCATCACGGGGGTCACGATCGAGGAGGTCCGCCCGGGACCGGAGGTGGTCATGACCGTGGACGGCGCCACGCGTACCCTGCAGGGCGACGTGCTGCTGGTCGCGACCGGGCGCGCCGCTGAGGTGGAAGGCCTGGGGCTCGAACACACCGCCGTCCAAGCCGATCGGCGTGGTGTCAGCATCGATCCGTACCTGGCCACCGGCGAGCCAGGTGTCTACGCGGCGGGTGACGTCGTCGGCCTGCCCTTCGGCGCGTTCACCCACGTCGCCCGACGGATGGGCATCTCGGTCGCCGAGAACGCGTTGGCGCTCAGCCCCCACCCCGCGGACCAGGACGTCGGCCCAACCGCCACCTTCACCGACCCGGAGCTCGCTGCGATCGGCTTGACCGAGAGCGCCGCCCGCGATGCCGGGTATGACATCGGGGTCGCGTCATCGGGCTTCAGCGGCGGCAAGGCCCGCGCGTGGGGCGAGGAGCGCGGAATGGTCAAGGTCATCGTCGACCGGCCGACGCGGCGTATCCTCGGCGCCCATGTCTTGGCCTACCACGGCGCCGACCTGATCCACCCGGTTGCCGTCGCGATGAAGGCACCTGGGGGCACCGTCGACCCGATCCTCGAGGCGTTTCACATTCATCCGACCCTTGGCGAGGTGGTACAGACAGTCGCGAAGGCCGCGGTCTGATTTCGCGTCATCGGACATGTCGGGAAGGGTCGTTTTGTTCCTCGTGAACTCTTTTCACCAAAAGGTTTACGAGGTATTCGTGTCTGACACCAAGGGGTGCTCCACCGGGGACAGATCGGGGAATATCCGGGCAGGTCGCACATCGCGACGCTCTCTGCCAGGGATGCGGGCGCGCCGTTTTGGCGTCCAACCACTGCTGGAGTTCGTCTCGCTTCAAGCAGGTTGGCAGGGTCGCAAAGCAGCGGCCGCACGTGCCCGGCCGACTGGCATGAGCGCCGCGATCGCGTCCGCGTCCATCGGCTTGGCGAACAGGTACCCCTGACCCGATTGACAGCTCCATTGCTCCAGGATCGCTGCCTGCTCTGGGGTTTCGATCCCTTCGGCCACGACTTGGAGACCGAGTGCGTGGGCCAGACGAATGATGCCCTCGACAATCGTCGCATCGCCGCGATCGTTCGTCATCCCGGCGATGAACGACCTGTCGATCTTCAGCGTGTCGACGGGGATCCTGGTGCGAAGCTGACGGAGCGACGCGTAGCCGACACCGAAGTCGTCGATGGCGATGCGCACGCCGAGCGCCTTGAGCTCGTCGAGCGTTTGAACGAGGAACCGGAGGTCTTCCATCATCGAGGTCTCGGTGATCTCCAGGCAGAGGCGTTCAGGCGCAATTCCGGACTCTTCGATCAGGGACTGCACCAGTTCGACGAAGCCCTCGGAGGCGAGTTGCTGGACGGCAACGTTCACCGAGAGGGTGAGTTGCCCGTGGTCCCACGAGACGAACTGGCGACAGGCCTCGCGCAGCACCCACGCCCCGATCGGGACGATGAGACCGTTGCGCTCGATCAGCGGTATGAAGCGCATCGGCGCGATGACGCCGTGCACGGGATGGTGCCAGCGTAGGAGCGCCTCCACACCGGACACGCGCCGGTCACCGAGGGAGACGATCGGTTGGAACACCAGACGGAACTCGTCGCGTTCGAGCGCACCGCGCAGGCCTTGCTCGAAGTCGAGCCGCTCAACCGCGGACTCGCGCATCGAGACGTCGAAGACCTCGCACCGCCCCTTGCCGAGTTCCTTCGCCCGGTACATCGCGGCGTCCGCGTCCCGGAGGATCGTCTTCGGGTCGATGTCGACGTCGAGGGGACCGCTCAATCGCAGTCCGACTGACGCGGACACGTACCGAGGTACGCCCGCGACGACGAGCGGGGCCCGCAGCGCCTCGGCGAGGCGGCCGGCCACCTGCACTGCCTGTTGCTCATCGACGATTCCGGGCAACAGGACCGAGAACTCGTCGCCGCCGAACCTCGCCAGGACGTCCTCCGGACGCAGCACCCGACTCAGACGCTCGGCCACGGCCGTCAGGAGCTGATCGCCGGCCTCGTGGCCGAGCGAATCGTTGATGCTTTTGAAGTCGTCGAGATCCACGAATAGGACCGCCACCCCGGTCGCATCACTCTGGTCCCTGCGGTCAAGCGCGGCCTCCATCTTTTTGATGAAGAACTCTCGACTGGGAAGACGGGTCAGGGCGTCGTGGTTTGCCTGCCATACCAACTCCTGCTCGGCATGCCGGCGCTTGGTGACGTCCACGCAGTGGCTGATGAACGCGTTCGCCTGACCGTGCTGGTCGCGAAGGATGGAGTGGTGCCACAACCCCCACCCGATCGTTCCGTCCTGCCGCCGATACCGCACCTCGATCTCCCCGGAGTCGGTCGAGGGGAACCACCTCATGCCACGATCCTCTTCGGCGATCAGCTCTCCCAAGGGGTTCCCGACCATTTCGCTCGAGGAGAAGCCGGTCCTGACGCACATCGCCTCGTTGACCTGCTGCACGACGCCGTCGAGTCCGACGAGGGCCATGCTCGTCGGCGCGTCGTCGAAGGCCGAGCGAAACCGTTCCTCGCTCTGCGCCATCAGCAGGCGGCTCGTTTCGTTGATCCGCCACGACACGAGGTTGACGATGCCGAGTCCCGCGATGAACAGCGCGTGGATCGCCGCCCACTTCAGTGGATTGTGAATGCCTCCCTCATGGTTGAAGACCGTGTGTGGGCTCAGGACGCCGAACAGGCCGTGGTGGGCGAGCACGTAGGCGAACGCGACCAGGTACGGGAACCATTCCTCGTAGAGCGCGAGGAGCGTGACGATGACGAAGAAGTGGAAGTGACCCTCGATAGCGCCGCCCATCAGGTACACGACGGCCGTCGAGGACGTCAGAAGACCGATGCAGACCACCGCCGCCCGGAGGCGGCGCCCAAGCGCGTGTGCCGTGGCGACAATCCCGCACACGGCGATCGTATTGACCATGAGCGCCAGCGGCCAGAGCGACAGATCGGTAAAGCCACCCCAAACAAGGAGGCCCACGAAGTGCGTCCACAGCACGACCAACATCCAGTGATGGCGGGCCGACCAGTCCTCGTCCGGCAGGCTGGCACCTCGCGGGAGCACCTCGGCGACGCGTGCGAGGACGGCGCGAACGGAGGCGAACGGCATACACCTTTATCGGCAGAATGCTCGAATGCTTCAATTCCCGGGTGGGGGCCTGGTTTGATGGGCCCGGGATCGAGCATCGAACACCCCTGTTCGGGATCACCGGTTTGCGTCCTGGCACCGACTGTGCCCAGCGTCCTGTCCCGGAAGTCTCGTTGCGATTCGGCGGCTGCAAAGCTCCGCCGGATTTGGACCGTTGGGAGGAAGAACAATCGCCCGGGGGCTGGGTCCTCGTCCGGCGGGCTTTTCACACGCCAAACCCCCAAGGACCTTCCGGGGACAGGACACCAGGAGACGCTTTGCACTGCCCGCACGCACGCTTCGAGAGGCTCGTTCTCAGCGCGACGCCGCGCCTGGCGTCGAAAGCCGTTTCTGTCCGCGGCAGCCAACCAGATGCGTCACTGCTCAGCGAGGGCGATGCCGGCTGATTCGAGCCGCCGGCTGACGCCGACCGGGTCCGCCCCCGGGCGGACCAACATCGCCGATCCGCCCCGCGCGATGCCGCGCAGATCGACCACGGCGGAGGCGGTACCTGGCAGCCGACCCATGTTGAGGCCGATCACCCCCGCGTTCCAGAGCCGGATCGGAATCTCGTCAAAAGTGGCGGGGTCGGAGCCGCGTGGGTCGTTTGCACTCGTCGCGATCATTGGGATGTCGAGTCCCAGGATCGCGCCGTCCATCCGGGGGGCACGAATGCCGACCGCACCCGGTTGGTCGCCTGTTGCGGCCGCGTATCGGCCCGTTCGGTCGGGGACGATGCAGGTCACCGGGCCTGGCAGAAGCGCGCGCGCGGCTCGGGTCGTCAGCTCGTCCAATGGCGCGAGCGCCTCGGCCAAGAGCTCCTCGCTGTAGACGAGCACCTGACAGGGCTGGGATCTCGGACGGCCCTTGAGGGCGTACAGCGCATCGATTCCCTGGGGCGAGTCGAGCGCCGCGACGAGGCCGTACACGGTGTCCGTCGGCACGATTGCCAGGCCGCCGGCGAGGAGTGCGGTCAGAGCTGCGGCGACCTCCTGCGGCCCGATCACGACAGCTTGCCGCCCACCGCTCGCGGGATCCCGGCCAGGTCTGGACGTACCGCGATGTCGGTCAGGCCGGCGGCGGCGAAGAGTTGGGCGACGCGGTCGGACTGACCGAGGCCGACTTCTGCCAGCAGCCAACCGTCGGGCCTCAGGTACCCGGGTGCGTGGCGGGCGATGGACTCGTACGCCTCGTAGCCCGATGGGCCTGAGGCGAGCGCCTCGGCGGGTTCGAACCCCAGCTCCGGCGCGACGGTCGTCAGCTCGTGGTCGGTCAGGTACGGCGGGTTCGCCACGACGATGTCGAATTGCCTGCCTGCAAGCGCGGAGAACCCGTCCGACAGCACCCACTCCACGACGCCATCCCGGTCGTTGGATCGGGCCACGTCGAGTGCCGCCGCCGACCGATCCGACCCGGTCACCACCAGGTCCGGGCGCTCATCCCGCAGCGCGAGGGCGATCGCGCCGCTGCCGGTTCCCCAGTCCAGGACCATGCCGCCCTGCGGGGCGACCTCGATGACCCACTCCACCAGCAGCTCGGTCTCGGGTCGCGGGACGAGCACCGATGAGGAGACGGCGAGTTCGAGCCGGCGGAACCCCCGCCGACCGACGATGTAGGCGACCGGCTCGCGGGCGCCCCGTCGCGCGACGAACGTGCGGTAGGTGTCCGTCTCGGGAGTGGTCAGCGGACGCTCGTGATCGGTGTAGAGGGCGATCCGCTCGATCCCGAGCACGTCGGCCAGCATCACCTCGGCATCGAGACGCGGCGTGTCACAGCCACGGTCGGCGAGGTACCCGGCGGTGCGCTTGAGCACCTCTCCCACCGTCAGGACAGTCAGCGGCGAGCGACCGCCAGCACGAACGACTTGACGGGGCCGTGCAGGAACGTGTTGACATCCCCGACCGCTGCCAGGAGTGCGGGCAGGTCCAGCGTGATGTCGCGTTGCGAGTAGACCAGGCGCAGGTAGATGCGGGAGTGATCGGCGTGCATCGGCTCGATCGAGCAGTCGACGGTACCCTCGCCCAGCGAGCGCCAGACGCGGAGGCCCAGCGAAAGGTCCTCCCCGTCGAACAGCGCCATCCGGTCGTCATCGAACCGCAGGACGTCCTCGATCAGCAGGCGCCGGCCGGCGTCCTCTTCTTCGAGATCCCACGTCGCCACGAGCGTCACGTCGTCAAGCCACAGCGGTCCGATGCCGTAGCGCTCGATGGCCTCGCCCATCAGCCCGTCGACCCGCTCCAACCCTTGTGTGAACCCCAGGTTGGTCACACCACCACACGCAGCGTGGTTGGGCTTGATGACGAACTCCGACCCCTCATGACTCGAGAACGTCGCCCCGCCCTCGGCGTGGTACTCGAATCGCGGCAGGTCATAGCTGGCACTGACCAGCGAGAAAAACGACGCGAGGTCATCGCGCGGCATCTCGACGTCATCGAACCGGACGGTCACGCCGAGGAATTCTGAGCGAAGGAGCTCGGAGTTCATGCCTCGGATTCTGTCATGTCGGCAAGACGACGGCGACGTTCGTCGGCTTGAAGCGCCTCGGTCAGGGAATGCAGCTTGCCCTCGAGCACCTGCTCGCGCAGTTGGGCATTGACGTTGACGCGGTGGTCAGTGACCCGGTTCTGCGGATAGTTGTACGTCCGCACCTTCTCGGAACGGTCGCCCCCACCCTGCTGCGCCCGTCGGTCGGCGCTGAGCTGGGCCATCTGCTCCTCCATCGCCCGCTCGTACATCCGCGCGCGCAGGACCCGCATCGCCTTGTCGCGGTTCTGGAGCTGGCTCTTCTCGTCTTGGATGGCGACGACGATGCCGGTGGGCAGATGTGTGATGCGCACAGCCGAGTCGGTGGTGTTGACGCTCTGGCCGCCGGGTCCAGTCGAGCGGTAGACGTCGACCTTGAGGTCGCTCTTCTCGATGTGGACCTCGACGTCCTCGACCTCGGGCATGACCGCCACCGTGGCGGTTGAGGTGTGGATGCGGCCCTGGCTCTCGGTCGCGGGGACGCGCTGTACGCGGTGGACCCCACCCTCGTGCTTGAACACCGAATACGCACCCTGGCCCTTGACCGCCAGGCTGACCTCTCTGAACCCTCCCGACTCGGACGGGTTCGACTCCATCAGCTCCGTCCGAAATCCACGGTTCGCCGCATACTTGGTGTAGACGTCAAACAGGTCCTTGGCGAACAGGCCGGCCTCGTCGCCACCGGCGGCGGCACGGATCTCGAGGATGACGTCGCGGTCGTCGTTGGGGTCCGTCTCGACCATCGCCTCGCGCAACTCGGGCACGATCACATCGATCTGGGCCTGGGCCTCGTTGAGAAACTCGCGGCCCTCCTCGTCGCCTGCGGCGAGCATCTCCTCGGCGTCGCGGATCGTTTCTTGTGCGGTGCGGTAGCGCGCGATCAGCGCAAACGCCGGCTCAAGCCCCCGCCAGCGACGGTTGACGTCCGCGTTCTTGATGCGATCACCGACGAGGGTCGGGTCTGAGAGCGCTGCCTCGAGTTCGGTCTTGGTCTCCTCGAGCTGGCTGACGAGCCGTTGAATCGGATCATCAGCGCTCACGCCATGACCTCGACGTCAGCCGCCCATTCCGGCGGGTCGGCCTCGAGCTCGAGCACCCGGTTGAGCGCGACGCACGCAACCTCCAGGTGCTCCATCTCCGGTTTGCGCGTGGTCAGGTGCTGCAACCACAGGCCCGGCTTCATGATGGTCTGGACGTAGCCCTTCTCTTTGTTGCGCCCGGCCCACCGGATGACCTCGTAGGAGAGTCCCGCGATGATCGGGATGCCGACGATGCGCGACAGGATCAGCCAGTGCCAGGCACCGGTCCGCACGGCCGCGAACACGAAGATCGACAGGACCATGACGATCAGCAGAAACGCCGTTCCGCACCGCACGTGCAGCTGCGGGTACTTCTTGGCGTATTCGGCCTCGATGGGATCACCCGCCTCGTACGCGTGGATCGCCATGTGCTCGGCGGCGTGGAACTGGAAGACCCGTCGCAGGTCAGGCATGAACGAGATGAGCCACAGGTAGAGCAGAAAGATCACCAGGCGCACCAGTCCCTCGACCGCCCAGAAGCTGAAACCCCCGCCGTCGATGCCGAGCACCGTCTTGGTCAGGAAGATCGGGAGGATGAAGAACAACCCCACCGCCACGGCCAGCGAGAACACCAGCGTCAGGCCGATCGCGGACTTTGAGATCGCGTCCTCGCCCTCCTCGTCCTCACCCGCCGCCTTGGACGCCGAGATCGTGAGCGCCTTCATCCCGATGACCAGACTCTCGCCCAGGGCGATGACGCCGCGGATGATCGGCAAACGCAGCCAGGCGTGGCCCGCTGCCCACGGCGCGATCGCTTCGTCGACCACCACGATCTGGTTGTCGGGTTGACGCACCGCGACCGCCCAGTGGCGTACGCCACGCATCATCACGCCCTCGATGACCGCCTGCCCGCCGACCTGACCGGTTGGGGCGCCAAGCGCAGCACAAAGCACCGGCCCCAGCCGACGGAGGCGCCCCAACCCCATGCGACAGCGGCTCAGGTCTTTGTGCGGCGCGCCAGCTTGCGCTGGAACCGCTCGACCCGTCCGCCGGAGTCGACGAGCTTCTGACGTCCCGTGTAGAACGGGTGGCAGTTGCTGCAGATCTCCACCTTGATCTCAGGGTTCGTTGAACGCGTGGTGAACTCGTTGCCGCACGTGCAGCGCACATGGGCGTTGACGTAGTTCGGGTGGATGTCCGACTTCATTTCGACCTTTCGCAATCCGTTTCCGACCGTTCATTGTAGCGCGCCGGGCGCGTCAGGTCCCGTAGCCCGGATGCGCGTCCGGGGCGGGCAACGACAAGGAGACCTCGGCACCGCCGCCCGCGCGGTTTCGAGCGGACACCGAACCGCCGTGGGCCGAGGCGATGGCGTGAACGATGGCGAGCCCCAGGCCGGTGGCGCCGTTCGCCCGAACGCCGTCGGCGCGGGTGAAGCGCTCGAATGCGGTCAGGAGCAAATCGTCGGGAAAACCGTCGCCTTCGTCGGTGACGGCGAACCTGATCACGTCATTCGCCGTGCGTACCCTCACAGTCACGGTGCCATCGCCTTGACGCAGGGCGTTGTCGACCAGATTCCCGAGTGCCTGCTCCAACCGCACCCGGTCGGCGTAGACCGTCGTCCCCGGCGGAGCGTCGACGCTGACAACACGACCGAGCGAGGTGGCCCGGGCTGCGAACCTGCTCGCGATCGCATCCAGGAACTCGCCGGCATCGAACGCCGTCGGCCGCAACGGCAGTCGCCCCTCATCGGCCGAGGCGAGCACGAGTAGGTCCTCGGCCAAACGCACGAGCCTTTCGACCTCTTCTCTGGCGGAATGGATCGCCGCCTGCAACTCCTGGGGGGATCGGGACCGACGGGTCGCGAGATCGAGTTCGGTCTGCAACAGGGCCAGTGGAGTCCGCAGCTCGTGGCTGGCGTCGGCGACGAACCTGCGCTCGCGGCTCAGGCCCGCGTCGAGACGGTCCAACATGGCGTTGAGCGTCTCGCCCAGCCGGTGGACCTCGTCCGCCGCGGCCGGCAGCGGCAACCGCCCGCCTGGGTCCTCCGCCCCGATCAGCTCGGCGCGGCGTCGCATCAACTCGACGGGTCGAAGCGCCGCACGCGACACCAAGTAGCCCAGGAGCGACGCGACCAGCAGCGCGATCGGGCCGAGCAGCCACAACTGCGAGACCAGACTGCGCAGCGCGTCCCTGCGATCGGTCAGGGACTCACCCACCGTCAGCACATACGTCCCGTCTGGTCGGATCACCCGCGTGGTCAGGACGCGTGCCGGCTCACGGTCGCCATCAGGTTCGATGACGTCGAACTCCACGAACGTCGGGGCACCGGGTGCCCCCTTCGCGATGGGCGGAATCCCGAAGCCCGGGCTCGTCGCGCGCACCTGACCGTTCGGGGCGATGACCCGGGCGAAGGCATCGTCGGCCGCCAGCCCGGGCTGGGACAGGGCGGACCGCACATCACCACGCGAGACCAGCGTTGTCAACGTCACCGACCGGGACTGCAATCGGTCGTCGATCTGCTGCGTGATGGAGCTGCTCAACCGCTGGTGCAGGACCACCCCGACGACGGCCAAGACCCCAGCCATGGCAAGGGCGAAGACCAGGGTCAAACGCGCGCGAATCGGCAGGCGGCTCACGATGCCGCCCGCAGCCGATAGCCGGCGCCCCGCACGGTCTCGATGGACTCCCGGCCGAACGGACGATCGATCTTCTCGCGCAGGTACCCGATGTAGACATCGACGACATTTGAGCGGTTCTCGTATTCGCCGTCCCATGCGTGCTCGAGCAGGTCAAACCGCGACAACACGCGATCGGGCCGGCGCATCAACGTTTCGAGCAGGGCAAACTCCTTGGCCGAGAGCGCGATCACGACGTCTCCGCGGCGCACCTCACGCGTTGCGGGGTCGAGCGACAGGTCCCCCACTGCGAGCACTGCGGGGCGCGGGGCGAGCCCACGCCGAGCCAGCGCACGCAATCGGGCCAACAGCTCGTCGAAGACGAACGGCTTTGGCAGGTAGTCGTCGGCGCCGGAGTCCAGTCCCGCGACGCGATCCCCGACCGCGGTCCGCGCCGTCAGCATCAGCACGGGCGACCACACCTGGTCGGCGCGCAGGCGGCGGCAGACCTCAATGCCGTCGATGCCAGGGAGCATCAGGTCAAGGACGATGGCGTCGTACTCGACGGCGCGGGCCATCCACAACGCATCCTCCCCCGAAGACGCGATGTCGGCGGACAACCCCTCCTCGCCGAGGCCACGACGCAAAAGCGACGCCATCTTCGCCTCGTCTTCGACGATCAGAATGCGCATATCGCAGAATTGTCGCAGCCACGATGAGATTGCGATGAGACAATCAGTTGATGCACGTGCGGTCACTACAGATTCAGACCGACCTGATGCTGCGCGCGTTTGCGGGCGAGGTGATCGACCGCGGCACCCACATCGTGGTGCGAACGCCCGACAATCCGACGTTCCGACGGGGCAATTGCCTGGTGTTCCCGGGTCCTCCCACGGCGGAGGACCCGGCCGGGTGGCGCCAAGTCTTCGCCGACGAGATCGGCACACCGCCAGAGGTGACGCACCTGGCGTTCACATGGGATGCACTCCACGGGCAGGAAGGGGCGACGGGTGCGTTCGTGGATGCGGGATTCAAGCGGTACGAACTGGCGACGATGACCGCCACCCGGCTGGCTCCACCGACCCGGCCGCAGTCGCCCTGCGAGATCCGCGATCTTCGGGGCGATGACGACTGGGCCCAGTGGATCGACCTGGGCGTCGCGCGAAACCTCGCTCTCCCGCTGGACGAGCAGGAAGGGCCTGGCTACCGCGCGTACCTGCACGACTCAAGCCGGCACTGCCAGACGATGGTCGACGCCGGGTGGGGACGGTGGTTTGGCGCATTCGTCGATGAACAGCTCGTTGCCTCAATGGGTCTGTTCGTTCGCGACGGCATTGGCCGCTTCCAATCCGTCGAGACCCGCCCGCAGTTTCGCCGCCGAGGGCTCGCGACCCAGCTGCTTCGCCATGTGGCCGAGGAGGGATTCGCAGCCATGGGGGCCGAGACCCTCGTCATCGTGGCCGATGTCGATGACGTCGCGATGGGAATCTACGCAACCGCCGGCTTCGCAGAGACCGAGCGCATCGTCCAAATCGAACGCGTCGACCGGTCAACCTGACCGCCGCCAACGGCCGGGGAATGACCCTTCCCTACACCCCGGGATCCCTTTCGCAGCGAAGGATCCCGGGACATTTGGTGTCGGACACGGTTCACATCGTGAAACGACGCCCAGGCGGCGCCGTTCTACTGCCAGTTAGGCCTTGCGTTCCTTCACCAGGGCCGTGAGCTGGGGCACGATCGAGTGCAGGTCGCCGACGATGCCGAAGTCGCTGAAGTCGAAGATGGGGGCGCCGCCGTCCTTGTTGATCGACACGATCGTCTGTGAGGACTGCATGCCGACCTTGTGCTGGATGGCGCCGCTGATGCCACAACCGATGTAGAGCTTGGGCGACACGCTCTTGCCGGTCTGGCCGACCTGCGTGGCGTAGGGGTACCAACCGGAGTCGACGACCGCGCGGGTCGAGGCGACGGCGCCGCCCAGCGCGGCAGCCAGCTCTTCGAGGATCCCAAAGCCTTCCGGTGCGCCAAGACCACGACCACCGGCGACCAGGATGTCGGCCTCCTCGATGGACGGTCCGGTCTGTACCTCATGCGCCTGGTCGACCATGACCGCCTTGGACGAGAAGTCCTCGAGCGAGACGGCGATGTTCTCGACGGCCCCCGAGCCCGCGGTCTCAACCGGGTCGAACGACCCCGAACGGAACAGACCGATGCGTGGCTCGGCGGTCCAGCCGGCGTCCACGTAGACCGAGTCGGCGAGCGCAGCACGTGTGCCTGTCACTTCGCCGCCATCGATGGCGATGTCGATCAGGTCCCAGTTGAGTCCGGCGTCCAGGCGGGCGGAGAGCCCACCCGCGACGTCGGCCGCGAGGACCGATGCGCCGAACAACACGGTGCCGAAACCCTTGTCGCGCACGAGGTTCGCGATGACGTCCACGCGCGGCTGCGGAAGCGGTGCGGTCAGCGACGCGTCTTCGGCGATGTAGACGCTGGCCGCGCCGTACTTGGCCGCCTCGGCGGCGAGGCCCGCGACATCTGAGCCGATCAGCACCGCCGCGACGTCGGGGTCCAGGGACGCAGCCTTGGAGAGGACGCCGAGCGACCCTTTCTGGATGCCCGAGCCGTGGTGCTCGAGAAAGACGAGAGTGCTCATACCAGCTTCCTTTCCAAGAGAAAGTCCATGATCTTCTGCGCGCCGGAGCCGTCGTCTTCGATCTTCTGGTTGTCGCCACGCGACGGGGGGGCGGCAAGGGCCGTGACGGTGGTGCGCGAACCGGCCTGGCCTGCGCGGTCGGCCTCGACACCGGCGTCAGCCAGCGACAGGACGTCCTGCTGCTTCTTCTTGGCGCCCATGATGCCCTTGAGTGACGGGTAGCGCGGTTCGTTGAGCGCGTCGGAGACGGCGAGCACCGCCGGCAGCGACGTGCTGATCCTGTCGTAGCCGAACTCGGTCTGGCGCTTGGCGGTCACCGTGCCGCCCGTAACCTCCAGCTCCGAGATCTGCGAGATGACCGGCATCCGCAGACGCTCGGCAACCGCGGCCCACATGACGGCGCCATCGCCGTCCGACGCCTGCTGGCCGAACAGGACGAGGTCCGGCGCCTCGCGCTCCAGCGCCTTGGCCAACACATAGCTGGTGGCGACCAGGTCCGAACCCGCGGCGGCCTCATCCGAGACGAGCACGGCACGGTCGGCACCCATGGCGAGGCCCTTGCGGATCGACTCGAGCGCACGGCTCGGGCCCATCGAAACCAAGACGACTTCGCCCTCTCCGGCGGCCTCCTTGAGGCGCAGCGCTTGTTCGATGGCGTTGAGGTCGAATGCGTTGAGCATTCGGTCACCCACGTCACGGCTGAGGCGAAGCGTCGATGGATCGATCTTCTTCTCGGCGGTGCTGTCGGGGACTTCTTTGACGCAGACGGCGATCTTCACGTGCTCGCGCGCTCCTTGATCGGCGGCGCCCAGTGGCACCGAGGGCATGCGCACGCGACCGAATCCGGCCACGAGCGCGGGAAACCTACCACGAACCCCCTGCGAGGATCACGGGCAAGTGACCGTGACTCTGGCGGCCAATTGTCCGGCCGCTCGGCTGGGCATGCGTTCGTCCGCCGATGAAACGGGGTTCGAAGGCGAGAGGACGATCAGCGCGCCGTCAGCGACCCGTGAAGCGGGGCTCCCGTTTCTCGAAGAACGCGGCCATGCCTTCGCGTTGATCCTCGCTGGCGAATGCATCACCGAAGGCGGCGAGTTCCTGGGCCAAGGCCTCCCGGTAGCCGCCTTCCATCGCCTGGTTGACCAGGCCCTTGGCGACCGACACGGCGAGCGGTGACTTCTTGGCGATCTCCTCACCCATCGCAACCGCGCGGTCGAGGAGCTCGGCCAGCGGGTACACGTGGTTGACCAAGCCGGCGGCCTTCGCCTCGTCGGCGGTCACGTGGCGGCCGGTGAAGATCAGCTCCTTCGCAAACCCCGGCGAGGTCAGCCGCGGCAGACGCTGCGTCCCGCCCCATCCGGGGAAGATGCCCAGGTTGACCTCTGGCTGGCCCAGTCGCGCGTTGTCCGACGCGAGCCGGATGTCACAGGCCAGTACCAATTCACACCCCCCTCCGAGGGCGAATCCGTTGATCGCGGCGATGACCGGCTTGCCAAACGCCTCAATACGCGCGAACAGCTCATGCCCGCGCTCGGCATAATCACGCGCCTGCTGGACCGTTGCCTCGCGCATGTGCCCGATATCGGCTCCAGCCGCGAAGGCCTTCTCACCTGCCCCCGTGATCACAACGACCCGGACGGCGTCGTCCGATTCGACCGCGTCAAGGTGCCCGTCGAGCTCATCCAGGATCTCGATCGACAACGCGTTGAGCTTGCCGGGGTTCTCCAGCGTCAGCACCGCGACCGGACCGCGCAGCTCCAAGGTGACCGGCATCAGGAGGCCTTCGCCACGAACGCGCCGTTCAAGAAGTCCACCATCTGCTGCACGGGAGCGCCCGGCGTGTAGACCGCCGCCACCCCCAACGCACGCAGCTCGACGATGTCGTCCTTCGGAATCGTCCCGCCGACGATCACCATCACGCCTGCAGCACCCTCGGCCTTGAGCAGGTCGATGACGCGCGGCACCAGCGTCATGTGCGCGCCCGACAGGATCGAGAGCCCCACGGCATCGGCGTCTTCCTGCACGACCGTGGCAGCGATCTGCTCGGGGGTCTGATGCAGCCCCGTGTAGATGACCTCCATACCCGCGTCACGCAGGCTGCGCGCGATGATCTTTGCCCCGCGGTCATGACCGTCGAGGCCTGGTTTGGCAATCACGACTCGGATCGGTCGGTCCACTGCGCCTCCGGTGGCTGGGTTCAGACGAGTATAGACCCGACGCCAGAGTCGAGGATTTCAGTGGAATCGACCGCTCACCTATGCTTGCGGGATTCCCTCCCCGACCCGGTGACCCCCATATGAAATGCACACTCAAAGCATCGTCCGACCCGCTCCGCACACGCAGCCAACTGCTGCTCGTGACCGTCGGCTCGCCCCCAGGCCCGCCCTCCGGGGCGCTCGCAGCGGCTGACGCCTCGGTCGGCGGCGCGATCTCGGCGGCGATCAAGGACGGCGAGGTCCGCGGCAAGGCGGGCGAGGTCACCGTGTTCCACACGTCGGGCACCGTGGTCCAGCGGGTCGCCGTCATCGGCATTGGCGACGGTGCCGATCGGTATCACTGGGAGCAGGCGGGTCGCACATTCGCAAAGGCCGCGCACAAAGCGCGGGCGACGCGTGTCGCGGTGGCGTTGCCTGACGGTGTGTCGTCGGATCACGCCACGGCGCTCGTCGAGGGCATCTGGCGCGGCGACTACCGGTTCGACCGCTTCAAGAGCGGCAAGGACGGCAACGGCGGATCTCGCATCAGCGACCTGGTCGTGACCGGCGCAGGGCTGAGCGCCAGGCAACTCGCACGGACCGCCACGGTCATGGCCCACACGGCCGCAGTCCGCGACCTGTCCAACACGCCGGCCAACCACCTGACGCCGACTGGCCTCGCCGACTACGCCAAGGCCCTGGCGGCGACCATCCCCGGACTGACGTGCAAGGTGCTGGGCGTCCGCGAGCTGGAGCGCCTCAAGACCGGTGCGCTGCTGTGCGTGGGCCAAGGCTCACAGGAGCCGCCGTGCATGATCGTCATGCGCTGGTCGCCCCCCAAGGCCCGCAAGGGTCAGGTGCTGGGGCTCGTCGGCAAGGCCGTCACGTTCGACACCGGTGGCATCTCCATCAAGCCCTCGGGCGGCATGGAGGATATGAAGATGGACATGACCGGCGGCGCGATCGCGATCGAGAGCATCGCCGCCATCGCCAAGCTGGGTCTGCTCATCGAGGTGCTCGCCGTGATCCCGTCGGCCGAGAACATGCCCGACGGTCGCGCGATCAAGCCGGGCGATGTCGTAACCGCCATGAACGGCAAGACCATCGAGGTCATCAACACCGACGCCGAAGGCCGTCTGATCTTGGCGGACGGGCTGACATACGCCGCCCGCAACGGCGCCACCCACCTGGTCGAGTTCTCGACGCTGACCGGTGCGATGGTCGTCGCGCTCGGCGAGGTCTACGCGGGCCTGTTCGGCTCGGATGCCGAGTGGACCGAGCAGGTGCGCGCCGCCGCCGAGGCCTCGGGCGACCTGGCATGGCCGATGCCGCTGCACGAGGGCTACCGCCCGCTGATCGCGAGCAGCGTCGCCGACCTCGCAAACGCCGCCAAGAAACGCCAGGCAGGCGCGGTCTACGCCGCGATGTTCCTGCGCGAGTTCACCGAGGGCCTCCCCTTCTGCCACATCGACATCGCCGGCTCCGCAATGTCCAACGGCGCGTGCACCGGCTACGGCCTCCGTCTCGTCGCCACCCTTGCGGAAGGTTTGGCTGCCCAGAAATAGACGGGTCTCGCTCGGGCCCACGCAGCATGGGCCTAAACGGGGTCTTCCGGTTTAAGTGGCCCTTCGCAGATGAGTGGGGAGGAGCGATTCCGCTACGGACGCCCTGGTTGCGGGCTGGCCCGAATCGACCAGTCCGATGCGCAGGACGTGCTGGTCTCGTGCCCCTGTCGAGTGTCGGTATCGATCGAGATGGTGCTCGTCGCGCGAGCCTCCCTTGCAGGGGGTTCCGGACCAGGTCCCGCTTCACGCTTTCATCGAACGAGGTGACTCGACTGAGCGGGGGCATCGCCCGGTCCTGCCCGGTTCGAGGAGCCGTTTCGTTCACCGTGACTCGGGGCCATCGGTAGTGAGTAGTCACTCTCCCCACTCATCTGCGAAGAGCCGTTTAAGTGGGGAGAGTGAGTACTCACTACCCGCTGTCGACCCACGGGCCACGGCAAGGACTTCTCCTCGAACCGACCACGGCTGAGGCGGCGGCTCGCGGCTTCGCGCGGCGCACCCCATTGGATGCAAGCCGTTCACGTCGTCACTGGTACGGCAGGAACTCCCCGCAAAACGAACAGTTCCGCTCTCAAGAGTCCACCTTGCCCCTCCCGTCCCTGGCCCTGGATGCAGCGGACTGGCTGGCCGAACCGACCCGGCAGAACATCGGAGGTGTTGCCCCTCTCCAGGCATGCCGGCGCTCCCGGCCGAATCGCCAATCCCCGCTCAAACCGGAAGACGCGTTAAGCAGGATCACTACGAGAAGGCCGGGGCCCGATGGTTCTTTCTCACCGAGGCGCTCAAGGTCGAGAGTTGGGGCAGCCCCTACAACTCCGACCGACTCTGGACTGCGAATTACGACAGCACCGAAGCAACGGCGGAGCTGTTCGACGCGGCACTCGCTGAGGCAGAGCACGACCTTCGCCAGTTCGACCCGAATTCGACGGGAATCCCCTGGATCGTCAGGCACGAGATGCTCGACAACATCCGCAACAGCTCCGAACCGCGCTAGCCGGAAGCGATCAGGCTTCCCGTAAGGGAACACGACTACGACCGGCGAGGCGGATACTGTCTCGCCACGCTGCCCACAAAGAAGGGGATGACGACATGGGGACTCTCGTAACACTTCTGGTCCTCGGGGCGATCGGGGCGTGCATCTACTTCGTTCTTGATGCTCAGTCGGGGACCGACACCGCCACGGTGCAGCGCTCACCGAGTGAGGTCATCGCGTTTGCGATCGCGGAGATTCCGAGGGGCACCGCATCGCTGCGTTCGTCGTGGATGCCGACCGGTCACACCGACCGTTCCGCGACGTTCCTCTACAAGCGTCGCCGCAGTCTCCTGCTGGCCATCGTGTTGTTCTTCTGCTTCATCATTCCGGCCGTGCTGTACCTAGTCTTCGGCGGCAAGAGCCAAACGCTCACCGTGAACGTCATGCCCGGCGAGTCGACCGCCACAACCGTCCAGGTCGCCGCGTCAGGCGGACTCACACGCCGCCGTGGGCGACGGTTCCTCGCGGCCCTTACAGCGGCATCACCAGCGGGAGCCATGTGACCGCTCGCCGAACCGCCTGCCCGGTTGGAGGGCAGTCGGAAAGACCGCGGCTAGCCAAGGGGGCGCGCTGATGCGAGTTCGGGCATGGCTCCTGAGCCGTTCGGCGACCGGCGTTGGCTTGGTTCGAACAGCTGTGCCGTCGCTGGCGCCGGCAACAGAACTCCGTCCGCTGCCAAGCCTACGGTTAGATCCGACCGAGTGCTTACGAGCGAGACGAGCCCCATGACCGAGGCTCCACCACCACCGCCTGATCGCCTGCACCCAGACAAGGTGCTGATGTTCATCGTCCTCCCCTGGCTGTCAGGATGAGGTGAGACAGCGTCTTTGTCTGTTCTTCACTGCCGGGGCGAGATGGGATGACCTTCCATGACTATGAGCACGGCAATGCTGCTGGACCCGGTTCATGATGGGGTGGTGGGCAGCGATGATGTGACCCGGCCGCGGCGTCGGCGTTTCGGCGCCGACTACAAGCGGGCGATCCTCGAGGAGTACGACGGGCTCACCGATCCGGGTGCCAAGGGCGCGCTCCTAAGATCAGACCACTAGCCACTGAAGCACCTCCTCGGCAAAGACAACGATGTACGGCAGGGACTTCAGCTCATCCTGCCTTACATCCAAGCCACGAGCGGTGGCAAGGTCAGCAAGCCACGACCATGGATGCGCCTCTGTACTGTTCTCATCGTCGGGAAGGACGACCATCAGAACATTCTGCGTCAGTGTCTCAGTTGTATCGTGTACGGCGGGACGGCGAGAGGCTTCGTGAGCGACGGACCTCCACTCGCTAATCGTGAAGCCGCGTTCCTCATGAAGTACGACGCGTCGGCCATCCTCAAGGTCGACGAACTCACCCACTGAGAAACTATGCGTGTCCGGCTGGGGTGTCTGTTGGCGACTGATCGCACAGGTGGCGCCGAGGCCGACAACGCGACCTGGCTCGACTCGGGAGGCATCCCGCTCGGGGGAGAGAGCGTGCGGGTA